>JBALXS010000065.1:0-28378 GCA_036960485.1 Oceanospirillaceae bacterium
TTGTTAAAAGGGGATATTTCTTACCTAGATTATCGAACAAAGTTTCTCGAAAATGCCAAGCTCAGTGACTTGTACGGCCCAGTATTTGATCGTGAATGCGTTGCAATGTTTGAAATCGCTTATTCATATACTGAGGAGATGATCAATAAATTGGCAGAGTCATTTAAGCTATATCTGCTTTCTGATCATGTTGTAGAGTGGACTCCACAAATAATGACGCAGCATAAGTTCTTTGACAAATTTGAGGATTGTATGTGGTCATATGAAATTGGAGCAACAAAAAAGACTACGGTGCCTTTTGAGGCCATACTAGAGAAATTTAAACTTTCTCCTGAAAAGTGCCTGTTTGTGGATGATAATGCTGAGAACATAATCAATGCCACCTTGCTGGGTTTTAATTGTCTCCATTTCAGAGGTGAAGAATCTGTCGATAAGATATATCGTGCCATAGAAAAAGGCTAACAAGTTTAGGCACAGAGAATTATATTTCTTCTTCTTCTTCTTCTTCTTCTTCTTCGGGCTTTAATGATAGCTGCTATAAACGTTAATCCCAACTTTAAAAATGTCCTCTTTGTGTCATTTCCTGCCATATTAACCTATGGTTGAGACATCCTATGTAAACTTAAGAGGCCAATTAAGCAGAAGTCAAAATCTGCGTTCCTTCGTCGCTATAACCTTAGCTATGGTGTTTGCGGCGTTATGTTTCTATACTCATTCACAAGCTTAATAAAAGAAGATGTAATGATTAATTTTAAAGAATTGGGATCGGAAGATTTTGAAAAATATAAAAATATTTTTGTTGAAGACTACAGTGAAGATTTATTATTAAATCACGGTTATAAAATCAACGAAAGTATCAAAATAGCTGAGAGCTCGTTTCAGTCTAGTTTCCCAAATAATGTGCCAGTATCAACTGACAAAATTGTCCGTATCGTAACTGCTTCATCCACTGTTGGGTACCTTTGGTATAGCATTAATAAGAGTAATTCTAAGGCATATATATGCGATTTTTTTATATTCGAAGAGTTTCGAAGTAAAGGTTATGGTAAATCCGCAATAAATGTCTTGGAGTCTGAACTTTCAAAGCAAAGTATCTCTTATCTAAGTCTTCGAGTTGCCTACAATAATCCTAGAGCATTAGCTCTATACAAAAGTGTTGGCTTTAATGTTTCAGGCTATAACATGAGCAAGAGAGTCATATCATCTTGCTCCGAAAGATAACAAAAAAATGCACTGGACGCTTACGGTGGCACGGGATTTTGGCGTTAAAAATGTCCGCTTTGTGTCAATTCTCGTCTATTTTTAGTACTTAAACCGAGGGCTAAAATCGATCAAAAGCGGGAATTTTTAGTCTGAGTTTATATACGCGTGTGTACTGATAAATAATTATAAACTATCAAGTTATTAATAGATCATTAAAGATTAGCAAAGATAAAACAGGTGTCTGTGGTCTTAGAAAAGCGCATACACAATTGTAATACTAAGGCTACCTATGGAAATTAGACCCTACCAAGATTTTGATTATGTCGAAATAGCAGATTTGTTTCACAACGCGGTCCATTCAATAGATAATGCGGTTTATTCAAAAGAAGAATTGGAGGCTTGGGCCCCGACACCAACGGACTATATTTTTTGGAAAGAACGCCTTGAAATTAAAAAGCCTTTCGTCGCTTTAGAGGGAAATATTGTTGTCGGTTTTATCGAACTGGAAAGTAATGGCCACATTGATTGCCTTTATGTACATAAAGATCATCAAGGATTGGGTATAGCAACCGAATTGATGCAATACCTAATCAACGAAGCTAGGCTTAGAGGAATTAGTAAATTACATGTTGAGGCAAGCAAAATAGCGAGACCGTTATTTGAAAAACACGGCTTCAACCTTCAAAAAACCAACATAGTAAAATTAAGAGAGCAGACTTTAATAAATTATTCTATGTCAACTGCTCTCCAGTCTTTACAAGTATAGACAATCGAACAAACTCACTTTATCTCTCTGAATTTTACCACAGCAAAATGTGTTAAGAATCATCGCTACATTAATTAGAGTACTTACAATGAAAATGAATTATTTTGTATTTGGAACAAATAATAAAGAAAAAGCGGTTACATTTTATGATGAATTATTTGACGGGTGCGGATTAAATAAAATTCATGGAGAGGGGCGAATGACCCTATGGGGGAACGAAGATTTTATGTTTGCTCTAGCGGAGCCGTTCGATGAAAACCCTGCGTCGAACGGAAATGGTACCATGCTTGGCTTTCATGTTGACTCAATTGAAGAAGTTAATCGGTTACATAAAAAAGGCATTAATTTAGGAGGCTTGAGCGAAGGCGAGCCTAAAATACGTTCTAACATGCATTCTGCCTATATAAGAGATTTAGATAATAATAAAATATGCATCTACACGAGCAATGCATAGCAAGGCGGTAAAAATATCTGCTTTGTGTCATTTTCTGCCATGGATCTCTAGAGTTCCTCACGGAATTACTTTATCGGTAAGGATTCTTCATGTCTAAAAACACAAAGCTACAGTTCAATTTCTGCGGATAAACGAACACAACATTAAAATTACTGCGAACGGTTTCATTGTTTATGAGATTTTCTTATGCAAGGTAATCTTATATAGGATGAAATGCCTAGTGTTTCCTGGCCTCGTTATTTCACTACTTACGATATTTGACACACGAGGGATACTGTTTTATAGGAAGTAGACTTGTAGGGTTTTGCCTTTGAATAACTGGCTAGAAAGTTTAACACGAAGCACAATAAAGGAAAAATCAGGTCAGTAATGCGGTCGCGTATAATAGAGAGGCAGTTATCAATTGTAAATGCTTTTACTCTCTAATTAAGCAACAAATTTCTAAAAATGCTAACTGTAAATAGCAATAGTAAAAATGAAAAAAATCAAAAATAAAAATCAAAAATAAATATTTTCTTGCTGCCCGCACCAGCTCTGGACTGAGGTGATATTTAGCTTTAAATGGCTTGGTTTTATTGAATGTCAAGAGTTGAAATTTATGACGAAATCTCTATATTTAGTGTCTGGTTTCTATGGGATCGACCATATATTGTATAACGTCGAGAATAACTTAAGTTTTGGTTAAGTAGTAATCTGTTACAAGAGAGTGATTAAATTCGCAAAATAGCACTGATATCATTTATTTAATCAAGTGCAAACAATACTAGAGATTTTCGTATCACGTATCACACCATAATAAGGTAAGATAACAGCCGGCTAAATAATGTAATTTATTGCGATAAATGCGTATTTAAGTTGGTTTTTAATGCTTTGTTATGGTGCGCAGTTGGTGTGTTTAGGTCTCTATATCAGTAATTAACGATGGGGTAGAAGGTTACATGCAGCAAGATTTGATGGTTACCAAAAGGGATGGTCGGCAAGAGAAGTTAGATCTTGAAAAAATTCACAGGGTAGTTATTTGGGCTGCTGAAGGCCTAGATCATGTTTCTCCTTCAGAGGTTGAGCTCAAGGCACACATACAGTTTTTTGAAGGCATGAAAACGGCTGATATTCACGAAACACTAATTAAATCTGCTGCGGATTTGATTTCAGAAGAAACACCTGATTATCAGTATCTATCAGCTCGTTTAGCTATTTTTCATCTTAGAAAGCGTGCATTTGGTCAATTTGAGCCACCTAAGCTGTTTAAGCATGTTCAAAAAATGGTTGAAACGGGGCGCTACGATAAGCATCTATTAGAAGATTATAGCGAGCAAGAACTTGACCAGCTAGAAGGCTTTCTTGATCATTCTCGGGATATGAATTTCTCTTATGCGGCCGTTAAGCAATTAGAAGGTAAGTACCTAGTACAGAACAGAGTGACGGGTGATATCTATGAAAGCCCACAGATATTATATATTTTAGTAGCTGCATGTTTGTTTGCAAATTATCCTAAAGCCACACGTTTAGATTATGTGAAACGTTTTTATGATGCTACTTCACTATTTAAGCTGTCATTACCTACTCCGATCATGGCGGGTGTACGCACACCAACGCGCCAATTCAGCTCTTGTGTATTAATAGAAACGGGAGATAGTTTAGATTCTATAAACTCTACCACATCAGCAATAGTCAAATATGTTTCGCAAAGAGCCGGTATTGGTATTAATGCTGGTCGGATTCGTGCGTTGGGAAGCCCAATACGCGGTGGTGAGGCGTTTCATACGGGATGCATTCCATTTTACAAGCACTTCCAAACAGCTGTTAAATCTTGCTCGCAAGGCGGAGTGCGCGGTGGTGCAGCGACATTGTTCTATCCTGTTTGGCATTTAGAAGTAGAATCATTGCTAGTGTTGAAAAATAACCGCGGCGTTGAAGAGAACCGAGTTCGGCATTTAGATTATGGCGTGCAGTTGAATAAATTGATGTATCAGCGCTTAGTTAAAGGTGGCAATATCACTTTGTTTAGCCCGCATGAAGTGCCCGGTTTATACGATGCCTTTTTTGCTGATCAAGATGAATTTGAACGCTTATATGTTAAATATGAGCAAGATGAATCTATTCGTAAAACGACTGTTAAAGCCTCTGAATTATTTGGCGTTTTGGCTTCTGAACGCGCTTCTACAGGGCGTATTTACATTCAAAACGTTGATCATTGTAATACACACAGCCCTTTTGATCCTAAAGTTGCACCTATTAAGCAATCTAATCTTTGTTTAGAAATAGCTTTACCGACCAAGCCACTAAATCATATTCACGATGAAGAAGGTGAAATAGCACTTTGTACTTTATCAGCATTTAATTTAGGCGCTTTAGAAAGTTTAGATGAGTTGACAGAGCTATCAGAGTTGATTGTTCGTGCATTAGATAGTTTGTTGGATTATCAAAATTATCCTATTATAGCAGCTAAATTGGCCACTGATTATCGTCGAACTTTAGGGGTAGGGGTTACTAACTTAGCCTACTATTTAGCTAAGAATGGTGTTAAGTATTCAGATGGTTCTGCTAACGGTCTAGTGCATCGCACATTTGAAGCAATTCAATATAACTTGTTAAAAGCTTCAAATCAGTTGGCGGTAGAATCAGGCCCTTGTCTTAAGTTTAATGAAACCACTTACTCGAAAGGTATTTTGCCGATAGATACCTATAAAAGAGATATCGATGCATATTGTAATGAGCCATTACATTATGACTGGGAAGCTTTGCGTGCAGATATCGTCCGTGATGGGTTACGCAATAGTACTTTAATGGCATTAATGCCTTGTGAGACTTCCTCGCAAGTAACAAACTCAACAAATGGTATTGAGCCTCCTCGTGGCTTTGTATCCGTTAAGGCGAGTAAAGATGGCATCTTAAAGCAAGTAGTGCCAGAGTATTTAAAGCTAAAAGATAAATATGAACTACTATGGACTATCCCAAATAATGATGGCTACTTACAATTAGTGGGCATTATGCAAAAATTTGTCGATCAGTCAATATCTGCGAATACGAATTATGATCCGACTAAATTTGCCGCAGAAAAAGTACCAATGAAACAGTTATTAAAAGATTTATTAACGGCTTATAAGTACGGCGTTAAAACGCTTTATTATCACAATACGCGTGATGGTGCTTCTGAAAACCACTCGGAAGATGACTGTGCAAGTGGTGCTTGTAAGTTATAATTGCAAATGATAAAGATGCGTTTAGTTGAATTTAAGCTAAGCGCTTCTTTTTCTTTGCGCTATTGCTGCTAATAGTAGTTAACTAATTGATGAGGTTAATTACTCCTATTTTATTTTAAATTTTTGGCCATGATTGATGTCTTATACCACTTTTAATGCAAAAAACTTTGATTCCACAAAAGAGCCAATGTTTTTTGGCGAAAATGTTAACGTTGCACGCTACGATCGACAAAAATATCCAATATTTGAGAAGTTGATCGAGAAACAGCTTTCTTTTTTTTGGCGTCCAGAAGAAGTGGATTTATCAGCAGATCGTAAAGATTTTATTGATATGCCGGAACATGAAAAGCACATATTCTTAAGCAACTTGAAGTACCAAACCTTATTGGATTCGGTACAAGGGCGCTCTCCAAACGTTGCTTTTTTACCGATAGTATCTATTCCAGAGTTAGAAACTTGGCTGGAAACTTGGGCTTTTAGTGAAACAGTTCACTCGCGCTCATACACGCATATTATCCGTAATATTGTGACTGATCCTTCAGTTATTTTTGACGAAATAGTTACTAATCCCGAAATTGTTAAAAGAGCAGAATCAGTCACTAAGCTGTACGATGAATTGATTAATTTAATCAGCGTGCAAAATGTACATGGTTACGGCGTGCATCATATAAATGGCAACAAATACGATTGCACTTTGTGGAATATGAAGTGCAAAGTGTACTTAACAATGGTGTCAGTTAATGTACTGGAAGCTATTCGCTTTTATGTCAGCTTTGCTTGCTCTTTTGCCTTTGCTGAGCGAGCCATTATGGAAGGCAACGCTAAAATAATTAAGCTGATTGCACGTGATGAAGCATTGCACTTAACCGGTACGCAAAATATATTAAACTTGCTGGCTTCAGGCGCCGATGGTGCTGAGTTTAAAGAAGTAGCGAAAGCGTGTGAAAAAGAAGCGATAGCATTATTTGCAGAAGCAGCTGAGCAAGAAAAAGAGTGGGCTGTGTATTTATTCCGTGAAGGTTCTATGATTGGTTTAAATGCACAAATATTGAGCCAGTATGTTGAGTATATTACTAACGTGCGCTTAAAGGCAGTTGGTTTTGATGAGATATTCCCGTCAAGACAAAACCCACTACCATGGATGAATGCTTGGTTGAGTAGCGATAATGTGCAAGTTGCGCCACAAGAATCTGAAATTAGCTCCTATTTAGTTGGGCAAATTGATAACACTCTAGAAGAGGGTGATTTCGATGATTTTGATTTTTGAGTAATTTCTCACATAAAATAGCTCAAAAAAGTATGGGAATACCCAGGGTTAAAGTGGGTAATCAAACGTTTTATTATCAGTATGAGCCTAGTTTATTAGACTCCTTAGAAGCGCAAGATATAGCAGCGCCTTATAACTGTCGCGGTGGGTACTGCGGCTGTTGTAAAGTGCGCCTGTTGCAAGGAGAAGTTCAATATATAGATGAGGGAATGGTTGATCTGAAAGAAGACGAGATCTTAACTTGTATTTGTGTTCCAAAGACTCACGTAGAATTAGAATTACCCGATGAATAAGTAGTGCTTAGATAGCCTTTTCTATAGGCATGGGTGCGAGCTTTATACCTAAATTACCAGGTTTGCATTATGCATGCCTCGAGCAGTAGATTGTGCTTACATGTACCTAAGCATTAGCTGAAAAAATTATTTTAATAACCCTCTTAGATTTAAGCTAGGCAATGCTTAATTTAAAGCTGTTTTGAAAACAGTCCACAAAGGTGTTTTTTGCAACAGGCTGATTAAAAGAAGAATTAGCTTTGTAATGGCTTGGTTGCTTTTTAGGTAGGTGTTTGAAAATAAGTGATTTTAAGTTTAAATTAAGTTTCTAAATTAAGAAAAATAAGTATTTACTAAATTTTCGCCTTAAAGTTATCCAATAAACTATCCACAGCTATAATTAAGACTATAAACTAGTCAATTACTCTTTGTATTGGGAGTGCTACCGATTGTTTATTACCGGTTTTACTCATCTTTAATGATGAATATGCTCTTTAAAGATAACAGGGCGTATAAATAAAGTTATATTAGCTACAGTTGAGAACGGTTGCTTGGTCTCGGCCATTTTGTTTGGATTGATAGAGTGCTTTATCTGCCATATCTATCCATTGGTCATGGCTTTTAAATTTACTTGAAATTTCAGTGATGCCAAAACTTAAAGTGATCTTTATTACTTTTTTATCATGCGTAATAGTGTCGTTTAAAAGCTCTTCTTTTAAACTGTTGGCGAGCGCAAGCGCTTGTTCAGTGCTGGTATCAAGCAATAGGATACCGAACTCTTCTCCGCCGTAACGACCGATAATATCAGTAATACGATATTGTTTTTTTAACAGTTCCCCTAATCGGCGAAGCACAGCATCTCCACCTTGGTGTCCATAGGTGTCATTTACGTTTTTAAAATGATCTATATCGAGCATGATGAGTACTGAAGGAGATTTTGTTCTAGAGTAACGCTTAAACTCATCTTCAAGCCTGCTTTCCCAGTAGCCGCGATTACATATCTTGGTAAGAGGATCTATTCGGCTTGCAAGTTTAAGCTCGTCATTTTTTTCTTTAAAACTCAGCTGTGCTCGGGCAGCATCTGTCACATCGTAAATAACAATAGCTATATGATCAATAATCGCATTGGCATTCATAATGGGCATAATACGAATGTTCTGATACATAAACTCGGCTTTGCTGGTAATAGGTCTATAGCTATTCATCTTAAATAAGAATGGACGCTGTTGCCAAGTGATGGTCAATGAGCTTTGTAAAGTGATGACAGATTGAATTTTATGGCGCAAATAGTCTTCGGCTATAGCGGGACAAATATCGAACAGCTGGTGGTTTAAGGCGTCTTGTGCTTCTATTGTGGTATGGTTAATCATAAAACCATTCCACAATTTGATATCTAAATCTGTGTTGATGACTATTAAACCAATATCAAGAAATTGTAATAGATCTAGCTGTTGTTGAAATTCAAATTGTGAAGGTACTAGAGTGTCCATGAAAACAACTCCGAACGTTGATTCATTGGCTCAATTGAATCTAGTGTAAAAGCTAATAATAAATCGCAGCGAATATCATATTCAGGAATTTTGTAAGTAACTTCAATTGACAGCATTTGCTGTAGCGCTCTTTCATCGAGTAAGTGATCTAATTGGCCCTTAAAATCGATAAAGGAAGGAATACCTTGGTTGATATGCTGAATACCTATTTGCTGAAAGTAAGTTTCAATAAACGAACTGCTTAGTAAACCCGCTAAGTAAACTAGGATATCTTTCTCCAACTCTGCATTTATTTCAGAGGGGAAGCCTAATATTTTTGAAATATAAGGTAAACCTGACTTATCAACCATCAAAATGGATTCACCGCTAATACCGCTAGCAACAAAGCCTTGGCTTATTGTAGCGGTAAAATCTTTGTCGTCACTGTCTTTAATTACCATATAAAGTTCTGAGTGGGTAATTAGATTTACTTTAGGTACTGAAAGATTAATAAAAACATCCAATAATACTGATAATCTTTCAGCCGTCTTACCCATCGCTATATTAGCCGTTTCTTGAAAACGCTCTTCTTGTGATGGGCAAATATTGGATTTTTTTACTGTGTCGTGGCTATTTTTATCAGTGCTTGGTTTAATGTTTATTTGGCTGGAAAGACCAAAATCATCAACAATAGCATTTAATTTATTAAGGCTAATAGGTTTAGTGATAAAAGCAATAGCGCCAAGATCAGTGACCTTTTTAAGAGCTTTCTTTTGAATATCACCAGAGACAACAATGACGAGTGTGGGTAGGTCTTCTTTACGAATTTGTTCTAAAACTTGATAACCATTCATGATGGGCATATTCAAATCAAGAAATAATAAATTAGCTTGATTATTTTTGATCGCCGTAATTGCATCTGCACCGTTATCGGCGAAGGTAACTTGAGCGTCCCAATCTTTAATTGCCAGTGATAGTTGCCGCTGAGCTAAGCGGGAATCATCACAAATTGTAATTTTAAATGATGGCTTCAAGTTATATTCTTATAATTAATTAATGAGTGATAAGTTTAGACAAAAAGAGCGTGGAAAGCTAATTTATCAGCGAACTTAGCATAAATAGATTGCTGATTATTTGTTTTTTAACAATTTTATTATATTATTGATGTTTGGGTTTTTATACGACGTTTAAGTTTAAATTAAATTCATGTTTCATGATTCATGATTAACTGGTGCTATTATAAGTGGCTGGTTTGCGCTTGCGCTATGTTTACGCACATTACGTTGATCGAAATAGTTTTTTAAAGCAATGATAAGACCGAGGCCAACAAAAGCGCCTGGCGGTAAGATAGCAAATAAAAAACCTTTGTAATCTTCAAAGATAACCCACTTCCAGCTGCTAGCAAAATCACCGAAGAGTAAGTCCATATTGGCGAGTACGATGCCGGTGCCTAGAATTTCACGTATAGCACCTAACAAAGCCAACACGATAGTGAATCCTAAGCCCATTATAAAACCATCGTAAAGTGCTGCTAGTACATGATTTTTGGCCGCAAATGCTTCGGCGCGGCCCATAATAATACAGTTAGTCACGATTAATGGAATGAAGATGCCGAGAATTAAATATAGCTCATAAGTTAATGCTTGCATGGCTAATTCAATAGACGTTACTAAAGCTGCAATGATCATCACGTAAATGGGTAAGCGTACGGCACTTGGGATAAAATTACGAAACACTGATACGGCAAAGTTAGAACCGATGAGCACTAACATGCTGGCAATCCCCAGGCTCAAAGCATTCACAACTGAGGCCGTAACAGCTAACAAAGGACAGAGGCCAAGTAGTTGCACTAGTGCTGGATTGTTCTTCCACAAGCCGTTTAAGGTTAGCTCTTTATAATTGGTGGTCATTAATGGTGACTCCGGCTGTGTATCTTATCAAGTGGTTTGTGTTATTGATTTTGAGTACTGGCTTGCGTATTGATTTTAGCGCCAAAAAGTTGCTGTTGGTTGGCGTTAACATAATCGAGTACTCCTCCCACAGCGTTAACAACAGCTCTAGGGGTGATTGTCGCGCCGGTAAATTGATCAAATTCACCACCGTCCTTTTTAACAGCCCAGATATTATTTAATTGCTTTTTTTGCTGGTTAAAACTCAGTAGCCAAGGCGATTTTTTCAATTCTAATTTATCACCTAGCCCTGGTGTTTCAGTGTGGCTTATAACTCTAACGCCAGCAACACTGGTATCTGCATTAACGCCAACCAATAAGCTAATATCACCAGAATAGCCGCGCCCAGTTAAAACTGGAAATATAATAGCCTGTATTTCAGTATCTTGCATTGCTATGTAGGCAGTGATGCTATTTTTGTAGCCAAAGGGTGTCCCGTCTAATTCTATGGTTTGTTCAAACACATCATTATTAAATTTGGTAGCACCGATTATTTCAAAAAGCTTGGCTGATTTTTGTTGCTTGATATTGCTGGCAATTGAATCTTTGGTAAGTACAAAAGTAACCGCTATAAGTAGCGCAGTAATGAGTGCGAAAACACCGATACCTAGTACATTTGTTTTTAAAGAGCTTAGCATGTTCATTTAGTGTCACTTCCCTTCAGCATAGGCTGTTTAGCACGTTTATGGCCATAGCTTCTCGGTTGCGTATATTGATCTATAAAAGGTGCGCTTAAATTCATGATCATCACGGCAAAAGCCATAGCATCCGGATAATTTCCCCAAGTGCGTATTACGTATATTAGCAGTGCAATGCCCGCTGCAAAAACAATTTTACCGCGGTTGCTAGTGGCACTTGTAACAGGATCAGTGGCAATGAAAAATGCCCCTAGCATTGTAGCCCCGGTAGTTAAGTGAACTAGCGGATCTGCGTAGCTGTCAGGGTCAATAGCAAAAAATATAGCTGAAATTATTGCTAAGGTTGCCAGTAAAGCAATAGGGGTGTGCCACGTAAATATTTTGCGATAAATTAAGAATATACCGCCAACAAAATAACACAAGCTTACAGCATACCAAGCGCCTACATTACTCATCACAGTACTGGTTTGCCAAACCTCTTCGGTGGTTAAGCCATTGCGATGCTTTAGGGTATCTAAAGGCGTTGCACCAGTGTAGGCATCAAGCAATGCAGATACTTGATTAGTATCGCTAGCACTGGAGAAAATAATGGTTAAGGTGTCGCTAAAGCTTAGAATATTCCATGTATTCTCGCTTAAATTAAAGGGAGCGGTCCAGCGTGTCATTTCTACAGGAAAAGAAACCAATAGTAATGCGTAGCCAACCATCGCAGGGTTAAATGGGTTTTGCCCTAAACCACCATATATATGTTTGGCGATCACAATGGCAACAAATACTCCTGTTACTGTTACCCACCATGGCGCAAAAGGTGGCAGTGCAAGGGCTAATAATATGGCAGTGAGTAACGCGCTGTTATCTTTGAGGTAAAAAAGAACGGGTCGTCGGCGCAGTTTGATACAAGCGGTTTCGCAAAGTAATGCTGTTGCCGAAGCTAAAACGACGTTAACGAGTGTTCCCCAGCCAAAGAAAAACGTCATTGCAATTAAACCAGGCAAGGTGGCGATGATCACTAAACGCATGATGTCAGCGGTTTTTGTTGGACGCTGCACATGCGGAGAGGTGATTTTAATAAAGGCCATGATTTATTCCTGATTATTACTAGAAGAGGCAGTTAAAGCATTATGCGCGCTATCGACTCTTGATTTTAATTTAGCGATGCTGGTTTCCATTTTTTCTACCGCTGGGCTGTTGTCTGCTTGTGCCTTAATGAGCGCTGCACTGGCTTTGTCATACAAGTTTTGTGCTTTAGCAAAATTGGCTTGCAGTTGCTCGTTTTCATCTTCAGGGGCATTGGTCGTTGGACCTTTAGCTGTTTGATAAGTATTTTGTGTGCTCAGTACTTTTTCATTAAGTCTAGTTAAATCTTCAATAAGTTGCTTTGCTACTAAGCTATCTTGCTGGCCTGATTCAATTAACTTATCCAGTTCGTTTTGCGCTTTTTTAGCTTTAGTACGAGCAATTGCCGCAATAGTTTTTAGTTTCTTGTTATCGACAATAATAGCGGCTGCCGATTGCTCTGGTATCGATTTAAGTGCAGGTTTAACGGGTACAGTGCTGTTTAATTCAGGCTGCAAAGCAACTGAATGTTGATATTCTTGCTCAGCCGTTACGAGCTTTTGCTGTAAACTGGTAATCTCTTCTTCAAGCTTTTGATAATCCGGCTGTGTGGGTGGTTGCTCGCCGAGTAGTGCTAGTTGAGTTTGAGATTTTTTCAACTTAGCGCGTAAAATTGCAGCCGCTATTTTTAACTTTTTACAGTCTTTACTATCGTTACTGGCTTTAATCGCAGGTGCAATCGGAGTGGTTGCTGCTAATTCAGCCTCGGAGGTAACAGCTGCTTTTTCAATAGTCGTAGACTCTTGCGTAGCTGCAAGATACATCGTTGTTGCGCTAGCGGCTTCGCTCTCAAGTTGCGAAATGGTAGATTCTAAGAGTTCTATCCCAGGCTGGCTCTTTTCAATGGCACCTTTAAGGGCTTGCTTGGCTTTAAGTAGTTTTGTATTAGCCTGTGCTGCAGCAATTTTTAATTTTTTAGTATCAACCGCGGGAGTTTCGTTTTTTGACTCAAAGGCATCGAGAGCTAGTTGAGCTTGCTCTAGTTGTTTTTGGGCTTTTTGTAATTGTAAGTTGCATAAATCAAGCGTTGCACTATTTCCTTGTGCGGTTTGATCGGTAAGCTTCTGCTGTGCTATTAAAACAGTTGAATTAGCCGCTTTTAAAGCATTTTGTAAGCTAATAAGCTGCACTTGTGGGGTAAGTACTGGTGCTTTTTCAATGGCTTTCTTTTCCGCTTGTGCTTTGGCAGCTTGCTCTGCGCGCGCTTTACGTTTAGCGGCCTTTTCATCAACAGCACGTTGTTCTCTATCTTGTTTTGCTTCAAAACGCTCTCTAGCTAAATCTGATTTACGTTTATCTTGTTGTTCTTCACGAATACTCGTTTTAGCGTGACGGTAATATTGCACGAGTGGAATGTTACTCGGGCAAACATAAGAGCAAGCACCGCATTCAATACAATCAAAAAGGTTGTGTTGCTGTGCCTTTTGATACTCCTGCCCTTTAGCAAACCAATGTAATTGCTGAGGTAACAATTGCACAGGGCACACTTGCTCGCACAATCCACAGCGAATACAAGCTTGTGCGGGTTCTGGTGCCGGCATTTCAGTAGATGTGGCTGCGATAATACAGTTAGAAGTTTTAACTACCGGCGTGTCTAACTTATCAATGCTGAAGCCCATCATGGGCCCACCAACGATCAAACGGCTGGTTTTTTGGGTATACATTCCCGCAGCTTCTAATAATAGCGAAAATGGAGTGCCTATTAAGGTTTGATAATTCTGCGGTTTTGCCACTCCATCACCCGTAACGGTCACAACGCGGCTAATAAGTGACTCGCCATGCTTAACCGCTTGGTGAATAGCGTAAACAGTTCCTACATTTTGACAAACAATGCCGACATCTGCTGGAATCCCACCATTGGGTACTTCCACGTTTGTGAGTAGCTGTATAAGTTGTTTTTCGCCACCTGAAGGATATTTAGTGGGGACGCCGACAACATCGATATTGTACTTACAATCTTGGATAGCTATTTCTAAGGCGCGAATAGCTTGCGGCTTATTATCTTCAATACCAATGATGATGTGACTAGGCGCTAATAAATGTTGTAAAACATCAATACCTGAAACTATTTGTGATGCACGTTCGCGCATTAATAAGTCATCGGCTGAAATATATGGTTCGCATTCAGCAGCGTTGATAATCAAAGTGTTAACAATATGATCATCGCCTAAATGTAGTTTAACGGCGGTGGGAAAACCTGCACCACCCATGCCAGCGATGCCGCGATCGCGAATATAATCGATTAATTGGTGTTTACTTAAGGTGCGAAAATCTTCTAAACCACTGTGTTCTATCCACTCATCTAAACCGTCCGTTTCAATACTAATGCATAGAGCAGGCATTCCAGATGGATGTGGCACAGGGTGCTCAGCTATTGCTTTAATAATACCGGATGAAGGGGCGTGTATTGGCACGCTAACTTTACCTTGAGCGTCGGCAATACGTTGGCCTTTAAGTACCTTGTCGCCAATATTGACGCATACTTTTGCAGGTGCGCCTATGTGTTGTTGTACGGGTACATTTAAAACCTTAGCTAAAGGGGCAATAGCAATGGGGCATTGTGTTGATTGGTGTTTATTTTCAGGTGGGTGGATACCACCGTGAAATGCGAAAACTTTACCCATTAAGATTCTAGCTCCACGGCAGGTCTTTTATCAGTGGCGATAAGTTGATGAGAATGATCACTAAAAGCGCTTGGTGCTTGCCATTTCCAGTTAGTAATATTGGTCGCAAGCGGTAGCATGTCTATGCAGTCAACAGGGCAAGGTGCAACACATAAATCACAACCTGTGCACTCATCAATAATAACAGTATGCATTTGCTTAGCTGCGCCTAAGATGGCATCAACAGGACAAGCTTGAATGCATTTAGTACAACCAATACATTCGTCTTCACGTATGTAAGCGACAGTTTTAACGGGGTTTTCATCATGCTCGCCATCAAGTTCTAAAACTTCTAGATCTAATAAATTAGCCAGTGCTTCTATCGTTGCTTGTCCACCAGGCGGGCACTTATTAATAGCTTCACCATTAGCAATACTTTCAGCATAAGGGCGACAACCTGGGTGTCCACATTGGCCGCATTGTGTTTGTGGCAAAATTTCGTCAATTTGATTGACGATTGGGTTGCCTTCAACATGAAATTTTATGGCCGAAAAGCCTAATATCATGCCAAATATAATAGCGAGTCCCAAAAGTACACTCACGGCAATAATAATGCTCATTATCTTATCTCCGTTAAATCTGTACTAGGCCGCTAAAGCCTAAGAAAGCCAAGGACATTAAGCCGGCAGTTACCATGCCAACAGCAGCGCCTTTAAAAGGTGAGGGGACATCGGCAACAGCAATGCGTTCGCGAATAGCTGAAAAGAGTATGAGTGCCAGTGAGAAACCAAGCGCAGCGCCAAAGCCAAACACGATAGACTCCATAAAATTGTTCATCTTTTTTATGTTGAGTAACGCGACCCCTAAAACTGCACAGTTAGTGGTAATAAGAGGGAGGAAAATGCCTAATACCTTGTGCAGTAATGGGCTGGTTTTGCGCACCACCATTTCTGTAAACTGCACTACCACAGCTATCACTAAAATGAAGGCAATAGTCTTCATGTAGCCTAGTGAAAAGGGGGTCAGTAAATATTCGTGCACTAAGTAGCTACAAACTGAAGATATCGTAAGTACGAAAGTGGTGGCTAAAGACATGCCCATAGCAGTTTCCAACTTGTTGGAAACTCCCATAAATGGACATAAGCCTAAAAACTGTACTAACACAAAATTGTTAACTAAAACAGTACTAACAATTATTAATAAAAAATCACTCATGGCAGATGCATCCAGTAATAAACATATAAAAAGCAAATAAATCTCAGGCTTTCGAAGACGAAATACTGCAAATAGCAATAAATTAAATGCCTGTTGCTTAATAGTATGTTTGGACTATCTGTCACATAGTCGTATCGCTTTAATACTTATCTCTATTAGAAGATAGGCTAAGCTGTAATTTCATTTCAGTTTAATTATAGATGTGTTGCTAGCAATTATGCTCCATCTACATAAGCGGCTATTTTATTGCCTATTAAGATTTTTTTCTATACATAATTGTCATTAAAGGCGAATCTTCTATAGCTAATTCTTATATAGAAATAATTTAAAGTTAGGAGTAGGTTGAGCTGAATTCTTCAGAGCTGAAAATTGGAAGGTTTCTAAAGAAGTTTTGTTTTTATCTGAAATAATTGAATATTCTTAAGCTTTGCTACCTCTTTTTCTGGATTACAGGATGCCCGTTCCAGAGAGATAACAAAGCTTAAGCGGTTAAATAATATTCTTATCAGTGAGATTCTTTAGCAGCGCCTCTATCTTTTGCGTATCTACTTGATCATCAGATAAATCAAAACAAACATCACTGCGTAAATCTTCAGTATCTTCACACAAAACAATTAAGCCTGATTCGATTAATAAACTGGCTGCATCTGAAATGCTAATAGCTGCTTTGCGATTATCTAGCGATGCATTGGTAAGTGATGAATTGGTAAGCGTTGCCACTGCTCTACCAGCATTAATTAATTTGTACTCCAATGAGTAAATAGCTGTAGCAATCTTCAGGGCGCTATTAGCTTTAAAAGAAATTACGCTAGGTTTTTGCCCAAAGCGCTGTGCTTTTTGCACATTAGTGAACTGTGATTGTCCAACTATTTTATCCTGTGCGCTTTGCTGCTGTATTGCCGATTCAATCATCCCCGCTGCAATGGTGGCATTACTGAACCTATCAATAATGATGAATGAGCCAGTAGCCGGTAATTCATGATACGGGTCTGCCAGAATAGGCCGTTCAAGTTGTATCTCACACAGTGCGGTTTCATTTAAAGCGAGTTTATAATCCGCAATATGATCCAGCGTATTGACATCAATCTTATGTACTATATTGGTGATAGAGCCTGCGACTCTCCCTGTTAATAGTTTGATGTCATAAGTGTGGCCTATGTTCAATGGGGTTTCTGACATCCACACTAAAGAAGCGCTAATCTTGTCACTGGTTTGAATGTTGTCTTTGCTATGTGTAATAACATCACTGCGTGAAATGTCAATATCGTCTTCAAGAGTTAAAGTGACGGACATAGGTGGGAAAGCTTCTTCAAGCTCGCCATCAAAAGTAACAATAGAAGCGACTTTTGATTTTTTTCCAGAAGGCAATACGGTTATTTCGTCACCTTTTTTGATAACCCCAGAAGTAATGGTGCCGCAATAACCGCGAAAATCTAGATTTGGCCGATTCACATATTGCACAGGAAAACGTAGCTTTTGAAAATTGTAGTTAGAGCTAAGCTCAACGCTTTCTAATGTATCCAGCAGAGTTTTACCTTGATACCAAGGCATTTTGGACGATTCATCAACCACATTATCCCCTTTAAGGGCTGACATAGGGATGAATTGTAGGCCCGCTGGGTTAAGCGCTTTAGCGAACTCTAGATACTCTTGTTGGATTTGGTTGAAGCGCTGTTCATCAAAATCAACCAAGTCCATTTTGTTAATGGCAACGATAGTGTGGCTAATGCCGAGTTTAGTGGTGATGAAGCTATGGCGTTTGGTTTGTTCTTGCACGCCGTATCTTGCATCAATAAGGATGATTGCCAAATCACAGTTTGAGGCGCCCGTTGCCATGTTACGTGTGTATTGCTCATGACCTGGGGTATCTGCAATGATGAACTTTCTTTTTTCTGTCGAGAAATAGCGATAGGCAACATCAATGGTGATGCCTTGCTCACGCTCTGCTTGCAAGCCATCTACTAACAACGCTAAATCTAACTCATCTCCCGCATTGCCAACTTTTGCGTTAACTTGCTTGATTGCCGCTAGCTGATCTTCGTAAATCATCTTTGAATCGTGTAATAACCTGCCTATTAAGGTTGATTTCCCATCGTCGACGCTGCCGCAAGTGAGAAACCTTAATAGCTCCTTGTTTTCGTGTGAATGTAAGTAGCTTTCTATATCTTTATTAATTAATGCTGATTGATGACTCATGTTAGATCTAGACCTTTAATAACAAAACAAATGGCAAAATAGATGACGAATAGTAGATAGCTGAAATCTAGGTTGTTAAAAGCAGCTCTATAGAGCGCTTAAAAGTAACCTTCCATTTTCTTTAGTTCCATCGAGCCTGCGTCGTCATGATCAATGGCGCGACCTTGTCGTTCAGACGTTTTGGTCAATAGCATTTCTTGAATGATTTGTTGCAAATTAGTTGCTGTAGATTCCACTGCACCGGTTAAGGGGTAGCAGCCTAATGTTCTAAATCTAATGTTTTTAATCTGCGGTACTTCGCCTTCCTTTAAAGGTAGGCGTTCATCATCAACCATGATGGTCATACCATCTCGCTCAACGACAGGTCTGGGTGCTGAAAGGTAAAGTGGCACAATTGGAATGCTCTCAAGGTAGATGTATTGCCAAATATCGAGTTCAGTCCAATTAGATAGTGGGAATACCCGAATGCTTTCATCTTTCTCAACCTTGGTATTAAAAATATTCCAAAGTTCAGGGCGCTGATTTTTAGGATCCCAACGATGATTGGGATCTCTAAATGAAAAAATTCTTTCTTTCGCGCGAGATTTTTCTTCATCGCGACGAGCACCACCAAAAGCAGCATCAAACTTATATTTGTTTAGTGCCTGCTTTAAACCTTGGGTTTTCATGACATCAGTATGTTTACTAGACCCGTGGGTAAAAGGGCTGATATCCATATCCACACCATCTTGATTGACATGAACTAACAGTTCCATGCCTGATTGCTTAGCCATTTGATCACGAAATGCGATCATCTCCTTGAACTTCCAGGTGGTATCTACGTGTAAAAGCGGAAACGGTGGAGTGCCAGGGAAGAAAGCTTTACGTGCTAAATGCAGCATTACCGCTGAATCCTTACCGACAGAATACAACATGACAGGGTTGTTAAACTCGGCCGCGACTTCGCGAAAGATTTGTATGCTTTCTGCTTCTAATTGTTTTAGATGTGTCAGTTTCTTTGTCGATACGGCCATTATCTTTCCTGCTTTGTAGTTAGGTGATGATGTGTTGCTATCGAAGAAGTATGGCAAAATATATTTATAATATAAAAGAATAAAAAAGAATTTTATTATTCTTTTTTGTTATATGAAGTAATACGTAATTATTTTATAATTAGATAATATTATTTAAAGTGAAAAAATGCTGCTAATTACTTTATGGAATAATAAAAGCATTAAAAGGTATTTTGAGTTATATATAAATTAATTTAAGATGCTGCAATTATTCTTACTTGAAGTAGCGTTATGGATGCTTATTTTATACTGGCTGGATTTGTAGTAGGTGTATTGGTCGGTTTAACAGGAATAGGTGGAGGGGCACTGATGACACCACTGCTTATTGTAGTGTTCCAAGTGCCGTTACTAACCGCGGTAAGTACCGATTTATTGTATGCCGCTATTACGAAATGCGGCGGTGTTGTTAATTATTATAGACACCAGTTAATAAATTATAAAATAGTATTACTGATGTTATTAGGCAGCTTACCCGGCAGCTGGTTGATGTTGAATTATCTACAACATCTAACCGATTTAACGCAAAGGGAAGCGCTTATAAACGCAGTGCTTGGTACCACTTTGCTGATGACGGCCTTAGCTGTTTTTTTTAGATCGAAAATAGTGAGTTTTGCCAGCACTTTTACCGGTACTTGCACAAATGCTGACACTAGCAAGAAAGACCAGCAAAATGTTTTTAAAACACTGGTTAAGCTCAGACCACTAATAACAGTAGTGTGTGGTTTTGCACTAGGCTGTTTAGTGACTTTGTCGTCGGTTGGAGCAGGTGCATTAGGAACAGCACTGTTGATTATTTGCTACCCGCGCATGAAAATGCCAGAAATAGTAGCAACAGATTTAGTGCACGCAGTGGTTTTAACCAGCGTGGCAGGTTTGGGTCATTACCAAACGGGAACAGTTGATTTAGAGCTGTTGATGTGTTTGATTTTAGGGTCTCTGCCGGGAGTGTTTTTAGGCAGTCACTTTGGTGTAAAGCTATCGGCAGCAGTGATGCAACCCATTATGGGTAGCGTGCTGATGTTGATAGGTGGATATTTTATTTTCGCTTAACCGAATGATCATATCCGTAAAGAAAAAATAGCTGTTAGTGAATGTATCAATGCATTAACTAATTTGAAGACAGTGCAATGTGATAGATAAATCACTTGCGACAAGAACTGAAAAAGAGTGGTTTTAACCGCCATTTAGAAGGTATAAATATGTATTTATATAATAATGACGACCAACAATTAGTTGAACAACGGGTTGAACAATACCGTGATCAAACCAATAGGTTTTTAGCGGGTACGCTTGCAGAAGATGAATTCTTAGCGCTTCGCTTGATGAATGGTTTATATATTCAACGGCAAGCTCCGATGTTAAGAGTTGCTATTCCCTATGGACTAATGTCGTCAGTGCAGTTGCATAAGCTTGCTGATATTTCGCGTAAATATGACCGCAACTATGCGCATTTTACAACCCGTACCAATATCCAATATAACTGGCCAAAACTGGAAGAAGTACCGGATATTTTAGCGGAACTAGCACAAGTGCAAATGCATGCGATACAAACCTCAGGTAACTGTATTCGCAACACCACAACAGACCCTTATGCAGGTGTTCACAGTGGTGAGGTTGAAGATCCACGTCCGTATTGCGAAATTATTCGCCAATGGTCTACGCTTCATCCAGAATTTGCTTACTTACCGCGTAAATTTAAAATAGCTGTAACCGGTGGCCCAGAAGACAGAGCGGCTTCGCAAGTACATGACATTGGTTTGCACTTAATTGCTAACGAAGATGGCGAAGTTGGTTTTGAAGTATTAGTTGGCGGTGGCCTAGGGCGTACGCCAATTATTGGCCAAGTGATAAAAGAGTTCTTGCCAGCTAAACACCTTCGTTCATATTTAGACGCTATATTACGTGTTTATAACTTAAATGGACGTCGTGATAACAAGTATAAAGCGCGTATTAAAATCTTGGTTAAAGCGTTTGGCATTGAAAAAATGGCTGCTTTAGTAGAAGAAGAATGGTTAAACTTCACTAAAGAGTCAGATTTGTTATTAAGCAGCGCTGAAATCGAAAAGTTTAAAGGCTATTTTACACCACCAGCATATGAAGCTAGTGCTGCACAAAATGTTGATTTAAGTGCTGACTTCGCTAAAGACGCAAGCTTTAAAGCTTGGTATGAGCGCAATACCGTTGAGCACAAAGTGGCAGGCTACAGAATTGTCGTTATTTCATTGAAGCCATTGTTGTTACCTCCAGGGGATGCAACTGACGGTCAAATGGATCTTATCGCCGACTTAGCAGAGCAATACAGTTTTGCAGAAGTGCGTTCAACGCACGATCAAAATCTGGTACTTAGTGACGTAAAAGTGACTGACTTATATGCATTGTGGGAATCTTTAACACAAGGCAATTTAGCCCGTGCAAACATCGGTACATTAACCGATATGATTTG
Source organism: Oceanospirillaceae bacterium (assembly GCA_036960485.1). Lineage (GTDB taxonomy): Bacteria > Pseudomonadota > Gammaproteobacteria > Pseudomonadales > Balneatricaceae > Rs1. Next base: position 21,847 of record JBALXS010000065.1, read on the forward strand.
CTGCCCAGGCTATGAATTCTGTGCCTTAGCAAATGCCGAAACGCTCCCTATCGCCGATCAAATTAACCGCAAATTTGACGACTTAGATTACCTTTATGATCTTGGCGAAATACAGTTAAATATGTCAGGTTGTATTAATGCTTGTGGTCACCACCATGTGGCTGATATAGGTATTTTAGGAGTAGATAGAAAAGGTGAAAACTATTACCAGTTTACGTTAGGTGGCAGTTCTAAAACAGATGCATCACTAGGTAAAACAATTGGTAAAGCGATTTCTGCGAGCGAAGTTGCTAATACAGTAGAGAAAATTTTACATGTGTTTGTTGAACATCGTACTGAAGACGAAAAATTTGGCGATGTAATAAAAAGAATTGGGTTAGAACCTTTCAAGGAGTATGTATATGCCACTTCTCATTAATGGTACACAAAGCGATGATCAATGGTCATTATTAAATATTGAAAACTTATCTAGCAATGCTGAAGAAGCTAAGCTGGAGCTGCAAAACATACAAAGGCAAGGTTCTGCTACTATTTATCCGCTAGCACTTTATATGGCTAATCGTGATGTATTAAAAGACGCTGCGCAAATAACTGGCTTGCTAGTGATTGGGGATGATGATATTTCTGAGCTAACAACAGTGCTGAGTGAAGTGTCGCTGATCACTATCGACTTTCCTGTGTTGCGAGATGGTCGAGGATTTAGTATTGCTCGCACTATTGCCCGCCACGGCTTTAAAGGTGAAATTCGTGCTGTAGGGGATGTAGGCTTTGATCGCTTAGATTATATGCAACGTTCAGGCTTTAATGCCTACCAAGTTTCACAAGAAAACTTTAGTGATGACTTAGCGCGTGCTTTCACTGAAATCAGTGTTAATTATCAAGTGACACATACGCGTTAAATAGCAGTAGATTCTTATGTTTAAGTTCAAAAAGCAGGTACTACTTGCCTCTTTTTGCGCTTTAAACTGCAATTACTGGGTTTCATAGCGCTTGAATTTGCTTTATTTACTAAAGCAACCCATAGAGATTTTGCTGCTAAGGCGATGGTGCAATCGCGCTTAACATTTAATTTTTGCTATCTCTCTTTATTTTTCGATTAAAGTATTGAATTAAAAGTGCTAGCTAATATTACTGGATAAAAAATGACTATCGATCTAAATGTTTTAAATGCACAAATAAGTGGAAAGAGCGAGCAAGACATTATTGAATGGGCTCTTAGTCGTGCTGAAACCCCATTACTAACCACTAATTTTCGCCCATATGAAGTGGCTATTTTGCATATGGCTGTGCAAGTTAAAGCCGATTTGCCTATTTTATGGATAGATTCTGGGTATAACACCTCGGCCACCTATCGTTATGCACAAAAAATAATAGCGCAATTGAACTTAAATATGCTGATTTACACACCTTTACAAACTACTGCATTTCGAAGTGCACAAATGAAAGGTGTCCCCGCTGTTGACGATCCACTACATGGTGAATTTACAGAGCAAGTGAAGTTAGAGCCGTTTCGACGCGCATTTGCACAAATACAGCCAGATTATTGGCTAAATGCTATTAGAAAAGAGCAAACTGAATTTCGTAATACATTAGATGTAATCTCTGCCAGCAATGATGGCATTATCAAAGTAGCACCTTTGTATCATAGTTCAGAAAAAGCATTAGAAGAATATATGGATGCGCATCAGCTTAGTAATGAGTTTGCTTATTTTGATCCCACAAAAGCATTAGATAATCGCGAATGTGGCTTGCACACTCGTCTCTAGCAGCTATTTCATGATTAGCGGTATTTACGATAAATAGAGAGCTGAATATTTACCTCACAAAAGGTGAAGTTTATTTGTCTCTTTATTTTCCTTTTTATTTACGGGCCTATTTTTCTAACTATTAATCAATGCGCTCAACAGTGGTTAAGCAAGGCTTTGCTAATCATCTTTTAAGCGACCTGTACTTCACAACCTGCGACTTTGTATTAAAAGTTGTCGTCAATTAATAACTTGGCTGACATAATAGCGGCATTGTAGTTTAAACCATCCTTTATTCATCTAGATATAAGTGTACTATCATGGATTATTTACCCCTCTTTTTTAAGCTCGAAAACCGTAATGCATTATTAGTTGGCGGCGGCCAAGTTGCGCTGCGTAAAGCGCGAATGTTAGTGCGTACCAAAGCAATCGTCACTGTGGTTAGCCATGAAATTGACCCACAGCTTAGCCAGTTACTCGCTGATAATAACGGTATTGCGATTATAGGCGAGTACCAGCCATCATTGTTAGCAGATAAGTTATTAGTGACAGCAGCCACCGATGATGAAGCGTTGAATAAACGCGTTTATCAAGATGCACTAGCACTTAATATACCTGTAAATGTCGTAGATAACCCAGCACTTTGTACCTTTGTTTTCCCCGCTATTGTTGATAGATCGCCTATTGTTATTGCGATTTCATCGGGCGGACAAGCGCCTGTTTTAGTGAGAGTATTAAGAGCAAAACTTGAAACCTTGATTCCTAATGGTTATAGCAATCTTGCTTTACTAGCAGGAAAATTCAGACAACGAGTAAAAGACAAATTTAAGACTATTAACCAAAGACGCAAGTTCTGGGAAAGTATTTTACAAGGGCAAGTTGCTGAAACAATGTTGGCTGGGCGTGATCAAGATGCCTATACAATGATGGAAAAAAAGTTAACAGATGCTAATAGTGATATTCCAGCAGGGGAAGTGTACTTAGTAGGTGCAGGCCCTGGAGATCCAGAGTTACTCACGTTTAAAGCATTGCGTTTAATGCAACAAGCCGACGTAGTGATGTACGATGCTTTAGTATCAAAAGAAGTAATGGAACTGTGTCGTCGTGATGCAGATTTAATTTTTGTTGGTAAAAATAGAGACAATCACAGCGTTCCACAACAAAATATAAATCAAATGCTCATCGATCATGCCAAGCAAGGTCGCAGAGTGGTACGTTTAAAAGGCGGCGATCCATTTATATTTGGACGCGGCGGAGAAGAACTACAAAGTTTGCACGAGCACGGAATTCCTTTCCAAGTTGTTCCAGGTATTACCGCTGCGAGCGCTTGTTCAACTTACGGTGGAATACCTTTAACACACCGTGATTTTGCCCAAAGCGTTACCTTTGTAACAGGTCAGCAAAAAAACCGTAGCAGTGAGTTAGATTATTCGCAATTAGTACGCGGTGATCAAACTGTTGTCTTCTACATGGGTTTACATAATTTAGCAGATATTTGTGAAAAATTAGTAGCGGCTGGGCAAAGCTCAGATACACCTGCAGCTATTGTTTCAAAAGGTACTGCTGTTGACCAAAAAGTGTTAGTTGGCACATTGGATACGCTGGTGGAGTTACAGGAAACCGCACAACTAGCAGCGCCTGCTTTAATTATAGTGGGCCAGGTGGTGCTTTTACAAAAGCAGCTAAGCTGGTTTGGCGAGCAGCACTTACCATTGGTAACGCAAGATTAATAATTGTCATGGCGTTTCGAAAGTGCAAGCTTGTGAATAATGACATCTATTAAAAAAGAAGACGAAGTAATAGCAGTATCAAAACCGTGGTTTACATATTTGTTACGCTGCGCTGATGATACTCTATATGCTGGTGTAACAACTGATTGCCAACGGCGTGTGAAAGAACATAACGGATTACAAAAAGGCGGAGCGCGCTATACACAAGCGCGCCGGCCGGTTGTTATGGTGTGGTTCGAGCAAAGCATGAATAGATCTGAAGCTTGTAAACGAGAAGCTCAAATTAAGAAATACCCGCGGGCAAAAAAAATAGCGTTAATTGAAAGTGCAGGTTAGCAAGTACTATTAACTTCTATCTAAAAATCTTACAAAACAAAATATAGAACCAGTGGCATGATCGCTAAGCTGGATATATTGCCAATCAAAACAATAGAAGCCACTTGCGCAGGCTGTTGTTGATACTTTTCTGCAATCATATAATTAAGCAAGGCGGGTGGCAGCGCTGCAAATACGATTAGATATGCGAAGTGTTCCGTGCTTAATTGCAATATTGAGCCTATAGGTAGCGCAATTAAAATACCACTTGCAGGCGCCAGAATAGCTCCCCACAATCCTACTTTCCAAGTGCTGAAATCGATATCAATCATTCTGACCCCCAGCGCGAAAAGCATTAGCGGGATACAGATTTTACCCATCATATCTAACGGGACTTTAATGGTGTCAGGTAACTCAATGTTAAAGCTTGAAAACAATAAACCGGCAAATGTGGCTAAGATCATCGGTAGTTTTAAGGCTTTAAGTGGGTTCATTTTCCTATCTAGAATATAGATGCCTAAAGTGAAGTGTAAGAACATCTCGACAATAAACAATACTACAGCAGCGTTAAGTGCATTTTCTCCAAAGGCCAGTAAGAGTAAAGGTAAACCTAAATTACCACTGTTATTAAACATCATTGGGGGGATAAAAGTTTTAGCATCTACTTTTAGAAATTTACACAATGGGTAGAGTATAACCCCTGAACCTATCACAACTATTGCGCTGGCATAGGCGAGGTTTTGAAGTGATAAAATTTCGAAAGACTTAGCTGATAACACTGAAAAAATTAGTACAGGAATGAAAACATCAATATTGAGATTATTAACAGTTGCCATATTAGTTGGCTTCTTTCGAGCATATAAATAGCCTAGGCAAACAATCACCACCATTGGAAAAATGGTAGCAAAAATCCGTCCAGCAATGACAGTGAATTCCACAAATGTTCTCTTTTGATAAAATATTAAAGGGGATGAAAATGCTAACAGCGCGAATATACCTTCAAACAGAGAAGGTCGATAATTGTTTTCAAATTCATTGGCTTAAATTTTTTAAAGCATAACCTAATCTCGCTATATTTACAAAACACGTGTTTTATATGAAAGTGTTTGATTCGCTATAAGACTGCGTCTGTTATAAATATTACATAGCTATTAATAGGCTATATTCATAGCTCTAGCTCTACTTAGTATCGGACACAGTAAACTAAAGCCAACTGATGAATTATAATAATTAACCGTTCGCTAACCACTTTACATAATGCTTAAACGAATCGAATTACGTGGCCCAGTAGATCTCTCAAGAAAGTAATACGCAGTATAGGTTGTCACATGAATTTTGCGATGCGATCTCTATACTGTGATGAACAAGCCTAGAGAAATAGATAAACGGTTCCTTAGGCTTAGATAATAAATGAAGATGAAATCTTATTTTAATAACATAGCGATATGCGGGATGCCATCTTCTTCATAAATTTCTGAAATAGCTTTAAAACCAAAACGGCTGTAAAAAATTTGTAAGTAGTGTTGCGCTGAAATTCTAATCGGCTGTAGTGGGTATTCATTTTGTATTGTATTAATGGCTTTTTGCACCAATACTTTACCTACTCCTGTCCCTCTTGATGTGTGTGTTGTTAGCACTCTGCCCATGGAAGCTTCTGAGTACTGTAAATTGGGCGGTAAAATGCGTAAATAGGCGGAAATAATAATATCGCTGTTGTCTTTTAATGTGGCAAATAAATGCAGGCATTGCTGATCCAAGCCATCAAAATCAGGATAAATACAAGCTTGTTCAATGACGAATACATCTTGTCGGGCTTTTAAAATGGCATATAATTCCAACGTCGATAATTCTTGAAAATTTTTGCAGTGCCATGTAAACATGTATGTTTTTCCTATTGATGAAACGCGTTTAATTGTGAGCTATGTTGTTTTAGCCATAGTTTTGCTTGCTTAAATGCTGGGTAATGCAATGTAACTAATGCCCAAAAACTAGCGGAATGATTCATGTGTTTTAAATGGCATAACTCATGCACAATGACATAATCAATCACGAAATCTGGTGTCATCATTAGCAAATAGTTGAGGCTGATTTCCCCGCGGCTATTACAACTCCCCCAGCGTGCTTTGTAGCGCTTAATGTGTAAATCAGTGGGTTCTAGCTCTAATTGGTAACTAAATTGTGCTAACTTATTTGGTAACCGCTGCAATGCTTTATCTTGAAACCAATTTGCCAGCTGTTTTTTTATATATGCATCACGTTTCTCGCTAGCCACCCTGCTAGGGATATCTAGATATACATGCAGTGCATCTTCGCTAATGGCAAAGCGATTACTGTTGTTAGTAAGCAGCGTTTTTTCAATACCATTACAAAGTAATATCGCACTTTTTTGTAATACTTGTAACTGGTTTGCTCGCGCTATTTGCAGCTGTATTTTAGCTTCTATCCAAGTTTGCTTTTGTTGCAAAAAAAGTAGGATTTCAGCTTTTGGAAAACGCATTGGCGCTAAAACTCTGACTTCACCGCGCTTGATTTGCACACAAAGCGTTTTTCGTTTGCTGTGTTTTATTTGATACTGAAAAGAAAAATCAGCGTTAGCACTGTTATGCAAATGGGTGGTAGCAAGCTCTAACACTGATTAGTCCTATGAGGATTTAATGGCAATGAATTTTTTTCACGAATAAAGGTCAATATTTACCAAACGCCAGTATTTTCCATTGAAGCCCAAGGCTCAGCTTTAGCCAG
>JBALXS010000066.1:0-22249 GCA_036960485.1 Oceanospirillaceae bacterium
GGAGGGGTGGCTGAGTGGCCGAAAGCACTGGTCTTGAAAACCAGCGAGTCGAAGGGCTCCCAGGGTTCGAATCCCTGCCCCTCCGCCATTTAATGTAGCAATGCATTAGATGATGGGATGTTAGAAAAATGTAGTTCCTCGATAGCTCAGTTGGTAGAGCAGTAGACTGTTAATCTATTGGTCGTAGGTTCAAGTCCTACTCGAGGAGCCAGTACTACCGGAAGGGCCGTTAGCTCAGTTGGTAGAGCAGTTGGCTTTTAACCAATTGGTCGTAGGTTCGAATCCTACACGGCCCACCAACTCGGTGGATTAGTAATACCCTTCTTGTCTTTTATATATTCATTTCTTTAATATGTATCAATTTATTCTTTTTTATATTCAATCTTAGTAATCTCATAGTACGCTACTGTACCATCGGGTTTTATTACTTCTGCTTCATCTTCAACTCGTTTTTTGAATAATGCTTTTGCTAATGGCGAGTCCATGCTGACTAATAGTCCGCTTGTATCTATTTCATCAGGTCCAATGATTCTAATAGTGCGCAGCTGATCTCTTTCGTCTAATAAAGTCACCCAGGCACCAAAAACAATGACGCTAGTGTCTTGCGGGATCTGATCGACGACATATATATCGTCTAAGCGCTTGGATAGGAAGCGTACGCGGCGATCAATTTCACGTAGCAAGCGTTTACCTTCTGTATACTCTGCGTTATCAGAGCGATCGCCTTGTGCGGCTGCTTCTCTGACGGCCTGTGTAATTAATGGACGCTTTTCTTTCCAGAGATAGCGTAGCTCTGCATTGAGTTGATTAAAGCCGTTTTGAGTTATATATTTAGAGCTCTGTGGCTGCGGTGCTCGCCATCTTCCCATGATTATTTCCAATAGAATTAGTGGGCTATAAGTGCTTTTTTCAAATGAGCAGAATATTATATGTTGATTATTATTCCTAATATAATTTTAGTTTTAGCATGGAGCATCTTATGCTACTAATCAAATATATAAAATATAGTAAAGTATTGCCATATGCGGCCGATATGTAAAATAATGGATAGTATTAGCTGTTAATATTTATTCAGCCTTGAATCAACCTAGTGAAGTAATGATGCAAACGGACCAAATACAACTAGAGCGAATTGAAACTTATACCGCGAGCCTGCCTAGCGCGATACAAGGTGCCAATGGCGCGCAGTTTGCAATGTTGTTGTCTCTTATTACTGCTAATCAAAACATTGGTCCCAGCTTTTCTATGCCAGTAGCGCCAGCTGCTGAGTCAGTCGTACATCAATCGGTTTATCCTACCGAGGTTGAAGTAAATAAACCTGAACTAGTTGAGCGTTTAAATAACTCAGTGCGACAGCTGCGTTTTGGTGATTTTGCTTTTGTTAATGCATTTATAGAAACGATGGCAGAGGCGCCTAGAACAGCTAAATCTGCTGCTGATCAGTTTGAAAAGGTTGCATTGATGTCTTCAGGTAAGCTTATGTTGGATCACATTAATATTGCTAGGGGAAGTGTTGATATAGCAGCTTAGCTGTTGTTAGATTTTCAATAGAGCGCTTCGTTTTGTACTCCCGTGTATGTCTTTTTGTTATTAGTGTTTACTGATAACAAAAAATTTAACACGAGAGTTATTATATTAATTCTTACTAGCTTTTCCAGCTAATTAATTCTTGAGTATTATCTTCAACTCGCCACCATTGATCTTCTTCATTTTCTTTATCTTCTGTATCGCTCCAGCTAGCTTTAATACAACGAATTTGTGTGCCCATTTGCTTAGATGCTTGTAACGCGCAATCTAAATCGGTGGCCCAAGGTGTTTCGTTGTTTTTGAACCATAGGCTGCTCCAAGCTTTGCCAGATACTTTTTGCTGTAAAGAGCAATCTACATAGCCATCAGAAAATATTACTCGCAGCTCATTAGAGTGATCTGTGCACGATAGTTCAGTAACTTCTTTACATATTGTTTGCAGCCAGTTGATAACTTCTTCGCCACTGCGGCTTTTGATGTAAATTTCTAAATCGGGATGGCGCGGCTGTGAGCTTAAAAGATCTGACATTGAATTATCCGTGATAATAGTTGGGTTGTATCAAGAAAGGGCATCATACAGCCAAGTTAAGGCGAGTAACAGTTAAGACACTAAAGTTGCCGTTTTGTGGTATATATGAGCTGCGACCAATGCGCTGGGAATTGCTAAAGGTAGTTTAGTTAAAAGCAAAACAAAAAATGCAACTTATCTGTGTTTTTTTTTACTAATTGTGTGCTCAGGTAATCAATTAATACGCCCAGCTAGATCATTTTAATAAGCTAGCTGTTAATATGCCTGTTTTTATTTTAAAGGATTAGGTAATGAATAAAGCTTTGTGGGTTGGTGGGTTATTTGTAGTGGTTGGTGCCGGCTTCGGGGTTGGGACCGTTGTTACTGGAAAGCAAGTGAATTTAGAATACCAGCGTTACGTTGCTGCAATTACAGCTAATTACACGGGTGTTGCTAAAGTTACTTCCAGTGTTGATGAGTCGTTATTTTCCTCTGCAAATACACTGACATTAGAGTTTTTAGATTTATCTGAACCAGTAGTTGATTGGGCGGGTACAAATTCAATTAGTTTTGATATTAATTACTCTCATAGTTTTTTAGCTAGTAGTAGTGTAACAACAATTGCTGAAGGTGGTTTGCTGGATAAAGTTAAAAGTTATCAAGTAAATACGACTAAAGCACCTTTGGTTGTAAATAGTAATTATAGTTATAACATGTTGGAAAACACCGTAACAATCAAAAGTGCTCTTGTTTCGGATGCCTTTATAGCAACAGAAGGTCCGCAAGAAATATCAATCGGGAGTTCAAGAGCTGAGCTAAATCTAACAAAAGAGACGCTTGAGCTAGATTGGGCCGTGATGCCAAGCTATATCAAAGACGATAGCATGCGTGTAGATGTAGCTGAAACTCGATTAAAGGATCAAAGAAGTGTCATTGATGGCGATATACTTTCTGCGAAATTTGCTGAGCGATCTTCAGGGCAATTCTTAATAGAAAGTATTAAAGTAAGCGGTGTTGATACACAAACGCTAATTGAGAAGTTTGTAGTTGATGTCGGGCATGAAATTAAAGACGAACGTGTTTTACTTGATCTTGAATACCAATCAGCTTCTGTAAAAGTGGAAGTGGGCCCTAAGTTATATCGTTTTGACAAACCGCAATTGCAGCTAGCTTTTGATTTTGATTTTAACTCTGTACAAAATTTTGTCAAGAAGATACAAGAAATGCAGCAAGCAACAGGGTCTATCAATGACCCAGCGCAGCTATTGCCGCTGGTGAGTACTATTACTGAGAAAGGGGTAAATTTTGATATAAAGCGCGTTTCTGTAGCGGTGGATGATGCTGTGTTAGAGGGGCAAGCTAGCTTGAAAATGGCACCTTTTGCTATTCAAGAGGCGATGCTAGATCGTCAAGGATTGATGAATAAAGTTGACCTTGAAGCAAAACTGCTCGCACCAAAGAAGTTTTTACAGGCGTTGCCGAATTATAATCCTCAGCAATTACAGTTTGTTGTAGGAATGGGTTTTCTTAATGATGAAGGTGAGAGCTATAGCTTTGATTTAAGTGTAAAAAAAGGTGTGATTAAAGTTAATGGGAATAAAATCCCCGGTTTATAGCTTTGACATCAAAAATGCTTAAGTAGCTGATAGCTTGAGCATTTTCGAGTTGGATGTAGAGCAATACTGATAGCTTTTAACCAGCTTTTTTCTTTATAATGTCTGCTGTTTTGATTTCTTTAGGCATTTTGTTTTTTGTGTCAATGGTGTTTTTCTTTACTGATTTTGTGTCTTTTTTTAGCTTATCACCCGTTTTTTTAGTGCTTGTTGCACTTTTTTTCTGGGGCTTTGTTCGACAGTAAGCCTTTACTTTGTTTCCATCTTTGCGTTTGTGTGCATTGATCCAGCTGCAACTATCATTTGTATCGCAAGCCGATTGGCTTTGGCCCTTGCAACTTGAAGCTGCGTAAGTTGTAGTGCTGAATGCGAACAAAACGATTAACGTCATTAAGGTTGTATTGAGGTACGTGTTCATGAGTATTCCCTGCAATTTTAATTTATTCAATATACTGCTCGAGGTTTATAACTTTGCCAGTTATTCGTAAATCATAGTGAAAGCAGTGAATTGTTAATATGAGAATTAACAGCATAAAAATAAAAATAGGTCTAAATCTTATGCTATTTTGTAAGGGATTTTTTAATGAAATAAAATGAGCTGCAACTGTATATTGTGCCTAATTGTAAGGTGCTAATTTGGAATTCTCATAATAAAATTTATCAATGTGAGTTATCCGATAGCTCTAATGGGATTAAAGTGCGGTAAAAGCTTGTATGTGATGCAAATAATATCAATCAGTAAAAATTAAAAACATAGCCAGTAGGGTCGTCTGGTGGGAAAGGCACAGAATTATTGCGCTGTTCGTATAGCGGCATCATTTATAGCGCAAGTTTAGTAGAGATGACTTAGGCGGGGCCTAAATCATCCAAGGGTAAATTCCCCGCAGCTTGCAGCGTAAAGTCTTTGACTTTATAAAAATTACTTAGCATGCCCCTCTTCGCGAAGCGAATTCGAGATTACGAGAAAGCTTGCTGCGGGGTTCTTGATTTTGGTATTTGGAGGTAGTTTGATTTTAGTTTTTAAGCGGCGTAGGCATTTTTTTTTACCAGCTCTAGTAATGAGTATTATCGGATTGTTTTCTTTTCAGGTTAAGGCGGTTGATTGGCAAATGCCAATAGCTAATGATAAGGACAATTTTCAAGCACAGCTTGCTCTTGGCTTTGCTAAGCAAGTAAAAAAAGTGACAAAAAATCGTATTGTGATTACGCCATACTTAGATGAATCTCTATTTAAAGGTGAACAGATATTTGGCGCGGTAAGTAATGATTTAGTCCCTGTTGGCTCTCGTTTGATTTCTGCATTAGATCATGTGGATATTGTATTTCAATTGGATGCTTTACCTTTTTTAGCCAAAAACTACCGAGAAGCGTTTAATTTATATAAATCTTCAAAAAAATCTGTTGAAAAAGTTTTGGAGAATAAAGGGGTTAAATTACTATATGCAGTACCGTGGCCAGCTCAAGGTTTATATAGTAATAAGAGCATTACACAGCTAGCTGATTTTAAAGGTTTGCGTTTTAGGCCCTATAGTAAAGTTACCGCTAGTCTGGGTGAAAAACTTGGCCTAAGGCCTGTCATTATGCCTGTATCAAAATTGCCTAGAGCTTTGCAGAAGAAGCAATTGGATTTGTTGTTTGGCTCAGCTTTAGCGGCACAAAAGTTGAAGTTATCAAGGTATTTTCCGTTTTGGTATGACCTGCAAGCTTGGTTGCCAAAAACGATGATGGTTATTAACTTGAAACAGTGGAATGCGTTATCTCAAGATGATCAGAGAAGTGTTTTAAAGGCAGCTAATATGATTGAGGCACAGGGGTGGGCTAGATCTAAACAGGCCTCATTGGATGCTAAGAGACGACTAGTAGAGTCTGGTATCAGTGTGTTGAGTTTTGATGCTCCGTTACAACGAGAATTTGAAGTAATAGGTTTATCGATAGTCAAGCAATGGCTAGCACAAATTGGTGATAGAGGTCGTTACCTACTCGAGCAATATATCAAATTATAGTGGTTGCTAAATAGATAAGGCTAACCGCTCGAGTAAATGTTAAATAGGCAATAAAGTTGTAGAAGCGAAGCCGTGCAATACCTTATTAATTGTCCGATTGTTTCTGTTAGCGATGATGTTGGCCAATATATCTTGGCTGGCAATTATTTTACCGAAAAGGCGTGCATAACTAAGGTTGGCAGTGCTTTGAGAGGTATAGCTATTGCTTAATAAATACAATATATTTTGTGTGTCTTTCCTGTTATTAAGTAGCCAGCTGGCAGTTTCTAAATTTCGCGCTGAGTTATAAATTTTTTGCTCGTTAATAGCATCTAACATAAAGAACTCATCCTGGAAGTTATATGAGCTATGTAAGATTCCAGCGACTCCCGCCATGAACGAGAATACTCTATCGCCTTTAAAGTCGGGGTTAAAGGTGTTTATTAAAGCGCTATTAGCATAGGTATTGCCTAATTCATTGAACTGTACTTGTCTTGGGAAGCCGAATAGTTGTTTTGTGCGGGTGTTTATGCTGGTGCCGGCAGGTGCTTTTTTAAGCTCCTTTGGATTGCGCTTGTATAGTTTTTTCATTAATTCGATGGCTTGGGAGTTGGTTTGAGTAAGATGGGCATCAATCACCATATCTAGCTCAGATTTTGCCAGAGACTCTATTCTAAACGGCTGATTAGGGTTATTGGAGCAGCCGCTTAAAATAGCTAATAGTATGCAAAAGCAGGTAAATCTCAATATAGTTAGCGTTTTTGTCACAATAAATTATCTCGATAATTAAAATGTTCTGTGCAGTGTTTGTTTAATGTTGCTATCTATAGCTTTTAATGGTGGTTTTAGCAATTTATATATTGCCTGGGCTGGGTATTAAAGGTGTGGTGAAGAGTACTTGTAAATAATTAATTATAAAACGAGTTTCCAGTGTCTATTCTGTATTTTTAAATAATCAGTACTTAACAGTATGTTGTTTGAAATCAAGTACTGCTATTAATTTAAAAATTATGATGCACTGCACGAAACCTATAAAGCAAATTTTGGAAGGTGTTAGATGGAAAAAAAAGCTATAGATTTAACTACGATACGACGTGAATACAGTGCCAGTGACTTCTCACGCAAAGATCTAGCAGATAACCCTGTAGAGCAGTTTACCAAGTGGTTTGAACAAGCTCGAAGCGTTCGCGCTGATGATGTGTCCTCGATGACTCTAGCTACTGCAGATGCATCAGGTATGCCCTCTGCAAGAATTGTATTATTAAAGCATTACGACGATACAGGCTTTTGCTGGTATACCGATTATGAAAGTCAGAAAGGCGCTGATTTAGCACAGAATCCACAAGCCGAATTAATGTTCTACTGGAACGGTTTAGAGCGCCAAGTACGTATCCAAGGTACTGTGCATAAATTGGGTTCTGAGGATGCTAAGCAGTATTTCTCTCAGCGCCCTAGAGGAAGTCAATTAAGTGCCGCAGCAAGTCATCAAAGTAAGCCCGTGCAAACTCGTGCACAGATGCAAAGCTTAGTTAACGAGCTTGAAGCCCAGCTTCAAGGAGAAAGTGTTAGCAAGCCCGATCGATGGGGGGGGTATTGTTTGATTCCGAGTAAATTCGAGTTCTGGCAGGGCCGAGAAGGCCGTTTACATGATCGTTTTGTGTATAGTTTGCAAGATCATAACTGGTCAGTTGAGAGGCTTCAACCATAACCCAGACTCAATTTTTAGTGAATAATACAGCTGATAAACGTCAGTGCAAAGGTTGTGTTATTCATCCTTCTCTCTTAGGTGGTTTATCAATCTTAACTCCTTCTTCTGCGTGTGTTGTATTACAATCTTAGTGGCTTGTGAAGTTCTCCTGAGATAGTAAGGTCTATATGTCTTCAGGTTTTACTTTATAAGAGCGTGTGCAATTTTAGATTTGGCATTAGAGTAGCTAAAATAGCTATTCCTGCTTTGCACTTAATCATCGAATTCAGGATAATTAGTAGTATTAACTTGTTATTTTTTTAGGAGCCAACATTGCAAACAATAATTAAAGATACCCATTCCTCTCCAGATGCTGCTGTGATATGGCTACATGGGTTAGGTGCAGATGGAAACGATTTTGTTCCTGCGATACCTCATTTGCAGTTAGCCCAGGATTTGAAAGTACGTTTTGTGTTCCCCAGTGCGCCAGAGCGAGCAGTAACTATCAATAACGGCATGCAGATGCGTTCTTGGTATGATATTAAGGCAATGTTGCCACAAAGGGTTACCGATGAGCAGCAGCTACAAGAATCCGTTGAGCAGATGGCGCAGTTGGTCGCAGATTTAGTTGATCAGGGTATTGCGGCAAAAAGAATAATTGTCGTAGGTTTTTCTCAAGGTGGAGCGGTTGCTTATGAGCTCGCATTGACAACAAGTTCCAATGTTGCAGGTGTTGCTGCTATGTCAACCTACTTGCCAAGATCTTTAACTGGTGAGCAGTGTTTAGCGGGCAGATCTTTAGCTATACTATCTATTCATGGGGATCACGATAATGTAGTGCCTTGTGCGTTAGGTGAAAATGGCGTAGCTCAACTAAAAGATTTGGGTTTCAACCCTCAGTGGCATACCTTTGCTATGGATCACGAAGTGACAACTGCTTCATTAATGTTATTAGGTGAATGGATCACCGCTCAATTGGCGAATTAAATCATGCAAATAAATCAAGAATGTACCGTGTCATTTCACTATTCCTTGTTAAATGAAAAAGGCGAAGTCGTCGATACATCAAAAGATCAAGAGCCAGTGTCTTTCGAAACCGGTAAAGGGAAAATAATACCTGGCTTAGAAAAAGGTATGCAGGGAAAGTCTATTGGCGATAAGTTCCAATTGAAGATCAAAGCAGACGATGGTTATGGGCAGTGGGATGAAGAAAAAGTCTATGATATTGATGCGGGAATATTTTCTGGTATGGATGATCTAGAAGTAGGCTTGATGTGCGAAGTAACTAATCCTCAAGGAGAGAAGGAGTTAGTAACCGTGGTTGAGATTTCAGACGAGCTTATTACTGTTGATGCTAATCACCCATATGTGGGAAATGATTTAAAGTTTTCGATTGAAATAGTCAATGTAACTAAAAATAATTAACGTGAAAAGCTATTAAGGTCAATAAATAACGAGTATTAGAATGTACTAGGTTATTTCAAGAATACATTAAAATTACTATCAGGCGGCCAATTTGGCTGCCTTTTTTTTGCCTTTTAAAAAGTATTACTTACACAATTGTAGCGCGTCGTAATTGATATGAGCTGCTATGTCATTTAGCTAGCGCAATAAGCTATTAGACTTTTTCTTTCCATTCTAAATCACCTATATGCACGTTCAGCCACTCAAAGCCAATGCGTTTAGCAACAGCTGACGCGCCATCTAAACTTCTGAATTCTCTTTCTTGATTGCCGCGTTGTAAGTCTAAGGTCATTACATTGTCATCTTTAGTGACAAATTTCAGCGTCCAGCCGCGAGACATAGAAATAGGAATAGCTTGGCATGAATCGAAAACACTAGCGTTGAAAAGCAATTTTATTTCTTTTTCTTGCATGATCTTAACTCCATATAGATTAATCAAAATTACAAATTAAGTATAGCAATTTATTGCTGAAATAACAAACATATATAGTAATTATTTATTAAGTAACTAGTTGTTTTAAAACAAAATAATAAATAATACTAAAATATATATCGAGTAATATTGATATATATTTTTATGAGAGCTGATATGTCAAAAAGTTATTTATGATATGTTAAAAATAATTAAGAATGAATCAGCAATAGTAAGTGAATGAGCAAATATCACCTTAGAAAGAAAGTATTAAAAGAGCAGGAATTGTTTGAGTGTCAGCGATATTTATCTAGCGGGGGCGCATTTGAAGATATCTATCTTGAGTGGGATAAAGCAGTCGCATATTTCTTGAGAAAGTTTAAAATGCGCCAAGACAGTTCTATTGGCTGAAATAGATAGAATGAGCTGGTTTAAGCTTGAAAAGTTAGCAGCAAAAAAATACCAGGTACTTGCATCACAGGGATTGCTAAGCAAAGCGCTTTATTTGTTTATCTAGCAGCCTGTCAGGTTTGACCGATCGTAGCGAGAAAAAGTAGATTTCTGTTAAGTCCGACAGGCTGCAGAACCTTGAATGAAGAATACAGCCGTTATAGTGCTCTTAGAATAAATCACGTAAAAGCCGCAAACTATTACTTCGAATCGTTAAACAGGTTTGTTTTGTAATACGTAGATGTATTGAGCTCAGTTTTTGCATCGTTTTTATTTATACATCAACTAGTTCATCAAATGTTTTTTGAATATCAATCCTGGAGTTAAAGAAAATTTATATGCTATGGCTTGTAGTGCTGCCGCCCTTTGTTTTGTTTTGTACTTTTTATTATTTCAATTGCGTCAAGAGGATAACTGTAACTCGCAAGCAAGAAACAGAGGCAGCTTTGATTCCTGGATATCAGTTTAATAATGCAGAACGTGCTTTTTTAAAGGTGCTAGAAAAAGGAGTAGGTTCAAATTATTATGTAATAGGAAAGGTGAAAGCCTTTGATTTACTACAGGTAGAGAGCCGCGTTAAGATCATCAGCGAAGGTGCGCATAAGCTGTTTGCTAACTATATCTTTGACTATGTTGTCTGCGAGATAAGTACTAATAAAATTGTTTGTGCCGTTGAGCTTGATAAAATGTTAAATGTGAAGCGAAGCTGGCTCTTGCAGCGTAAAAAAAATTTGATAAATGCATTAATGCAAGATTATTGCCTGCGCAGCGGTTTATCACGCCTGCAGGTAACAGAGCAAAGAGGTTATATGCTCAATGAGCTGATAGAAAGGTTTGAAGCTGTTATTGAAAACAATACAGCTAATGACATACCTAATGCTGAGTCAAATGATAGCAAAAATGAGAATGTAGCATCCGTTGATGGCTATGTGCTTTAAACAAAATGATTCTCTAGTTTAAGAGCTGCGGTTACCAATAAATAGTTGGACTTTTAGGAGGATGTTATAAAGAAAACGCATATGTATTTATATAAGTGCGCTTGCTTGAATAATTGTTAAATCACCGATCGGTGATTTAACAAATAAAATGTAGAAGAAAGTAAAAAACTTACCCTGTCACCACAATTATACGAATGGCTTCAAGCTTGAGTTGTAAGCTTGCAGCGTACTTTTGTAATGCAAGATGTGCCTCACGTTGATATTCAATTTCTGACTCACGAATATTAGGATTAACCTTAGCTAGTGCTTGTAAGCGGGCTATCTCTGCTTCCATTTGATGATTAATTTTACTCAGTGCTTTTGTAATCATATCTGGTTGCTGTGTTTTCGCAATATTTTCAACTTTTACAATCTGTTGCTCTATCTGGTTTCTAGCGTGCTTGATAAGGTTTTGCGCGCTCTTTTTCGGTACCTTTTTAGATAGCGCATGAATGTTATCAGCACTGATAATAGCAGAGAGATCATTATCGTTAGAATCAAGCAACACACGATGAATGCCTTGCTCTATATAGCGGTTTAGCTGTAGCGATTTAGGTGCAGCGCAATGAGGGGTGAAAATAGCTTCAATAAGCAGCGAGCCTTCTTTTATTGGCGGTAACTGCAGTGTGCAAAATGAGGTATTTCCATAATCGCCACTAAGCATCATATCGATAGCACCCGTCACAAGTGGATGTTCCCATGTGAGGAATTGTAAATCATCTCTTGATAATGCGTGATCTTTATCCCACGTCGCGCTTACGCCATCTTCTGTTAGCCCTGGGAAGTGATGTGTACGCATATGATCACCTGGGTGCAAGGTGAAGCTGTAAGCGTCGTAAGGTTGTATTTCAACGCCGAAGTAATCACACATGTCTTCGATGTATTTGGCTAGAACTTGTGGTGTGTAAGCATCTTCAATATCGTCTAAAACCTTCTGAGCGGGAATTGCTCTACAAGAATTTAATTCTAATATTTTATCACGGCCTTGTTGCAGTTTTTCTTCAAGCGCAACTCGCGCGCCGCAAGTAGCTGTTATTAACTGCTGTATTTCAGATTCGTCACAAGAATTAAAACACTGCAGTAATTTTTGTTCAAAACTGTTAAATAATTGCATGCCAATTGAGCAACTTTGCTCGAAAGCATTACAGCCTTGATGATACCAATCTAGCAGTACTTGTTGTGCACTGTTTTCGTAATAAGGCACATGTATTTGAACATTGTTTTGCTGGCCAATACGATCTAATCGACCGATGCGCTGCTCCAGCAAATCAGGGTTTAGAGGCAGGTCAAAAAGCACGATTTTACTGGCAAACTGGAAGTTTCTTCCTTCGCTACCTATTTCAGAGCAAATAAGAATTTGCGCGTTATCTTCTAGATTTGCAAAGTAAGCTGCAGCTCTATCTCGATTAATGAGCGACATCCCTTCATGGAAAGAAGCAGAGCGAATTCCCTCGCGTAACCGTAAATGATCTTCTAAGGCAATAGCCGTTTCAGCACTGGCGCAGATAAGTAATATTTTTTCGTAACGAAACTCTTTTAACCAATCTATTAACCAATTAACTCGAGGATCATTGTGGAGCCAATCTTGTCCTAAAATAAGTTCTGGATGTAGCTTTTCGATACCTGATACTTCAAGGGCTATCGCGTCATAAAGATCAGGTTTAGCTAATGAGTGCGCATGTAATTCACGTGCTGGAAAGCCCGTAATTGCAGCGCGGGTGTTACGAAACAATACGCGTCCAGTACCGTGCTGATCAAGTAACTGATCAACAGTATCCTGAATAATTTCAGTGCTATCTTGTTTGGCTTTAAGTTGTAGTTTGATCTGCTCGAATTGCTCAGTACTTAAGTATTTTTGCAGTGAATCATCAAATTCGCCAGCAATAAGCTTATGCTGTGCATCTGTTGCTAGTAGCGCTTCAATAAACTGGCTTAAAGGGCGATAATCTTGTTCTTCGTCTTTAAATTTTTGTAAATCATAATAGCGATCAGGATCAAGCAGGCGCAGCCTCGCAAAGTGACCTTCAACCCCGAGTTGTTCAGGCGTTGCAGTAAGTAGTAATAGCCCAGCAGTGTGTTTTGCTAGATCTTCAATCAGTTGATATTCTGTGCTAACTTGTGTTTCGCTCCACTGTAAGTGATGCGCTTCATCAACGATGAGTAAATCCCAAGTCGCAGCTTGTGCTTGTTCAACTCTGTGTGGGTTTTGTGCAAGAAACTCTAACGAGCAAAGTATTAACTGCGAGCTTTCAAAAGGGTTAACGTCTAACAGTTCATCGGGAATAACATCTGATTCAAAAAGGTCTAAATCAATATCCGGCATTTTATCTTCAATGGCTAAACAGCGCGGTTCATCCAAAATGGTGTACATCAAATTAAAACGGCGTAGCATTTCAACTAACCATTGATGTACTAGTGAATCAGGAACAATAATAAGAATGCGTTGGGCGCGTTCAGTCATGAGCTGTTGATGTAATATCAAACCTGCTTCTACTGTTTTTCCAAGGCCTACTTCATCGGCAAGTAATACTCTTGGCGCGTGTCTGTTAGCAACTTGGGATGCAATATAAAATTGATGAGGTAATGGCTGAACTCTAGGGCCTAATAAGCCACAAACGCCAGATTGCTGGTGGCGATGTTGATGCTCTAAGGTTGCTATTCTTAATTTGAAGGATTTTAACTTATCGATTTGGCCGGCAAAAAGTCTATCTTGTGGTTTACTAAAGTGTACAAAGCTATCTAGATCAATTTCATCGAGTGAAACCTGTTCGCCTTGTGAATCGGAACATTGGTAGATAAAACAGCTCTCTTCTTCAATACGAGCAATAATAGTGTAAGCACTACCTTGCTGGTCTGAAATGCTTTCTCCAACATTGTAAATAACGCGGCTTAGTGGCGCGTTATCAGAAGCGTATGTTCTGCGCTCACCAACGGCTGGGAAGCTAACTTCAATACGGCGGTTTTCGCTAACAACGATAATGCCTAAACCTAATTCTGATTCCGTGTTACTGATCCAGCGTTGGCCTGGTACAAACTCTTCAATTTTCATGTTCTAACCTATTTACTGTCTAAATTATGTGCGCATGGTGTTTTGAGTAATCTGCACTGGGAAGAAGTGGGGATTTTCAAAACTAGCTTGATGTGAGCAGAAACCTATTAAGATGAGATTCAAGGTTTCATTCTACTTTAAATTACTATTTTTGGCTGCTATCCATTGCGCCATATATTTTGTACTTTTGTGGTGATGATGGCGCAGCATCATTCCTGTGAAGTTGTTTAAACGCAATGCAATTAAGTCTTTTTGCAGCGCGCCAATAGCTGCTTCTAATTGCACACTTAAGTGTGTTTTATTGTAATGAGTATCTATAATTGTAGCGCCTTTATCAGACGCTTGCTGCCAAAGTGCTGCACAATGGTAAAGTTCGACAGCCGCTTTAGCGATATCATTACTTGAGTTATGAATAGCACCGGGCCAGCTAAAATCACCGTGCATCGATTCAGCTCCCACGCTAGTGGTAATGCTTGGTGTTGAGCAGAGCATTGCATCGGTAAACTTACCTTTAATGCCCGCGCCAAATCGAATCGGCGATAGGCATATGCGCGCTTGGGAAAGTACTTCAAAAGCATCTTCAGCCCAGCCTTGTACATAAAATCCTTGTTTAGGGTTGTGTAAGCTAGTTGCTTTTTTGGGAGGATAAGCGCCAAATATATGTAATTGAGCTTCTGGCATAAGTTTACGAATTTTTGGCCAAATAGCTTGTTTAAGCCACAAAATAGTATCCCAGTTTGGTGCGTGACGAAAATTACCAATAGTGACAAAATGTGCTCTTTGGGCAAAAGTAGGCAGTGCGTTTAAAGCCTTATTACAACGTTCGGTAGCAGTATCATCGTCAGTCTTGTTGTCATTAAAATAAAGTGCTTCAAGCATGAAGGGTAAGTGTAATAACAATGCTTGAGGGACGTTAAATTTTTGAGTCAGTAAATGGATTTCAAATTTTGAAATCATCAATGTTAGATCACAACGTAAAATAGCCGCGATTTCTCGCTGGCACACATCTGTTGTAACCATTATTTGATAAACGATATCTAAGTGATCAAACTGAAGATCAATTTCACGATTAGCTTTAAGTGCCAATTTTAATAGTTGGTGGCGAGCTTCGCGTAAGCTATGCAGATCTTCGGTATCTAAAATGCGGATGCAATTTGGACACTGTTGTTCAACTCGCCAACCAAATTGCTCTTCCATCATAAATCGATCAAACAGCACCAGCTCAGGCTGTAATTCATTGATCCAGTGATCAAAGCTTTCACAGTTAAGCTCAATGTTATGCTCTTCAATATCTAACGTATTGAGTTGCACTCTATGCTCGCCTAATTGTGCAGGGCTGGCAAAAATAACGCGCTGGCTTGTTTGTTTGAAAAACGCCAATAATTGCAGCATGCGTGAGCCCGCAGCTGACGAGTTAGGCTCTGGCCAAACATAACCAATAACGACCACGGTTGATAAAGTTTGCATGGTAGCTAAAACTTGATTCCTAGATATAGATAAGGACATAAATAGCGGGAAGACCTAGTAGAAAAACACAAAGAAAAATTAAAATAATAAACGCTATTTTACTATACTCAATGAATCGAATAAAAGCTTAATTGCGCCGCTTAGCTAAGGAAGTGCCTCGTTGGCGATTTTATTAAAAATGTAGAGTGCGCAGCCAGGTGATGATCAGTAGCAAAACCAATAGCATTAAAGTGTATAAGTTTCATATTCAATGAAATACATCGCTAGTGATAGGTTTTATATTTGATATATGCTATTAGTTCGTTAGCGAAGACTTATTCATAAATGAAATTGAAATGGTTATAGTCATGAAGCTCTGGCAGCGCTAAAAGCTGTAGCTTGTGGTAATTGTTCTAGATGAAGGTAATTGTTTTTAACGCTTGCAAATGAAAGGCTCTTTGAGTGACTAGCGAAAGTTAATGGATTATCCAATATCAATATTAAGAATAAAACAAATAATAGTATAGATTAATAAAAAAGGTGACAGATGTTAGATTTAGAAAAGCTATTTGGCAAAATTCAGCAACGTTTTAATACCAGCGCCGCGCAAAATATTAGTGCTATTTTTCAATATAACTTATCGCAAGAGCAAAGTTTTAGTTGCGAAATAAAAGATGGGCGATGTGTTTTAGAGCAAGGTACACACGGATCTGCGGATATTACTTTAGCGCTTAGCGGTGATTTGTTATCAAGTATTGTCTCTGGTGAGGAGGACGCACTGCAAGCTTTTATGGAAGGAAGAATTGTCGCACAGGGCGACTTGTCATTAGCACCTACTTTAGCCAGTTTGTTTGCACCAAAGGCTTAATCGTTGGCCGTTAAATTGGCTAGTAGAATGAATAGCTATGAGTTTTATGGTGCTGTGGAGCTCACCGAATTAAAGGGTGAATTATGAATCAATTTAAACGCGGGGCGTGGATTCCGCCATCATTGAATACAGACGGTTATAAATCTGTATTGGATATATATGATAAAGCCTGTAAAACCTATAGCGACAAACCTGCTTTTAGCAGTTTTGGGCACAGCATCTCATTTTCCGAGTTAGATCAATTAGGAGATGCGTTCGCCTGTTATTTGCAAACGAATACAGATTTAAAAGCAGGGGATCGAATTGCTATCCAGCTTCCTAACATCTTACAATATCCCGTTTGCTTGTTAGGTGCGATGCGTGCGGGTTTGATCGTGGTAAACACCAATCCTTTATATACCTGTAGAGAGTTATTACATCAATTTAATGACTCTCAAGTAAAAGCACTAATTGTGTATGAAGGTGTGGCGCACAATGTTGAAAAAATTATTGCTGATACGACTATAAAATACGTATTTACAACTAGCTTAGCTGATCTGCATCCTTTGGTTGGGCGCGCGATAATTAACTTAGTAGTAAAGCATGTGAAAAAAATGATCCCGCGTTTTAACTTGCCTAATGCAATAAATTTGCGCTCTGCAATTAAGCAATGTAAAGGCCAAAAACCAGTAAAGTTAGCTACAAAAGAGCAAGATGTGGTGGTGCTACAATATACTGGCGGAACAACGGGTGTATCTAAAGGCGTGATGTTAACCCATGCTAATCTGGTTTCGAATATGTTGCAGGCAGCTGATGTGATTAGCAAAGCGCCTAGTCATTGGATGAATGTGGTGATAGCGCCTTTGCCGCTCTACCATATTTACGCTTTTACTATCTCGTTGATTGTCATGGAAGAGGGCGGGCAAAGTGTTTTAATTGCCAACCCAAGAGATTTACCCAGCTTTGTCAAGGAATTGTCTAAATGGAAAATAACCGGTTTTTTAGGTCTTAATACTCTTTTTGTAGCACTGTGTAATCAACCAGCTTTTAAAACACTCGATTTTAAGAATTTTTGCCTAACCGTTTCAGGTGGCATGGCACTGACGCATAGCTGCGCGAAATCATGGCATGAAGCCACAGGCACTGAAATTATGGAAGGTTATGGTTTAACTGAAACCTCGCCTATTGTTGCAGTGAATAGAGTTAAAGATATTGAAATAGGCACTATTGGCTATCCTGTGAAAGAAACACAGATTCGTATTATTGATGAACATGAACAAAATGTTGCTGAGGGTGAATCAGGTGAGCTTTGTGTGCAAGGGCCGCAAGTGATGGCTGGATACTGGCAGCAGCAAACAGCGACAGACGAAGTTTTTACCCAAGACGGTTATTTTAAAACCGGTGATATTGCTAAGCTAGATGAGAATGGACGTTTGAGTATTGTCGATAGAGCAAAAGACCTGATTATCGTATCTGGTTTTAATGTTTATCCAAATGAAATAGAGGATATAGCATCATCTCACCCGCAGGTTTTAGAGTGCGCAGCAATAGGGGTTAAGGATGAAGTAACAGGTGAAAAAGTTAAGCTGTTTGTCGTTGCCAGTAAAGAGGGGGTGGATATACAAGAATTACGAAGCTATTGTAAAGAACAGCTAGCAAGTTATAAAGTGCCTAAAGAAATAGTGTTGGCAGGCGAGCTGCCAAAATCGAATGTAGGTAAAGTGTTACGAAGAATGCTGCGTGATTAAACGCAGCAGTGTTAAAACTTTATAGAGAAAGTTAGCTTAAATAAGCAGGCTAGCTTAAATCAGAAGGCGGAAGTTTTAGTTTCGTCCCAGATAAAATTAGCAGTATATCGGTAATGATTAGCCAATGATTGCCGCTGGCCATTCCTTTTATAATTTGATCAGCACTACTGCTTTGGCGTAGTAAGTTTTCAAGTTCAGTAAAATCTAAACGACTGGCGGTTTGTTTTAAGAATTGCTTCTTTTTCCCCCAAATGCGTAATTTTCCACATAAAGATTCATAGCTCACACTTTGATTCAAGCCCGTTTTGAGAGAATGAATCAGTCTCAATTCGCGGCTGATAGCCCACAAAATAATAGTGGCTTCAACGCCTTCTTGTTGCAGTGTTTGTAATATCTTTAAACTACGCCCACTCTGTCCCGCTAATACAGCATCAACCAGTGCAAACACATCATATCTAGAGCTGTCTGAGACTGCGTTAATAATGTCATCAGCCGTGAGAGGGGAGTCACTTTTAAGCAGTTGCAGTTTATCTATTTCTTGCTTGGCGGCCAGTAGATTGCCTTCGATGCGTTCGCACAATATATTAACTGCGTCATCATCTAGTTTAATGTTTTGTGCGCTGGCGCGGGTTTTGATCCAAGCAGGTAATTGCTGGGTTTCAACCGGCCAAATTTCAACGATAGTACCGTTTTGCTCAATGCTTTTATACCAAGCTGATTTTTTACTGGCGGCATCTAGCTTATCAGCAATAATTAACAAGGTGTTTTCAACAGGAGCATGTTGGATATATTCTTGCAGGATTTTGCTGGCAGCTTTGTTTACTTTTTGATTACCTAAACGTAACTCGATGAGCTTGTTTTCAGCAAACAGCGAAAGGGCATTGGCACATTCCAGTAAATACTCCCACTTAAATCCGGCTTCAACATGCAGAACTTCACGCTCATCAAAGCCTTTACTTTTTAAATGCTGGCGAACTAAATCACAGCTCTCTTCCAGGATTAACGGCTCATCACCGTTAATCAAGTAAGTCTGGGCGGTGTGTTTTTGTAACTGAGCGGATAATTGTTCTGCTTTTATTTTCATTTAGTTTTAAAGTGAGCTGAATACTGTCTCAAAATTTGCTGTGCCAGCTCACTCCTTAGTTCTTTGCTTAGAAAGGCTTCTCGTGAGTTGCTAGCAGCGGCATCGTTAGCGTCGTACTGAAAAGTACGCTCGGCAAAGGCATTAAGATTAGTGGCGATCAACTGTTCATCTTGACCGACAATATTGAAGGTTAGCTCTCCTCTTAATGTGTATTCATCTACCCCTGCACTGGAGTTTCTGGTGGTGGTTATTCTTCTAAAACTGCTGCGTGAGATAATAATACGGTTGTCAGCATTTTCATCTAAAAGGAGGTCGTTGGTTACTGCAAGTGCTTTAAATTGGCGAAATAATGCAGTGTTTTTGCTATTTTCCAAAACGAGCCAAACAGAGCGAGCCTCTAATGGGATATCGATGTTGCCACGTAAACTGAAGCCGCAGCCGATTAACAGCAACAGCATAAAGCTGGTGGTGAAAAGTTTAAGGTGATTGGTTATCGCGCTTCTTTTCTTTGCAAACATTGAAACTCCTTAAATAGTTTGTTGCTAGAATTAAGCTAAATGGGAATGCTGTTTTAATCAGAAACTAGATTAGCGTATTTTTAAGTATGATACGCCAACCTAGCTATTTTCAGATTATTTCACCAGTAACTCTTAGCCAGCTACATGTAATAATCAAAGTTAACCAACTACTAAGTTGACTAATTTTCCAGGTACAATAATTTTCTTGCGGATAGTTTTATCTGCAATAAATTTCTGTACGTTTTCTAGTGATAACGCAGTATGCAAAATAACATCTTTATCAGCATCCGCAGCGATCGACATTTTGCCTCTCACCTTACCATTCACTGAGATGACCATTTCTACTTTTGCAAGAACCAAAGCAGATTCATCTGCTAGTGGCCATGGCGCGGTAATAATGTTGCCATCCTTTGTGAGCTCTTGCCATAACTGCTCACAAATGTGCGGTGTAATCGGCGCTAATAATAAAATGCACGCTTCAATCGCTTCGCGCTCAACGGCTACGCCTTGCTCTGAATCATCTTTAAATTTACTGATGCTGTTGGTTAATTCCATAACAGCGGCAATGGCAGTATTAAAAGTTTGGCGCGCTTCAATATCATGGCTAACTTTTTTGATACTCTGATGTACTTTGCGTCTCAGTTCTGACTGTTGATCATTGAGTAATTCTGGGTTAAGAGCCGCAGTTTTATTCATGCTAAGATGATCGTGAGTGAGTTTCCATAAGCGCTTTAAGAATCTTTGTGCACCTTCAACAGCAGAATCTGACCACTCTAATGATTGCACCGGTGGTGCTGCAAACATCATGAACAAACGTACGGTATCAGCACCGTATTTATCGATCATTACTTGTGGATCGATACCGTTGTTTTTAGATTTTGACATCTTAGTAATGCCGCCATGTATAACCGGCAGGCCATCATCTTTATGTACAGCTGACAAGGTTCTACCTTTGTCATCTGTTTCAATGATTACGTCACTAGGCGATATCCAAGTAGTACTTGCATCTTCGTTTTCACGATAGTAAGTATCCGCAAGAACCATACCTTGGCAAAGTAATCTTTTAAAAGGCTCATCAGAGTTAACTAACCCTTCATCACGCATTAGCTTGTGGAAGAAGCGTGAGTAAAGTAAATGTAAAATAGCATGTTCGATACCCCCTACATATTGATCTACAGGTAACCAGTAATTGGCCTTTTCAGGATCAAGCATGGCATTGTCAGTACCACGACTTGCATAGCGTGCGTAATACCAGCTTGACTCCATAAAGGTATCAAAAGTATCCGTTTCACGTTCTGCATCCGCGCCACATTGCGGGCATTGGGTATCAATGAAGCTGCGCATCTTTTTAATAGGAGAACCGCTGCCGTCAAATTCAACGTTTTCCGGTAATACTACCGGTAACTGATCTTCAGGAACGGCAACCGGACCACAACTTGGGCAATTAACAACAGGGATAGGAGCTCCCCAATAACGTTGTCTCGAAACACCCCAATCGCGGAGGCGATAGTTGATAGTGGTTTTGCCTTTACCTAAGCGTTCTAACTCAGAGGAGATCGCTTTGAAAGCAATATCAAATTCTAGGTCGTCAAAATTACCTGAGTTAATTAAGATGCCTTTATCGGTATACGCTTCAGTTTTAATGTCGACAGCAATCGTTTTATCAGCAGGGCGTATAACTTGTACAATATCTAAAGCATACTTGGTGGCAAATTCCCAATCTCTTTGATCGTGGCCGGGAACTGCCATAACAGCGCCGGAACCGTAGTCCATCAACACGAAGTTAGCTGTCCAAACAGGTACTTTTTTACCGGTCAATGGATGAATGGCATCAAAACCTAAAGACATGCCTTTCTTTTCCATTGTTGCCATATCAGCTTCAGCAACTTTGATATTTTTGCATTGATCTATGAAAGCAGTTAATGCTGGATTATCAGCAGCTGCTTTTAATGCCAAAGGATGCTGTGCAGCAACGGCGATATAAGTAACACCCATTAAAGTATCGGGGCGTGTGGTGAAAACTTCTAGCTGTGTACCATCGTCAACACTGAAACTAACTTCAACGCCTTCTGAACGACCAATCCAATTTTTTTGCTGTGTACGTACTTGTTCAGGCCACTCAGTAAGTTGCTCTAAATCATCAACCAGTTCATCAGCATAGTCAGTGATTTTTAAGAACCACTGGGGGATTTTTTTACGCTCGATAAGTGCACCAGAGCGCCAGCCGCGACCATCAATAACCTGCTCGTTTGCCAATACCGTTTGATCGACAGGGTCCCAGTTAACTTCCGCTTCTTTTTTGTAAACAAGGCCTTTTTTCATCAGTTTTGTGAAAAACCATTGTTCCCAGCGATAGTACTCTGGATGACAAGTTGCGAGCTCTCTGTCCCAGTCGTAACCAAATCCCATACGCTGCAATTGGCTGCGCATGTAATCGATATTTTCGTAGGTCCATTTAGCGGGAGGGACTTTGTTGTTCATAGCCGCGTTTTCAGCGGGTAAGCCGAAAGCATCCCAACCCATAGGCTGTAATACGTTTTTCCCCTGCATTCTTTGGTAGCGGGAAATTACATCACCTATGGTATAATTACGAACGTGGCCCATGTGCAATTTACCACTTGGGTATGGGAACATAGAGAGGCAGTAAAACTTTTCTTTACTCATGTCCTCATTGCACTTAAAACTATTGTTGTCTTGCCAGTATTGTTGTACTTTTGGCTCAATACTTTGTGGTAGGTATGTTTCGTTCATTTTAGATACTTTAGAAGCTGATAGACGTTGCCCATAGAGGGTTTTCTTTGGCATTTGTCAGGGAAAATTTGACCCATAGCATACCTTAAACGCAAAGCCATAAATACAGCATATCTGGCAAAAATGTATCTTTTGGAGGATATTATGCAGACAAATAATGAAACAGAGAAAAAAATAACAGCCAAG
>JBALXS010000066.1:22349-27489 GCA_036960485.1 Oceanospirillaceae bacterium
TTTGGAGGATATTATGCAGACAAATAATGAAACAGAGAAAAAAATAACAGCCAAGGAAGAAATCTCACTTGTCTCCGGCTACGATCGTATTATTCAGCGCATTTCCAAAAAAGGTTTAGATACCACTGATAGCTCAGTAACACTGCTTAAAAAAATGGTGGATGAAGCGATAGAGCTAGAGCATGCTGCCGAAGAAATGACCAGCGATGAAGTGCATTTATTAGCACAGTATGTGTATCGGGATATGAAATTATTAGCCGCTTACTTACATGATACAGGCGAAGGTTTAGCGTCGTGGCTTAACTTCGATTTAACTATTTTAGAACAATCTACAAAACAGCAATTTATGCATTTAGCAGATCAAACCATCATTGATAATTTGACCTTGCAAGAAAAGCTAGAGTGCTCAGAAGTACAGTACTTAGCGGGCGAAATATGTGCAGCAGGTACTTTAAAGTGCTTGAATTGCGCAACAGAATTTCAATTGCGTAAAACCGAGCAAATTACCGAGTGTAAGCAATGCCAAAGCCAATTTTTTGAGCGAATTTCTAAGCGTTAATTTCACAATATCAACGCTAATATAGCCAATGTACATAGAACTGGATTTAAAACTTTAGAACATTAGCGTGCAGGGTCAATTAAGCCACCATGATTATTATTGACCCTAAACCAACCGGCGATGCTGTAGCGGGTTTGTTGCGCTGCTAGCACTTCATGTGGGAATTTCTCACTGAGAAATATAATCATAGTGCCTAGTTGTGGTGCAACTTTTAGCAATGCGGATTGCGCCTTAAGAGGTTTTGAATTCTTAGGTGGGTACAATACTAATTCGCCAGCATCCGTTTCTTGCCAATTTTCATTTAAATATAAAACCGTTGATAGCACACGATTACTCCGCCCTTTTAAAGCATCTATGTGTTTTTGGTAAAATTCACCTGGTTGGTAAATAGCAAAATGACTTTCATAATCAAATAACCCCATAAACAAACGCCTATTTAATCCGTGTCTTAGATTATCCATCAATGCTAAAAAGTTTTTTTCAATAGGATCTGACGGTGATATCCAATGAATTTTATCAGAGCGTACCTGTTTATCTACTTGAAACTGCTTTGCTCTGCCAACACCCGCTTCGCGCCACTGCGCCTTACTAATTGATAATGCTCTTTGTTTAAGAGAAAGCAGCAATTTTTTTTCTATTGTTTGCGTTAAGACTAAATAGCCCTGATCAGCTAATTGGTCAGCAATGTTGTCAAGTTGTGTTTCACTAAATTCTAAGTTCATGCAGAAATCAAATTATCATCGCTAGTGTAGATTCATCGGTTACTATTTTTACAAATGAACAACTAGTTAGTTGTCGTACCCTCTTGAATGTATAAAGAATTTCACTATTAGTGAAATGTAGAGTACAACGACATGTTAATATTAAACAATTAATTTTTGCCTGCAACAATTGAGCTGTAAGATACGAATAGTTAAATCCATGGCAAAAAATATAGTATGTCGGTGAAGTGAAGTATCATAACAAATAAAGCTTAAGAAGCTATCGTCACGAGCTATTTAGGTAATTGAGTTATTTAGTTAGCCTAATAAACTAGCTGGCTAGTGATTTAAGCTGGTCGGTTTGGGAATGCACAGAAATGATCTTCATTGTAATTTGAAAAATAGAGTAATTAATGAAAAAAAATAGTGTTCGAGAGAAAGTGTTTAAGCTAACCCAAGCTTTAGAGAAGCCTCTAGATTTGCTCAATCATCTACCTTTTCGAATCGCGGTGATTAGTAATTTGCTGGCGTTTAATAGAGATTGGAAAATTCGTAATATGTGTAATCTAGAGCCACGCGAACTACGCATATTTATAAATATAGGCTCGTATATGCCGATTAAAGCTGCGGACATTGCATACCAATCAAGGCTTGATTCGTACACTGTTTCACGTGCAGTTAAAAAACTACAAAGCGCACAGTTGATTGAAATTGAAGCAGATATTACTCATAAAAATATAAAAAACTTAATGCTGAGCGAGCGGGGTAAAGCTTTATATGAATCGTTGGTGCCAGCATTAGAAGAGCGTTCAGAAGTTCTAGAAAGTGTTTTAACAAAACAAGAACGAATACTTTTTTATAGCATGCTAGAAAAGGTAGAGAACAAAGCAGAGCAAATTTTAGCAGAGCAAGCACTAGCGATAATAAAGGAAGGAGGCGAACCTCCTGCCGATCAAAAAGAGATTATTCGTTGGTACCGTAAAGGGCAAAAGAAATAGCTTTATAAAGCTATTTTAAATTGTCACAGATAAGTAATAATATCGGCTAAAGGTTTTTTCAACATAGCGTGTTTAGGTATAGTTGCACCTTCTTTTGGATAACCAACCACCATTAAAATATAAGCTTTATCAGATGTTGGGCGCTTACATATATCATTTAAAAAACCCATCGGTTTAGGAGTGTGAGTTAATGTAACTAAACCGGCATTGTGAATTGCAGTAATTAAAATACCAGTGGCAATACCAACCGATTCACCAATGTAATAATTTTTACGCTCCATGCCTGCTTCAACACCGCCTCTGCGTTCAGCAAAAATAGCAATTAGCCAAGGAGCGTCTTCTAAATACGGTTTAGATGCATCTGTTCCCAAAGGTGCTAGCGCCTCAAGCCACTCTTCACCCGCGCGTCGTTCATCATAAAAACGCCGTTCTTCCAGCTCAGCCGCCACTCTAATTCTAGATTTAACATCGTCATTACCTATCAGCGCAAAATGCCAAGGTTGATGGTTAGCTCCACTTGGAGCGGTGCTCGCAGCTTTTATGCAATCTTCTAATATCTGTTTAGGAACAGCGCGATTAGAAAAATCTCGTACTGTATGACGCCTGCTTATGTCGTCGCAGAATTTTTTTGAGCGCTCCAACATATCCTCAACTGGATACTCTTTATAATCAGGTAGTGGTAATGATTCATGTTCTTGCATCGTGGCTCTCTTATTGTGATTAATGAGGCTAAATTCGGTAATTAGATGAGGAAGGTTAGCAACTTTTCTATATCATTAATCGGCTAACTTTCTAGATTTTAATGTAGGTCTTGTTAACTTATATGCATATCAAAATGCAATACAGTTACTGCGCGCTCAGTCATTTTATCTAGGGTGAAGTGTTATAAAGTTTATATCTTAGTTGTATTGCATATGCAACAATGAATTGAGCGCTTAATCAATTCATTGACATAAGCGCTACTCGAAAGATCATAAAAGATGTAGATTCATGGCATCAACAAGCTGTTATTGACACCAGGGAATGCTAATAATGAAAAGAGTATTAATTACCGGTTTTGAAAAATTTGATGCTGCGAAATCGAATCCTACGCAAGATATGCTGCAAGGGTTTCACAGTACTGAAGTTATCCTTAGAACAGCGGTATTGCCAGTGACTTTTGACGGATCTTTTTTGTTGCTACAAAAACTGATAGCTGAGTTTTCGCCTGACTATATTTTGCTTTGTGGACTGGCAGGTAATAGAGAACAAATATCGTTAGAGAAAATAGCGATTAATTATGTTAATGCCCGTATTACTGATAATAATGGCAAGCAGCCACTGGATGAAACAATCTCAGCATCAGGTGCCGATGGATACTTCTCCACTTTCCCAATAGCTGAACTAGCAGCCTACTTACAAGATAAAAGCGTTGCAGCAACCGTTTCATTATCAGCGGGTAGTTACGTTTGTAATTACTTAATGTATCAAGCGCTGCATGTATTGCAAAATAGTGACGTACAAACCACCTTCGTGCATTTTCCCCCTCTAACAAAAGCAACAAGTATAGAAAGCTATCAGCAATTTTTGTCAGACACATTAAGTTTTATTGCACATAGGCCCAATACAGCAATAGCTGATCTGGAGAAAAGCGCTAAGCTGTTTGCCGCTGAAGATTAATAGCGACTATTTAGATAGGTTTTAGTGGTGAATGTCTTTTTTAGGCTGAAATAATGCCATCTAAGGCTAGTTAAATCAGCTGGGGATACCTTCACAATAGCAATTATTTGCCAATAGAAAATAACTAATAAAGTAGCGAGTAAGCTGTTAATGACTAGCGTCAGTCAATTCATTAAATAATGAAACCTCAGATAACTTACTCTAAAAGGGATGATAACTGCTGTTACTAATACAACTTTATAAATTGGTTTAAAATGCCCATTTACCACCGCAAAATTCGTAAATAGAGATCTGCAGGTTCCGTGATTTAACCAATTTTTCTTTATCTCATTAACGGTCGCTATGATATGCAGATATTTTCATAATATTGATAAGTGGTATCTAGCTGCTAATACGAATAATATGGCGCCTCCAGCGAGAAATTACCGTGCATTTTAGCAAGATGTCTTTGCGTGAATATCTTTTTAGACTTATGATTGTCGCTGTTATTTTTATTTAGATCAAAGGGATATTATAGATTGTTGTTTGACTCTTTCTTACCTAAAGCTGTTGTTGATTTCCTGGAAAATAACCCTTTAATGGACCCCTTCCTACTAATACCGATTGGCTTAGCATTATTGCTGAGCATTATTTTTATATTAAAATATAAAAATGCAGTGCCTAATAAAGAGAATCCTTTTCAGCAAGTCGGAGAGTTATTTTCACCTGTTGAACGCTCTTTTTACGGATTACTTTGTCAAGCTGTGAGTGGCGAAAGAAAAGGTGCCAGGATAGGTAATGCGCTGGTGTTGGGTAAAGTAACGATAGCAGAAGTGCTGGCAGGGCAGAACAATTTAGCTCAACCACATCAGCAAAAAAAATTGAAAAAATTAGCGAAAATCAATTTTGATTTTGTGATTTGTCAAGCGAATGATTTATCAGTTATCGCGGTGATTGAATTAGAGCCTTTGGTTAAAAAAGGCGCCAAGACTTACGATAAAGAACATGCAAATAATACCAAGCGAATTCAATATTTAAGTGTACGGTGTAAAGCTCAAAATTTACCATTTCACCATTTTAAAGCAGCTAGTCACTATGACATTGAACAACTGGTTGAGCGCATATTCACTTAGTTGTTTACTTACTTGTTTTGTTACCAAGGCATTAGATCACCCTGCAATCTTAAAAATCTTGGGGCAATCGGTTGGCAATCGTTTCAGATAAAATCAACGAAGTGTCTGTTT
>JBALXS010000067.1:0-27449 GCA_036960485.1 Oceanospirillaceae bacterium
GAGTTATCAATTTGTTTGATTTGCTTGCGCTCTTGGCTAGTTACTCTTGAGCTCAAACTCACCGCTGAAGAAAATAGTCGAGCAGCAGATAAAGGCTGTAACAAATCATGGCTACACGCTTTTAAGTATTGGCTCTTTTTAAAGTGTGCTTGCTCAGCCTTATGCCTTGCCAATGCAAGTTCCTTGTTAGCTTGTTCTAGCTCATTATTAGCCTGTTCTAATTCTGCGGTGCGCGATAGTACTCGTCCCTCAAGGTCATCGTTTTCTTCTTTAAGGTGCTCTTCAGTTTGCCGGTATGTGGTGATGTCACTAAAAATCATCACAAAACCGCCACCGGGTATCGGATTCCCTTCTATATGAATAGTGATGCCGTTATCTAGTTTTCGCTCTGAGCTATGACGACTACCATCGCGAATAAACTGTAAACGTTTTTGTACTTGCTCGTTAATATTAGCTGCGTATTTAGGGCGTTGGCTGAGGACGTAATGGATTAATTGGCTAATAGGGCTACCAATGTAGATAAATTCTTCTGGGAAATGAAAAATATCTAAATAGCGTTGATTCCAAGCCACCAGCTTTAATTCGCTATCAATGACAGAAATACCTTCACTGGCATTTTCAATCGCGCTTTGCAGTACTGTACGGCTAAACTCAAGCTGCTGATTAGAGCTTTCTTGAACTAACTGAGCAACCTGATCAAAAGCCATTTCATTACCACCTATTGCAAAGGAAGTAACAAGCTTGGCAGAGGCTGAACCAAGTACTGCAGCTAGTGTTGTTTCTGCATGAGAAATGACGGCTTCATCGAAATCCCTCGCTTTAAGGTATTGATTTTCATTGGCAAATTTTTTAAATGAAAGCTCGGCTTTCTTGGCGCCCATAAAACGCGCGACAAGAAACTCTAATTCATGAACATCAACTTTGGGTTGTTTTGGAAAGCTCCATTGCACTGTTTCACGCTGAGGGTAAAAGAACTTACTCTGCATTTGTTCTCTCAAGCTTTGTCGTGAGGAAACAGAGACTATCCACATTACAACGATATTAAAGCCTAAACCAAGCAATGTAATGACAGTGGTGCCAGGATAAATAGAGTCCTGTAGAGGGTGCTTGTATAGGCCTAACTGTGGTAAAAAATTAAAAACAAGCCAAATGCTAAAGCCAACACAGACACCACTTAATACACCATTTAGCGTAGCTCTGCGCCAAAAAAAAGCGGCAAATAAAATAGGGCTAATTTGTGCTATGGCACCGAAAGCTACTTCTCCTAATGAAGATAAAGTGTCGGGAGGTGAGAGCAATAATAAGCTAAAACTTAGGGCGATAACGAAAAACACTAAACCCTTGCGGATCATCAATAATTGGGTTTGAAAGTGATTAAAGTCGTTGTGCTGTTTACGTGAATATTTAAACATTAACGGAAATACGATTTCATTACTTAACATAGTGCTTAATGCAATTGTTGACACAATTACCATTGAGCTTGCAGCAGATACTGCACCGATAAAAGCAAAAAGAGACAACCATAATTGGCCATTATAAGAAGGTAAAAATAGTGCATAGGCATCGGCGGAGAGTGAATTACCGTAAAGAAGATAACCGGCAAGGCCGATAGGTCCTGCAAAAAATGCAAAAATAACTACGTACAGCGGCACTAACCAACGTGACAAATTTGCGTATTTAGCTTCTTTTATTTCAACGAACATCACTTGAAACTGACGCGGCAAGCAAAGAAACGCAGCCGTAGAAATGACTAACATACCCGCCATGCCAACTAAGTTACTTGGATGAAACTGTGCCCTCATGTCAATGTGTTGCATTGAAAGCTGGAAAATTTGCTGCGGTGAATCATAGATATAAAAACTAACGAACATACCTACCATAATAAAAGCAATTAATTTGACCAGTGATTCAAAGGCAATGGCGATCATAACCCCTGGATGCCGCTCACTGATATCAATAGTGCGTACGCCAAATAAAATAGTAAATCCGGTTAAAATCAAACTAACAATCAGCCCGAGTTGCCAAGCGGGTAGGTCTTGGCTCTCTTGCAGTATTTGGTAAGAGTAGACGATCGCTTTTAGTTGCAGTGCTATATAAGGCATCGTGCCAATAAGGGCGACTAAGGTAATAATAATAGCCAGCTTTTGCGATTTTCCAAAACGTGCCGATAATAAATCAGCAATGGAAGTGATGTTCAATTTCAAGCTGATTTTGATGATGCGCTGAATAAATCCCCAGCCGAAGATGAACAGTAGTACGGGCCCTAAATAAAGCGAAATATAGGTGAAAGATCCATTAGCTGCTTGTGCTGCAGTACCTAAAAAGCCCCAAGAGGTACAGTAAACACCTAATGATAAGGCATAGATAATTCGATGATTATTAGCGCCGATAGAATGACGATATTTACCACCTAAATGCGCGAGCAAAAATAATAAACTGATATAACCTAGACTGACGCTTACCAATAACCAATTCGAAAACATAACACGCTCAACAGTGATTTAATGACAATAATTACTAATATTCTTTTAAATTAAATTTAGCATATATCTACTTGAAATAAATATCTTATTTAATAAACGTTGGATATTTTATATCTCTTAAAACTTAAGTATTAGGACTTTAGTGCTAGCTATTGCGGACTAGGCCTTCAGTGCTAATCCCTATTGCCAATTGTACGTTTTTCCCACTAATTTAAGATAAAGCTACATTAGAAAAGCATTAACAAAGCTTATCGTTTAACCCAATGTGTAAATTGATGTAACCACTTATAGAGCAGAAGTTAATACTAAGTATAAAAAATTTACTTATAAACTGATGAATTAATCGTTGTCAGTTATCTATATTTTCCTCAACTTACCATTGGATGAAATCAACACAAAAGGGAGTGTGGGTATGACGCAGTCAATACTCAAAGTAGACCAGATATCTCTGGCATTTGGTGGAGTGAAAGCGCTGACAGATGTGAGTTTTGAGGTAAAAAAAGGCTCAGTATTTTCAATTATAGGCCCAAACGGTGCTGGTAAAACGTCAATGCTCAACTGTATTTCAGGACGTTACCAGCCAAATAGCGGCAGTATATCTTTTCAAGATAAAGACGTGACTAACCTAGAGCCTAATTATCGAGCGGATTTAGGCATGGGTCGTACTTTTCAAAACTTAGCCTTATTCGGACATTTATCGGTGTTAGATAATATTATGGTAGGGCGCCATCACTTATTGAAAAACAACTGGTTAACAGGTCCTTTATATTGGGCATCTGGCGCGCAGAAGGAAGAGCTAGAGCATCGCAAAATTGTTGAAGAAGTGATTGATTTCTTAGAGATCTCGCATATTCGAAAATCCATTGCAGGCACACTTTCTTACGGTTTACGCAAACGCGTAGAGCTTGCTCGCGCCATGGCTTTGAACCCAAAACTCATTTTGCTAGATGAGCCGATGGCGGGTATGAACTTGGAAGAGAAAGAGGATATGGCACGCTATATTCTTGATTTAAATGAAGAGTTTGATATTACCGTGATGATGATAGAGCATGACATGGGTGTGGTCATGGATATTTCACATGAAGTAATGGTGCTTGATTTCGGTAAGAAGCTAATTTCAGGATTACCCGAAGAAGTGATGGCTGATCCACATGTTAAACGTGCTTATCTGGGTATTGAAGATGATGAAATTGACGATGCGATGCAGGAGGCTAGTTAATGAGTAACGTGACAGATTTTGAAATGGGAGAGTTTGATACTTTTCCTAAAATACTGCGACATAACGCAAAAAACTGGCCAAATAATACTGCCATGCGTGAAAAAGAACTCGGTATTTGGACGGAGTTTAGCTGGGATGACTATCAAAACCGGGTTAAATGGATGTCACTTGCACTGGTTAAGTTAGGCGTGAAAAAAGGCGATGCCGTTGCGCTATTGGGTGATAACCGCCCTGAATGGGTGTGGGGAGAAATAGCTGCACACGCCATGCGTTGTTATTCGATTGGTATTTTTCAAGACTCACTACATGAAGAAGTTGTTTATCTTCTCAATAAATCTAAAGCGACAGTGGTAATTGCTGAAGATGAAGAGCAGTGCGATAAATTAATGGAGTTGGGTGATCAAATAGATAGTGTGAAAGTGATTGTGTATTGCGATCCTAGAGGTATGCGCAAATACAATGATCCACGTCTAGTTAGCATTGCAGACATCTACAGCCAAGGCCGTGAAATTGACAGCCTTTCTCCTGAGCTATATGACACTTATGTAGATGCAACTACTGCTGAAGAAACGGCTATATATTGCACCACATCAGGGACTACATCACTGCCTAAAATAGTACTGTTAGGGGGCGGCAACTTTGTTAAGCACTGTAGCGCATACTTAAGAGCAGATCCAAGAGAAGCCGGAGACAACTATGTATCGGTACTGCCATTACCTTGGATAATGGAGCAAGTTTACGCCATCGGCCAAGCACTTATCGCCAGGCAGATCGTTAACTTTGTTGAAGAACAAGAAACGTTGATGTCAGATTTACGCGAAATTGGCCCAAGCTTTGTGTTACTAGCACCTAGAGTTTGGGAAGGGATTTTAGCCGATGTAAAAGCGCGTATGATGGATTCAACGCCGCTTAAACAAAAGCTCTTTGATTTTGCCATGAAACATGCAGAAGATGCTCAAAAGTTAGGCAGAAAGTCTTGGTTAGCAGATGTTTTACTGATGAAAGCACTGCGTGACAGATTGGGCTTTACCTTTCTTAAATCTGCCGCAACCGGTGGTGCCGCAATGGGACCAGATACTTTTAGGTTCTTTCAAACTATTGGCGTGCCATTAAGGCAGCTTTACGGGCAAACCGAATTAGGCGGTGCTTATACGGTGCATCAAAATGATGATATCGATTATGACAGCGTCGGTGTTTGTTTTGATAACTCAGAAATTAAAGTCATCAATGCTGATAGCGAAGGTGTGGGTGAAGTTATCGCTAAAACGGTGGGTATGTTCACCGGCTATTTAGATAATCAAGCAGCTTATGATGAGGATGTAAAAGATGGCTGGATGCATACTGGTGACGCTGGGTATTTTAAAGATTCAGGGCATTTAGTGATCATCGATCGGATTAAAGATTTAGCTAAAACCAGTAATGGCTTGCAGTATTCGCCGCAATACATTGAAAACAAACTCAAGTTTTCTTCTTTCATTGGTGAAGCGGTTATTTTAGGCAAAGACAAACCTTTCTTAAGCGCCATCATTTGCATACGTTTTTCTATCCTTTCAAAATGGGCTGAGCAGCGTGGTTTAGCGTTTACCAACTATACCAACTTAACCACATTGCCAGAAGTTTATGAAAAGCTAGCACAAGAAGTTTCAGTGGTTAATGAAACGTTGCCAGATGCACAAAAAATAAATAAATTCGTCCTGCTTTATAAAGAGTTAGATGCAGATGATGGAGAATTGACACGTACTCGTAAAGTACGCCGCTCAGTTATCGCTGAAAAATATAAAGATATTATAGATTCAATCTACAACAACGACGAAGTAGTTGATATTGATACTGTGATCACTTTCCAAGATGGCAGCACATCAAGAATACAAACTCAGCTAGCGGTAGAAACCCTGATTGAAAATACTATGCAATCAGCACCACAAAATCTTCAGAGGAAAGCATCATGAACTTTGAATTATTAATCCAACTCGTCATCAACGGCTTAATTGTTGGTTTGTTATATGGCGTGATCGGTATGTGTTTTGTGCTCGTTTACAAGTCCACCAAAATTGTTAACTTTGCCCAAGGCGAATTCCTATTAATAGGTGCTTGGGTTTGCTGGACAGCACTGGTTTATTTTGAGCTGCCATTTTTATTAGGTTTTGTACTCAGCCTTTGTTTCATGGCGGCTTTCGGTATTTTACTGCAGCAGATAGTACTTAGACCAATGATAGGCGAGCCCATTATATCGGTGATTATGATCACCATTGGCTTGTCTATCTTCTTTCAAGCATTGATGAAGTGGATCTTCGGTGTATCCGCGCAAAGCTACCCTCAAGTATTTGATCAACAAAGCATTAATATCTTTGGTTTGAATATCGAAATGGCATATTTGATGAGTACTGCAATCGCGATCGTGATCATGGGTGCTTTCTACTTCTTCTTTAAGCATTCAAAACATGGTTTGGCCATGCGCGCTACTGCGTTTGATCAACAGGTTGCGCAAAGCTTAGGCATATCCGTAAAAAATGTATTTGCCATGAGTTGGGGTATAGCGGCCACCGTTTCTGCAACAGCGGGCATCGTGCTAGGTATGGTAAATGGTGTTTCTGATTCACTTTCAATCATGGGGATTAAAGTTTTCCCCGCGGTTATTTTAGGTGGCTTAGATTCAATTGTCGGCGCCATTGTCGGTGGTGTAATTGTTGGGGTGTTGGAAAACGTAGCAGAATTTGTTGATAGCCAATACTTACACATAGGTAACATGTATGACATCGCACCTTTCTACGTACTATTAATCATTCTATGGTTCAAGCCTTATGGCTTATTCGGCACCAAAGACATTGAACGTATCTGATATTTTTTAGGAGTTATTTATGTCAAGTTTAACGATGCGTCCGTGCGGTGACTTCCGCACTAGCTATAAGCAAGATAATACAATATTTGAAACAAAAACGATTCGCATGCTGGCAATAGCAACGGTTCTTTTACTGTGTACAGCACCACTTTTTTTAGACGGCTATTTCTTAACGTTATGTATTCAAATTTCATATTTAGGCATAGCGGCTCTAGGACTAAATATCTTAGTGGGCTTTACCGGGCAAATATCCCTAGGTCACGGCGCATTTTTTGGCTTTGGCGCATTTGCTTCAGCTTGGTTAAACACCAGCTTACATATTCCGGTCTTCTTAAGTATTCCACTGGCTGGTTTCTTAACCATGGGTGTAGGCATGATGTTTGGCTTACCCGCGGCGCGTATTAAAGGGCTTTACCTAGCGATAGCGACACTTGCATCACAGTTTATTATTGAAGACTTTTTTGCCAGAGCAGATTGGTTTTCAGGTGGCTCATCTGGAGCATCAGCGGAACCTTTTAGCTTGTTTGGCTACGCATTTGATACTGATCAAAGCTATTATTATGTGGCTCTTTTTGCCCTAGTGTTTATGTTTATTTGGGGTTGTAACTTGATGCGAAGCCGCGATGGCCGTGCCTTTGTTGCATTAAGGGACCACTATCTGTCAGCTGAAATTATGGGTATCAAGCTCAACAAGTATCGCTTGTTATCTTTCGGTGTGTCGTCTTTTTATGCAGGTATTGGCGGCGCGTTATACGCACACTATTTAGGTTATGTCTCTGCAGAAGGGTTCACTATCTTTATGTCAGTACAGTTCTTAGCCATGATTATTATCGGCGGGTTAGGCTCAATAAACGGCACTTTGATGGGCGTTATTTTCATGGTGTTTTTACCTGAAGTACTAGAGAGCGGCGTAAGTGTACTGAGCGATACACAATGGGGCAACATCCCGATGGTTGTCGACGGTTTAGCTTATATTAAAGAAATGGCGATAGGATTAGTAATTATCGGTTTCTTGATTTTTGAACCTGAAGGATTGGCACATCGCTGGGCGCAAATTAAAAACTATTGGAAGTTCTACCCATTCTCTTATTAGCCTGGAGAGTGAAAATAACGAATATATGTAATTTTAGGAGACCCCTGATTAACTAAGTTTTCAGAGTTCTCTTCAAGTAAGTAGTAATAAAAGATCGGCCAGTTATTGGCAAAAAAACATCGGCAATTAGCCATAATTTATGAAGGAAGCTTGTTATGAAAAAAACAACTATGAAACCAGCTAGTCAACATAAAATCTTGTTACCCACCATTTTAGCCGCAGCGGTACTTAGCACTAATGTACAAGCAGCTACTGGTGACACAGTGTTTGTTGGCCACTTAGCCGACATGTCAGGGCCTACTGCCTTTATTGGTAAAGTATATGCTAACGGTATTCGTGACTCTCTCGCTTATATCAATGCAAATGGCGGCATCAACGGTACCAAGCTTGAATATGAAACAATCGATTATGCTTACAAAGTACCACAGGCAATTTCGGCTTATAAGAAGTGGAAATCAAGAAAGAAAATGGTCGCTATGCAAGGCTGGGGAACGGCGGATACTGAAGCGCTAATCTCTTTTGTTGCAAAAGATAAAACGCCGGTATTTTCAGCATCGTATTCAGGTCACTTGACCGACCCTACCGGTTTAAACCCTAATACTAAAAAACCAGCTCCTTATAACTTCTTCTATGGCGCTTCATATTCAGATGCTTGTCGTGGCTTAGTACAATGGGCAGCACAAGACTGGAAAGATAAAAAAGGTGAAGGCAAGCCGAAGTTCACCCATATAGGTGCCAATCACCCATTTCCCAATGCACCAAAAAAAGCCTGTGGAGAATATGCAACAGAGCTAGGGTTTGATGTGCAACATCCCGTGGTTGTTTCGATGAAACCGGGTGACTTTAAAGCGCAATGTTTAAGTATTAAGAGCTCCAAATCTGATTATGGTTATATCGGAAATTTAGGTGGATCAGTGCTTTCACTGATTAAATCTTGTAATACCGTTGGCACAAAAATCCAATTTATGTCAAATATTTGGGGTGGTGATAAAAAGACGTTTGCCGCAGCTGGTGAAGGCATAAAAGATTACATATTCCCATCAATGACACCATTTTGGAATGATGACGTACCTGGTATGAAGCTGGTTCGCGAAATTTCAAAAATGTCAGACACTGAAGGTAAAAAAGAGCGCTTACACCACTATATGCGCGGTGTTTGCTCTACTTACTTCATGAAAGAAGCAATGGAGTGGGCAGAGGAAAATGGTGGTATCACGGGTGAGAATATCAAAAAAGGCATGTACGCTAAATCTGATTGGGTACCAAAAGGCCTGGAAGGCGTTTGTTTAGCAGCTAACTGGACAGAGACAGACCACCGCGGGATCAACCAAGTTAATATCCATAAAGGAAATTACAACGGTGGTAAAGTGGTAATTGAAAAAGTATCGACGGTTACATTAGAACGTCGTAAAGACTGGTTAGGCTATTAATCAATAGAGAACATTGACAGGGTGCAAGCTCTGTCATTTAAATAATAAAAAAGACTTCTGTAAGCGTAATAAGCATTGCGCTTACAGAAGTCTTAATAGTTTGGAGTTTGTTATGTCACAAGCCGCAACCAAAAACGAAGCTGCTACACCATTATTAGCAGTTAATAACATTGAAGTCGTTTATGACGAAGTTATTCAGGTACTTAGAGGTGTTTCTTTAGAAGTACCTGAAGGTGACGTCGTTACATTATTAGGGCCAAATGGCGCGGGTAAATCAACAACTTTAAAAGCTATATCTGGTTTGTTAAAAACAGAAAATGGCGAAGTAACCCGTGGCGATGTTAGTTTCATGGGCGAGCGTATAGATAAAAAATATGCCGATGAAATAGTACGTACCGGTATTTTCCAAGTGATGGAAGGTCGCCGTATTATTGAAGATATGACCGCCTTAGAAAATTTAAAGCTCGGTGCTTACACGCGTAATGACAACAACATAAAATCAGATATTGAAATGGTCTATCACTATTTCCCAAGGCTGAAAGAGCGTACCGGGTTAGCGGGTTACTTTTCAGGTGGCGAGCAGCAAATGCTGGCGATCGGCCGTGCATTAATGGCTAGACCAAAGATGATTTGTTTGGATGAGCCATCGATGGGGTTATCGCCTTTACTAGTGAAAGAAGTTTTTGGCATCATAAAAAAAATCAATAAAGATCAAGGCATTACTATGCTACTGGTTGAGCAAAACGCCAACTATGCGCTACGTGCTGCCGATTACGGATACATCATGGAATCCGGAAAAATTGTGCTTGATGGCACAACAGATCAACTGATGAGTAATGAAGATGTGAAAGAGTTCTATCTTGGTGGCGGTAATGAGGAGCGTAAAAGTTTTAAGAATTTAAAATCTTATAAGCGTCGTAAGCGTTGGTTATAACCAGTTATCAATATTTTTCGTTAATCTATTGTTTTTAATACCTAACCTATTTTAGTGAGTTGCTATGAATTCGTTTTTTTCCCCGCAAGAAACACAATTTAATGTTGAACGTGAAGCTTCTTTACTAGCGAGGTTAGCGCCATTTATCGCCTATTCGCAACAACATAGC
The DNA here is from genome assembly GCA_036960485.1 of Oceanospirillaceae bacterium. Classification (GTDB taxonomy): domain Bacteria; phylum Pseudomonadota; class Gammaproteobacteria; order Pseudomonadales; family Balneatricaceae; genus Rs1. The sequence goes on from JBALXS010000067.1 coordinate 10,168, forward strand.
CCATATTATACCAGTGTTTTAGAAGGCGTTGATGCTAGCGCTATCACCACACGAGAGCAACTAGCTAAACTGCCCATTACCCGAAAATCTGCATTAATTACTTTGCAAAGCAAGCAATCACCCTTTGCTGGTATTAGCGCAACCCAAGCTAAAATTGATCGGATGTATCAATCACCAGGGCCGATTAATGAGCCTGAAAATTGCACTGATAACTGGTGGAGATTAGGTCAAGCGTTTTATGCAGCGGGCTTTAGAGCAGGTGATAAAGTGCAAAATTGTTTGTCATATCACTTAACTCCCGGTGGTTTTATTCTTGATTCAGGCGCCAGAGCTTGTGGCTGTACAGTTATTCCCGCGGGGCCCGGGCAAACTGACCAACAGCTTGATGTAATCGAGAACTTACAGCCAGAAGGTTATTGTGGAACACCTTCTTTTTTAAAAATATTGTTAGATAAAGCGCAAGCGAATAACAGAGATGTTTCAAGTATAACCAAAGCATTAGTGACGGGTGAAGCTTATTTCCCTGCTTTAAGAGCCGAGTTTAAAGCGGCAGGTATACTGGCGTTACAAGCTTATGCAACAGCAGATATTGGCTTGATCGCCTTTGAAAGTGATCCTCATGAAGGGTTAATTATTGCAGAAGATATTTTGGTGGAAATCGTACGCCCAGGAAGTATTGAGCCAGTGGCAATAGGGGAAATAGGGGAAGTAGTCGTCACCAGTTTTAACAAAGAATACCCCCTGATTCGTTTTGCTACCGGAGATTTATCAGCAATGTTAGCGGGCACTAGTCAATGTGGCCGTACTAATGATCGCATCAAAGGCTGGATGGGCCGCGCCGACCAAACCACCAAGATCAAAGGGATGTTTGTACATCCTGAGCAAGTAGAAAAAATACGTTTAGCACATCCACAGATCATAAAAACAAGATTAGTAGTAGCGCAGCAAAACCACAATGATGTGATGCAATTGCATTGTGAAGTTGAACAAGCTCAATTAGTTCAAGCCCAGCTAGATGTTTTACAAAGCAGTATTACTAAAACATTAAAGGCTATTACTAAACTAAACGGCAATGTAGAAATAGTGGCTGTTGGCCAATTAGCGAATGATGGCAAAGTGATAGATGATCAACGTACTTTATAGGCTTGCATTGAAGGCCCGAATAGAAATAGGAATATTATGAATTTAACAGCGTTTCAAGATGCTTACCCAGAAGATTTAAGTCACTGTTTTGGCTGTGGGAAAAATAACCCTCAAGGGCACCAGTTAAAAAGCTATTGGTCATCACAGCAAACAGAAGAAGGGAATGAAAGAGAAAGCGAAAGTGAAGGAGTAGAACAAACTTTTGCCAAATTCACTCCAGATGCATGCCATACAGCCATACCCGGCTTTGTGTATGGTGGATTAATAGCATCATTAATTGATTGCCATGGCACAGGAAGTGCATCAGCGATGGCTTACAAACAAGCCGGCAGGGCATTAGGCGAAGCGCCTGCACTGCGTTTTGTTACCGGAAAATTAGAAGTTAACTTTGTTGCTCCTACACCTTTAGGTGTTGAGTTAACGTTAATTGGCACTTTTAGTGAAATTAAAGAGCGTAAGATAATAGTGGATATAACATTAAGTGCTCACGGCAAAGTATGCGCTAAAGGCCAAGTTATCGCGGTGAAAATGCCAAGTAGTATGGGCGCGGTATAACCGTTATAAAAATCTTGCTTGTGTTTATCGCTTTAAAAAAGGTATAAAGCGCTCTTTACTATAAAAATGCTATTTGAGATACAAGCAGGAGTTAATGATGGAATGAACAGTTTACTAGAGCAAAGCATCAGCTGCCCTTATTGTGGAGAATCAATAGCAGTATTGATCGATACAACAGATGTTGATCAACAATACATAGAAGATTGCCAAGTGTGCTGCAGGCCTATTAATTTTTTAATTTCAACGGCACTAAGCGGTGATGTTGATGTGGCTGTTTTTAGTGATGATGAAAGTTATTAAGCCATCACTAGTAGTCAAAAGCAGTGATTTATAAAAACAAATCAGGCATTAAGGTTTTAGTTGGATCTACAGCGTATTTCGAAAAATCAGTGATGCCTGCTTCAGTTAAAACTTGCTCGTCAATAAAAAAATTTCCCGTGCAGTGTCTCGCATCTTGTAGCAAAATATGGTGTGCGCTATCGGCAACGATTGCCGGTGTTCTACAATTTTCTGCTTGAATTATCCCGCCAAGCGCTGCAAGTGCGGCAGTATGGATTACTGTTTTTGGCCACAGAGCGTTCACCGCAATCCCTTGATTACTAAACTCTTGCGCCATGCCTAACACACATAAACTCATCCCGTATTTTGCAATTGTGTAAGCTGTATGGTTTTCAAACCATTTGGCTTGCATGTTTAATGGCGGTGACAGGTTTAATATATGTGGGTTCTCTGAATTGAGTAAATGAGGCAAACAAGCTTTTGATACAGCAAAGGTGCCTCGTGTGTTGACTTGATGCATAAGATCAAAGCGTTTCATTGAAGTTTTCGCGGTACTCGTTAAACTAATCGCGGATGCATTGTTAATACAAATATCAATACCGCCAAAAGTACTTACAGCTGTGCTAATCGCAGCGGCTATTTGATCATCCTTCCTAATATCAATTTGCAAGGGCAGTGCGTTACCTCCAAGTGCCTCTATTTCTTTAGCAGCGGTGTATATCGTGCCGGGAAGTTTAGGGTGAGCGGTTGCCGATTTTGCAGCAATCACTATATTTGCTCCGTCAAGCGCTGCTCTTTTTGCTATTTCTAAACCAATGCCGCGACTGGCGCCGGTAATAAAGAGTGTTTTATTGTGCAAACTTCGCATACAGATAATCCCTTAAAATAATAATGATATTTTGAATTAATTATTCATACTAAGATCATGAACTAAAGGCTAAATAAACATCAAAACTGTTCTTCATCAAGCGCCATTATTGTTTTGGAATCAGTCATGATAGCTGCAAATAGAGCACTGGTTTGCGGTAATATTTTTTGCATAAAGAATAACGATGTAGTGACTTTTGCAGTATAAAAACCTTCAGTATCTTGGGTTAGGTTTTGTTGGGCAATTTGTGCCATTTTGCACCACATGAAAGCAAGGGCAACTAATCCGAAAAGCTTTAGGTATTCACTGGCAACCGCCGCTGCCTGTTCAGGTTTAGATAACCCAACCAGCACAATATGTCCTGTGGCTTGCTGTAAGCGTTCAAAAGCCTTAGTTAAAGGTTGGATGAAGGGGATTAGCTGTGTGTTAGCAGCGTTTTTCTCAATATACTCTTGAATTGGGTGAAAGAAATGCCGTAAGTTCCTACCTGCTTTTTCAGGCAATTTTCGCCCGATTAGATCGAGGGCTTGGATACCATTGGTGCCTTCGTAAATTTGTGTAATGCGACAATCACGCACATATTGCTCCATCGCTGATTCGTGAATAAAACCATGCCCTCCAAATACTTGTACACCGAGATTGGTGCATTCAAAGGCAACATCAGTGAACAAAGATTTCACAATGGGGGTCGTTAATTGCACAAACTCATCAGCAGCTTTTCTACGTTTAGCATCTTTGTGAGCAATTGAATTATCGTATTCTTGTGAAACCCAAGCACCAAAAGCGCGACACCCTTGGGTATAGGCACGCATTGTCATTAACATGCGCCGAACATCCGGGTGTACAATGATAGGGTCTGCGATTTTATCTGGATGCTTAGCACCGGTTAAAGAGCGCCCTTGTAAACGAGTTTTAGCGTATTCAACTGCACCTTGATAAGAAATTTCACATAAACCGATACCTTGAATGCTGACTGCTAATCTGGCTCTATTCATCATAGAGAACATGCCTCTCATGCCTTTATTGAGATCGCCAACTAACCAGCCTTGTGCATCTTCAAAATTAATGGTGCAAGTTGCTGAAGCTTTGATACCCATTTTGTTTTCAATTGAACTGCATATAACATTATTGTTCGCGCCAGATTCACCGTTTTCGTCAATATGATTCCTAGGGACTACAAATAAACTGATGCCTTTGATACCCGCTACAGCATCTGGTCTGCGTGCCAGCACTAAGTGAATAATATTATCGGTTAAATCATGCTGACCTGCAGAGATGAATATCTTAGTGCCGCTAATAAGATAAGACCCATTCTTTTGTGGTTTCGCTTGAGTGCGGCACAAGCCTAAATCGGTACCGCAATGCGCCTCAGTTAAGCACATAGTACCTGACCATTTACCATCAACTAGTTTGGGTAAAAATTTGTCTTTAAGTGCGCTTGAAGCAAAACTGTGCAGAGCTTGATAGACACCATAGGTTAAGCCCGGATATATACCAAAAGATAGGTTGGCTGAACATAACATTTCTTCAACCATAGAGTGGACACTCTTAGGCATATTCATGCCGCCATATTGCGTATCACAATTGAATGCTGTCCAACCTCCCTCACATAGTTGCTGGTAAGCTTGTTTAAAACCTGTAGGAGTGCTGACTTTACCTTGCTCAAGTAGGCAGCCTTGTTCGTCTCCCGAGCGGTTAAGCGGGAACAATACTTGTTCGTTAAAGCTAGCAGCTGCATTTAAAACAGGGATGACCAAATCTTGGCTTGCCTGCTCAAAACCGGTTAATTCAACCAGTTTAGAAGCATTGTGAAGTTCATATAATACAAATTGCATATCTCTAATAGGTGCTTGATAATTAGGCATATAACCTCCAATTAATTTCTTAATGGTTTACCGGTTAGCAAAATATGTTCGACCCTATCTAAACTATCAGGATGGCGAATAATACGCATAAACGAGGTGCGTTCTAATGCCAAAATTTCATCTTCGCTTTGTGTGACCTGTGGATCTGCTTTAGGCCCACCACTGAGTATTTCTGCTATTTCCAGTGCGACGACGCCATCATGTTTGGTAGCTTTGGCACTGCGCACATAGCTAGCAATAGTCATATCAAAAACCGCTTTTGCACTTGGCCCGGGTAAATTAAAACTAGGCTCTGACGGCGCCTTATAATGCTCGACTAAAGACAGGGCTTTTTGTTTGGCATCTGCTAATAAGCGATAGCGATTCATAGTAATTGTATCGCTGGGGCGCATTACTTTGTTACTTTTTGCTTGCTCAGCAGATTTAGATACCGTGGCCATGGAGATAAGCTCAAACGCTTTAGCAGGTCCAGCAATAGGGCCTTTTGTATAATGTGGGTCATTCATCCAACGATGTAGCATTTCTTTGCAACCGCCCCAAGCAGGCACTAATCCGACACCGGCTTCAACTAGCCCGCTATAGGTTTCGATATGTGCTTGAATAGCATCGCTGTGTAATAAAATCTCACAGCCGCCACCAAGAGCCATACCACAAGGTGCAGAAACTACTGGGAAGGGCGAATATTTAAGGGCTTTATAAGCTTGTTGCCCGGCTTGAACAATACTAGCGATTTCTGGCCAAGCAGCGATATTGGCGGCAAACATAGCTAAACCTAAATTAGCCCCAGCTGAAAAGTTATCCGCATCTGAATAAATAACCATTGCTTGATAATTGCTAGAAACTTCTAAAATAGATTTATGTAATAGTTTCATGGTGTCTGAATCTAATGAATTCATTTTTGAAGTAAATTCGAAGCAAACGACACCATCGCCAATATCCCAAAGTGAGGCGGATGGATTGCTTAAAATGGCTTGTGCATTACGTTTAATATCACTTAACATCACCACACCAGCTGCACGTTGCACAGATGAATAGCCGCCTTGGGTATTTAATGACAGTATTTGCGCTTCATCTTTTTTATAAAAACCTTGTGCCACAGCCGCTTCTAGGGTGGCTGATATTGCGATGTTTTCAGCCTGTAGCTTCTCTTTAAACCAGCGGGCACCTATTTTATCAATCAGCTCGAAGGGGCCAAGCTTCCAGTTGTAACCTAAGCGCATTGCTTCATCTACCGCGTTAATATCATCTGCTACTTGCGGCACCAATTGAGTAGCATAAGCAAGTGTTCTCGACATAACACGCCATGCATAACTTGATGCTTTATCTTCTAATTCAAATAGTTGCTTAATGTTATTAACGTTAATTTTAGACCCTGCAATATCGACTCTCTTAACCGGGGCATAGTGACCAGTATGTAAATCGATCACTTCTTTTACTTTAGCACCTTGTACTGTTTTAACGCGATAAAATCCACCTTTGCCTTTGCGGCCAGTATAGCCTTGATCAATCATTTTCAACAGTAGCGGTAATTCACGTTTAATAGCTACAAAAGCGTCATCTGCCGGTAATGCTGCTAGCATCGAATCGATAACGTTAGGCAGTAAATCTAAGCCAACTAAATCCATTAAAGCAAAGACACCTGTTTTAGGTACTCCGCAAGGCTTCGCCAGAATAATGTCGGCTTCTTCGACGCTAATACCACTATCGAATGCTTCAACTAAAGCGCTATATATCCAAAAAACACCAAGCCTATTAGCGATAAAGCCTGGACTGTCTTTACACGAAACTACTGATTTACCCAGCCTGTAATCACAAAATTGATTCACAGCATCAATAACAGAGTTTTTAGTGTGCTCGCCTTTAACAATTTCCATTAAGCGCATATAGCGAGGTGGGTTAAAGAAATGGGTAATGCAAAAATCTTCAGTAAAACGTGGTGGCATGCCTTTGACTAGCGTTGATAATAGGATAGTGGAAGTATTTGAGGAGACAATTGATCCTGGTTTTCGCAGTGCCTCTATTCTGGTGTAAAGGGCTTGTTTAAGTGCGATATTTTCGACTATTGCTTCTATTATCCAATCACATTCACTTATTTGAGAAAGGTGATCATCGATATTTAATGCAACAATTCGTTTTGCATTGCGCTTATGTGTGAAAGGTTCAGGGTTGGTTTTAAGTAACTTTTTAATCGCAGATTTGGCAATGATGCTGCGATCTTGAGCACTGCATAAACCTTCAGAGTTGGTGTTTGGGACAATATCGAACAGCAGCACACGATGACCAGCGTTGGCAATGTGCGCTGCAATACCAGACCCCATAACGCCTGCACCAATAACGCAGATATTTTTGATTTCATTCATTATAAAACCTCCAATATAGTAGCTATGCCTTGTCCACCTCCGATACATTGGGTTGCTAGGCCGTATTTCTTGCCTTCACGCTGCAATAAGCTTGCGAGTTTACCAACAATACGTGCTCCAGTAGCACCTAAAGGATGGCCAAGGGCAATGGCTCCGCCATCGATGTTTACTTTAGCGGGATCTATTTTCAGCTCGTTCATACAAGCTAAAGCTTGAGAGGCAAAAGCTTCGTTTAACTCAACAATATCAATATCGTTGATGCTTAAGCCTGCGCGCTTTAAGGCTTTTAAAGAAGCATAAACAGGGCCTATACCCATGATTTGTGGATCGCAACCAGAAGTAGCGACTGCTATGATTTTGGCTAGCGGTTTAAGGTTATTGTTTTGCGCATAATCTAGTGAGCAGACAAGCACCGCACTAGCACCGTCTGTTAAAGGAGAGCTGGTACCTGCTGTAACAGATCCTTGCGCATCAAAGGCTGGTTTTAAGCACGCCAAAGCTTCTAAGCTGGCATCTTCTCGAATACAGCCATCGGTATCAATACCATTAATAGGAACTATTTCGTCGCTAAAGTATCCTTCTCTTTGAGCCGCAACTGCTTTTTGTTGTGAAGACAGAGCAAAAGCTTCTTGTTGCTCACGGCTTATTTGATACTTACGAGCAACCACTTCAGCTGTATCTCCCATGCCCATAAAGGCATTAGGGTTTTCTTTATAAAGAGTAGGATTAGGCAGAGGATTAAAGCCCATCATTGGCACGCGTGACATGCTTTCAATACCTGCACAGATAAATACATCTCCTGCGTTAAGCGCAATGCTTCCCGCTGCCATATGTATTGCTTGCATAGAAGAGCCGCACCAACGATTGATTGTCGACCCTCCAACACTATTTGGCAAACCACTCATGAAAACAGCTAAGCGCCCTATATTAAAACCTTGTTCTGCTTCAGGAAACGCACAGCCACAAATAAGATCTTCGATATCTTGAGTGTTAACTTGGCTTGAAGCTAGTAGGCCTCTGATCACTTGCGTAACTAAATCATCAGGGCGAACTTTGGCTAAGCGGCCTTTGTTGGCTAAATGGAAAGGGGAACGGGCGTACCCGATAATAACGGCTGGCTTCATATTAAATCTCCGCTGGCTTATAGCCTTTAATAACATAGTGGAGGGAAATAACTAATATATTTCATAGCATTAAAATTATTAGATTCAATGCTTTAATTAAGTAACCGGAAGTGTTTTATGTAAAGTATGTAACATTGCACCTCTCCCTTTTAATGCCGTTTCACTAATCCTTGAAATGCTTAAGCAGGAGCGAGGTCTCTTAGGAATAGTTCCTTAACCTATAAATATGAATTATTGATTAGCACAAAACCAGCTACTTATATAGACACCTGATTTTTATTATAGTGCCTATCGGACTTAACACTAATCTACTGCGAAAAATCAGAATTTGGCCATATTTTCCGCTCCCTCTGGTTAAATAGCTCGCTATTCGCCTCATAAGAGCGGGGAATCTATCTCAAATCTACTTCTTCTTGCTACGAGCGGCCAAGCACAAAAGGCTACTAGAGCTTAATTCAAGCTTGGTTTGTAATATGATTACACACTAACAGCATTCATTAGCATGTGTTGAATACGAATATTAAAAACTATAGTTTAAGCCTACATTTAAGATATTTACACGCGGTTTAAAAGTGCCCGAATAAGAAGTACTTTTAGTGTCTTCATTGACGGTCACACTTTTGGCTCTAATGTGTGAGAAGCCAACATTAACCGTTGATTGCTGGTTTATCTTGTAGCTTGCGCCCACTGATGCCCAGTATCTAGTAGCGTCAGGGATACCAGCGGTTCTATCTATATCATTAGCAGCTCCCTGATCGAATGCCACGCCAAACTTTAGCTCTAATCTATCATTATATTTATAGTTAGCACCAAGCGCTAAGAACAAGGTATCGTCCCAGTTATACTGGGTAGGATCGGGGACATTGGCTTGAGTATCATTGTTTTTAATTAGCAGTTCATCAAATACTGACCAATCTGTCCAAGCTAAATCGGCTAGTAAAGCCCATTGATTAGACACTTCATGATAAATGCCGATAGAGGCTACAGCTGGCATAGTAATATCTGCTTGAGCGTTAAAGTTTAACGCTGTGATTGCTAAAGCAGGTGTTGTAACATCGCCTTCTAATGTATGTTCAATTTGCGATCTATAGTTAAAGCCTATTCTCCCTTTGTCGCTATATTCATAAAGCAAGCCAAGGCCAAATCCAAAAGCAGTATCGTCTGCTTTTAAAGTTGTTTTAGCACTAGCTGTAGCAGATATAGCTCGACGTGTCGTTAATTTGCCTTTTATTTTCTGTAGTTGTAGATTGGCACCAATAGATAGCTGTTCATTCACTTTATAGGAGATTGAAGGTGCTATGTTAATAGTTTCTATTTCACTCAATATATTATATTGAGCGCCTACCCAGTCATCATCAAATTTAGTAGAAAGGCCGAAAGGGACGTTCATGCTAATACCTAGATTAACCTTTTCAGAGTATTTCCAAACAGCATAAGCTGCAGGAACCAAAGCTGTAACGCCTCCATTAATACCAGTTGATTTATTAAAAAGAGCAGAAGGGGAGGGCGTGCTTGTATGTTCATACTTAGCTTGTGGAACAATCAAAGAGCCATTAATCTGGACTTGATTTCCTTCAAGGCGTGACATGCCAGCAGGGTTAAAAAACACCGTGCTCGCATCAACAGCTTTTGCTGTTTGCCCTGCAAACGAATTTCCTTGCCCTTCAGCGCTTTGCTCTTTTAATTGAAAGCCTGCTGCATAAATTGAAGATGCACTGCTGATCAATGTGATAGCACTGACTATCGTAATAAGCTTAGTTTTATCCGAATATTTGTTCATATTACTCTCTCTTTGACTAACTCAATGCATCTATAAAAGGTTGGTTAGGGGCATCTGAACAATGGTGCTGTAACCTTAAAATTGGTTTACAAAAACCGCTTATCATATTTATAAATAATAACTAGCAACGATTAATATTTGCACTATTAAGTTACCAATAAGCTATGCGTAATTATAAAACGCTATGCAGCCAAGTGCTAAAAAATACGCTAAATACGTAATAATAAAAGCGAATAAAGTTTTTTTATAATGACTAGTAGTACACAGATTCCTTAAACATTAATTCATAGTTGTACAAGTTTCCACTAAAAAAAAATAAAAAAAAGACTAGCCGAGCAAGTGGATTGAGTAGCGACATCTCGGTTGAAAAAATTAGTAGCAGTTTATTTGAGCTCATCTGGTTTTAGCTGTGTAAGCAAACATGCATTTCACTTTTGTTTAACAAATTACTGAATGAACAAAGATAGGTAAGTTTGTAAACGATTACAGTGTATTAGCTTGTTTAATCTAGGCATTGTCAGTAGTTATTTGGGTTCATATAATTTATATTATGTTAAATAGAAATAAATAGGGGCAAAGAATACTTGAGTACGTAGTTTTAGATGCGATCAAGAAATGTTTTTTCTCTAGCTACTTATCGTTAATTCAACAAGCATAAATTGTCATATTTGATATGCGCTAGTTTGTGAAATATTAATTATTAGGAAATACTCTTAAACATTCAGCTAAGCGTTTTTCACGGTTAGCTGAATCAGTTTGCAAGGTAGTAGTAATACTTTATCAATGTAGCTATTCACAAAGTTACAACTGGTTTTGCATCACGTTATCGATCTTATATTAGATTGTTATATACTTAATAAAGTAATAAGTCTGTATTGAGAAGCCCTTTGGATATCTGAAATCAGCCTCATCAGTTAAAAGGGCTTTAAATGTTAAATGGCTGTAAGTAACCTTAATATTACATGTGTCAGCTAGCGTATTAAATCAATGATTTGATAACCCTGAAAGCACCTTATACACATAATTATTCCTGTGATCTGAGTCTTTTATAGCACTGTGATACGATAACCAACACGAGGGAAATTAATACAAATTGTCCCTACTTGATCATTAGTCTGTGTCAGGCCGATAGTCTCGCGATCTGCAAAGTGCAATTTTCCATAGACGGGCTGTTCACCACTATTTTCATCAGGAACAATTGAAATATCCATGCCCAATTCAAGCTTTAAAGGATCATTTGAAGCAACCAACTCCGGTGTGGTTGGTTCAACGCTCTTGGCAATACTTAGTGCCATTTCTGCACTCATATTTATTGCGGTTCCATGTCCTATTGTACTAACACGTTGCTCCCATTCAATAATTGCTGGGAATTGCTTTAGAAACTCAGGGCCTTCAACCCAGCGTCCTCTTATGAACCATATTAGATAGTAGGCTAGTGCATCTGCCAAACTGGCATTTTCACCTAGAAGAAATTTTTCTCCTGTAGATAGCTGCTGCTCAATCCAACCTAGATGTGCTCGCAATTGAGCAATTAGATGTGCAAGTTCTTCTCGCATCTTATCGAAGTCCCAGTTAGGTCCGAAATATAGCCTGGCACGGTCCTCTAATAGATCTTTTGGCATACCCGGTGCTGCAACAGTTAATACTATCTTTAAGCATAATTCGAACATGGTGTTATCTGTCCAACGACTAACACCCCATATAACGCCATTTACAGAACTGGAGTAAGCTGTTGGCTCAGGATAGCGTTTTTCTAACTCGCGCAAAATACATTGGCTATCACAATATACATCCGCCCCAATCTGCATTACAGGGGTGCGCCTAAAACCACCAGTTAATGGTGTAAGTAATGGCTTGGGTGGAACACGTGGAATTGTGACTGAGTTCCAACTTAGTTGTTTAATTCCCAATACAACCCGTACTTTTTCAGCTACAGGTGAAGGTGGGTAATGATGAAATATAATATCATTCACAAATGAATTACCTTTAAATACGGTAGTGTAACTACCAAGGGTTGCTGCGTTTCATGTACATAGCCAACGCTTTAAAGGGCTATTAAACGTTAAAGAGTAGTCAATGGCAAGAAAGGATCTACCACTAAAATAAGCTGAAGATATCGTTTTCGGCAGAGCAATAGAGCAGTGTGTTTTTGGATAGAAGCTCCTTAAAAAGAAACAGCTCATAATATCAAAATACATTGATTTAATTATGTTGAATCTTAAAGCTATGCAATATAGCTATAGATTGACCATTACAATTCTTGATTCAAATCAAAAAAATTTACCCTTGGCTAGTTTATAGTAAAGCCAACACATTAATAAAAATGTGTCGTATATTTAGTAGTGGTATATAGTTTTTTATTTGTTTTGTTTTAACCAAAACCTAATCTGAGGAGGTTAGTATGAAAAAGCTCTTATATATAGTGGGTATTGATGGTAGCGAATGGTCGATTCGAGCGACTCACAGAGCGGTTAATATCGCTAAGGACACTGGGGCCTCTGTCAGATTAGTCTATGTCATGAACTTCCAATCAAATTATCAACCGATAATAGTTGGATCCGCATATTACATACCTGAATTTGATGCGCAAGAACAAAAGAAGAAAGAGAAAAAAGTCCACGAGTACGATATAGCACCATTACTCAAAAAATATAGCGATGAAGTAGCATTAAGTAGTGAAATATTATGGGGAGACCCCGCTGAATTATTGCTTGAACAAGCGAAAGAAAAGCACGCTAATATGTTATTTTTGGGCCGCAGAGGACGATCTAGATTAGCTGATTTGCTGTTGGGTAGTACTGCTAACAAAGTTGCACACTGTGCGAGTATTCCAATAGTATTGGTTCCTTGACTCTACAACCTACAACTAGGTTATAGAGTTGGTAATATTTTATTTAACTCTACACCCTAGTTCTAGAACAATAAAAAATTAGACTGAACACCAATGATAAGCTTATCGACTCAGTTTGCTCACCACAAAAATTACAATTCAATGAAGAGTTTTGTAATGATCTTCTATTCAAGCAAAGTATGGTTAAAAGTAGGGAAGCGCCGCTTAATAAGATGCTAAGCAAAAGTATCTACTCAAAAGCGAGTAGCCTTCGATGTCACCAGCCACAAAAATATGATGATACGACTCAATAAATACATAGTAACTAATGCCTAGACACCGTTGATATATAAAAGAACCAAACAGCAAACGGGAACAAAGCTCAATCTGCGATAAGCCCTCAGCTCCCTAGACTACTTGTATTGCCTAAATATCTAGAATTAATGTTATTTGGAGTTTCGTGCAGGTCTACAAAAGGAGCTTCCAGTTTGCTCGGTGCACTTAGTTCCTTTAACTGTGTCATAAACAGCCTGGCTCACTTGCTTCATGGAGCAACCGGAGATGGCTAATAACAACAAACTAAATGCAACTGTAAAATTTATATTATTCATTTTCGTCTCTAAAATATAAAGCGTTCTGATATTATTCCGATCACTCGAAAGCTTAGCGTGCAGGTTACATACTTGATGTAAAGCACTAACAAAGAATCGGCTTGTGCGGAAAAAAGGTGATACCTGACTCAAATCTCTATCTGAGCACTATTATATAATACCGGCATACTACCTTGCCATTTTTCCCAGAGCAGGTCATCAATAACTAAATCCCGCATAGCGCTTGCGACGTTTATTCTACTACAGATACCTGAATTGAATATGGCACTGCGCGTTGGAGAGGGGTACATTTCATATGCAGATTCTTGCAAATGATTCACTAGCGCATCAGGTCTGATTGAAACCCACGTTACCTGCGGATGACACCCGCCTATTTTAGCGCGTAAATATGTAGCTGCCTGCTCATTATCTCGATGAGGTGGCAATATATGGCACAATGTAAAAATAACCATTTTTTGAGCGCTAGAAATTATTTCATTCAGATCTGGGTTACGCACGCCACTACTGTTCATCAGTATGAACTTGACCTTCTTATTAGCATTGTGGCTAATAATCGCCTCGCACAACTTTTGTGTTGCATCTGTGACTAATGTACGAGGAGCTGAAAATACCCCCCGAAAACTAAGTGTGTGTCCAAGTGTACTGATAACAGCAGAGCAATCTTGCACTATCCGAGCGAGTTGTTCGTCACTGATAGCCAGTATATTGGCTTTAATGATGGTTAATTTAGGATGTGTTTGGGCATATTGACTGAGGTTTGTCTTGTTTCTGACGATGATTTTCACACGCTTACCACTGTGTAATAACTGTTCTACGACTAAACGTCCAGTGCCGCCGCTAGCGCCTACTACTAAGACCGACATGTTTCCATCCTTAATATTTGATTGTAATTATATGTTTGAGGTATTAGTTTATACTATGCAGTAAACAATAGTAATATGGTGCTTTCCTATAATAACTATGCATATATGCATAGATAGAGGTGTTACAAAAATGGATTGGAGATCGGTAAAATTTGATTGGAATCATGCCAAGTCTTTCTTGGTTACTGCCGAAGAAGGCTCGCTTTCTGCTGCCGCAAGGGCGCTGGGGGTGAGTCAGCCTACCTTGAGTCGCCAAGTCAGCGCACTAGAAAAAGAGTTGGCAGTGGTATTGTTTGAACGTATAGGGCTAGGTTTAACAATTACTCCAATTGGACTGGAGCTATTACAGAAAGTGCGTCTGATGAGGGATGCTGCCAGTCAGTTCTCGCTGCTTGCCAATGGTCACTCTCAACAGCTTGAAGGAAATGTGTGTATTAGCGCTAGTGAGGTTTATGCGATGTTTTGGTTACCTAAGATTATCGCAAAATTACGACTATTAGAACCAAAAATCAACATCGAAATCATAGCGACTAATGTTGCAAGCGACTTACGAAAACGTGAGGCTGACATTGCTATTCGCAACTTTAGACCTACTCAGTCAGAGCTAATAGCCCGTAAAATCAAAGACGTTAATGCTAAGCTTTACGCTAGTCCAAGTTACCTAAAGAGTATTAATAAAATAATCGAGCCGGAAGATCTTGATCAGGCAAATTTTATCAGCTTTGATAGTTCAGGTATGTTGCTAAAAGGTCTTAGGGAAATGGGTTTGAATTTGAACTCAGATAATTTCAACCATTTAAGTGAGAACTTTATCGTACACTGGGAACTGGTCAAGCAAGGATTAGGCATAGGTATAATGCCACAAGATATTGGTGATCTTGAACCAAAAGTGCAGCAAGTCCTGCCCAGTTTTAACTCTATAAGCTATCCCGTATGGTTAACTACTCACCGTGAACTGCATACCAACTCTCGGGTGAGAATGGTGTTTGATTTGCTTGGTGAGGAGCTTGCGAAGCCGTATGCACAACTTTAAGCTATTAATTTCGTTATCTATTTACCCGAACGAAAAAGATTCTTTTGTGAGGATTCAATGTTGGATAAGAGGATTAGAAGAATTTTTGTATAGCGTTGAAGCTAAAATATTACATGTTCGATCATTTGGTTTATTCACTAAAAGAGCTCAATACAAGGAAGTTAAAAATATTTTAATTTAAGTTATTATCTTATATTATTGAAATTTATATATATTATCAGTTTTGTTGTTTCTAATAACAAAGTACGCCATCAGTACGTTAGGCGTGCTCACTTCTAATTATTAATAATACAGCTGCCTACTTTGTATTCATTGGCTCGAA
This sequence comes from Oceanospirillaceae bacterium, assembly GCA_036960485.1. Classification (GTDB taxonomy): domain Bacteria; phylum Pseudomonadota; class Gammaproteobacteria; order Pseudomonadales; family Balneatricaceae; genus Rs1. The sequence goes on from JBALXS010000067.1 coordinate 25,801, forward strand.
AAATCTTCTTGTGACATCTATATATTACATATAGAAAATAATATACACGCTATTTTTCATAATTCGTTGAAGCGTAAATTAAGCCGCATCGCGCTGTTACTGTTATAAAAACAACAACACAACATGTTTTATATATATAGCAGCAGGGCGGTTACAGGTTTTTTTGATTGAATATTGCAACCTTCGTGACATATCAAGAAAGGATCGCTTTTAAATATTTTAGAGCGGTCGTCTTTTCGTATAACAGCAATAATTAATGGCTTTGTTTGCAATCCAATGGCTACATTGCAAATATTGAGTATTTACCATAGCTTAAACATAGCAACTATTAACAGCCAAATATTCAATATTACTTAGCAAACCAATATAGGGAAACGATGATTTAATCTCACATGGGCCAAACTTTTTATTCTGCAAGCGTAACAACAAATCAATTTCATAAGCATCTTCGACAGAAATATAAAATATTCTATCTTAGGCACATTGTGAATGTGCAGAGTTAATTAAGCCTTACGGTATGACTCAGTTGCTTAAACTAGCTATGAGTATAGGAAAAGTATTGATGGCTGTTTGATTATACTAAATTCACCATTGCCTTTATGTATATATTCCACCAGAGTGTCTCAAAAAGATTAATAGTTTTAGCTAATAGCATCAGTTGTTCACGAAAACACTGTTTACGTATGTTTAGTCGCATTTTCAGTTTTAAGCTGAGCTACAATCTAAAAAACCGTGCGAAGCATAATACAAATGATTAAGTAGGTGCTTATTAATATCTACTATGTCCAATACTCTTAAGTATTGGACATAGTGTATATTGTTGATATACTGTATCTTGCTCTTAATTTTGTGCCAATATTGGATTTTTATATGTTACAGATAACGCCTTTAATAAATACCTTTAGTGAAATCAGAAATCAGAAATCTTTGCTTAAGCAGCAACAGCTGGCTGCTGAGTATCCTAGCGTGGCATCTTTTCTGAGTTCTCTAAATGAATTACAAGCAACTGCGCAAACTGAACTCATTTTTGTATTAGATTTTTTGTATATCATGGGCCGCAAATCCGATGGTACCTTTATTAGGTTTCGCAATGAAATTGAACGCTGGTGTTTGTTTTGCTGGCAAGAACGGAAAAAAGCTATTTTTAATGTTAACCGTTCAGATATTGAAGCTTATATTGAGTTTGTTTGGAAGCCAGATAAAGCCTGGATTGGTCTTTCTGTGCAACAGCGTTTTAAGCTCACATCTGGATGTTTTCAAGCAAATGAGAAATGGCGCCCGTTTGTGGTTAAACTGCCTAAATCAATGGTTAAGAAAAATCAAAGCCATAACTTAAGCCCTGAGCAATATAGACCTTCACAAGAATCATTGATTTCAACCTTCACAGCGATTAGTGTGTTGTATCAACACGCACAAATGGAAGAAGTTTGTGATAAGAACTTTGTACCAGTAGTAAAAAAGAGCTGCCCATATTTAGTTAAAGAGGTACAGCGCAAAACACCGGATACTCTCAGTGAGCTGCAGTGGGAATACGTATTAGGTACAACCAAAGAAATGGCAGATGCTGATAGCCAATATGAGCGTAATTTATTTATTATAGTGACATTAAAATCTTTATATTTAAGGGTTTCTGAGCTATCTGAACATGC
>JBALXS010000264.1:0-2021 GCA_036960485.1 Oceanospirillaceae bacterium
GGTTCAGCGGTGGCCAAAGAAATTACAATCAAGATTCCTGAAGCCAGAGAAAAGATTGAATATTCTCTCAATGCTGGAGATACGGTAATCTTTCCTTCCAGTGATGCTGATCTTTCGATTGATACGCAAACTAGCAGCTTAGTTTTGGAATACCAGAATGGCGGTATCGTTATTTTGAAGGGATTTAATGATCAGTTGTACGGGGCTAAAGAGATTTTGCTCCACATGCATGATGGCATGGAAATCTCGGCGACGAATTTGTTCAACTTGCTTATTGCAGAACAGGAAGTCGGTAGCGCCACTGAAGTTGCTGCTGGTGCCGCCGCAGGTGGGGGAGAATTGTTTGGATTCTTCAGGATTGCAAGTTGGTTATTAAAAAGATCAAGCTTTGTATCAGATGTTGGTGCAGCTGAAACGAGTTTATCCTCAGTTGATAAATTGCCGGTTTTGCAGCAACTATTGATGCAGATGGAAATTCATAAGTCCTACATGATCCGTGATCATGCGCGCCAATTGTTGCAAAAGACCGACGCATTGCTCCTTACTATGAAAGATATTGTAAACAGAGGAGGAGCTGGAACAACAGACCTTAAGTTTGTGGAAGGTGCAAAGCTGAAAGCTGAGCTTACCTTGATGGATGCCGAATATGCCTTAACTTTAGGAGTAGATGCCCATCAAGATGCCTATCAACAAAGATTACAAAAATCGGCATTCCCCAAATGGTCTGACAAAATACCTGAAACTCTTAAGGAGATAAATCAAAGTCTGACCAACAATATAGCTGCGGATAGAGCCAGGTTGATGTTTCGACAAACTAAGCATGCTGAAAAAACGATTTCACTGCTCAACGTTCTGATCAAGTTATCTATGGATATTCTCACAGACATTGAAAATCAGTTCAGCATAGGGCAGAGGCCTGTTTCAGCGGTACTCTCAGTGTTGCAAACACAATATGACGTGCGGGTAAATCATGTTGGACGGCGGTATGAGCTAGCGCAGGCAGAAGCTTGGCTTCAGGCTGCAAATGGGAAGCTAGACAAAAAGTATATTTTGCAGCCTGGTTGGCAGTAGAGGGCGCGATGTCATTCGAGACGTTATTGAAACTGATCCCAGAATACCTGGATCAACTTTTGAAATTGATAAGTGGGGCAAAGCCTTTCTTCTCTGATATAGATCTTGCCGCTACTTCATCGCGAAAAACAGCGTTGATTTTTTTCTTCAATACCGTTTTTTTGGCCTTTGCTTTGAAGGTCCCTTTTGTTGGCGAAGCAGAGAGCTATTGGCAAACGGCTATGTCGACCGTCGTATTATGTACATTTGCGACAGTCATTTTTTCGCTCACGGCCTTTATCTGCTGTAAAGTGATGGGCGGAATTGCACCGTTACTCTCCCATGTGACGATAATGTGTTATTTTAGCGCAATGAGCGTTCTGATTTATTCCATTTTTTCTGGAGTAGCCAAAGGTATCGTTAAATCAAATTTGCCCGATGAGTATGAGAACTATCTTGAATATGTGAACCTACTAATTGCCGGTTCGAGAGAGATTGAAGTGGCTAAGTATCTAGCCATAGCAAATAGCAATACTACTTATACATCACTATTGGTTTTGATAGTCGGAATTTCCTTAATTCTTCTGTGGCTGATTGTAATTTGGCGCGTTCTCGCGACGACAAATATGTTGAATAGTGTACGCGGTTTAGCGGCTCTTTTTTTGTTTTTGATTGTTGGGTATGGTGCTAGTTATGCTGTTGGGTTGCTTCAAGCCGCAGTGGGGTTGAAGCAGTTCTAATAAGCGTCCGCTTTTCACACAGTTACGGACATAATATCGCTGGTCTACAAGAGGCTGAAAAGTGCCATAGGCGGACTTTTCAAGGTTAATTTTTTTGTTAATTTTTTATGATATGTTTAACCCTTAAGGAAGCATCACTGCGTTGAATAAGCTTAATCCTTTTACCTAATAAACTCTACTCAACGGTACTATTTTTCAGATAACTAAGTAGTGTTAGGCATGTTTTATGTA
>JBALXS010000068.1:0-27115 GCA_036960485.1 Oceanospirillaceae bacterium
GAAAAAAACGACCCAGTAACCTGCCGGGCTTGGTTGGTTGGCTGTAGCGAGAAAAAGTAGACTTAAGATATATTTTTTATATCTTTTGCGGCAACAGCGAGCTATTTAACGAACATGGCTTGTGCATATTTCTGTTTAAACAGTATTAGCCGTGTAAACAGCTCTGGCGCGCGTCAATAATCGACTTCAGCATTCCTCACTGTAATCATAATACTAATTAAGCTATCCACGATAAATATCTGTTTCTAAGTAAAAACTAAATCGTGGATTGCTTAGCGCTTAAAAAGCTCAGATAATAGTCTTTATGACGATAGTTATTTAAGTGTCACATTTGCCAAGGCTGTCGTTTATCTTGCAGACGATATAGCAAATCCAGTGTTAAATTACAGAGAATATTTTATGTCTAATATTTCAAAAATCTTACTTATCGTTTGTTTCACTTTTACCTTTTCTGGATGTAGCACAATTGAAGGCATTGGCAAAGATTTGAAAAAAGGTGGGCAAGCTATTCAAGACGCTACAAAATAATGAATCTGTGTGCTGCAAAAGCCATTTATTAATTTAAGAACTACCTAATAAGAGCTACCTATCATGACAGTTACCCCACAATTTCGTTTTAGACGATTACGCCGTACCCAAGTACTACGCGATTTAACTCGCCAAATACACTTATCTGCAAATGATTTTATTTTGCCGTTATTTATTGAAGAGAACATCACTGAAAAAGTAGTGATTGAAAGCATGCCAGGTGTGAGTAGAATTCCTGAAAGTCAGCTTGCTGAACGCGTACAACAAGTTTGGAATAACGGCATAAAAGCCATTATCTTATTTGGTGTATCCCATCATAAGGATGATAGCGGATCAGATAGCTGGGATGACGAAGGATTATTATCGCGCTGCATTAAAATAGCTAAGCAAGCAGTACCTGATATGTTGGTCATCAGCGATAACTGCTTTTGCGAGTACACCGATCACGGCCATTGCGGCGTAGTAGTTAACGATGATGTAGATAATGATTTAACCTTAGCTAACTTGCAAAAACAAGTGATTAGCAGTGCTAAAGCGGGTGTCGATATGATCGCTCCTTCTGGCATGATGGATGGTATGATAGCCGCTATTCGCCAAGCCCTAGATAGCGAAGGCTTTCAGCATATTCCAATCATGAGCTACTCAACTAAATTCGCCTCAGCCTTTTATGGCCCGTTTCGTGAAGCGGTTGATTCAAGTTTTAAAGGCACCCGCAATACTTATCAACAAGACCCAGCTAACCCGAGAGAAGCCCTTGCTGAATCGATGCAAGATGAAGCAGAAGGCGCCGACATTTTAATGGTTAAACCCGGTTTAGCCTATTTAGATGTAATAGCCAACATCAAAGACCATAGCTCACTGCCGTTAGCGGTTTACCAAGTAAGTGGTGAATACGCGATGATTAAAGCCGCCTCTGCCGCCGGTGTCATCGATGAGAAAGCGATTGTACTTGAAACTATGACGGCGTTTAAACGCGCAGGTTGTGATTTGATTATTACCTATTTCGCTGAAGATTTAGTGAAGTGGATTAACGATTAAATCACTGAATGTAATAATTGAATAATCGTATGATTGAATGACCGTATGCGCGGTTATTCAACTTATTACAGTTATCGCTTAATATCAATCTGTCATTGAGTAATCAAGCTGCATACTCTATTGAGCGCCACCAGCTAAAATCACACTTAATCTAACAATTGTGTAAGCGCTAGCGGATTTTTTTCGATGCCAGTTAATGGATAAAAATGAAAATTTCTGATCTGCTTCTATCTCGCAACGCCTTTCGTGATGCTGTATTGCTCTTTATGAACAAGCAATGTTTGCTAATTTTGCGAAGCTCCGGCTTTACCTAAAACTAAGCATAGCTTGCTATTTAAAGCCATTAATATTGGTATTGGGGTTTTTCTAGGATAGAATCTTAAAGTAAGGTTAAATAACTTATGATGTACCAAAGGGGATAAATGGTTAATTTAAATATGAAGTACATTTTTATACCAGTTGCGCTTTTATTCTTGGTTATCGCTCAACCTAAAGCAGAGGCTAGAGAATTCAAAATAGTTGGAACACCTGAAGTCCCCTACAGGTTTATAGAAAAAGGAACATCCCATGTTCAAGGTATTGATATTGATATCATGAAGATGATAATGGAGGAGCTAAATTTACCTTACAATATAAGTTTAATTAATTCTGGAAGCAGGATTATTAAAGAAGCTAAAGATGGGAAAGTTGACATGGTACTCAGCTTTTCTAGAAAATCAGATAGAAGCTATTTGATGTACCCAAAAGCATCGTATAAAAACTTAGACTGGAATTTTTTTATTCGTAAAAAAAATGCTGGAAAAATTATTTACAATAACTTAAGTGATTTAAAAGGCCTAGTGGTTGGGGCTACACAAGACTGGTCATACACTCCGCAATTTTGGAAGGCGGGGTTAAATTTAAGCGTACTGACAAATAATAATTTACACCTGCAGATGTTATATCTTGGAAGGATTGATACAGTACCTCTCAATACAGCCTCTGCTCTTTATGAAATAAAGAAAAACGGGTACTCAGAAGAAATAACATTCCTTCCTAAATCATTAAAATCAAAGCCTTATTATAATGCCTTCGTCGCTGCTTCTAGCTACCCAAACAAAGAAGAGCTGCGCCAACAATATGACGAAGTACTTTATCGTATGATACATGAAGGTACAGTACAAAAAGTGTTCGATAAATATTTGAATTGAAATTTGCTGTCTAACACCCCTCTGTAAACTGTTAATTTTTTGTTTATCTGTGTGCGAAAAATCGTTTAGATAACTCGATTTTCACAATAGAGCTTTTATTGCAGATTGTACTTGATGAGTAGAGTTTCAAGATAATTTTCTGCATTTAAAGCCCTCAACGCTTCGTCTAATTTTATTACCATTTTAGTCACTTTATCTTTGCTCTTGCTATCTGGAGTAAAGGCTAAATACACCTTTTGTTCTGGTGAGCACCCTACGCAATGGATGGAATCAACTAGGTCATTAATATTGATGTAACCTCTCATAGAATAGAAGATCATCAATAGCGCTTCAGTGCGACCTGCTATTAGCATACTGATAGTTTGATCTAAAAAGTCACTTGCAAATGGTCTTGCGTCAAATGCGGCTTTACCGTTATATTCAACTAACGCTTCAGGGAGTGCATCTTGCAGATAAATAACCCTTTTTCCTACTACAGGTGCAGGTTTATCATATGTCCAGGTACTTTCTTTTAGTGCGAAAAAACAAAAGCGCTGTGCTCCAATTTCAACATTTGGATACACAAGACCGGGAGCTTCGCTTTTAGCTGACGCTAAAAGGGCATCTGAAAAACCCGAAGTTACATTTCAGATACTTCTGGACCATGGGTAGGGCTTGAAATGCTCTCTAAAAATTCTTTACTCCCTATCAGTATGTTATGCGCTATTGTTTTACTATCTGCTTGTTCTAGTCAGCACAAATCGATTGCATGTGAAAAAGGGGTAGGTGATGCTTCTAAAAACCAAAATATAAGCATTAATCAACTAGGAACGCGCTCTGCTGATGGCTGCCTTCATGGTGGAAATTAACGTTATAGCCCAATAGCAGAAGTTCTGTTTTAAGTATTCATACCCACAGAGATATCAGAGTGAGTGCTCCTGATTAGGAGGCTCTATGATTCGCGCTCGATCTCAAGATTTCCTGCCAAGCTCCACCTTATTACCACTGCACCTCACGCGTTGTAAGAAAAGCTTTTCTTTGTGGGTTTGATAACGATGCACAAAGAGATTATGAACATCGCCGCCCCTGGGTCATTGATAGACTGTTAGAGTTAGACACTGTGTATTGATATGCGCGCCTATGCCACCTTGTTTTATACATTAATAAACAACAAGCTGACGAGAATTATAATTATTCATCTATTTGTTAATATATTTCAGTAGTAGACTTCCCCGGTTTTGCTAGGCAACAGATTGTTTTAATCTTTCACCGTAAGCACTATTTTTCCTACGTGTTTCTTTTCTAGGAATTCTGCTTGTGCTTGATGAATTGCCTCTAGTGGGAAGGTTTTAGCTACTAATGGCTTGATGTTGCCTTGTTCAATATGATGAATTAAATTACCAAAGACTTTGGGTTCTAGAACAGTGCAACCAAAGAAATTTAAATCTTTTAGATAGAGTGTACGCACATCTAACTCAACTAATGCCCCTCCTATTGCACCTGACACGGCATAACGACCTTTGGGACGTAAAATTTCCAAAAACTTTGGCCATTGATCACCAGCCACCAAATCTATCACTACATCCACGCTGTTTTTACCCAAGACTTCAACAAGGTCATCATTTCGAGCTACTACGCTATCTGCGCCAAGGCGCAAAACTAATTCACGCTTACTAGTGCTGGTGATTGCTATTACTGTTGCGCCGCGCGCTTTTGCAAGCTGGATTGCCGCTGAGCCAACTCCTCCTGATGCTCCAGAGATTAAAACACGATCGCCTTTAGTGACCTTTGAACGAGTCAGCATATTTTCCGCAGTTGAATAGGAGCATGGAAAGGAGGCAAGCTCGATGTCACTTAACCCTGAGTTTACATTATAGGCATGTATTGAAGAGACCACAGTGTACTGAGCAAAACCACCGTCACACTCAGAGCCAAAATACCATGGAGGGTTAACACTTTGGCCGTTAACATTACTAATACATGGTTCAATTAAAACACGCTCTCCAATACGGTTTTGATCAACACTGTGGCCGACAGCGACGATCACTCCACACACATCAGCCCCTTGAATGCGTGGAAAGCGCAACGCATTACCACTCCAACTTGCATCGTCACTGCTACTCTCATCCTTAGAGTACCAGCCAATACGGGTATTAATATCTGTGTTGTTTACTGCAGCTGCTGATATCTGAATCAATACTTCGTTATTGTTAGGTATAGGGACAGGAACATCTTGGCGATACTCCAGTACACTAGAGTCACCAAGGCCATTTAATAATACAGCTTTCATTGTGGTTGGTATTGTTGTCATGATTACTTTTCCGATAGTAGTTGTAGAATAGTGAGCTGTGCACAATGAAGAGCTTCAGCCTGTAGCACAGGCCAAGCACTTGAAACACCTTCATGAAGCAGAAACAACTGAGTAGCTAAATCTGTACGCAAACTTTGCTTCCCTAAAAAATACCTAACGTCTTTTTTATGAGCTTGTATTGTTTGGTAAATAACGTCATTCTCAGGAAATGCGGCAAGCGCATTCATAGACATGCAACCGGTTGGTGCATACTCGGTCATCCATTTTCCAAGCATGTTAAAGATATGTTGCACAGAACTTAAGCCCGCTTCAGGGGAATTAGCTAACAAGAACGTTAGGTAACGTTGGTGGCGATACTGCAAGGCTCCGACGATCATGTCTTCTTTGGAGGGATAGTGTTTGTATAAAGTTCTTAGGCTGACATTGCAGGCAGCTTTTAGTTGGGCAACACTCGGCTCAGCAAACCCAGATATACTGAATTTTTGCTCTAAACTGGCTGCAATCTGTTCTTTTAACATAATGTATCTCGCGGGTAGAATGAACGCTCCACCTAGAGTAGAGCGTTTGTTCTACCATTGTCAACAAAGTAATGAAAGAATAGCTTGTTTTTGATATTGATATCTATCGATGGCTAGGCGTAAATTATTAGATAGAAAATTAATCAGTCCCTCAAAGGGCCTCTTTATGTCATTATCAAGCGTTTTTATACATATATACGCCACTCATCCAGTATGAAACTTAACCTAGGTAGTATACTCTCTGCCCAACTGCATTATTACTCATTAAACTAAAGGAAAACCTGTGCCAAAGTCTCATAAGCTACTCCAATCATTAATAGTTTTTGCCTGTTTGCTGTTAGTGCTGAACTTTGGCTTGCGCTCCTCTATGGGGTTCTTTTTAACGCCCGTATCTGAAACCTTTGGTTATGGTCGTGAGGTATTTGCGTTTTCACTCGCGTTGCAAAATTTATGCTGGGGTATTTTCCAACCCATAGCCGGCGCGTTTGCGGATAAATTTGGCACCTTTAAAACCTTAGTTGTCGGTTCAATCGTTTATGCCGCGGGTTTATATTTCACTTCTATTGCAGACTCTGTTTTAGGGTTACATACCGCAGCTGGACTGCTGATAGGCATGGGTGTTGCCGGTACTGGTTTTGGCGTAGTATTGCCTGCTATGGCGCGGATGGTGAGTGCAGAAAATAGGGCGATGGCGTTAGGTTTGGGTACCGCTGCAGGTTCTGCTGGGCAATTTTTAGTGATTCCTGCGGCACAAGAACTAATTGCTAGTTTTGGCTGGCAGTTCACACTGCTTATTTTGTCATTTGGCGCGCTTTCGATGGTTGCTTTAGCATTGCCTTTTGCCAAAGATAAAGGCGCCCAACAGACCGTTGAAAAAGATGATGACCAAACCATGAGTGAGGCGTTATCTGAAGCTACCAGCAATGTGCATTATTGGCTGTTAATCGCCGGTTTTTTTGTTTGTGGCTTTCAACTGGCTTTTATCACTGTTCATATGCCCTCTTACTTACACGACAAAGGCTTTGATAGCCAAGTCGCGGTTATCTGTCTCTCTTTGATTGGTTTCTTTAATATTATTGGCTGTTTATTATTTGGTAGATGGTCTGGCAAGTATTCAAAAAAGAACTTGTTAGGTTTAATTTATTTCTTCAGAGCAATCGCGATTGCCGCTTTTATGGTTTATCCGATCAGTTTAACCTCTGTGTATATGTTTTCCATTGTCACCGGTTTTTTATGGCTGGCAACAGTGCCTGCTACTTCAGGCATAGTCGCACAAATGTTCGGCCTTAAATACATGGGTACCTTGTATGGCGTAGTATTTTTAAACCATCAACTTGGCTCTTTTTTAGGAGTATGGTTGGGCGGTTATTTATATGATGAGACTGGCTCTTACGATATCGTCTGGTGGAGTGCGGCAACTATTGCGCTCATAACAGCGATCATTCATATCTTTATTGATGAGCGGCCAGTTGCCCGATTGCGCCTTAAAGCTGGTTTTTAGATAACTCCAAATCGCCTTCTTGTGAGCCTGTAATTAATCAATTTGTGCCTCACTAGACTGAGTTATCAAGCTAATAGCTGGGCAATTACTTTTCGTTGATATTAATTACTTTCGGTTCTATTTTTTCGCGTGCTTCATTATTTTACGTTTTAGTTACAGTGCGCAAGATTTGTTAAAAACAGCAGTGATAGAGTGCAGTTGCTGAGTGAGGGAGGCTAAGCTCCACCCTCAAAGACATAGTAATTAACAACGCTCAAGGAGTTAATAATGGTTGAACATACCACGCTTTATCATAGACGATTACAAAAGGTTATTGATTTTATTTACCAGAACTTAGATCAACCGCTGGATCTTAATCGTTTAGCTGAAGTGGCTTGTATGTCGCCTTATCATTGGCATCGCGTTTATCAAGGCATTTACGGTGAATCAATTGTAAGCACCGTACGCCGCTTACGTTTACAACGTGCCGCCGGCGAGTTAGTCAATTCAGACAATGAGATAAAGCAGATCGCCAAGCATTCAGGTTACAGTGGCGTGCACGCTTTTAATCGTGTTTTTAACCAACACTATGGTCTTCCACCAGCAAAATATAGACAGCAAGGCAGTCATAAAGACTTGCAGCTGTTAGTTAATAATTCACTTCAAGGAAGCCACAACATGTCTAAACAACTACCAGTAAAAATCGTCAATATCGATGCACTCTCTTTCATCTGCCAAGCCCATCAAGGAAGCTACATGGATATCGGCAACGCCTTTGAAAAGCTATTTGGCTGGGTCGGTATGCAAGGGCTATTTCCACAGTTACGTAAAACGGTTGGCATCTATTACGATGATCCAGGTAGCGTCGCACAAGCAGAATTACGCTCTCTTGCCTGTATTCAGTTACAAGATAACCTGCTACCAATTCTGCCCTCTCCTATACAGGTAGTCAGTATCGCGGCTGGCAAATACGCAGTGCTACAACACAAAGGCCCGTACTCAGATATGCAATCAGCTTATCAATGGCTGTATAGTGTTTGGCTACCTGAATCGGGCTTAGAGATAGCCGATCAACCTTGTTTTGAAGAGTACCTAAATAACCCACGAGAAGTCGCCGCGACTGAGTTATTAACTGACATTTACCTACCTCTAAAGCCTTAAATATCCGGTCTTATATTCCTGCTATATAGTGCGATACATACAGTAATAATTACCCTTTCAGTTAAACTTAAATTCGCTCAATAGCGATCCACGGGGCAAGCCCTCTCGCTTAGGCTCGCCTCCACTTCGTGAAGCACGGGTATTCTAGTCACACAAAGTTGAGCCCCAAGGGCCGGGAATTTACCCTTGATGATTTAGGCTCCGCCTAATTCATCTCTATTGAATCAAACCACTGAATTTAAGTTAAACTATATCTCACATTTCAATTCAGCTAGAATAATCACCATTACTTTTCACCACCCTTTCATTTCAACCAAAACTTGGAGCTTCAATGGGCGCACAAAGACAATTATTCGGTCGCTTCGTAAAAGATTTACCTAATGGCGAGCTATGCTGGATAGGCCTGCGCCCAGCACGCAAAGAAGATATCAACATTGTCGATCAAGTTATGGCATTACAAGAGCTTGGTTTAGATGGCGATCACCGCTGTACGAAAACACCGGGATCAGGTAGGCAAGTCACAATTATTTCGAAAGAGTATATCTCTCAAATTGCTCACTTTACGGGTAGAGAATCGATAGATCCGGCTATCTTAAGACGTAACTTAGTGGTATCAGGTCTTAATTTAACCGCGCTCAGGCATCAGCAATTCACCATCGGTGATGCACTATTTGAAACCACCGCATTGTGCCACCCTTGCTCACGTATGGAACGTGCCTTAGGTAAAGGCACTACTGCTGCAATGTTAGGTCATGGTGGGCTTTGTGCAAAAATATTGCGCAGTGGTGAAATAAAAGTAGGCGATGCAGTTATACCTGTTATTCCTGAATAAGCTAGCCGCTCTTAAATCTCAGTACTGAACCCAATAAAGAGCAGATAAGGAACGAAAGAGAAGATCAAAAAAACGCTTCGCACTCCACTTAACCAGTAAAAAATTACAGTAATCCCCCTTTGATTCTGTTTTAATAGCACTCTCAGATTTAGCGATACAAGGTAAAAAAAATGGCTTACGAACTAACCGGAAAGGTTAAGTTAATTCAAGACCCACAGAGCTTTAACAGCGGTTTCACTAAACGTGAAATGGTGGTGACGGTAGAAGAAGGTAAATACCCACAGGACATCAATGTCGAGTTTGTGCAAGATAAAGTGAGCTTGTTAGATACGGTACAAGTTGGCGAGCAGATTACTGTCACTTTTGATATTCGTGGTCGTGAATATAACGGTCGCTATTTCAATAATTTGGTTGGTTGGAAAGTGCAAAGTGGTAGCGGATCAGCCGCGGATCCATACGATCAAACGCCAATGTATGATACAAACGCACCAACTGACTACGATGATGAAGTACCTTTCTAATCGAGCCAATCGGTCTATTTAAGGCAGATTTATATCTGCCTTGCATAATTTTTATTAAAAAATTCACCGCCCAAAAAAATCCATTTCTAGCAAAGTTCAATCTTGAGCATTTTGCCGGTGGGTATCGTTAAACATCACCCTTATTCACATAGTTAGTTAAATACTGCTGAAAGTGATCCCAGCCACATTTTTAAGCATCTTCATATCCGTTGGTTTATGCCTCCATTATGAGCGGTATGCATTGTAGTGCTCCAAATGCATTGTGTTCATGCCGGCGTTTATCCTTATAATAGCTAAAAAATCATAGGAAACTAATCATGACTGCTAAAGCACACCCTGATAACCATAATACTAACGCTGTCACTGTAAGAAAGGCCACAATAGAAGACGCTGCTATTCTTTTTCAATTCATTAAAGAACTCGCCGTGTATGAAAAAGCACTTGATCAGGTAGAAGCCACTGAACAAAGCATTGCTAGCAGTTTATTTGCACAAGATAGTAATAGTTACGCGCTGATTTGTGAACACCAAGGCCAAGCAATCGGCTCGGCCATCTATTTTTATAATTACTCTACTTGGCAGGCAAAAGCGGGGCTCTATTTAGAAGATTTGTATGTCACCCCGCAAGCGCGAGGTTTAGGCGGTGGCACTGCGCTATTAAAAACAATGGCGAATATTGCACTAGAAAAAGGTTGTGGTCGTTTTGAATGGAGCTGCTTAGATTGGAACACACCTTCAAGAGAATTTTATGCATCCATTGGTGCAGAAGATCAAACAGAGTGGGTGCGCTATCGCATGAATGATACACAGATGCAGCAGTTTATTGCGAGTTAATTATACTAAAGCCCTTAAACTTGATATTGGTTTAAGGGGATAGATATCACGGCATTGTAACTCACTGATTGCGTGTTAAGTGCAATGGTTCATACTTGATATATTACAGAACTTTATAAATAATCTAACTCTAAACTTAAAGCTAACCTTAAAACTAAACTTAAAACTAAACTTAAAACTAAACTACAGGCACTAAATCTCACCGAAAAGGCAGTTGGGAATTGATCTATTGTTAAGAGGTTCTATTAACTGCTATAGCTAATATTGTGTGTCATCTTCTATGAGCGGAGTGATATGTGTGATTATTTTTTCAATATCTAAAAAGATAATCATATCATCATTATTAAAAGCCACTCCTCTTACAAAGCCACTTTTTGCATCTCCATCAGAAACCCTTGGAGCAATTTCAATACTTTTCGTCAGAATATTGATCACTTCATCGACACTATCAACAATAAAACCCACTATTTCTTCTTTGCTAAATTCAACAAGAATAATATTAGTTTCGCTGTCGGGTGTTTTCTCAGGCAAAGAAAACATTATCCGAGCATCTATAACGGTGATTACTTTACCTCTTAAATTGATAAGGCCGCACACAAAAGCATCTGAACCGGGCACAGGTGTAATTTCACTATACTTCTGTACTTCTATTACTTGCAAAGCATCTACAGCAAATAACTCACCATTGATTTTAAATGTTACCCATTGCTTAAATTCAGTATCTTTGTCAATAGTACGAGATTTAACCGAAGTATTAGTATTCTCTTTCATTTCATGCTCCACACGTTACTGCCCATACAAATAAACCTTTAGGCTAAAGTTTTTCAACTACGTGAATTATATAGTGTATCTGCGCACTTAAATATAACATCTATACTCCATAATGTTCTTTATTGTGCATTCCAAGAACAAAATATAAGCATAAAAGGAGGATTTGATGATGAAAACCAATTCCAATAACATGGAAAGGGTATATTCATCAGTTAAATCTAAGCCTATGTCGGTATTCTTCTAATAATGAATAATCAATTTATGGCTGTCTTTGTGCTTAGCACCTAAACTGATCAGCATTTTCGCCTGTGGTTCCTCATACCAACGCTCAACTTCTTGGAGGTGTAAAAGTAAACTCCTCAGGTGTAATCACATTGGCAATTGCTTGCTTAATATTTTTGGGAATTCTGCTGACTTACAAGATTTGGTTATTCGCGTACCTAAAAATGAAATCATGATCGATACATACCGCTCATGAGGTGTAACACCTACTCGTATGGCTTGGGCCGAATTATTCACAGCATTACAACAAGGCGTGGTAGATGGCCAAGATTTATCATTGGTTGATGTTGAATCAGTGAAGTTATACGAAGTACAAAAGTATATATCGAACATCCACTACAACTTCTTGTTAGAACCGATGATCATGTCAGAATCAATTTACCAAGATCTCAGCAAAGAAGAGCAAGCAGTGATTCTCAATGCCGGTAAAGAAGCCACTTTATACAGTGCTGATTTCCTTCGCGAAAAAGAAGCACTTGCTAAAACAAACTTGCTTGAACAAGGTATGTTGTGGAATGAAGTTGATGAAAAACCTTGGATAGAAAAAGCGACAACTCAAGTATGGCCTAAATACTATGAGAGTGTTGGCGGTAAAGATAAAGTAAACGCTGTGCTAAAAGCGCTAGGTAGAAAATCACTTTAAGCTAATCTACCACGGCTAAATACGCTCACCCTATGCTACTTGTAATATGGTGAGCTTTTTAACTATCCAGCAGTGCTACTAATTTATTCCCTATCCAGCTACTCATTTCATTACCTCTTGCTACTGCCATTACTATCCATTCTCTTGATGCACGCACCATCTATTAATAAATAGATTCTTCAACGCAATCTAGCCATAAGCTTTTTATTATAAACAGTTTAATTAAATGTCTAACCCGAAAACGCTGGACTTACTCATACAATCCCTAATATATTCAGTGTCTCTTATTTATTACATTATGATGAAAAACAACTATATCGCACATCAAAATTCTAACCGTAGAGGCTAAATTCCAGCTTTACAACGAATCAGAAAACCATTCACTTTCTCGTCGAAAACTTATTGAATAGGCCACACGATGCAAGTATTTAGTATAAGTAAAAAAATCACCATCATGAGTATTGCTCTACTGTTAGCAGCGAGTACCCTTATCTACACTGTGATGCAGTTTTTAGCACTACCCATCATGCAACAACAAGTACAGCAAGAAGCCAAAGCCCAAGTATCAGCAACCGTAAACGAGCTAAAAATCGCTTTGCAAGATGCCGATTCCCTCACTCAAAGTTTGGCAAGTTTAGCGCAAACACTCCCTCTAGATAAGACCCAGTTTGAGCTACTATTCCCCCCTTTAATTGACAAATTTGACGATCGCAGCATCGTTGGAGGCGGTATTTGGCCGGAGCCAAACGCTTTCAATAAAGACGCCCAACGCCATTCATTTTACTGGGCACGCAGTGGCAGTGGCGGCAAGCTACAACTTAGCGAAGATTACAACGACCCTAGTGGCAGCGGCTACCATAATGAAGGCTGGTATAAAGTCGGCAGTCAATTAAAAGCGGGCCAGTGTGCTTGGTCTGAAGCTTATGAAGATCCTGTTTATCCAGTACCAATGGTTACTTGTACCGTTGCTATCACCCGTAATAATACTTTTTGGGGCGTAGCAACTATCGATCTAGCACTTGATGGTCTTAAAGAGTTGTTTGAGAAACAAAATACGCTTACCGGTGGTTATAGCTTTGCTATCGATCAAAGTGAGCAAATAGTTAGCTTTCCACAAATTCGTAGCCAATCTTTAGCAATGACTCCTCTAGATAAAATAGTTGCTGATGATAGAACCTTACAGCCGTTAGCTACCGCCATCCGCGCTAATGCGCTTGTTTCAAAAATACCTGCAGGGGTAACGGGAAATGATGCCAGCATATTGATACTCAACCCTCTGCCGAATGTTGGTTGGACAGTAGGCATGTTGCTACCTGATCAAGTTGCACAAGCACCTGTTCAAAAGTTATCAACAAGCTTGTATTTAACCATGATCCCCGCCTTACTTTTCTTCGTTATTATTTTTGTTTGGTATACTCGGGTCGTTTTAGGTTGGATAAAAGAAACGACTTCGCAAGTAAAACTCTTGAGTAGCGGTGGCTCCTCGGCTTCTTTAGAAATTAAAAGCATGGACGAAATCGGTTTATTAAAAGAATCAGTTAATGAATACGGCAGCTACCTAAACAGTATTCTCGAAGCTATAGGCAAAGAAGCGGGTGGCATGAGCGAAGAAGCACACAACTTAAGTGCTTTAAGTAACACCCTCAGCGATCGTGCGACTCAGCAAATGGACGAAAACAATGTACTAGCGGCAGCAATTAATGAAATGTCTGCGAGTGCTCGTGATGTCGCGCAAAATACTGATGACGCTGCTAAAACAGCAGAAAACGCCAAACAGTTAGTCTCGCACGGTAGAGATATGGTCGCGCAAAATGGTGAAGCGGTAAAAGAGCTCGGCCAAGCACTTAATCAAACCTCCACTGTTATTGACCGCCTCTCTGAAGATAGCCAAAAAGTAGGCGCAGTACTGGATGTTATTAAAACCATTTCAGGGCAAACCAACTTACTTGCGCTAAACGCAGCAATTGAAGCGGCACGCGCAGGAGATCATGGGCGAGGCTTTGCAGTAGTGGCGGACGAAGTACGTACACTGGCGGCAAAAACACAAGATTCAGCCGCAGAAATAGAAACGATGATCGTACAGTTACAAGAAGCAGCACAAAGTGGCGTTGCCGTTATTGCCAGTAGCCAGAACTTATCAGTGGAATCAATTGAGCGCGCCAAAACGGCTGTCGAGGCTTTTGAGAGCATCGTTGATGCTTTTGGCAATATTAATGAACTCACTTCAACGATAGCAATAACCGCTAACGAGCAAGCAAAAGTAACCGATGAAATCCAAGATCTAGCTGAGCGTATCCATCAAATAAGCCAGCAGAATTCAGGTGACGCAGTAAAGCTGACTGATATGAGTAAACTCTCATCGCAAGCTGCTAAGCGGTTATATGACTTAAGTAGCAGCGATAGCTAACCCACTGTCGTTGATCTTGATTTAAACGTAAAAAGGTGATTTTGGATCACCTTTTTTATGCCTCAAATCATATTTAATCCATGCCTCGCATAAGGATTTTATCTAATCATCAACCACTAACGCCAATAATTCTTGCATACTCGTCACATTGCAATAACCAGCACTTAGCACTGCCATAAAAACGTAATGCACTTGCTGTGCTGGCACTACTGTATTGTTAATACTCTAAATCAAGTGTTGCACAGGCATCATGTGCTACATCGCACGCATAATCTAAATCACTTTGTTATCAACTCTAATTACAACGCAAAATGGTCATGTTTATATGGAACTCACACGCTGTTCAGCTCAGCACTGCAATTATTATTAACGAAGATAGGCGCTTAAAGACAGAGCTGCAATTAATTAACTTTCTAAGAAGACAACTCAGCGGAAATTATCGTAGTCATCATAACTCTCTATTCAAAGTCTGATTCACTTTTGAGGTACGCAGCAACTTCAACCGCGTTTTGACTAGGTTCGTTCACTGGGAAAAAAATTTTCTTAATATTACCATTTTCAATAATGATAGTGATGCGAGTCAATAGTGTCATGCCAGCTGCTTCAAAGGTTGGCAGTACTAAGGCGGCAGCGAGCTTGAGTTTCTGATCTGAGAGAATATGAAAAGGAATAGATAGCCGTTCAACGACTTCCTTTTGATATTCAGAGCTCTGAGTTGAAAGCCCAAATACTCGTGAAGCGCCAGCGGCAATAATTTCGCTGTGATATTCGCCATAGCCCTTCGATTGTGGAGTGCAACCACGTGCTCCATCAATCTGATCCCAACCTTTAATTGGAGGCTGATTTGGAGGACTAGTACGAGGATATGCGTAAACAACACTGATACCTGCTAAAGCTGCAAGATCAATTTTTGATCCGTCTGTTGCCATTAACACCAAGTTAGGAACCGTTTGCCCGGTCAGGTTGTCGATAATATTTTGGGGTGTCATTTTCTTTAATCTCCTGTCATTTATCCGCGAGGCTTATATTTAAAATAATAGAGCAAAACTTGTATTGAATGAACCCTTAGCTATTAATTTTTTGCCTATCAAACGCGCTACACATTTTATGAGTAGCTTCAAATTTTGTCGTTCTACCTAGCAACTGAGCCACCCTCCTGCGGCCAGCGCATTATTAAGCTAGCACCACCGGATGGGGAGTCGCCAACACTGACCTCACCGCCGTGCCAGCAAGCAATACGCTGAACAATCGATAGCCCTAGGCCAAATCCGCCAGTTCCGCGATCACGACTGGCATCTAGTCGTCGAAATGCATCAAATATTAGTTCACGCTGGTCTTCGGGAATACCGCTGCCATCGTCATCGACCTTTAGTTGATAGTAGCCATTATCTATTGAGAAGGTGGTTTTTATCTCACTACGTGCATAACGCTTGGCATTTTGCAGTAGGTTTCCTAACGCTCTCGCCATTAATTCTGGATCAAAGTGTGCATGTTTGAATGCTTTATCTGATATTTCAAAATCAATAACAAACTCACTCGTGCCAATTTGTGCTTGTCGTATAACTTCGACCAACCAGGGGTATACTTCTAGCGCTTGAAAATCTACCACTGGCCTGTCCCTGTCAAACCGTGCATAAGTAAGCAATTCAGTAACCAGCTGATCTAATTCATCGATGTCACTATTGATACTCAACATATAGCGGTTTCTACTTTCAGTATCTGTCGATGTCTCTAACATTTCCATACCGAACCGCATTCGCGCTATAGGCGTTCGAAGTTCGTGAGAAACAGCATTGGTGAGTTCTTTATGTGATGAGATAAGTCCTTGTATACGACCTGCCATGGAATTGAATGCGCCTGCTAAGCGATGCAGAACGGAATGCTTGCGAGTTAGTACTCGCACGCTAAAATCTCCTTGGCCGAATGCCTTAGTACTACTGCTTAAGCGATTTAAATCTCGCCATAGAGGGAACACCCACAGCAATACTGCCAATGCAACCATTAGCAAGAACACCAACATCAACACCGTGTTTAAATAATCCAATGTTACTGGCTCATCAAATGGCCCTAGTTTAATAATATAAGGTGAATTATTTATCCTGCGATAGAACAGCTCATCATCATTGCCTTCAAACTCAAATATGATGATTTCTCTACTCTCCAGTTTCTGCGATTTATCAATCAGTAATTCGTCATCACTTTGCTCGACAAGGTCAATCTGGAAATAAAAGTGCCGATTTAAAGTTTCGACGATAGCAGCCCAATCCTGCGGCGGCTTACCTTGCAAACTTGCTTCTATGAGATTAAAAGTACTATTGGTAAGGCGCTGTAAATGTTGAGAACCCGACTGTTCATATGGTATCTGCAAGATCCATTGTTTATCGCCAAGGCGCTTATAGATGTATTGAGCACCATATATTTCAGCAACCACGAAAGCGCCCTGCTTTAATCTATCTATATCATCTTGGGGCAAAGACAAAGATTCTATCGCTAATATTGCTACTTGATAACCATCACCTTTATTAACCTCAGCCATCGTCTGTGGCCACTGCGCTTCAGGTTCATTTTGTAGACGCTGTTCCAAGAGATGATAAGTGCCGTTTGTCAGGTTGCCTAAATGGTTCTCTAAGGTGCCATGTAAAATATTACCCACGTTAGCCACACCGATGAAAAAGATAATTGCGGCCAGTGCGATGAATGAATACAGCTTTAGAAATAATCGACCCACAGCTCTTATCCTTCCCAGGCTTGTTTAACAAAGAGATAGCCTTTGCCACGTATGGTTTTAATCCGCAGTGGATGGCTGGTATCATCTCCGATTTTTTTACGTAAACGTGATACACGTATATCGACCGAGCGATCGATACCGTCATAATCGATGCCGCGTAGACTTTCTAAGATAGCATCGCGTGTAAACACAACCCCGGGGTTACTTGCCAGTAACCACAACAAATCAAAATCATTGGTGGTTAGATCCAACACTTCGCTACCTAGCTTTGCTTCACGTGCACTGGCATTGATAGTGAAATGGCCATAGCTAAATTGGCTGTTTTCAATGGGCTGTTCCGGTTGAGCCGATGTAGGATTTGAGAAACGACGCATCAGTGCTCTGATACGTGCTAGCAGCACCCTTGGCTGCACCGGCTTCGTGATGTAATCATCAGCTCCTATCTCTAACCCGACCACCTGATCTATATCTTCATCGCGCGCGGTTAGCATCATGATAGGCCCAGCATACTGCGGACGCACCGCTTTGCAAACTTCTAAGCCATCCATTCCTGGCAGCATCAGATCCAGTATAACGAGGTCTGGTGATTCGCTAATAATGCGATTACATGCCCGGTCGCCACGATGTTCGATAGATACCTGCATCGTCTGTTTCTGTAAATACTCTTGAATAAGTACAGAGAGTCGATTGTCATCTTCGATCAATAATATTTTCAATACATCCTCAGCACAAACAGCCTTAGAATCGTCATATGTAAATGTGTTAACAGACACGTTATTCACCTTATCTCAATTTTCGAGCTCTCATTATAATTCACTAGCGCCGTTTGCATTGTTATCAGTTTGTTACTCTTTTGTAGTCAAATGTAACAGAGCGTGGAACCATCATTCAATAGTTACACATTGATACAAATCTTATACACAAGCGCAACAGACGAAACAGAAATGACCCCTATACTTGCCACCAAGCATCGGGACTTACTCGTTGCACTGAAGACAACGAGCGTGTGACCTATGAATAATTTACCAACAGTATTTACTATAACAAGAGCAGCCCTATCAGCACTACTTTTTATAACGGTGCCAGCCGCTTACGCAGAAGATGCACAGACTGATGCATGGACCGGTAACGTCAGTGGTTATCTTGGGCATAAAAACGTCAGTGATAAAGATTGGCCAAATCTCGATTCACAAGGATCTATAGGCGTAATATCAGATTTCAAGAAACAGAGCTGGCCTGTCAGTATCGCTGCGGACCTTATCGTTTCAGGTACTGAAAATAATAGCGGCATAAATAAGACGACAGGCGGCAGTGCAGAAATACACTTGGGCGTCAGAAAAATATTTACCCTTCAGAGTTCTTCTTTCAAGCCATATATAGGGGGTGGTGTTGCGCTAATTTCTGCGGGTTTTGAAAAAAACACTGCTGGAGTAACCGTTGACGATGATGACAGCGCGCTCGGTGCTTGGGTCGGGGTAGGCGGCTATTATGCAGTGACTAAAAACATTAGCCTTGGACTAGACGTTCGTTACTCAAACGCTGAAGTGACACTTTTCGATAAGAAGCGTGATACAGGGGGGGTAAATGCAGGTATGACTGTCGGTTATCACTGGTAATCGTGGATCAATTTATAGAGGAAAAAATCATGTATCAAGCAAAGATTCTCTCTAGAATCAGGCTAGGGGCCACTTTAATAGCGACACTTATCATGACAGGATGTGCGGCCAACATGGCAGCCAATGGACAAAATGGTCCAGAGCTAAGCCTTATCAGTCAGGAGAAATCGAGACGAGAAGTCGAGCGGCATTTAGGTTTACCTATCAACATTTTAAACTTAAAAGGTGGCCAGTATATTGCTACTTACGATGTCCATGCCAAGACAGAGCCCAGTCTTGCCCGGGCAATGGGCCATGGTGCACTCGATGTAGTCACTTTAGGATTATGGGAAGTGATAGGTGGGCCAGCAGAGATGTACCACGGCCGCAGGGTTATTGTTTCTGCAAGGTACGACAAGGCCAACCAGCTACTCACACTGCAAAGCAGGCCAAAGGGGCTATTTTGATACGAAGATGGCTTTTGAGAATTTAGCAGGACAGCATGTCATAAGTTTCACTATTATCTTAGCTATACTTACTGAGACAAAAATGTATGAAACTTCCTAGAACCAAGGTTGCTGAATTTCAAAACCTTGCCTGTGAGCTTACCCTACCAGAAGCGTTAGCCGAGTTTTATGCAGTGAATTCACATATATTCTCTACACCTGAACCGAATACAGTGTGGACGAAATTGTTAGTTCATCACGATGTGTGTCACGTATTTTTTGGGGTAAATACCAGTGTTTTGGATGAGACAGCAGGCGATTACTGGACGCTCTTTGGCACTAGTTTGAGTGTTAAAGAATATTCAGCCTATGCAAAATCGCCAGAGGGCAAAAAACTACTCCATGGTATTGGCTTTATCAACATGATTAAGAGCCTGTTTCTTGGGATTGCGCTGTTGGTAGAAAAAAGGGCGCATCTGAGGTAGTAAACTCATGTCCTACATGAATAATTGGCAAGATTCAGTATTTAGAGTTTTATATCCCACAAAACTCTTATCTCTTGTAGCATCGCGCTGATAACCGGTTGATCCACTCTATTTTTCGCAACCACAAAGTGTAGCGTTGTTGAAAAATCGAGTGTCGATATAACCTGTACTTGTTGCTTCTTTTCAGCTTCAAGTGCTTCTTCTAATTCTAAAAAACTTAGCCCTAAGCCACTTTTGACCAATTCAAGTCGAGTACCATCATCACTCGTTTTCAGCACCGTTGGGATATCGTCTACTAGCATTGGAGATAACTGCTTTTTTAAAAAACCATCAAAAGGGCAATAATCCCCCATCATTATCCACTGCTGTTTACTTAGCTGCGCTGTTGATAACATTTCATGCGGATCAAAAGTTACTGGGGCAACGGTTGTTATTTGCTGATCCATCACGGAAAAACCAAAAAAATCATCTGGAATACCACCAAAGATATAGCCGCCATCTAGTTGCTGCTCTCTAATTTCCCGGATGGTTTTGCCGGTTGATTGCTGATGTACTTCTAAGCTAATACCGGCGCAGTTTTCTTGTAAATTTTCCACTAGTTCAGCCAGCCTTACTTGTTTAGCCGTTAAATTAATCGCCATGTGAAAGGTGCCGATAATTTCGTGCAAATTATCGACCGCTAAGTTCACTAAATCCACCGCACTATCAAGCGTGAGCTGCGCTTGTTTTAGCAATAACGCACCTTTGTCCGTTAATAACATACCCTTACTTGAGCGTATAAATAACGCGGTAGAAAGCTCTTCTTCAAGCGCTTTTATATGGGCGCTAATCGCAGGAGGCGTCGTGTATAAGCGCTTTGCAGCTTGGGTTAAATTACCCGTTTTAGCAACCGCGACAAAAGAACGCAAATGGTAAAACTCCAAAATAGAACTCCTTAACTGGCAACATACATAGTGCGAAACTTACCCTCGCACTGGTTTTTACAAATGATACTGAGTGTAATCATTAATTCATCACTGTGCTATTCAGCTTTACTGAATACAGCCTTCAATAAAGCTGAATTCCCCAGTTCATCAAACAAAGCTACATTAGCACAGCACCCTTCAAACAACGAACTGCACTAGCCAAACGATATCTGGAGTTTAAATGACTAACCAAAGTAACGCATTCCCCAATCAAACATCAGCTGCACATCGCATTGCAATTAAAAAGGATTAGCCATGATTACTTGTTTTATCGAATATAAAATTGATGTACAAAAACTGCGCGAATTTGAAGTTTACGCCAAACTTTGGGTTGAATTAGTCAATAAATTAGGTGGGCAACACCAAGGATACTTCTTACCATCAGAAGGTGCGGATAATATCGCCTTAGCGCTATTTTCCTTTCCAAGCTTAGCCGATTACGAGCAATACAGAATAGTTTCTTTTAAAGATCCGCAGTGTCTCGCAGCTTTTGATTATGCAGCGACAACGCAGTGCATTAAAAGCTACCAACGCAGCTTTTTTCGACCATTATAAAATATAACAAGGTGATCGGCACAATTCTAAAACAGCACTCTAAATGCTTGCAGCCTGTTCTTTGAATAATCTTATTTTTCATGGATTAAGGTTGCACTTTTAATATCTATAATAATAGATTTTTTACTTTGGTTACATGGCAATTATCAGTACTATTGGATACTTAGAAAAAACACATAATGACCAAAATAATAATTTTTAAAAGGCTAATCCATGAAAGTTGTCGCTTGTAATACTTATGTTGTAGCCACCCCGCCGCCTCACGTGGGTGGCATGTACTGGATTTTTGTTAGCATAAAAACTGACTGTGGAATTGAAGGGATTGGTGAAGTGTACGCCGCTTCGTTTCATCCTAGTGTGATGGAGCTAGCGATTAGCGATGTGTTTGATCGATACTTAAAAAACCATGATCCACACTTAATAGAACGCTTTTATCGCGAAGCTTATTCAAGTGGTTTTACCCAACGTCCTGATTTAAGCATGATGGGGGTGATCAGTGGCTTGGAAATGGCGTGCTGGGACATTATTGGTAAAGCAGCCAATAAACCGGTTTATCAATTAATTGGCGGAAAAGTGCATGAAAAACTGCGCTGCTACACTTACCTTTATCCAGAAAATAAACAAGGTGAGTATGATTATGACAACGTAGAACTTGCAGTAGAGTGCGCTGTTAAAAACATGGAGCTGGGCTTTACTGCCCTTAAGTTTGACCCTGCTGGTCCTTATAGTGCTTATTCAGGACAACAAATCTCTTTAGAAGCACTGGAAAAATCAGCCACTTTTTGCCAGCGTATTCGCGAAGCCGTTGGTAATAATTGTGATCTATTATTCGGTACACATGGGCAAATGACTCCCGCATCGGCAATTCGTTTAGCAAAACGTTTAGAGCCTTTTGATCCCTTATGGCTAGAAGAACCAGTGCCTCCTGGGCAATCAGAGGCAATGGCGCGGGTTGCTGGCAAAACCAGCATTCCTGTAGCAACTGGGGAGCGCCTTACCACTAAGTATGAATTTCATGATGTGCTCAAAAATGGCGCAGCCTCTATTTTACAAATGAACCTTGGCCGTGTAGGCGGCATTTTAGAAGCTAAGAAAATAGCTGCTATCGCGGAAGTATATTACGCACAAATAGCACCGCATTTATATAACGGGCCAGTTGGCGCTGCGGCGAGTATTCAGCTGGCAACCGCCACGCCTAATTTCTTAATTCAAGAGAGCATCATGACGTGGGGAGGCTTTCATGCAGAAGTACTGCAAGAAAAAATTGAATGGAAAGATGGTTATATTATACCTTCTGACAAACCAGGTCTTGGCATCGAATTAAACATGGAGGTAGTAAAAGCGCAATCACCTTACAAGGGAAAAGCACTGCATCTTGCTATGGATAGCAGGCCTTACGACGTTAAAGATAACTCATCAACACAGTGGAAAAACTCGTGAATTAAGGGGTAAGCTCTTGAGAGAAGACTCAAACTTAAATCTGCATTATGACTTTATTATTATCGGTGCAGGATCCGCCGGTTGCATTCTTGCTGATAGATTGACTGAATCCGGTGAGTATTCAGTGTTGATTTTAGAAGCTGGCGGCAAAGATAACAGCCCTTGGATAAAGTTGCCGGTGGGTTTTGGCAAAACCTACTACAACCCTCAGTATAACTATATGTATTATAGCGAGCCCGAAAAGGCGCTCGCCAATCGTAAGTTATACGCACCTAGAGGGAAGGTACAAGGTGGCTCAGGTTCTATTAATGCGATGATTTACGTACGCGGCCAAGCGGCTGATTTTGATGGCTGGGCTGCGATAGGTAACGAGGGTTGGTCGTACGCTGATGTATTACCTTTCTTTAAAAAGCTAGAGCGACACCCGGCAGGAAATACCGCATTTCATGCAGCTGATGGAAAAATAACTATCACTGCGATGCAAGATAAAGCGCATAGCTTGTGTCAGCATTATTTAAAAGGAGCTGTAGAATCAGGGTTTGAAATCAACCACGATTTTAATGGCGAGCACTTTGCAGGAGCCGGTATTTATGAAATTAATGTACGCAATGGCCAGCGTGATTCTAGTAACACCGCCTACTTAAAACCTGCTTTAAAAAGAAGTAATTTAACTATCTTTCGAGAGACAGTGGCTGAAAAAATTCTCTTTGAAGATAGCCCTCCTAGCAGCAATGCTGCTCAAGATAATCTCTATGTAATAAAAAATGCCACCAGTGTACAAATAAGGCGTAAAGGCGCACTTGAGACTGTTAGTGCGAACAGAGAAATAATCATCGCTGCGGGTGCTGTCGATTCACCAAAACTACTGCAGTTATCGGGCATAGCTGATAAAGCATTATTAGCGAAACACAATATTGATCAGGTTCAGCACGCACCGGCTGTAGGTCAAAACCTGCAAGATCACTTGTGTGTTAGCTATTATTATCGCGCCAATATCAAAACCCTCAATGACGATTTAGGCTCATTATTCGGTCAAGCTAAGGCTGGGTTGCAATATGCAGTTAATCGCTCGGGCCCCTTATCAGTGAGTGTTAATCAGGCAGGCGGGTTTTTTAAAGGCGCAGCTGATGAAGCACAGGCAAACATCCAACTGTATTTCAATCCCATGTCTTATCAAATACCTAAAGATCCCAAAGCTCAGCTTAAGCCTGATCCGTATTCCGGATTCCTAGTCGGTTTTAATTCATGCAGGCCCACCAGCAAAGGCTGTATCGAAGTTAGCAGTGCTGATCCAGCTATCCCTGCATTGATAAAACCTAACTACCTATCAACGGATAAAGATATTCAAGAAGTGATACAAGGCAATAAATTGATTCGTAAATTAATGGCATCACCAGCGTTAAAAGCGATTACTGAGCAAGAGATTGCACCAGCACAAGCGGTTACCGATGAGGCTTCTATGCTGCAATATTTCCGTGAGAATGCCGGTTCTATCTTTCATCTATGTGGG
The DNA here is from genome assembly GCA_036960485.1 of Oceanospirillaceae bacterium. Taxonomy (GTDB): domain Bacteria; phylum Pseudomonadota; class Gammaproteobacteria; order Pseudomonadales; family Balneatricaceae; genus Rs1. The sequence continues at coordinate 24,219 of JBALXS010000068.1, forward strand.
TCTTGCAAGATGGGGCCTAGCCCAGAGGATAGTGTAGTGGATAACCGCTTACGTGTTTATGGCGTGAGTAAATTGCGGGTGGTCGATGCATCAATTTTCCCAACCATCACCTCGGGCAATATTAATGCCCCGGTAATGATGGTCGCTGAAAAAGGTGCGCAGATGATATTAGAAGATAACGCTTGATCACTGTGCATAATAATCGATGAGTATAATCCTAAATTCAGCCGTTGAATTTAACGATTATCCACTTATTCATTAAAACATCTCCTGCTCAACTATCGAAGCGATACCTCAGCCTCTAATAACTTAAATTTTAAGAGTATTAAAGGTGGATGGTTTTATCTTACTGAAAATAATTACATTACCCGCGATCACTAAACATAATCCGCATAGTGCTATAGAAGACCAAGTGTAATCCTCATAAACAGAGGAGATACTCAAGGCTATAACGGGGAATAAGACAGTAGAGTAAGCCGCGGCATCCGAGCCAATTCTGCTCACTAGCATTAGGTAGGCGGTAAAACCAATCACGGTACCAGGGATCGCCAAATACAACAGAGCAGCCAAATAACTAACTTCTTCTACGATAGTGAATTCTACCCCAGTGAATAAACTGATAACCAACAAAATAATGGTGCCATAGAGCATGCCCCATGCGTTTGTAGTCGGTGGTTTTAAACCGCGCTTGTGATGACTTACAGTCAACATATTACCCAGTGAGAAACAATAAGTGCCTGTCACCGCTAGCCCTATACCAAGCAGCAATTGCTCAAAACTGCTTTGCTGTTGTAATTCAGGCCAAAACAGCACACTGATACCTAATAAACCGATCGCCGCGCCTGCAATTGTTCGCATGTTAGGTTTTTTTGAAAAGAATACCCACGAATTGCCGATATTGAGAATCGTCGCTAATGAAAATATGATAGAAACAAGCCCACTAGATATATAACCTGTCGCTAAGTAAAAGCAGTAAAAGTTTAAGCTAAATAAACAGCCTCCCTGTAAAAAGCAGTAAAAATGATCCCACTTGGTTAAGCGCTGACGTTTTTTAAACAAATATAATAGTAAGAACATGACAATAGCGGCTATCGTAAATCGATAAATAATAGACACTTCAATGGCAACGGCTCCTAACTGGAGTTTTATCGCAATCCAAGTGGTTCCCCAAATAATGACCGTCAAGGCGTATAAAAATATGTTAAGCATAATATGGTTTATTCCGTGATTAATGTAAGCCATATTATGGCAATTGAAACCACACAAGCTCTGGTAAATACTTGCGCAGTTAGAACTTGAAAGATTAGTTTTTGGTAGATTCTTGCGGTTTTGTTAGTGTTACAGGTGGCCTGCTCGGCTTGGTTTGATTAACATAGCGCAATCAATCCAGCATTATTAGCACATCATTCAATTGGACAATCAATGCAGCCAACGCCAATAGATTCTCATAATTATTTAGTGTTCCAGCAACTGAATGCATCTAGAGCCAATCTTGAACAAACCGCTTATTTAGGTGATGTGTCGACTGCTGTCTGGTCAAATACAGAAGATTTTGTACAATACCGTAGCCCAAAACATCACACGCTTAGCTGCTATTTAGCTGGTGGTTATGATATTAGCCGTCGACGAGAAGGGCTGCGTCTAACAGGCGGCGCGCCTGGAAAAGTCTGTGTGATGCCTCAAGGACATGAATCCACTTGGCATGTCTCTGGCTATTTAAGATTCTTTCATTTGTACTTTGATCAAGAGAACCTAGTAAATTTGGCCGCGCAAATCTGGGATACTGATTATAGAGTACAAATGCCCGACCTTACTTTTGAAAAAATTGCTTGGATAGATGCCTTGTGCCGTAATGTCATTATGCCACTTGATTGGTCATCACCAGCTGATCGTCTGAATTTGAGTAGTGCCACTGATATGCTGATGATTCACTTATTACAACACTACGCCCAACAAAACAGTTTACCTCATGTTGTCGGCGGACTAGCACCTTATATCAAACGCCAAGTCGTTGAGTATATGCACAACCATTTAGAGCAAGGGGTTAGCCTTGATGAACTGGCGAAATTAGCAAACTTAAGCACTTATCATTTCTCTCGCATGTTTAAATACTCATTGGGTGAGCCGCCACATCGCTATATGACAGAATTGAGATTACAAAAAGCGCGACAATTAATTTTGCACAGTAATGCTTCATTAAAAGATGTAGCGGCACAGCTAGGCTTTAATGATCAAAGCCACCTGGGAAAGAAGTTTAAACAACGTTTTGGCGCTAGTCCTGCGCAAGCACGCCGTCAACATTAGACAATACAGCGCCGGTAATGATGGTCGCTGAAAAAGGCGCGCAAATGCTATTAGAAGATAATCAATAAGCTTCTATCTGTAGTAGTTGTTTCGTTATGCACACACAGCCTAAACCTTTAGTTCCTATGTATACATGAGGAAAGATACTTTATTAAGTAAATATCAACATTATCAATTACCTGGTATATATAATCAGTATTGGTGTGTCGTTTGGAATCTAGTAATTAACTATTGTGTAAAGGTGGCGCATGATTAATCGAAGCTGTTGTTGTGAGGCTGTTCTATTCGAACTAGCTGAAATGCCAAGCATGATGGGAACGTGCCTTTGCAACCGATGCCGTAAGGTGGGTGCAAGCACTTTAGTATTTGTAAAAGCTGAAACCTTTCAAATAACTAAAAGCCTTGATCAAATTACCACCGTTAAAGCCATACCTGCTTATAAGTATGATCGATGTTTTTGTGCGATCTGTGGCGCTGCGTTGGGAGAAGTGTTATCAAAGGATGAATCATTTCCTGTATCGGCCAATTGTATAGATGGCGATATTGAACTCGATAATAGATTTCACGAATTTGTTTCGCAACAGCCAAGTTGG
>JBALXS010000069.1:0-26844 GCA_036960485.1 Oceanospirillaceae bacterium
CTTTGAAAGTAGTAGTAAATGTTCGCTTTAGGTAAGTTAATACTTGCTGCTATGTCGACTATTTTAGTACCTGCGTAACCATGATTAGCAAATTCTTCACAGGCAGCGTTCAAGATGATGGTTTTCTTTTTTTCGCGAATACGTGTCATATTTAAGCTTATATCTCAGTGATACTATTTTAACCCGCGCGTATGTTACACACGGTGTGGTGGAGCTATTATGGCAACTATTATAAGAGTTGTGATGGTTTATTTTTGGTAAACGCGCTCGCCGAGGCTATAAGTTTGTTCTACAGCTCTGTCATCGCCCAGTATCATTAATACAAATAGCTTCTCTGCAATCGTTTTTGCGCTACTCATGCGGTAGTTCATTAATGGTGTTGATGCGAGATCTAAAACAACGAAATCGGCTTCGCTGCCAACCGTTAGGTTACCAATTTTATCTTCAAGCTCTAATGCTTGTGCCCCTGCTAGCGTAGCTAAATAGAACGCTTTAAAAGGAGTGATTTGATGGTCGCTAAGCTGGCATACTTTATAAGCTTCTTGCATGGTTTGTAGCATTGAAAAACTAGTGCCGCCGCCAACATCCGTGCCCAATGAAACTTGAACCTGATGCTGCTGCATTTTTTTTAAATTAAACAGACCACTGCCAAGAAAGGTATTCGAAGTAGGGCAAAAAGCGACGCTTGAACTAGCTTTCGCCAATCTTTCACATTCACAATCGCTTAAATGTATACCGTGAGCAAAGATCGATTTAGAGGTAAGTAAATTGTATTGATCGTAAACGTCTAGGTAATCTTTGCTTTGCGGGAAAAGCTGTGCAACCCATTGAATTTCTGCTTGGTTCTCACTTAAATGAGTATGTAGATATAAATCTGGATATTCAGTGAGTAGCTTGCCCGCTAATTGTAATTGCTGTGGGGTGCTAGTCGGAGCAAACCTTGGCGTCACAGCGTAGCTTAGGCGGTTCTTTTGGTGATACTTTTCTATCAACTCTTTAGAGTCGTCATAACTGCTTTGCGCGGTGTCGACTAAGTTATCAGGAGCGTTCCTATCCATCATTACTTTGCCGGCAATCATGCGCAGCTTTAAGCCATCAGCTGCTTCAAAAAAAGCTTCTACGGATTCTTTGTGGACAGTTCCAAACACAAGCGCACTAGTAGTGCCGTTTTTTAATAATTCTTGTAGGAAGAAATCTGCTGTTTGCTGGCATTGTTGCATATCGCTAAAAGCAGCTTCGGCAGGGAAGGTGTAGTCTTCTAGCCAATCTAACAGTTGCTCACCAAAAGAGGCGATAACACCTGTTTGCGGGTAATGAATATGGGTATCAATAAAGCCTGGCACAATTAGCTTGTTGTGGTGTTCAGTAATATTAAGTGTAGGGTTTTTCGCTATTAATGTTGGTGCATCACCAATTTGTTCGATTAAGCCATCTTTTAGAATCAGCAAGCCATCTTCAAAATATTGATATGAACCTTCAACTCCTTGTAAATCAGGGTCGGCAAGCGAGTGGAATACAGCTGCTCGATGAGCAGTAAGGGTGTTGTTCATAGAAATCTCTTAACTATTTAGTTTGATAAAAGGGTGATGCACAGCTGGGCTATGTAAATTGTTAGTTAAAGTCGAATTTTCGGTTGTTTGGCTCTGATAAAAATTGATAAATTGTGCGCTGACACTTACAGCAATTTCCATGGGTAGTTTACCACTCATGCTACTCAAACCTATAGGGCAACAGATACTATCTACCTGTTGTGGTGTGAAGTTTTTGTGTTTTAAACGCAGCTTAAATTTCTTCTGTTTAGTTTGTGAACCTATCACGCCAATAAAACTACAATCTTGCCTATTAAGTAAGCTTTCACATAAACTTTGATCAAGTTGATGATTATGTGTCATGACTAGGACATAGCTATTTCTTGGTATGTTTGCGACTTCGCAGAGCACATCATCGCTAATAATAGTGTGGGTATTATCTGCAGTAGCGCCAGTAAAAAGCGCTGCCCGTGAATCTATCCAAGTGACAGAGCAAGGTAGCTGTCCCAAAATAGGGATTAAAGCATTGGCAATATGCCCTGCGCCAAACACCACTATATTGTGTTGAGGCGGGTAAAAAGCTTCAAATAATAGCTCGACACTGCCACCGCAACATTGACCTAAACTGGGGCCTAATGAAAAGCTATCGATAAACGCTTGGCTGTTTTGCTCTTTTAGCATGTTGCGTGCCAGCTTTATCGCTCGGTGTTCTAAATGGCCACCGCCAATACTTGCGAAGCTTTGTTGCTGGGTAACAAGCATTTTACTGCCGCTTTCTCTGGGCGTAGATCCCTTTGTGGAAAAAATTGTGACAAGCACACAAGCTTCACCTTGTTGCTGGCACTGATCTAAAATTTTACTCCAATGCCTATTCAAGTGCTCACCTGTTCCTGCGGTTTGAGATGTGCTTGTGAACTAGCGATATCTTGCACAGCCCATAAAACGGCTTCTGGGGTAGCGGGGGAGTTCAGCCGCGGTTGAGTGTTATAATTATTAAGGCTCGCCACTGCATCTTTAAGCGCGCACCATACTGAAATAGCGAGCATGAAAGGAGGCTCACCAACGGCCTTAGAATGATAAACAGTATCTTCTGGATTTTTGCGGTTTTCGACTAACTTCACCCGAAAATCATTGGGTATATCAGTGATAGCAGGGATTTTGTAACTCATTGGGTTACTGGTGAGCAGCTTTCCTTCATCGCTCCAAACTAGCTCTTCGGTAGTCATCCAGCCCATTCCTTGCACGAATCCGCCTTCAATTTGGCCGATATCGAGTCGTGAATTTAATGAATCTCCTACATCATGCAAAATATCAGCGCGCAGCACTTTGTATTCACCCGTTAAGGTATCTATGATCACCTCAGAGCATGACATGCCATAAGAATAGTAGTAGAAAGGTGTGCCTGACGCTTTTTCTCGGTCATAAAATATTTTTGGCGTTTTGTAAAACCCAGTGCTAGACAGAGAAACTTGGCCAAAATATGCCTGTTGTATCAGTTCTACAAAGCTGATGACTTTTTTATCAAGCTTTATATGGTTATTGACGAAGCTGATTTTATCGATGGCGACTTGGTAGTGTTCAGCTGCGAAGTTTATAAGACGCTGCTTAATAGTACGCGCAGCATTTTGTGCGGCTTTACCATTGATGTCCGTGCCAGATGATGCGGCAGTGGGGGAAGTATTGGGCACTTTATCGGTATTGGTTGCTGACACCAAAATATGCTGGATATCTACTTGGAATTCTTCAGCAACTATTTGCGCCACTTTAGTATGTAAGCCTTGGCCCATTTCAGTGCCACCGTGGTTTAAGTGGATGCTGCCGTCAGTGTAAATATGGATTAATGCGCCGCCTTGATTGAGAAAAGTAGCGGTGAATGAAATACCAAATTTAACAGGTGTTAGCGCAATGCCTTTCTTCATAAAAGAAGATTGTTGATTAAATTTTACTATCTCTTGGCGTCTTTGCTGATATTCGCAACTTTCTTCAAGTTGCGCAGTCATTTCGTCAAGTAAATTACCTTCAACCAATTGCCCATAGTGGGTGAGGTTACGGTGACTTTTTTGGTAGTAATTTAATTTGCGAACCGTGAGTGGGTCGATCTTTAAATATCTGGCAATATGATCCATGATATTCTCGATCGCAACCATGCCTTGCGGGCCGCCAAAACCACGATAAGCGGTATTTGAAGCTCGATGAGTTTTACAGCGGTAGCCGGTAATATCAGCGTGACCCAAATAGTAAGCGTTATCGGCATGAAACATGGCTCTATCGACAATAGAACCGGATAGATCCGGTGAGTAGCCACAATCCGCTAATAAATCTAGCTTTAAACCACTTAGCAAGCCTTGATCATCAAAGCCAACTTCAAACTGCACTACAAAAGGATGGCGTTTACCTGTCATGCGCATATCAAGTTCGCGCGGTAAACGCATTTTACACGGCTTACCTGTGAGAAAAGAGGTTAGAGCAGCTAAACAAGCAGGTTGTGCAGCTTGGGTTTCTTTACCACCAAAACCACCACCCATGCGGCGCATATCAACAATAACTTTGTGTTGAGCAACGCCAATCACTTGGGCTACTAGTTTTTGTACTTCACTAGGATGTTGACTAGAAGTATACACCTGCATACCGCCTTCTTCTGTGGGTACAGTGCTGCAGATTTGCGTTTCTAAATAAAAATGCTCTTGCCCACCAATTTCCAATTCACCCTTAATACTGTGTTGCGCAGTTGCCAGTGCTTTGCTTGCATCTCCAATGCTGTGGCTATGAGGATCCATAACGTAATGCTTAAGGTTATGTGCTTGTACCACATTTAAAACCGCCTCTAATGGCGTTATTTTTACTTGCACTAAGCTCGCAGCCTTCTTCGCTATTGCTAATGAATTAGCAGCAACAATGGCGATTACTTGACCGATATATTCGACTTTATCGGCTGCAAGTAGTGGGTCGCCTGGTAATACTGGCCCGATGTCTGGATCTCCTGGAATATCCTTTGCGAGAATGACGCGCTCAACACCGGTTACTTTCAGGCATTGTTCTATGTTTACATGAGTGATAACACCGTGTGCAACGTCGCTTAATACTGGATATAAATGTAATTGATTTGGATACTCTAAGCGATCATCAATGTAAATTGCTTCGCCAGTAATATGGCGAGCAGCACTTTCATGGGCTACTTTTTTGCCGACACCGGTTGCCAGTTTTTGTGCACTGGCCGCGAGCATTTCTTTTTGACTAATCACTGTTTTATTGAGTTTAGACATAGTCAAAAATCCTTGTGTGAGAAGCAAACTCTGCATTATCTGAGGCTGTCACATCACAACCTGTCACATCATAATCGGCAGATTCAATGAAAAACTTGTGCAATAAGTTTTTGGCAACAGTGAGGCGGTATTCACTGGATGCTCTAAAGTCAGATAGCGGTTGGAAATCATCACTAAGGCAGTTCGCAGCAAAGGCTATATTTTCTACACTCCAAATCTTGCCCAATAATGCTTGTTCTGTTTTAACCGCGCGTTTAGCAATTGCTGCCATGCCACCATAGGCTAAGCGAATTTTTAGCACTCTATTGCGGGCATCTAATTGTACAAAACAGGCCGCGCAAAGTGCCGATATATCATCATCTAAACGTTTTGAAATTTTATAGATCTTGAAAATGAAAGGCTTTGTCGGAATATCAATAATGATATTGGTTATGAACTCACTGGTTTGCAAAGCTGTTTTACGATAATCGATAAAAAAATCAGCAAGCTGCATTGTTCGAACTGTTTTGTCGTACTGTAATTGTAGCTGCGCATCAAGGGCTATCAGCGCTGGTGGGATATCGCCGATAGGGGAGGCATTGGCGATATTGCCACCAATGGTGCCCTGATTGCGTACTTGTAGAGAAGCGAAACGATCTAATAAAACTGAAAAATCATCAAATGTATCTGCCATGAGCCGCTGGCAGCGATCTAATGAAAGTGCCGCGCCTAATGTTATTTGCTGATCAGTTTTTTGATATTCAAGTAATTCAGCAACCTGATTTAACGCAATAAGCTGGTTAAAAGAAGCGCCATGTTGGGTAACGGCGATAGCTAAATCAGTACCACCTGCAACCAACGTGCTTTGTGGGTGCTTGATTAACAGCTGCGCTAAATCAGCTGCTGTTTTAGGGATGTAGCAGCTTTTGTTATCTTGTATTAGTTGCGTTGTTTGGTGAGCAGATTGCTGTTGAATATCTAGCAATAATGCACGTGTAGAAGGTTCTTGAGGATCAAAATGATCAACAACAGAGGAGTTCAGTGCTTGTTTAGCGGCGCTATCAATTGCGCGATAGCCAGTGCAACGACATAAATTTCCTGCCAGTGCTTGTTGAACTTTATGCCTGTTGTAAGATGCTTGATTTTTTTGCAAAGCAAATAAAGACATTACAATGCCGGGCGTACAAAAGCCACATTGCGAGCCATCTGAATCTAGCATGGCTTGCTGGCAGCTATGCAATTGGTTTTGCTGCTTGAGTGCTTCTACGCTAATTAATTGTTTACCATGTAACGCGCTAATAAAAGTGATACATGCGTTAATACTTTTATATTCGAGTTGGTTTTGTGTATTTAATTCTACAATACAGATTGTGCAAGCACCGCAATCTCCAGAAGCACAGCCTTCCTTGGTGCCTGTCAACTGACGGTGGTTTCTTAAAAACTCCAGCACGGTGGTATTTGGATCTATATCATCTAAAGTTATTTTTTCATCATGGAGTAAAAATTCGATCACTGTTAATGCTCCTTATTATTATTTTTTGGCTCTTGCAAAAACTATAAATCTTTTGGGTTAAAGATGATTAGACTAAAACCTGACTTTTGGGTCAAGTTTTATTATTTGATATTTACCGACGCTTTACAACAAAGATTAAAGAGTCCATGAACGTGCTAGTACAATCGCAAAGTTTAAAGAAGTAATGTTTAATGAAAGAGTGCTAAATAAATAAGCGCATAGTTGATGTAATGCTGGTGCTAAACATTAAATAACAAGGAATAGAAGAAAATAAAAGCTATCTAGAAAAAGTGCTCTTAGTCGCTATTTAAAGGTGATAGAAAGCGTTAATAACTGTTTTGCAAGCGTAACGTTATCTTCTAATATAGCGCTGACCAGTGAGTTTAAAATAGATTTCATATGTTTGAAATCTAGCTCGTTGTCCATTATTTTAGCGAATCTAATTTGCTTACTTTGCTGATATAACATGGCTTGTTGAGTAATAATACTGGGTACGTCACAAGCGCTGATCAAGCTTTTATGAAATAAGCTGTTGCTCTCTTCAAGAGCTGGCATAAAAAGATCAGGGTTATGCTCTGCTAATACTAACGTTTCAAGTAAATCTTTTTGAGCGGCAACGACCATACCTTGCCAATGAATATTACCTTTTCTTAATGAATACTCTAAAGCAATACATTCTACTTGCGCGCGTTTGTTAAGCAGTTCAAATGTATCTTTTTCGTTAAGTTTAGTCAGCTTGAAGCAGTTATGCGGCGTTTTTTCAATTAAGCCTTCAGTCAACAATATTTCTAATGCTGCATGTAAATGCAGAGAACTTCCTCCGTACGCAAGCATTAGTTCATCGATAGTAAGTTCAGACTCGGGCAAATGAATACCTAATAGTATGTCGCGGCGAATTTGCTTTGCTAGCAATTTAGTTAATGAATCAGCGTCTTTTTGATTATCAGCGAACAATGTTGATTCCTATAAAATTAAGAAATAATAGTAGCCGTAAATGCAATGCAATCCAAAGCAATTATTAGGTATCTATCCTATATACATTAGAGGCATTATTTTAAAGAGTTCAGCATTGTTATGGTATTTGTTGCAAACGTCCAGACTTTTTTATGTTTGTGTAATACATTTTACAAAGCGCTCATCTCATGTTTGTTCTAGTCTGCATGAGTGAGCTCAAAGATATAAAAGCTAGATAACCTTAAATTTCTGTAGATGTGTTTCCAGCTGTATTGACATATCTGCTAACGATTGGCTTGCTTGTGCTGTGTCATTAGCGCCTAGGCTGGTTTCTTCTGCAATATTAGAGATGGTTGAAATGCTCTTGTTTATTTCTTCTGCAACAATACTTTGTTGACCTGCTGAATTTGCAACTTGATCGTTCATTTCTAGTATTTCATTAATTTTCAGCGAAATAGTATTGATGTAGTCGCTAACGTCTTGCGCGCTACTAGTGCTGTGTTGCGTATATTCATGGCCTTTCTCAACCATCGTAACAGCATTGGTAAAAGCTGATTTTAAGCGCTCGTTTAGCTCTTTAATTTGCCCTGTAGATTCTTGGGTGCGCTTGGCTAGTTGTCTCACTTCATCAGCCACAACAGCAAAGCCGCGGCCTTGATCGCCTGCACGGGCAGCTTCAATTGCGGCATTAAGCGCAAGTAAATTAGTTTGATCAGATATATTGCTGATGACATTAAGTATCGTTTCAACTTCTTCTGTATCTTGTTGTAGCTGCTCCATTGTAACCAGCAAACTTTGCATTTCAGAGGAAACTAAATTGATTCGCCCTATTGTGGATTCTACAATTTCGCGCCCTTGTTGTGCAGCGCTGTTTGCACTGCGACTATGATCAGCCGTAAGGTTTGCTGTTTGGGCAACTTCTTGCGCTGACAGCGACATTTCATTGACGGCAGCAGCCAGTGCTTCTGTTTGATCTTTTTGGCGGTTAATACCGTCAAAGGTTTGTACTGTGGTTGCTGCAGCGCTTTGCGTAGATTGTTTTATTAATAGACAAGAGCCTTCAACCTGCTTAATTAAATCACTTAAAGCATGCGTGGTGATATTTAAACTTTTCGCTAAATGGCCTATTTCATCACGGCTGGTGTAAGTGGTCATTACTGTGAAATCACCTTTAGCCAAACGTTGCATCGCTTCGCTGATTTGGGCAATAGGGCGAGTGATATTGCGTGAAATAATAACCGCTACGATGAGAATAATAGGCATTATTAAAGATAATAAAATGATGGCATTGATCAATTCGTGATAAAAAATTTGATCTAAATCGTCTGCATACACACCAGTCCCAATTACCCAGCCCCACTCTTTCATTAGGTTGATGTAAGTTATTTTTTCAACCGGATCAGCAAAACCAGGTTTAGGCCAATAGTAAGTAACGATGCCGCTACCTTGTCTTTTGGCTAATTTTGCGAACTGCGCAAATAGTTTAAATCCATTTGGATCAGCTGTGTTGCTCATGTCTTTACCATTAAGCTGTGGCTTGATGGGATGAGAGATCATGTATGCGTTTAAGTCAGAGATGAATACATAATTTTGATCATCGTAACGCATCGCAGAAATAGCTTCTAAAGCAGATTTTCGCGCTTGTGCTTCAGATATGCCGCCTTTTTTATATTGATCGTAAAAGTGTGTGGCAATATTACTTGCACTCATCACTATTTCTTTTGATTGATCAGCTTTAGATATCTCTAGTTGCTCGCGCATATCTGTTAAATTGACAAACTCTAGAACTAAAATAAGTGCAGAAAATAGAAATATAATCAGTGAAAGTTTATATCTCACTGAAAGATTGCTGATTAAATTCATTGGTAGTAAGCCTTGTGAAAAGAGCTGTATAGGTGATTGCACATCAATAAGTTCATCCGTGTACTACGATTATGTGCATATTAAATAGCGGATTATGCTGCTATATTATTTTTAGTAAGCTTAAGTTGAGATTAATCTCAATCAATCATTTGAAAAATGTAAAGACCGTATATAGCAAGAGTCAGATAAAATATAATATATGATAATGCACTACAATTTAGATGGAGTGAAGTTTAGCGATTTAACAATATTTGTACAGTCGGTAAATTAAAATATACTGGACATTTATTGATCTAAATCAATTCGATAGCAAATAAAAAATGATTTCGTTAGCAAATAGCATCTATTACTGCCAAAAGATATAAAGCGTTTAGATTCTAGAGGGCTTTTTAAGTCAATATGGTTCGTTTTAAATGTTGCTATGTTTTGTACGATTAAGTTTTGTGTGATCTGTCAGTTTCAACATTTAAGCTACTATTTGGCTTATGTTTAAGTCTGCTTTGTAAATAAAGGGGTAATGCATTGTAAGATAAGCGTTAAAATCAAATGTCTCATCATATTTAACAATCTCCTTGGTTCGTATTTGATCACAGATGAGAACTAATGATTACCTGATGATAAGTAACAAGGTATGCTGCGTTGCATCTCTTAAATATAAGACGCTGAGCCACTAACTATTTTAAAAACGAGCTGCTCCAATCTATGCACTTACCTTTAGTTTATCACCCAGCTTATAGCTATGAATTTAGTGATAAGCATCGTTTCCCAATGCAAAAATTTCGCTTGCTGCACCAATACCTTATCGAAGTAGGTATCGCCACATTTGAAAACACCTATCGTCCGGGGAAAGCAAATGTAGCGCTGTTAGCACATGCCCATTGTGAAGAGTATCTTGAACAGTTCATTACCAACAAGTTAGACAAGCAGGCTCTGCGCCGTATGGGGTTACCTTGGAGTGAAGCACTAGTCAGACGCACTTTGATTTCACCTTTAGGTACATTACTAACATGTCAATTAGCACTTAAATACGGTATAGCATGTCATTTAGCAGGAGGCACGCATCATGCGCATTACGATTTTGCTTCTGGTTATTGCATTCTCAATGATTTAGCAATATCGGCTAATCGTTTATTAGCTCAAAAATTAGTAAAAAAAGTGCTTATATTTGATGTAGATGTACATCAAGGAGATGGCACTGCAAGAATTTTGGCGAACCAGCCACAGGTTTTTACTTGTTCTGTGCATTGTCAAAAAAACTTTCCAGCACGAAAAGCACAAAGTGATTTGGATGTAGAAATACCCATAAATGCTGATGATGAAAGTTATTTAGCTTTGATGATACGCGGCTTTGAAGAAGCTATTGTTTTAAGCCAAGCTGATTTTATTATTTATGATGCGGGGGTGGATGTGTATGTTGATGATCCATTAGGGCTTATAAATGTGAGCTTAGCAGGGATTAGAAAACGTGATCGTTATGTTTTAAATCGATGCTTGGAATTAAGCATACCTGTGGCAACCGTTATTGGTGGGGGATATGACAAAGATGAATTAGCATTGGCTAAACGCCATGCAATAGTGGTTGAAGAAGCCCACCAGCTATTGCAAAAGCATATATAGGAAAGTTTTAGATAGTTCAATAAAGCTTAAGGCTCATCGGGAATAGGGCCTTTAGGTGCTTGAGGTTCAATAGCGTTATGAGCTGCGCCTACAATGGCTTGTTTGGTTTTTTCATTAAGCGGCTCACCATCGCTAAGCACTTGTACTTTTACATTGCGCTCTGCTAAACCTATCCCATTCGCTTCAAAGGTATCACGAATTTTATGGTAAGCCTCACGTCTTATCACCCATTGTTCGCCAGGTCTTGTCATGAATTTAACTCCAAGTACCATATTAAATTCTTCCATACGGCGTACGCCTTGAGATTTTAGCGGTTCGATAAAACTGTGTCCAAAATCAGGATTGTTGAGTAATTCAACGCCGATCTTTTTAATTAGCTTTTTAACTTGCTGCATATTTGTGTCAAAAGGAATGCGAAACTCAAGTTTCATGATAACCCAATCACGAGAGTGGTTAGTAATCGATTTAAGCTCACCGAAAGGGATAGTATGTACGGCTCCTCGGTGGTGGCGTACGCGTAAAGAGCGGATAGAAATAGATTCAACGGTGCCGCGTAAGTCGCCTATTTCAATATACTCGCCCACTCTGAAAGCATCGTCAATTAGATAAAATATGCCAGAAACCACATCTTTAACTAGGGTTTGGGCGCCAAAACCTATCGCCAAACCAATCACGCCGGCACCTGCTAGTAACGGCCCAATATTAAAGCCTAGTGACGCTAAAACGCTGAAAGTAACCATCGAAAACAGTGTGACAATCAAAATTGTGCGCAATAAAGGTAATAATGTTGCCATGCGCGCTTCCGGACCTGGAGCGTGGCCATCTTCTGGCGGGCGATAATCAGCTAAACGCTTGTCGATATAAGTGCGTGCCCAAACCCAGATTAAATCAGCAATAAGTATGGCAGCGAGCACATCAATCGTAATCTGGAAAATCTTGCCGGTCATTGTAGAAGCGCTTGATAGAGAAAATGGGTTATAGCCCCAAATGATCATCAACGACAAAATGGCCACAACAATTAAGATAAATCGAGTTAAACGACGGGTGATAAGTCGATAGTTTTCATAAGGGTGATTGCCAGCATTACTATTTTGCTCGTTTAGCTCTAATTCATCAGCAGGCGGTTGATCAGAATATGCGAGTGGCGCGTTATTAGAATAGTCAGATTGATGTGTCGCTTGATCAAATAAATAGTTTATCCAGGTGGCAAACAAACGGCTCGATGGAATTAATAAGCCTAATACAACGAGTGATTTCATTGCAATTTGTATATCGATCAGCCATAGAAGGTAACTAATAGCCAGTAATGCCGCAAAATATAGTGCCCAAAATTTAGCTTTATTATGGGGAGTTTGCTGATTAGCTGTGGTTGTTGATTCAGTTTTAGTTGAAAAAATCACATACAAGCGATAGGTAGCGAGTAGTGCTAGCAACAGAAGTGCAAAATTATTGATTGTATTGATAGCTAAGGCAGAATAGCTTAATACATCTACAGCTAAAATATCGAGTACTGGTAAAGCGTCAAAAAGCTGCGTAAAAATATTGGCTAGAGCTGAATTAAGAGCCGTTAAGAAAATAATAATGCCAGCCCAAAAGTAGATAGCTTTCGCCTCTGCATTACTAAGAGGGACTAAGCGCAGCTCTTTTAAGCGAGGGGCTAGAAAGAAACGGAATATAGCAATGCCAAAGCGTACTAATAATATAACAATTAAAATTTCTAATACTAGATAAGCGGTTAGGGGTAGCCATTCGAATGAGAGAAAAACGCCGATGCTACCGATAGCAAAAAATACTAACCCACCAAAAGTGAACAGTGCACGCAAAGATGCAGTACTTACTTTTTGGCGTAAATTATCGGGTTTTTGCAATTCTAAAGACAACAGTCTTGGTCCAGTATATTGCGCAAATAGCCATTCAAATCCAGCGCCAACAAACAAAAAAATCAATATATAGGTAATAGCACGCAGAGACTGGCTGTTGGACATCTGTGATTGCCAGCCGCTAATGATGGTACTAGGTGCTTGCGCTGATTGCTGCCAAGCGATTAGCAAATGCTCTTTTCGGGTGCGAATTTGCTCAATAACAAGGCTTAAATTTTCTCGAAACCCGCTAGTGTTAGTTTCAGTAGTGCGCTGTGTGTTTGGTTGCACTGTTACATCTTCTAACCATTGCTGCACATTAGGGTCAGAGAGTAGTTTTTTAAGCTCCAACACTTTTGTATTATGTATTGGTAAGTATATGGATTCAGTGCTGTTGGCTTGAGCAGCCGATACACGGTTATTACCAATATTAAAGGCAAAGACGCAAGTTAACGCAATCAATAAAAAGCAGCGAAGAAAGGTGTGTTTTGAAAAGTTGATAAAAAAGAAATTCATGATAAAGCCTCTTGATCAACAGCTGCAGTTTTTTCATGCACATGCAAATTTTGAGGTTGAACATCTGGTGCAAGTAATTTTTCTAGGTGTATAACACCCTCACTAGGGCTCGTTTGGCACGCTAAACGAGTATCGTCAGAACACTGTAGTTTTGTGAGCATTGCTTGTTCTAATGTGGAAACAGGTGTTAGTTGGCTAGAGGACGATAATATGCGTATGCGACAAGTACCACATCGCCCTTTGCCGTGACAAAGATTAGCGTGAGGTATATCGTTTAAAATCGCGATTTCCAACAAATTAGGACCCACTTTAGACCTTACTACTTCACCATCTCCATAGTGTAATTCCACCGATGCTCGGTTTTTACGTATGCGGATATGGCGAGCGATAAAAAGCGCCATAAGTAATGCAAAATAGCAATAGATTGAAATACGCTTAATACGATCAACTTTAAGAATAAGCGCTTGAATTACTTGCGGAGTTAACTGCAGATTTACTTGATTAGTATATGCTGTCTTACTTCGAGTTTTTGGTATTTTTTGATTTAGCATAGTGAGGTCAGTTACATCAGCAGCGGGTGAGTTTTTTGCACTCAGCATTTGTTTATCTTGATGTAGCTGTATTGCTTCTCTACCCGCTTCTACAAAGCCAAGCAGCGCTAAAGTAGGAATGGCAACAGCTAAAGGGTAAATAAAGTGCGCCAATGAATTCCACCAAGGTTTCAAACGTAGCCAAGTAAACAAACCGATACAACCGTGAACCCACACAACGATCACGAGAAGTACTTGCCTTAGCCCTTCCAGCGGTAAATCTAGCCACATGATAGTTAAAACACTGGTGAAAGTGGGGGATGCTCCCAGTGTTTGTTCAGCCATTTTTAATGCAAATACGTGGGGAATAAGCAGTGGGATTATCAATAAAGAACTTACTAATTGAAGTTTATCTTGATGGGACATTTGTAATGTATTACGCAGGTATAGTGAACGCAAAGCAATGCAACTGTGGATAATAAAGGCGGTCATTAACAATATTTCAATAGGTAAAAAGGACCAAACTGCAAAGAAGTATGGACGGCTTGAATCTAACAATTCAAGAGAAAAAATGCCTAAGCTCAAATTAAGTAAGTGTGTCATAACAAAAAGAAAGATGATTAAACCGCTAATAATGCTGAGTTTTCTGCTCATAAGACTTCCAATAGTTAGTTGTATAACTTTAAAGGTAATTTTTAAAGGTGGTTAATGGCACTTGCGAACTGCGCATAAACTCATCGCTATAATATTAAATTAGATGATTTATATTATGAATACAATCTAACACAGCAGGATTATTTAAATTAGTAAGGTTTGTTTAAAAGAGTGCGGGAATTGTGAATTAAAAGCGAAGTCAATGAACTGCGTTTCTTGAGCCTCGAACCTGCTTCTAATAATGCATTATTAAGTTAATAGTCATACTTAAGTCAGTTATTTGCTGATCCGATATCAAGTTAGAACAACTCTTAATGAATAGTAGCGCCGTATCAAAAAATAATTAAAAAAGACATAAAAACGTTGATATCGTAGCAAGGTAAAGCATTGCTGTCTTAGTTGCGTCTTCAAAAAGTAAAAAAAGCGCCTGTTCTTTTTTCTGATAAATTTTACCTCAATTATTTCAATCACTTAAGTGTCTCTTAATAACAACATAGTGCTATATTTTGTTGGTATAAAACTCTATTTTTTTCAATAAAGTTAGTTTTATATAAATAGATATTGCTTACAATTAGAATGATCAATTAGAATCCTTTCAAACCAGTAGTTTAGCCCATATTTATTAATTTACTGTTAACGCTGAAAGGGAATCAAATGCACAATATAAAAATAGTTCTGCTCATCTTATTACTTGTACCAAAATACAGTTTTGCAATTACCCCAACGGATGTTTATCAACAGGTTGAGGTAGTTATCTCTGAAATAGCAGCTTTAAAAAAACATTCAAAGATAAACGAAAAATCTAGAATACCGGGCATTCAAGTGGGCAAAGCACCGCTTCATTCGTACGCAAAAGCACTGGAATTACTAGAGAAAATACAGCGTTATCAAGTACAACATCAACTCACGCCGTTGAAATTACCTGAGTTGCCTAGTATTACAGTGAAACCTACTGATGTAATGGTAATCCTAAAATTTGCAGGACAAGAGTTAGAGCGAATACATAAAAAGCTCAATGTGAATGTTCAAGGTGAAGAAATAGCGACACAAACTACTTCCAAGACACCTTCAGATGTATATGAAGCCATCTGGCAGGCATCGTACATGATGGATAGCCTCGTTTCACCCATTAAACCTGCTGACGTATTACGCAATATATCGATGATTGAGCAAGCTTTAATACAAATAGCTAAAAGTAAAAGAAAAACGCTTAAATTCCCAAGAGCCCTTAGTTACACAACAAAAAAGCCCGTTGATGTGAGCATCCAACTTTATAAATTACTTTATACGATAGCGCGGTTGGAGCGTCAATTGGAGATCAAACCGTTGATTGTACCTACTTTTCCAGCGGGAAAAATCAAGCCAGAAGATGCCTATGATGTAACAGGCAACGTTTTAGCAGATTTAACCAGAATTGCTGTTAAGTTAAATATACCTGCCGTAAAACGTTTACCGATTCCCATCAACAAAGTAAGCCCTAATGATGTCTATGCACAGGCAGTACGTATGAATGCGGCAGCGCGGCAACTAATCGATTAATTAACATCGATATTGTAGATTATAGTCGGACTACTGCAATAAGTTGTTGTGTTTTAATTTCCCTAAAGAAGCAAACAAGAATTGAGCATGTTTTAGGCACGGTCTAATACATTTCTTTTACAGGATAACGCCATGAAAAATTTAAGTGTTAGAGCAAAACTCAATGTTAATACAATACTCCAATTAGTTGGTTTAGTTGGCTTTTGTATCTATTTTTATATGGGCTTGAATACCATTACTGAAAGTACTGTTCAGTTAAAAAATTATATTCATGATCAAGCGAAAAGTGGCTCATCATTGTTGATGGTGCAAAATTTAACTAAGCGTGATCAGTTGCAAAAAGATTACCAAATCAAAGCTAATAGAGCAATAAAAGTACAGTTGGGAACACACGAGGACGAGTTTGTTAACTTAATAGGTGAAATGAAAGCGGAAGCAAATCCGCAACAGCGGGTGTTACTCGATGAATTGAGTGATGATGACGCTACATTGAAGAAATTAATCAATAATGACATTTTTCCACTTATCGATAACAAACAAGCTTCTGCAGCTATTGTAAATAATAATATAGGGCCTGTTTTAGAAAAGCTTGCCGCGGATTTAACGGAATATGCAATACGTATTAATGACTCAGTGCTAGTGTCTGTCTCTTCAAGGCTTACGCAAAAGCTATTGTCATCTAGAGCATATTTCAATTTATATCTAACCTTAGGCTCCCAAACGCTTTTAGAACGCTCGCAGATGGAAGTTGAGGGTATTGCTTATCAAATTGATGAATTAAAAAAACTACATCAACGTGAGCAGAAAATTCCTTATCAGCAGCTCAATGCACAAGTTAAAGAGCTACGTGATTTATATGCATCGATTGTTACTGTTGAAGCGCAAATCATCCAAAAAAGTAATCAAATTGTTAAGCAGACTAACGCGATGAACGATAAACTCATCAATCAAATACTCGCACAGTGGAGAAGCTTAGATGACAATGCAGGGCAAACTTTAGAGACGATAACCGAGCTTAAGTACAATGGCTTGACCACGATTATAGCGATCACCATCATTAGTACACTATTACTGTGGTTTGTAGGTAGCATCATTATTAGCGGTCTTACACAGTTATTAGAACGCTTAACAGATATCAGTGAAGGCGATGGCGATTTAACACAGCGCGTAAACTTAAAGTCAAATGATGAAATCGGCCAGTTAGCTTCAAGTTTTAATCAGTTTATAGATAAAATTCAAACTTTAGTGGCAAGCTCGCAGAGCTCATCCAAAGAAGTAGACGGTTTTGCTTCATTAAACGTAGCTATGTCGATAGATTCAAAAAAAGCTTTAGATCAACAGCTTAACGAAACAAATTCGATATCAGTATCGGTAGAAGAGCTATCAGCCAGTGCTAAACAAATATCGGTTGATACAGTCGCTTCTAATGCCATAGCCACTGTTGCTAATGACTCAGTTTCAACAGGTCTTATCTCTTCACATACAACAGTACAATCTGTGGCAGATTTGCATAAAAATATTAATACTACACATCAGGTTATTGGTAATTTAGCCAAAGAAACGGATGCTATTGGTGGTGTAGTGGATGTTATTAAAGCCATGACCGAACAAACCAATCTATTAGCACTCAATGCGGCAATTGAAGCGGCTAGAGCTGGCGATGCGGGGCGTGGCTTTGCTGTTGTTGCAGATGAAGTGCGTTCACTAGCGAACAGAACACAAGCTTCTGCTCTTGAAATAGAATCTATTATCAAGCGCTTACAAAGCGAATCAGGCAAAGCGGTTGAAACTATTGAGCAAAGCCTAAACAGCGCGCAAACCAGTAAAGATCACGTTTTGGAAACTCAAGATTGCTTTACTGATATTCAAAGCTCTATCGCAGAGCTAAAAGGTATGATGGGCTCTGTGTCTGTTGCCTGCGATCAGCAATCACAAGTAACATCGCAAGTGAGTGAAAAAGTAGCCACTGTTTATTCATTAAGTCAACGTAGCGCTGAAATATCGGATAAAAGCGCTCAAACAAGTAAATCTTCAGCTGACTCAGTACTTAAATTAAACGCTATATTAAGTAAGTTTAAGGTTTAAAGGTATAAGGTTTAGTTTGGTTTTACGCAGTGGCGTTAATTAATTTGCGCCACTGCACTATCTCGCTATTTAGTCTTGATTCAGCTCTTGAATTAAATCAATGTAAAGTTGAGAGATTTTAGCTAACACTGGGTGGTTTTCCACTTGATATTGGCTAGTATAATCTTCAGTTGATTGATGTAATAAGAAAGTTTGTTGATCTTGTTCAACAACAGCCAGTCTTAAAGGTAGTTCTAAGCTTATGCTAATATCCTTTTGCATAAGTTTAGTGCCTGCCATTGGATTACCAAAAACTAATACCCGCGAACCTGCCATTTTTAAATCAACCGATGCTGCATTTGCTTGATGAACGATATCGGCGAAAACAGTGAAATCTCTCGCCAGTAAAAAAGTTTTAATGCGCTCAACAGCAGTGTCAACAGGTAATAAAATAAGCGTTTTTATCATATTTAATCTCTTTATAAGTACTAAAGATATTATGACAAGCTATTCACTGTTTTAGTTGCCTAACAAATAATTTAATTATAATTAAAGTGGCAGGCAGTATCAGCTTAACGCCATAAAAGAATGATAAGTAATGGTTAAGTTTCTAGGAAGCGGCAGGTTGAATGATCGCAGTGAGACATGGCAGGTTTGGGATAAGCTGTTTAGATGTCTAAAGCTGCCAAAATGAGCAACAAGAGCTATTAGAGATTAAAGCCTAATGTTGATTATCATTTAAAAGTTATAATAAAGGGCGTTATTGCAATAATAAAGTGACCAAAGCAACAAAAGCGCCCAGTAATAGCCAATCTAATCTGAAGAAAAATATTTTATTCATTTTACTGAGCACTATCATTTTTAAATTTATTAAACCTTGATGTATATAACTTATTTTTTACATTGAGGATGCTCCATATTTATTATAGACAAGTTTTAGCAATTTTTAGCGCTTAGTTAACATCTTTACTGGTTGAAATTAATCATATGTACTCACTAAAAAAGGGCACTGTTATCATTTATTATATGGCGTTTCATGTTTGTGTACATAAACTATTTAATGAGCGATAGAGAATCTGTAATTAATACTACTCACATAAAAGCACGGTGATATGAGCGAGTCATACTTTGCGTAATTACGTTTAGGGAGTTCGCAAAATAGTGTGTTTAGGCAGCAAATGAATGCCACTCAAGAGTCTATTAGATGAGTTTTTTGGCTAATACTGGTTAGTTGTATTTAGCGGTAATTTAGACAAAGCTGAACCTATAAGCCAATCGACCTTAACAGAGGGTAATGCTCGTGTATTAAGGACTTCTTTTGTATCATAGTGATAGGCTCGATGAACTGAATTTTTCACTGCGAATTTACTTTTAAGCATTACGTGTTTTATATTTATTGTGCTACTTGTTGCACAATGATTGACTCAGTATAAATTGTCCGTTATCGATATTAATTGCACAGCTTTATAGTTATATTATTTATCAGCCTTGTTTATTTGAAATTAAAACAGCTGAGCTAAAGTATTATACTTAAAATATCTTTAAGATAATTAAGTAATGCAGTAATAATCTATTATATCTAAGTATAAATAAATCAATTTTTAATGGTGTTTTTTAAGGTAGCCTCAATTTAAAGCAATAATAAAACTGCTGATTATTGATTTTTTTGGTACAGGTTGTGATTAAATATTGCTTTGAAAATTATCCTCGGCCAATAGTGTACATCAATTAACCAATTGCTTTATTCTTTGTCGGACACTTTTTTTAAACAATTACATGCACACAAGTTATTGATTATAATTGTTTAATTATAAAGTATAGTTTTTGTTGCTAGTTAACGATCAGGAGTTTTTATATGTGTTTTGGTGAAAAATAACGACATTTCTTGAATATGGCCATTAACAGTGTATATTACGCCGTCAATTGGTTTTGATATAAAGATTAAATTTTTTTAATAAAAATTATGCGCAATAAAATATTATTAAAGTAAACGTAACTTCCCGCTAATAGTATCTTCAATGCTGAATAAATATTGATCAGGTAATGTTTTTTTTCCTGATGTTATCTTTTTTCGCCAATTATTTTAATTATTTTTTATATCTATATAGAGGTTCTTGTGAAAGTATCAGTCAAAGTTGCACTAGTTGCATCAATCGTAATAACAGTTGTTTTTGCTGTCTTTTCAATTATTGAGCAGCAGGCTATGAAGAAAGCGTTGTACGATAAGTCACAACAAAGCGTAGTAGAAACGAGCGGTGTGCTCGCAAACCAAATCAGTAATTGGCTTAATGGCAAGTTAAAAATAATTGATTTAACGGCTGAAAGTATTAATGCAGATTTTAGTGATGCTGCAATTCAAAAAGCGTTTGATATGCCAACACTCGCCAATGAATTTGATCTTATTTTTGGCGGGCTAGCTAGTGATGGTAAACGTATTACTAATGATTCTAGCTGGAATCCAACGGGTTGGGATGCTCGTTCGCGTCCTTGGTATAATGTGGCGGTGCAAAATAATAGGGCAACGCTTACAGCACCTTATAATGATGCAGCCAGTGGTGAGTTATTAATATCAGTTGTGGCAACAATACGTGATCAAAATACTATGAAAGGAGCTTTTGGTGGCGATTTAAGCTTAGAAACGATTTCGGATGCGCTAAACACGTTGAACTTTAATGGTGCCGGTTATGCCTTTTTAGTCGATGAAAACAACAATATTATAAGCCATCCCAAAGGAGATTATGCAACTAAATCGCTAAGTGCATTATTTGACGGTGTCACTCCAATATTAAAACCACAGTTACATGAAGCGCAATCTGAGGGAAAAGCAGTATTCACCTCTTTTTCTAAAGTAGCAAGATTACCTGGCGCAAACTGGTCGATTGGAGTGGTGTTAAATCAAAAAGTAGTACTTGCTGAGGCAACACAACAAGCTTGGAATGCGCTTTTTATTACCATCATTAGCGTATTAGTTTGCTCAATAATCCTCTATTTTGCAGTGGTAAGATTATTATTACCTTTAAACGAATTACATGGCTCTTTAATCGATGTGAATTCAGGTGACGGCGATTTAACTAAGCGTTTAACAGTAATGAGTCGTGATGAATTTGGTGA
The DNA here is from genome assembly GCA_036960485.1 of Oceanospirillaceae bacterium. GTDB lineage: Bacteria > Pseudomonadota > Gammaproteobacteria > Pseudomonadales > Balneatricaceae > Rs1. Next base: position 20,992 of record JBALXS010000069.1, read on the forward strand.
GGTGTCTCAAGATTTCAATGCTTTCATCGGTCACTTACAAAGCTTGATTAAAAGTGTGAAAGTTACATCTTTAGATATTCGCAAAGATACTACTCAAACAGCCACTAAGTCAGAGATGTCATTAACTCAGCTTGAACAGCAATTAACTGAGTTGGAGCACTTAGCTTCAGCGATGCATGAGATGACAGCCACTGCTCAAGAAGTTGCGCAACATGCTCAAAGCGCCGCAATGAATGCTAATCAAGTTGACAAGGCTGCTGAGCACGGCTCTGATGTTGTTATGCAAACGACAGTGGCTATTGAAAAGCTTTCACAAGATATGGATGACGCAGTTGATAGAGTTAATGAACTTGCACAATACAGTAAAGATATAGAATCAATCACCAATGTGATTACCAGCATATCGGCGCAAACAAACTTACTTGCTTTAAATGCAGCTATTGAAGCCGCGCGTGCTGGAGAAGCTGGTCGTGGATTTGCAGTTGTTGCAGATGAGGTGCGTGCACTAGCCTCAAGAACGCAGCAATCAACTGATGAGATTCAAACGATGATTAGCCAATTGCAAAATGGCGTTGTGAATGCTGAAAAAACCATCATGCAAGGAAAAAATATGGTGGGAGAAACAAAAGAGCTTGCCGATGAAGCAAATACTTCGTTATTGCAAATACGCGAAAGTATTCACCAAATTACTGAAATGACGATTCATATTGCGACTGCTGCTGAAGAGCAAAGCTCTACTTCAGAAGAAATTAACCGAAACACTACCAATATACGCGATATCAGTCAGAAAGTTGCACAAGGCGCCAAAGAACAAGCAGTGTTGTGCTCGAACATGATGGATTTAGCTGATCTACAAGATAAAAACTTAAATGAGTTTAAAGTGTAACTAAAGGCACGCAATCGAACCCATTAATCATGTATTAATGGGTTTGATTGGTTATTGACCACCCTTCATTTCTTTATATCGGCCTATGCTTGTAAAAATACATAAGAGGTCTTTTAAATACCATGACGTATAACGCTTCTTCTTAACACACTGTTTTTTAATTTACCAATTAATTCTATAAATATTAATGATGTGGAGTTGATAAAGTAAAATCTGGACTCATTAATATTGAGCAGATGGATCATAGTAATTACTTGGCAATACATTATAGTGTTTAAAGATACTCAGTTTAAAAACTGAGTAGTACAACTTTACTTATCCTGATCTGTATTTAATAACAATAATATAAGCTTATCAAATTAAAAGTGTAAAAAAATCAATGCTTTAGCTTTTTTTTGATAAATTATCACAGATAACTTTAAAGACGCTGTTAATCGTTCATTAGATTGAAACACTTATTTGGCCTACTGCTTGTAGAGGGTAATCGTACTAGATTTATTCGCTAGGCAAAGTGCTCAATAGTAAGTTTAAGCAGCAGCTTTATTTAACTGATTACTTTTAAACATCCATTGTTGAGGTTTATATGACATTTCGATTTACAGTTGCTTTGAAAACATTGGCAGGATTCATACTGCTAGCGTTATCTATACTTGTTGTAGGCAGCGGCGGGCTGCGTAGTATTAGTGAGCTGAACCATCAAGTTCAGAAGGTCACTGATAGTGATATTCCTGAATTAGTTACGCGCTTTAATCAAAGCTTAAACATATCATTGGCAAATGAAGCGCTCTTGATTTTTTTAGGAACAGATGATGAGAAACTGCTTCAAAAAGAACTTTCTGTATTTGAAAGTAGATTTAGTCAGTTTCAACAGTCTTTAAGTCAATCGAATGATCAAATTGATAGTACCGAATCGATACAGCTATTGGAAACAGTGTCTGCAGCCTCATCGATTTACTACCAGAACGCTCAGCAATTGGTTAAAAATCATAAAGAAGAGATGTTACTAAATTACCAAATAACAGATCAATTGCAGAAACTACAAACTAAATTAGAGACAATTAATAAATTTAGCCAGAAAATTAGCGGATTAATTAGCGCCAATCCAGTAGCGGTTAAAGCTTTACGTAAATTAGTGGCTTCTGCCAACCAAGTACGTATCGCGATACGTCAATATCAACTGCAAGGCGATATAACACGCTTATCTAAGCAAGGTAATAGGCTTAGAGTACAAATACAAAGTGAATTTGAACAGTTTTTGGCCGTTGAGAAAAAAGCAAAATTCTTAAAGCAGCATATAGACCAGCTAATATTGTTAATACAAGCAGACTCTGGTTTATTACTAAGCTATAAGCAGTCTGATGCGTTAAATAAAGACATTAATAGCAATATTATTAGTGCTCAAAAGCAATTAAACCTGACACAAATTAACGCTCGGGCATTGATCGATAATGCCATTTTAACCGCGCAACAAAGTAAGATTGAAAGTAATAAAACATTCACCACCACTAGAACATTGATCATAGGGTTGATATTAGCGTCATTAGTTGTAGCTTCGGTGACAGGGTACTTAGTGTTTATCACGATACAAAGGCCATTAAAGAGAATTAGTAAGCAGCTCAAAGAATTAGGCAAAGGAGATATGACCATCGTTTTTGATGAGCAGCGCAAAGATGAGTTTGGCTCTTTAGGCGAGGATCTAAATTTACTAGTGAAGAGTTTGCACTCAATACTGCAGCAAATAGGTGTGAAGTCAAAAGAGCTCGAAGCCACTGCTAATATCAATAGCAAAATCAGCCATGAAACCACAAGTTCAATGGAGCAACAAAGCAGCCAAGTACTGGCAACATCAGAATCAGCAGATCAATTTAAACACAGTGTAACAAGAGTATCAGAACAAGTGGTTTCTACACTGCAAGCCGTCGATAGCTGTCATGATTTAACCAAACAAGCGGATGCGCGCGTTAGTGAAACCAGTCAAAATATTGTGACTCAAAGTGATGAAATTGCCGTTGTCGTTAAAGAATCACAACTGCTTGAGCAAAGAAGTCAGGAAATAGACTCTATCCTGGTCACAATTAACGCCATTGCAGATCAAACCAATTTACTGGCGCTCAATGCGGCAATAGAAGCAGCCCGCGCAGGAGAGCACGGCAGAGGCTTTGCTGTGGTTGCTGATGAGGTGCGTGCTTTAGCAAGCAGAACACAAAACTCAACGGCAGAGATTCAAAGCACCGTTGAAATGATGAAAACACAAATTCAGAAGGTCTCAACGCTGTTACAGGCAACGCAAAAAAAATCAGACTCTTGTGTGCAACTAGCTGGATCTTCTAGCGATTCACTGTTGTTATTACAAGAATCAATTGCTGTTATACGCACTATGAGTAACGATATCAGTCATGTAGCAGCACAGCAGCATGAAACAGTAAGTATAGTGAGCCAGCATTTAGAAGAGATTAACCAAGTGGCTAACCGCACGGCAAAAGGGGCGAAAGAAGCTGAAATGAGTAGTGATAAATTACTAGAAATTTCAAAAATGCAACATGAACTGACCAATAGGTTTGTATTGTGAGAACGGCAGTCTGATTTTACTTGTTGTGTGATGGCTTTATTCGAGGAGTGAGGTCGCTATGAGTAAAATTAGGTTATTGCTTTTTTTCTCCTCGTTTAATTGGTGTTAATTAACACGACCTTTAGTTGCGGTTTAATTTCTTTGCTACTCCTTGCATACAAAAAATCCCCCGAGCATTATTATTAACGCTCAACCTACTGAATGACGGGTAATCACTAAAAGTATTTCAATTGTATCGGATGTGAGCGAATCCAAATAATAAAAAGATGAGTATATAAACTTAACATAGAGCGCTGTATCCCTTTTTAACCTGTTAGCTGGCTAGTTATGAAGGCGAGGATTCAAGCTCTGAATATTAGGTTTCGTTATTTTATAATTGTTTGGAGTTAAAGTATGATAGAAATTTCACCAGAGTCCTTTTTTAAAAAGACTACTTTCCTAAATAGACTAGCTGTTATTTACCGATTATCTTGGTTTAGTCGTTGTTCTAATATTAGTAAAACCTTTTATCAGCGAAATGTAAAAAAATTATTGGTAGTAGCTTTAGCCAGTGGGTTATTTTCTGTGTATAGCGTGCCTGCTAATGCATTAGAATTAGGAGATAAAGCGCCAAATTTTGAATTGGTTACCTTAGCTGGTGATACTTTTAGGCTTTCTGATTATCGTGGTAAAAAGCCGGTGTATCTAGTCTTTTGGGCTACTTGGTGCCCAATTTGTCGCGCAGAAATTCCAAATATAAAGAAGATTCATCAACAGATTGGTGATCAGATAGAAGTATTGGGCATCAATGTTGGCTTTGAAGATACTTTGGATAAAGCCATTGCTTATAAAAAAACTCACCAATTACCTTACGCAATAGCTTTTGATGAAAACACAGTTATCACTAAAGGCTACGGGGTGGTAGGTACTCCGTGGCAGGTTGTTATCGATATTAATGGTATCGTACGATATTTCAGTAACGAAACCCCTGAAGATATAGCTGATTATATGGAAGAGTTGCTTAAAAAGTCTGGTTAATGACGGTAGCTCTAATACAACGCAATTTGGCTATCTACTGAGCTTATCGAAAAGTATTGATGAGTTCAGTTTAACAGCTGTAGATCTTGAAATTTCTTTGAATAGTTTGTAGATAGTTTTTACAAATATTCATATGCAACATCATTGCCTATGTCTATTACCATTCGTTTCCCTTCTTTGAAATATTTATCACTATCACTATCACTATCACTATCACTATCACGATCTCCAGTGCGAGTAGCAGCTTTTTTAGGTAATGAGTAGGGTTGAGCTGGCTTAGTACAAAAATTATATTCTAGGTGTCTTTATGTAAAGCCTAAGGCTGCTTAGCGTTATGATCTTTTAATAGAGAGTCCTAAAGTAATACCAAAGTGTTAGCTGCTGCAGCAGGCGTTGCAGAGAGGCAGAAAAATATCATAAATTTATGAAGTTGAAGATACAAGAACTGTATATGCAATTAAAGTTTTCAAAATTCATCGCCTGTTATAGTGATGAGTTAAGCGTGATTAAGTTAAATTACCCAGTTTATTTTGTAGAATGATGAGTAAAAATTTGGTACTTTCTTGTGTTTACATAGGAGTTAACTGTTGAGTAAATATGGTAAAGAACTGATTGAAGAGTTTGCAGCGCATAGCGATATAGGAGATCATTTTAGACTACACGTTCTTAAAGTGGTTATTGATACAGAAGGCCAAATAACGGAATCGGGCGCTGCTTTGCCGGTGATCAAGGTTGAGATTGATGCACCAAGCAAAGAATGTTTGCTGCATTATGTGGATGAAAATAGTGATGGAAAAAGTGTTCTTGAAGGAGCTGAAGAAGGAGTAAGTGTCGCACAAATAAAAGCAATGATGACTAATGCCCTCAAAGGATATGAATTTTGTGCCGCACAAGAAAGAGAAGGAGACGGTGTTATATTAAGGTACGATACCCCTCTAATCGGTTTTGGCGAAAGTATTGAACAGAACTGCTTTTTTATTATTTGCCAAGTTTAATTCAATAGTGAGCTTAAAGCCGAAAAAGCGATAATAAACAGCTCACAGCGCGCGAGCTATTTATTGAGTTTTTTAAGCCCAGTTGTCATTCTTCTTTTTGCGTCTTGGTAAATGAGGAACCACTAAACCGATAAAAATACCCATGATAATCACCGCCGCGCCTTTAATAAACCACTGCCTTTCAACTTCTTCGCTTTGATTGGCAATACGATTTTGCAGATTAGAATTATCTAATTTCAATGCTTTAATCTGGTTGAGTAATTTTTGTCTTTGAGTTACAAGCTGGTTGTTGGTTTTAATCTGATTAGTAAGCGTTTGCTGTTTGCTACTTAAAGAGATTTCGTTCTTATCTGCTATTGTCTTCAACTCACTACGCACGGTAATTA
>JBALXS010000070.1:0-25612 GCA_036960485.1 Oceanospirillaceae bacterium
AAGGGAATACTCATCGCTACTTGACCGGAAACTTCTAATGGGTGACCCCGTATTTACTCCTCATCGCTACTTGACCGGAAACTTCTAATGGGTGACCCCGTATTCCTCTCATAACGCCAAGCTAACCAGCGGTGTGCTGGCGTTTCTTTTTGCGAAAAAGGCGACAGCTTTAGCCGTCTGGTTGAGCTTCTTGTTATAGCTCTATGCCGCATCTCTACCCATCATTCTCATTCGCTCTATAGCCTCTCTTGTTAATTCACCATCTTCGTCGAGGTAGCCATTCATCTCTAAATCTCTTATTACATTGGGGCCGAGGGATTTTTTAATTTCTCTAAATAAATGCCGATGACTTGACCGTAAACATTTAGGGGACCTTTCTGGGTCACGCGCCGTTGAAAGGCGTTGATTAAGATAGCCTAATACAGCATGCGACTCACTATCAACTCTAGAGTTATTCATGCGCATTTTCTTTTCTAACCTGCGAGCCTCCCTTTTAGATTGCTCAAGCTCATGACTTAATGTATTCATATGGTCGAACAATTCCACTTTCTCTGTTTCTGCTAGTTTGGCTTTCTTAGCCAAATCTTCTAACATATTATGTTGTTCTGCCTCTTTATCCTTGATTTCTTGATTTTCTTTTTCTATATCTTCCATTGTTTTTGCCGAATCGAAAGGTAAACGATCAAATTTATCTCTAATTCCACTATACCCTTCATCTAGGTGTTTTAGTCTTTCTCCAAACCCAGCTTCCATTCGGCCTAATATTTCAGAAACATCTTTTGTAAATGCATAAGAATTATCATAAAAGCGGTTGCTAGTATCAGTTGCTTTAAAATAAAACACAACTGAAAGACTTATCGCGAAGAATGCAACAATCATTGATAATAAATCAGTAAAGCCAAATTCTTTGATGTCTAAACTTAATTCCATACCAAATAATTTGAATGAAAAGACTCCAAAAAACATAATAATAGTAATATCTCTGATATTTTTAAAAGTAAGTAGATCCATTTTACTTTCTGTTTTGTTACTCACATATTTCTCCGAATGATGATGAATAGACTTGAGCTATAACTCCCTAATAATGGGCAAAAAATTGTTGGCTAAAATGTTGAGCAACGAAAGCAGCCAACTGTTTTTTGACCTTATTAATTAGCTTGTTATGTGTCTAAGTAGGATGCCAAATCATTTTGGGACCAACCACCACGCCCGGGTTTTCCCGGTGAACCACTAAAGCCTGGACGTCCCGGTTTGCCACAAAACCCAGGAGTGCCTGGTGTACCACCCATGCCAGGACGACTTGGTAAAGAACCAGTAGAATTACGAATAAAACCTAAAGCACTATTTCTATTGTCGTATAGAACACCGCCTTCAAACCAGCCTAAGTGTTGACCACGAAGAGAATAAACATTATCTCTGCTAACCCAAGCTACGACTTGCCCTCTGTTATTTCGAAAACAATCGTCATTAAAAATGATCGTTGCTTGCCCATTTTGACCGAAAACCCAATCTGACATAAATACTCCCTGACAGATAACGCCCAAAGCAGCGAGCGGCGAAGCCGTCCGACTGCCTTTGTTTGTTATACATTACCCTTTTACTCGCTTATCAACGACACATGAATTTATAAACTGCCTACCGATTCCTGTAGTTTCAATAAATTTTTGTGCTAAATCGATTCTATGCATTTCATGTCCGTCGAATTTTTTCTTGATGCTTTCGATACTAGGCTCGCTTGTAAGAGCTTCATATAGTTTGGCATCGTTTAGTTTTTCGCCTGATGGTATTTCAAGAATTCCCAGACGGCATAAGTTATCAAGGTAATTACTTGTTAGCTGCGGGTGTTTGCAGCCTGACAGAGCCCCTATTTGGGATATGTTGCGATATGAGATCTGATAGCTGTGATCCTTGATATTTACCAACTGCACATCAATTAGAGGAAAGCTCTGAGTAGATGCAAATAGCTTTAAAATAAGGCCTTCATCTGATGATAGATTTTTAATGATATCAACGAAGGAGGGGTGAGCTTCTAAAACTGTTTTAGAGTCTAAAGAGTTTGCGATTAGGTTTGCAAACATATCTTTCAGAGTTTCATCATGTCCGGTAAACTTAAGGCCTTCTACAGCAGGTCCTACCACATTCGGCGGAGGCGTACATATCCGATTTTCAGGTACGTTCTCTAACTTCTCTGAAACTTTAGTTTCCAAGAAGTCACTCATTTTATCATAACCCCACACTACAAGAGATATAGGCGCTAGTGCGACATTAACAGCTTTCCCTATAGTGCCAAGAGCTTTACCTGTTTCTTTGGCCAGTGGCTGAACCGCATCCTGATAAATAGGCACAGCCTTCGTAAGTGCGGTAGCTGAATCCATTGTTTGTTTTATGATGCCGCCAGGGTTCACAGTTTTTTCTTCCGCTACATCCGTATCGTCTGTCACTTCACTCTCCTTTTGTATAACAGCTTAATCGTGCCCATGCGCGTTTACACAGCAAAGTGAATTCTATAAAAGGAAAATAAACGATTAATCTGCTTATAGTAATATCCATTAAATAAAAAAGCCTTCTGAATAAACGTGCATACGCGTTTGTAAAAATAACGAGTTTCTCATTACTCATTTTTTTCATATTTATACTATTGATATTGCTATAGTTTATATAAAGCTACTAGGGTAAACGGGCACAACTATAGGGGTATACGCGAATAACACTGTTTTCATATCCAGTATTAGAAAATGCTAATTTACATCTCAAAAGCCTAACTCGCCTCAATAAAAACACCCTAAGAAATTTCAACTATTATATTACAAATCAACAACATATAAACCTGCAACTAGTTATAGGTTTTAGAAGTATTTTCGCCCTAAAAAGCGGTTTATTCGGCGTTTTTGGTAAAATAGGCCAAGTGCTTATTTGTTGAGCACTGACCAGAACTTAATTGAGCGGGTGCTTTGAAGTCAGGATAAGCTCAATGTTAGAAAAAGAAGCGGCGTACTTAAAAACATATAAAGTTTTACCAATTCTGTTGCAAAACTAACACCTAACTATTTGATTTATATAGACTGATTACTACTATTTTTGCCATATATTGTTGATAACACTCACTATTTTATTTTTTATTTCAAGAATTTAAGCAACATAAAAACTAGTCTGGGGGACAAGTAGTCACAGTTTCAAACCCTGCCACTTATTTTTTAAAATAAAATGCGCCAGCACCTTTCCAATCTTGCACAAACCAGTATTCATCTAAGCCAGTTCCACGGTGGGTGTATTTAGCTAAACGAGGCTTTTAACTGCAATGCAGCCCCAAATGGCCCTTCTCGCTTTTATAAATAGCTACTGCCAAAAACTAAATAGCCCAATACCCAACGTCTAAGAGCATCTTGGCTTTGAAGCTTATGAGGAATAAAACAGCTGCCCAATACTTCCCTACTGCATCTGCACACTCTCGGTATAGCTACCGATCTTTTAATGTTTTAGCTTTTTCATAGCACGCGGTTATGGCTAACACTCTTCGCTGGACAGTTGATGATTGAGCTTTTTAGGAAGCGTGCTTCAGTGCCAGCTATTGAGATAAGAATTACTTTAAAAAGCTTTTTTTCCTACCCAATAAATATTCATACCACATTAAGTTACTGAATAGCATGACTTACAGTGCTGTTTCTATCAGTACGTTTTCTATGCTTGATTTTAAAAAATGACTTGGATTGCTCACTAAATTTGATTAATATCAAATTAAGGCGATTCGTATCTCATACTTCTCAAGTTCTGAGAATACCTACAGTTTTTATTTTTTAGTTTCTTATAAGAAGCTTATTCAGGGAAGAAATAAACAGTAAATGAACAGTTCAACTATTAAATGGTATTTGCTCGCCATTATCTTTGCCGTTGTATTAACGGTGTATTATTTCATTTCTCTGTTAGACGAGAAGCAACAAAATGCATTGCAATCTGCAAGCTCTGATGTTCGTACAACCTTAGAGAAAAGACTAAACAATGATCTAGACTATATTAAACTTTTGGCTGAAATGCGTATCCGTGGTGAGTTGACTCCAGCTACCTTTACCGGCCGAACTCAAGATTTTCTAATTGCCCATCAAGAACTAATAAATTTTACTTGGGTTGACAATAATTTTGACATAAAAGGCGTATCTCCTTTAAAAGGCAATGAGCAGATCATTGGTTTACATTTGGGCCTGCCTGAACCAGCACGTGTGTCACTACTAGCTAAAAACACTAAGAAAGCCCAGTACACCGAAGCCTTTGAAGCTCTCCAAGGAGACTGCTCGTTCGAGGTATGGTATCCGGTTTATAAGGATGAGCAATTTTTAGGGTTATTTGCCGGGGTGTATTCATGTGAAAAACTCCTAAAATCAACTCTATTGGAATCCGTCACTCAGCAGTACCTGGTTTCTTTAACCGATAATAAAAGCACGTTTTTAGCAGAAGTTAATTATTCTGAAGGTATTAGAACCGATGACCAAAAGGTTATAGATCTAGAACTGGGCAATAATTTGCTTTTGTCGATGACACGAGTACGGCAGCCTTTAGCCGATTTTAATCTGTATATTTTAGCTTTCATTGTCGTTGTCCTTATTTTTCTTGCACTCTACAATGCTATAAAAATACGCACTAATGTGAAAAATAGACTGACATTATTAGATAATTTAGAGAAAGCTAACCTGTCTTTACAGGAGAGTGATAAACGCTTTAAGTTAATTTTTCAGTCATCGCCTATCGGCATGATCCTACTCAATAATAAAGGTCAGATTATTGGTATTAATCCATTGATTTGTGACCTATTTGGCTATGATGAATCACAACTAATCCAGCAAAAGATTGAGCATCTGATACCTAAGCAAGCGCAAAATAATATTAGGTGGGTGGCTGTACAGTCAGAACAAGATGTCAACGCGATACAAGGTACAGTGTTAGATGAACAGCTAGGTTATAAGTACAGCGGGGAAAGCGTGCCGCTACAAATTGCACTCGCACCCATGACTCTTAATGGCCAGCATCATACATTAGTTTCCGTTATAGATAATACGGAGCGCAAAGGCCTTGTTGATGAGCTTAAAATACAAAACGATAAGCTCAACCGCAGTAACCAGAAACTAGTGCAAAGTAATGAGCAGTTAGAACGGTTTGCCTATATTTGCTCCCATGATTTGCAAGAACCTGTACGTATGGTACAAAGCTTCGGGCCTCTATTAGAAGAAAGATTAGAGCATACGTTAGGTAATAAATTAGATCAGAAAAGCTCTGAATATCTCAGCTATATGATTGGTGGTGCCAATCGGGCACGAGATATGATTGACGACATACTGCAGTATTGTCGAAATGACCAGCCTATTACAAATTTTGAATCAGTGTCTCTATCCAACGTGTGTAAAGAAGTCAGAACAACACTCACTCAGCAGTTGTCTGAAAGCCAAGGTGAGCTAATTTGGCAAGATGATTTACCAAGCATCATGGCAGTGCCTTCACAAGTGTTTCAATTGTTTTTAAACCTTATCAGCAATGGCTTAAAGTTCAATACCAGTGAAAAACCGCTGGTAGAGATTTCAGTGACTAGTGATGAACATGTTTGGCGAATAAATGTCATAGACAACGGCATCGGTATCGCACCCCAATACCAACAGAAAATATTCACCATATTTGAAAGGCTACATGGCAACAGTGAGTATCCCGGCACAGGTATTGGTTTGGCTAGTTGCCTTAGAATTACTGAGCGCCATAACGCGACGATAAATATTATTTCAGAGCTAGATAAAGGCAGTAATTTTTATATCTGTTGGCCTAAAAACTAAAATATTTGAGCATTTAAAATAAGCTACATCAGTCAATTACGGTGCTAAATGCATGGTAATGATAAGGAATGAACATGGAATCTATAAATATACTACTCATCGAAGATAACCCCGGTGATATAGAGCTGACAAGAGAGTCGCTGAGTCGCGGGAAATTAAAGAATAATTTAATAGTGGTAGAAAACGGAGAAGATGCATTAAATTTTTTATTTCAGCGTGAACAGTATGTCGATGCCTTGCGCCCAGATATTATCCTGCTTGATTTGAATCTACCCAAAGTAAGTGGTAGAGGCGTATTACAAGCTTTAAAACAAGATAAAAAGACCCAAGACATACCCGTTATAATTCTTTCTAGCTCGCAGGACGCCTCAGATATAAGAGAGTCATATCAACTACATGCAAATTGTTTTGTGACTAAACCTGTCTCTTTAGAAAGTTTCATTAATGTTGTACAAAGTATAGAGTCATTTTGGATAGATATCGTTAAGCTGCCAACAGCCAAATAGGACGTTCCAATGAATGTGAGTGAGTTAAGATTACAGGAGTTTTCTCGGGCAGTTTCTCATGATTTAGGTAGTGCCATTCGGGGTGTCGATCAACTAACAGCCATGCTAGAGCAGGATCTCAGCGCAAGGTTAAGCGACAAAGAGCGCTACTGGATGAGCCTTATCAGAAGTAGTGCTGAGCGAGCTCAAGGGATGATCGACGCATTAACGGTTTATACGCGTTTATCTACTCAACCGCCTAAGCCTTGTACTTTGAATTTAGCTGAATTAGTGCGCAATACCGTAGAAAGTTGTTTGATACAGCATCAAGCTTCTTTAGACGATATTTTTAAGCCTAATATACAAATGGATTTACAACAAATCCAAGTGGTGAGCATCGTAGAGCACTGGTCATTAATGATACGAGAGCTGATCAAGAACGCACTGGAATTTCAGCCAGATACTGACAGCCAGAGTCATAAAATTCATATCCAGCTTTATACCAATGATGACACGGGAGAAGGTGTGCTTATTATAGAAGATAACGGGGTAGGTGTAACGAAAGAAAAAATTGAGCAGATAGCCACCCCTTTTGTGACGACTAGAAGCCCACAAGACTTAGATCACTTTGGTATGGGGCTAAGCTACTGTGCTCGAATTGCCCAAATAAACGATGCGCTGCTTCAGTTTACACATTCAGATTTAGGTGGTTTAAAAGTTAAGTATCAGTTTTCACTACGAGCTACATTATGAAAGAAATCAGCGAGTTACAGCGCACTGCGCAAAGCCAGCAACATTGCTTTTTAATTGCTGAAGACAACCTTATTGACATCGAAATTGTCAGGGCACATTTACAAGAAGCTTACAGCGGTCAGTTTACGCTCGATAGTGTTGATAGTGTCGCTGGTGCAAGACTAGCACTATCAAAAAAGCATTATAGTGCGTTAATTTTGGATATGAATTTACCTGGACATCATCAAGATCAGGATATCATTGATTTGTGTGAAAGCTGTTATGAAACCCCGGTCATTATATTAACAGGCGAAACTGATCCAGCTATTGCGATCGACTCATTGAAGGTAGGGGCTCAAGATTTTTTAACTAAAAACTCTATCACTCCGCAAATATTAGCGCGTAGTTTACGCTATGCCCAAGAAAGAAAGAAAATTGAGCTAGCCTTGCGCAACTCAGTAGCTGATATTGCTGACCGAAACGAGCAACTAAAAAACTTGGTTCATACCGATCACTTAACGAAACTAGCCAATAGAGCACACTTTGAGAATGCATTAGAAGAGACGATTTACAAAGCGCAGCGCGCTAAGCAAAAGTTTGCTTTACTTTATTTAGATTTAAATAATTTTAAGAAAGTGAATGATAATTTTGGTCATTCTGTCGGGGATGAATTACTAAAGCAAGTGGCTTATCGGCTACAAGAAACCGTTAGGAGTTCTGATTTTATAGCACGGATCGGTGGCGATGAATTCATAATTTTTACTGATTTTTTACAAGAAACGGCTGAAATTTATCAATTATTAGATCGAGTCAAAAAAACCTTTAACAGCGCCTTTATTATCGACAATAAGGAAATTCAAACGCAGCCTTCCATCGGTGTTGCTTTCTATCCGCAAGCGGATACCTCAGAGATGCTACTCAAGCATGCTGATTTCGCAATGTATGAAGGAAAAGAATTAAGAAGTGATAGCGGATCAGTTTGTTTTTATACCAAAGAAATGGAGTGTAAATACGATAGGCGCTTACAGTTAGAAGCTCAGCTAGATACCGCACTAGAGCAAGATGAATTTTGTGCTCATTTTCAAAAAATCACATCTTTACAGCACAATGATACTTTGATATTTGAGGCGTTATTACGCTGGAATTCGAGTAAATTAGGAGCAGTGAGCCCCGCTGAGTTTATTCCAATTTTTGAAAACAGCCCCGTGATTAACCAATTAACGAAAATAGTACTTAAACAAGCTAAAGAATTAATAACAAAGATGGCTGCATTAGACCAAACAGTAACCAGTATCAAGGTTAATGTAACGGCTTCGCAGTTGAGTAACTCACAGTTTTGTAATATGTTTTTATCTTGGTTACAAAACGAGGAGCTGCTACCTAATGTTATTTGTATAGAGCTTACAGAGAGCCAAGTAGTTAAAAATACCGAATCTTGCTTACTGCAAATAAAACAGCTACGCGCAGCGGGCGTAAAAGTAGCTATTGATGATTTCGGTGCAGGGTATTCTTCTTTACAATATTTGCTAGATTTCAATGTCGATTATCTTAAATTGGATATATCGCTGATTAGAGGCATTGATGAGCAAAAACGTAGCCAGGCACTGGTGGCGGGCATCATAGAAATGGGACACCGGCTCGATATGAAAATAGTGGCAGAGGGGGTAGAAACAGAAGCTGAGTATCTTTGTTGCAAGCAGTTAAATTGTGACATGATTCAGGGGTACTTCTTCCATAAACCACAATCGATTACAGATATTATAGCTGCTTATAAAACGACAGTTGATACAAGTAATAAGCATTCGAATCTGATTTTGGAACACTCTTTGCATTCTAATATTTCAGCTGTTTAGCTCTTGAAAAACTGTAATTCTTTACCCTGATCTTACAGCAAATATGATTGGTATCAGGCGCGAAATAACGCAAGTTTTTAGTACTGCGCTTAAAGAGCTCCTCTAAATTATTATCCTGAGTCTATTGAGTGAAGCGGTTGTGCTAGGAAGTGGTATCACTGACCACCTAGCACAGATCCGGATCTGCGCTACTAGCGCGTACAGCTCCAACTCAAACTCCAAGTACACAACAGTGACTAACACCTTGCTGCTAAAAGTTCACGCTGAAAAGTCAACATTCTCATTATTAAGTTTTTTGCAACAAAGCCGAAAAAACTTCTATTACGCTAAGTTTCTCACTTATTCACTGCTTTGAGGGTCTCTTAACTTTACCAGTAATGCTACCAGCTTACCCCTAGATGAAACCTCCAGCAGTTTGAAGATAGCTGAGATATGCGTTTTAACGGTGCTTTCAGTACAGGCAAGCTCTGATCCAATCTCTTTATTTGAAAGACCATCTTCCAGTAATTGTAATACTTCAATTTGTCGTGGGGTCAGCTTATTAATCAGCTCATCAAGACCGCTTTGAGCAGCACTGCTCTGCTCTTTACTAGATTGAAAGCCTAAATAAAATGAAGGGACGTAAATGTCACCACTGAGAACTAATCTAATTGCGTTTAAAAAGATATCTGCGCTGGATGTTTTAGTAATATATCCGTCTACTCCCGCTTCTAGCGCCTCATGTACCAACGATCTATCAGTAATTGCAGATACCAGTACCACTGGGCTCTCTGGAAACTGCTGTTTTATGCTATTTAAGCCCTTAAGCCCTTCGCTATCAGGTAACACAACATCAAGTAGTACAATATCCATCGGCCCCGACTGCGCTAAAATCAGTAGTACCTCTTCAAGTGTGCCCGCTTCATAAACATCTACACTGTGATTAAGCTTACTCATTAAACCACTAATGCCTTTGCGAACAAGCTCATGATCGTCAACAACGAGTATTTTTATGCTTCGCTCTGCAAACATAAAGATGATTTACCCCAAATAAAATAATGACACTTTGTTAGCTGTAAAAAAGAAGTATTGCCTGCGCTTTGCAGGTAATGATTAACCCCAAAGCGGTGGTACAACTATTGTAGCCCATTGAGCTATACAGTGCCTTAATAGCCAATATAAATGCCGTAACACCTTCCACATATACTTGCTGTAGAAGTGTTACCCTCTTCAGTTCAGCTATTATTTTTAACAGCGCATAACGAACGCACTCTGCGAAGCGTTAATGCCCTATCAATTGACCTAAGAATTTTTGAGTGCGATCCATTTTTGGGTGCTTAAAGAATGTTTCGGGGTCATTTTCTTCAACTATTTCACCACCATCCATAAAAATAACACGATCTGCCACAGATCTAGCAAAACCCATTTCGTGGGTAACGCAAATCATAGTGATGCCACTTTCAGCTAATTCTGTCATGACATCTAACACTTCTTTTATCATCTCTGGATCTAAGGCTGATGTTGGCTCATCAAAGAGCAATACTTTAGGGTTCATACACAATGCTCTAGCAATAGCGACACGCTGCTGCTGCCCTCCAGAAAGTTGCCCCGGATATTTAGCAGCTTGATCTTCAATGCCCACTCTTTTTAATAATTTTTTTGCCAAAGCTTGTGCATCTATTTCGGGTAAATGATTTGCCCAAATAGGTGCTAAACAAAGATTCTCAAGGATGGTCATATGTGGAAATAGATTGAATTGCTGAAAGACCATCCCTATTTCTCGACGAATCGCCATGACACTCTTTTCTTGTTCATCTAGCTGCACGCCATTAATTAAAATATGGCCCCCTTGATGCTCTTCTAACGCATTGATACAGCGGATAAGTGTAGATTTCCCTGAACCAGAAGGGCCGCATATGACGATGCGTTCACCTTTTTTTACGCTAAGATTGATCTCTTTTAAAACGTGAAAATCGCCATACCACTTATTAACGCGATCAAATTCAATCACATTATTATTCGACGATGTATTTAATAGTAATCCTGTCATTTATATATCCTTGCTACCTTTTGCGACAGCCTCTTTAGAGTCTATTTGCTATGTGAAGTAGGGTCTCTAGCTTCAAGTAAAGCGCCATATCGACTTAGGGAATAGCAGATAACCCAATACACAAATGCACCAAACACATATGCTTCGGTTTCATACCCTAACCACTGTGAATCAAGCGATGAGTTTTTAATCATTCCTAAGAAATCCAACAGCCCAACGACAATAACTAGCGAAGTATCTTTAAAAAGCGCGATACAGCGCCCTATTAACGGAGGTAATACATGGCGCAATGCCTGTGGGAGAATAATTAACCAAATGGCTTTAAGGTAACTGATACCCAATGATGAAGCCGCTTCAAATTGCCCTTTAGGGATCGCATTTAAACCGCCTCGCACCACTTCAGCAATATAAGCTGATGAGAAAATAATCATACCTATTTGGATACGTAGCATATTATCAATAATGAAACCCGGCGGTAGAAATAACGGCATCATCACAGAAGCCATGAAGAGAATGGTAATTAATGGCACTCCCCTAACCAGCTCGATAACAGCAATACTCAGCGCTTTAATCATAGGCGTTCCAGAGAACCGCCCTAGTGCAAGTAATATGCCCACAGGGATTGATACTATGATACCGACCGTGGCCAGTAAAACGCTCAGCATTAGGCCACCCCATAGAGATGGATCTACTTCTTTTAAGCCAAAACCCCCGCCAATTAGAAAATAACCAAACACCGGCACCAATAACCAGGCAACCAGCAGTACTTTTCCTGTTAGCCAGTTAGCGACTGTTGCCACAATGATCGCTCCAAAGATAGCGGTTCCAACCACTGCTCTCCAGCTTTCGCTTTCTGGATATACACCAACCATTAACACGCGAAACTTTGCGTCAATAAAAGACCAACATGCTCCGTCATCACTTAGCTTACAAACCTCGGTGTCTCCTACCCATACGGCTTTTATAAAAGCCCACTGTATAAACCCTGGAAGCGTAAAACTAACCAGTGCCACAGCAAGCAGCGTAAGAATGGAATTAAACCAGCCATTAAATAGATTGGTTTTCACCCAATGCAAAGCGCCTTTTGAATGTCTTGGAGCTGGCAGACTCGGCCTTGGATGAAATATATTGTTTTGTGAATTATTCATAATTACGCTTTACCTTTCCACTATCTGTACGCGGACATTCAGCCAATTCATTAGCCCTGAAATCACCAAATTGATGGTCATATAAACAGCCATCCACATCGCTATAATCTCTATGGATTGGCCGTTTTGGCCAATGATGGTACCTCCAATAGACACCATATCCGGGTAGCCAATGGCTACCGCCAAAGAGCTATTTTTAACTAGGCTCGCATAATCGTTGGTGGTAGGTGGAATAATCACACGTAGTGCTTGGGGTAATAACACCTTTCGAATAATGGTACTTTTAGGGACACCCAACGCATTAGCTGCTTCAATTTGGCCTGTAGAAACAGACTGCAAACCACTGCGCACGTTTTCACCTATGTACGCTGAGGTATAAAGCACTAAGCCAATAAGCAGCGCCGAAAACTCTGGCTTTAAAGTTATTCCGCCAACAAAGTTAAAACCTTTAAGTATCGGCATCTCAAAAGAGAGTGGGCTGCCCATCGCTAGGTATACGGTCAACGGTAATATTAAAATGATAGCAAGGGATATCAGTATTTTGGGCAGTGGATAACCCGTGCGAGCTTGGTAGCTTTTTGCCCACCTTGTAAAGCAATAAGCAATGATTACCGCGATTGCAAAGGCGGCGATGACGAAAACAAAACCATCCATAAATATAGGTTCAGGGACATACAAACCTCTTCGGCTGAGGAACACACCATCAAAAGGATTTAGTGCTTTGCGCACACCCGGTAAGGTGGTTAATAATAAGGTATATACAAAAAACAAGGTCAAAAGCAAAGGGATGTTTCTTAAACTTTCAACAAAAAATGCAGCGATCTTTGAGACAATCCAGTTTTTCGAAACACGAGCAACACCGACGATAACTCCTAATATAGTGGCAAGGATAATCGCTATAAACGATACCAGTAAGGTATTTAATATGCCCACCACAAAGGCATATCCATAAGAATCGGAAGGTTGGTAATCAATCAGCTTATCACTAATGGGTAAACCTGCTTCTTTTCCTAGAAAATCAAAACCAGATTCTATCCCTCTTTCTAATAAATTTGCTTGTGTTGTGGCGAGTAAATAATATGCACCATATAGAACCAACCCAATAAGCATTGTTTGACCCAACAAACTGATGCCATTAGTAATAAGACTAAATCTATGATTTAGTTTAGGCAGAGAAAATTTCAAAAAAGGCACCTATCAGATAACATAAATGATAAAAAAAGACCTAAGATAAGAGCCGATCTTAGGTCTATTATTAAATAGGGTGTCGCTAAATTAGCTTCTGTCTTGCAAAGCGTTAATCAACCACACCTGAGCTTATCGTTAACGAATAGGCGGTGAATATAAAATGCCACCTTTATTCCATTGCTCATTCAAGCCACGTTTTAGACCTAAAGTTTTACCTAAGTTACGTTCAAAAATTTCGCCGTAGTTACCCACAGCGCTAACGCTTCTGACTAACCAATCACTATCTAATCCGATGTAGCTACCCACATCACCTGTCTTACCCAACATACGTTGAATAACAGGGTCTGTTGATTTCGCCTGCATATCTTGCACATTCGCAGCAGTTACACCTTTTTCCTCTGCATTAATCACACCGTTAATAACCCAAGTCACAAGGTCTTTCCATTGGTTATCACCGTGGCGAACTAGCGGAGAAAGCGGCTCTTTTGAAATTATTTCAGGTAAGATTTCATGATTTTGAGGATCTTTCAAAGTCGTTCTAAGTGAGGCTAACTGGCTTGAGTCAGTAGTGAATATATCGCAACGCCCTGAACTATAGGCACTAAATGCTTCTTTTTTTCCTTCAAAAACCACTGATTCTAAAGTGATATTATTAGCACGTGCATAATCGGTTAAATTCAGCTCGGTAGTGGTACCGGTTGTCACACAAACACTCGCACCATCCATATCTTTTGCATTGCTTATATTTGTTTCTTTACGGGCCATAAAACCTTGCCCGTCGTAGTAAACAACAGCAGTGAAATCAACGCCTTCTTTAGTGTCGCGTTTCATCGTCCAAGTAGTGGTACGTGAAGTCAAATCAACTTGACCACTGGTCACCGCTATAATCTTCTGCTTTGACGATAAAGGAACAAACTTTATTTTAGTCGGGTCGCCTAACACTGCTGCAGCGACAGCGCGGCATATATCAACATCTAAACCCACCCAGTTGCCTGTTGAATCAGGATTAGAGAAACCAGGTACGCCTTCACTGACTCCACAAGAGAGTGAGTCACGTTTTTTAACATCTTCTAGGGTCGTTGCGAATGCTTGGCTTACGATAGCAGAGCTTACTACTAAGGATAAAGCTGCAATTTTTTTTGAAAGTGAATAATTGATTTTCATTAAGATTTCCTCTGAGGTAAAAAACATTTCCTTGTGGTGCATTACGTCATTTGCGAGTGTACTTTTAACAAGAATGATTCTAAAAATATATGGGTGAAAAGTACCACGAGGGTAGTACTTTAGGACTACTGATCAATTATTTATAGCTTGCATCTGTTAATAGATAACTCATACTGATCGGCATTTATTTATTACGAGGAGGCACCTCAGTGCATTTTCTTCATGTATCACTGCTGTCAAAATGGTCAGTAAAACTGATTAATGTCTTGGTTTTATTGCTGCTATCATCTAGTCATGTTTGGGCTGAACCGACCATACAAGGTAAGACACTTAAGTCAGTACGCGATCGGGGTTATTTAATCTGTGGGGTTGGCACCAATGATATTGGTTTTGCCACCCAAGATAAGCAGGGTTTATGGGTGGGTTTTGATGTTGATTTTTGTCGAGCAATTGCCGCAGCGGTTTTAAATAACGACCAAGCCATAAAGTTTATTCCCTTAGACAGTCAAAATCGTTTTAGAGCATTACAACAAGGGAATATCGATGTCTTAATTCGCACCACCACTTGGACCTTATCACGAGACACCAATATGCAATTGGATTTTGCAGGTGTCACACTATTTGACGAACAAGGTATCCTTGTTCACAACCATATTAGCGGCGACTCGCTACAGAATATGGATGGATTGTCTGTCTGTGCCAACATAGGCACTACTAGCTTAGATAATTTAATGGCACATATCTCATCCAACAAACTTAACATTAACGTGCTTAAACTGGCGACACAAGAAGGACGTTGGCGCGCATTCTTTAATCGTGAGTGCGATGCTATTACCGCTGATAAAAGTGACTTATTGGCTAAATTATCGACCTTTACTAAAGCAAAAAACAAATATCGAGTGCTCGATGAGTATATCGCGAAAGAGCCATTAGGGCCGGTAGTACGCGATGATGATAGGCAGTGGTTCGATATTGTTAAATGGGTTATTTATGCCATTATTTTGGCTGAAGAAAAGAACATCACTTCAATCGATCTTGCCAATAAAATCAAAAAATTCGACGCGCCAGCTTCCCCTAACTTAGGCTTAGACTTACAGTGGCCAGAGTATGTTATTAAAAGTGTTGGCAACTATGCTCAAATATATGAGCGCAATTTAGGCGCTCACTCATCCATAAAGATTAAAAGAGGTATCAATAGCTTATGGACAGACGGTGGCTTGCTTTACGCCATGCCTTTTAAGTGAGTTGTCACTATGTTTCCTAAAGCCAAGTACAGTATTGCATCTCGGATCTTTCTAGGTTTAGCCATTCTCAATCTATTCACGTTTGTGATTTGTATTGCTGCTATTTATTCTTTTCGCGACTCGGGACACAAGATTGACTTAGTGACCAGCACATTGTTACCACAGATAATTGTTGCAGCAGATTTAGGGAATCAAAGCTCAAACCTATCTAGTCGATCAGCCGAATTAATAGCTGCTGATTCTCTATTAGAATTAGATACCGTTATTTTACGCTTGGGAGATCAAATTGATGCCGTTTCACGCATTGAAAAGAAATTAGCTTTGTCAAAGGTTTCTAATGACGTTCTCTTAGAGCTTAAAGACATAAGAAGTAGTTTAGATAACAACTTAGCCGTATTAATGACCCTCGTTAAAAAGAACATCTTATTGAGAAATGACATAACCAAACATATTGAGTTAATAAAGGTTATCAATAATTATTCTGATAGTCATATCCGTGATGCTCTGTTAACTTTTACCAGCAAGAGTTCCAATGAAGGCTCTGCATTAAACAGTGAGCTAAATTCACTATTCAGCGATTGGTCTAAGCTCTCTAATCAAGCGCTATTAAATATAGCTACCACCTCTGAAACTCGACACCCTATCCAACTGATACGCCAAGAATCAAAATTTCAACAACACAACATTGAGCGTCTTAAACGCCAATCACAACTATTGCACCATATTCCGAATCTTAAGGATAATTTTTTATATTTAGATAGGTTGTTTACACAGATAGAATCAATTTATAAATTACGCAAAGATTTGTTTAAGAATGTTTCTGCAACACAAGGTGTACTGACCATTCATACTCACTTGTCAGATGTACTGATAGATTTCACCAGTAAACTATCTACTGAGTTCGAAAGTAAAGCCCTTGCCATCAGTGGTGATATTCATGATCAATTCTCACGACGCACCCTTATTTTCTTATTGGGTTTAGCTTTGTTTTTTGCGGTAGCCGGTGCAGTGTTTTATTATGTTGATCATTACGTTGTGTCTCGTATTCAGCGATTAACACGTCGAATTCAAAATCAAGGAACGGCTATTTCTAGTGATGCTCAACCAATTAGTGGTGATGAAATATCGGAAATTGACGCTTCATTAACCTATTTCATTTCTGAAATTGAAGCCCGTGAAGCATTATTAGAAAATGAAAGAGGCAAGGCAATCAATGCCACTCAATCAAAATCACGCTTACTAGCCGCTGCCAGCCATGATTTACGACAACCCCTGCATGCAATAGTGCTGATGCTATCAGGTTTAAAGGATCACGTTGAGGGTAAAACAGGTAACAAAATACTAGGCGATATCAATCAATCGGTGACAGATTTAAGTAATATGTTCGATAGTATTTTAGACTTATCACATGCTGAAAATAGCAATAAAGAACTGGAAAATAGCCACTTTAAAATCCAGACGATACTCGAGCGTATCGAGCAAGAGTTTAGACCTTTAGCCATAAAGAAAAGAATAAGATTGATAATACCTCAGTCAGACATCACTATTTTTGCACATCGTGAATCAATACATAGAATTTTAGCTAATCTGGTATCAAATGGTATTAAATATACTCAGATTGGCGGCGTCACTCTATTGATTAAAAAGCGCGCCAAAGACATCTCCATCTCGGTATTCGACACAGGTACTGGCATTCCTAAAGACGAACGTAATCAAGTATTTAAAGAAAATTATCAGGCTTCAAAGCATCAGGAAGGACATGGTCTCGGCCTTGCCATTGCTCAAGAGCTCGCATTAAAAATGGGCACCGAGATAACCTTAAGCGAAACTCCCACTAAAAGTGCGCTATTCCAAATTAGTATTCCAAAAGGAGAAGTACAGCTAATTAAAAATGCGCCGCAACCAACTTCTGGTGTGCAAATTACCTCTTTAAAAGGTTTAGCTGTTGTTTTAGTAGAAGATGAGCAACATATCCGCCTTGCTTGCCGAAACTTGCTAGAAAACTGGGGATGTCATGTCACCATGTTTTCTAATTACCACGACGCTTTGCTGTATATAGAACAGGAAAACCACACTTTCGTTCTTATCACTGACTTACATTTGGGCCGCTCTCAAAACGGCATAAAGTTAGCCGAGGTACTTAGTGCTAAAAAAGGCTCAGAAGATAGCCACATAATAATAACCTCCGCTTCCCAGTTCACCAAAGAGTCCATACATGAGAATTTTAAATTTCTTAGAAAGCCTTTTAGCCCCTCACAGTTAGCAACAACTCTGCGAGGGTTTGTTAGAAAATCAGCATGATTGCAGCTATCAAGTCCCTAAGCTTGTTAGGCGTCAGTTTTATACTCTTTAGTGCGTACATTGACACAACATCATGCGGATGATGGTTGTGGCGCAAAGTTTACATATTACGAAAAGAGCGCCGTTGCAAATACCCTTCTCAGTACTGTGCTTGATAGTAAAAAGAAGCTAGTACTTATGCTCTAGCAGGCACTAAGAAGCGACTAAAAGCCTTTATATTCGAAAAATGGCCAGTTCTGCTTTTACACTCTCAATATTTATACAAAACTGTCTAAGACCAAAGCAGCACAAGGCTTGAAGCGAACATTTGCCAACTCAAATTATTTGAAGTTACTTTTGTGTTAATTTAATTTTAAGGGCTATATGCAAAACACTTGTATGATTTGATACTAGTGAATATTAACCATGCAAGCTGTTATTTAAACCAGTAGAAAATCAATTTTTCGCTGTTTTAAATCAACTTTATTTAAACGAATCTTTACTTTATCACCTAGTATGAAGCGTTGTTTATTACTATTTATGCATTGTTTCTCAGGAACAAAACTGGAGTCCAATGGCAGGTTGCTAATATGCACTAATCCTTCGACACCTATTTGATCAATTTCTACGAACAAACCAAAATTTGTCACATTAGATATAGTCGCATTGAAAGATTGATCCTTAAACTGTTGCATGTATTGGCACTTTAACCAGCTTTCGACCTCACGGCTAACTTCATCGGCTTGCTGTGACTGCTTAGTACAATGTAATGCTAGTTTTGTCATTTCAGGCACACCATATGGATAGGCACTACCACGAACCTTCGGTTTAACTAGCCAGCTGACCGCACGCTGTATTCTATTTTGCTCATTATTTTTGCGGATTTTTGCGCGTATTGCACGATGCACTAATAAATCAGGGTAGCGTCTAATCGGTGAAGTAAAGTGACCATATGCTGCATAGGCAAGGCCAAAATGCCCCTCATTTTTAACACTGTATTGTGCCCTACTCTGAGAGCGCAGCAACATGGTTTTTATTGTGCTGGCGTCACTACGCTGACCAATATTGTCTAACAATTGATTGTAGTGTTCGGACGTTGGTTTATCTCTTCCACCAAGGCTAAGCCCTTTATCACTGAGAAAGGCTCGCAAATGCGCTAGCTTCTTTTGTTGTGGGCCACTGTGTACACGAAACAAAGTAGGTATTTTATGTTTATTTAAAAACTCAGCTGTGGCGACATTCGCACATAGCATAAACTCTTCTACCATCTTATGGGCAACATTACGCACAACAGGTGACATACTGGCTATCTTACGCTCATCTGTTAAATTGAAATGCTGTTCTTGGCTAGAAAACTCAATAGCCCCTCGCTTTCCACGTGCATAACTGAGTGCATGATAAAGCTGATACAAGCATTGAAGATGGGGGAGTATTTTCCGGTCAACTTGTTTTGCAAGCTGTGAGCTCTGTGCAGTGACAGCCGCATTTGCTTGATCATAAGTTAACCGAGCGTGAGAATGAATAACCCCTTCAGTAAATACACAATTAACCACCTCCCCCTTTAAGTTAATAGTCATATCACAAACCATTACCAAACGATCGACCTTGGGTTTGAGTGAGCATAAGCCATCTGACAACGAATGGGGTAGCATAGGAACAACATGGCCAGGAAAATAGATGGATGTTCCACGTGCTTGAGCCTCCTCGTCTAATATATCACCTGGTTTGATGTAATGTGATACGTCGGCAATTGCCACTAGTAATCGCCAATTCCCTGCCTCTGTTTTTTCACAGTAAATAGCGTCATCAAAATCTTTCGCGTCACTGCCGTCAATTGTCACAAACGGCAGCTGACGATAATCCACTCTGCTGACTTTGTCTTGAGCTGCTACGTCATCACCAAATTGTTTGGCGCAAGCAACTAATTGTTCATCCCAATACTCTGTTATGCCATGACGACGTAGCGCCAATTTTATTTCCATCCCTGCATCTTGCGGATAACCAAGTACTTCAGTCACTTCTACCAAAGTATTGTACTGATAGTCAGGGTATTCAACTATTTTGGTATTTACACATTGACCTGTTTTTGCTCCAAGCAAAAAATCACCATCAACTTCTATTTGCAATAACACTTTAGCGTTGTCAGGTATAAGATAAAAAGTGTTACCTTTACGTGTTAACTCACCCGTTATATGCGTAGTTTTATGCTCTATCACTTTGATTAACTGGTTGTATGACTTTTGACCTTCAGTGCTCTTTATATACAGCTGTACCACATCACCATCGAAGACATGGTTGAGTTGATTTTTGGCTAGGTATAGGCCTTTCTCAGATGTATCGCTATCTACAAAACCAAACCCAGCAGGATGTATATTAATGACACCGGTGACTAAAGATTTGGCATCTATTAGATGGTATCCCTTGCGCTTATCGAACATTAACTGTCCATCACGTTCCATCGCTCTTAGTCGGCGTCTTAACGCTTCTTTTTGCTCAGGGGATTTAAGATCAAGTGTCCGTGCGATCTGTTCACGCTGTAGGCTGTGATCTACCTTACCCAAGACGTTTAAAATGAACTCTCTGCTTGGGATAGGATTTTTGTAGTTCTGGGTGTTGTTACTAAGAAAAGTACTGAAGTTTGTGGGTACGTTTGCGATGTTTAGAATAATAAAGTTCTCTTAAAACCGCCGATTTCTTTATTTTCTGTGCCTTTGAAATAAGAATATAAATAGTCTCTATTAGAAAAGATAATACAGGGGAAAGAATAAGCGGATATGATTCAATTATGTGAACCAAATAAATAAATAAATAAAGACTGCGTAAGTACAATCTTTTAATAATAATCATGCCTATTTGGCACGGTGCTCACATCAATAGCATGAGCACTTTAACAATACATATTACTGAATATATTGTTTTAAGCTGCTTAGATGCAGACGATGTCTTCTGCTTGCGGACCTTTTTGACCTTGTATCACAGTAAACTGCACACTTTGGCCCTCCGCTAATGTTTTAAAGCCGTCACCTGTAATTGCACTAAAATGAGCAAAAACATCTGCGCCTGACTGTTGCTCAATAAAGCCAAAACCTTTAGTTTCGTTGAACCATTTAACAACACCAGTAGTTGTATTAGACATAGTAATATCCTGAATTTTATATAAAATTTTGCCTTCAAAAGGCTTGAATAGCGGAAAAATTGACAGAGACTTAAAAAATTCAGGACGATGGATTGCAAATAAAACAACGCAATGGAAATGATAAATATGAGACTTTCTTTCGAGAAAGGGAGAAAAGATATATAAATTAATTTACTATGTCCAGCTTTATTTTCAATATATCGTTGATTCTAAAAGCAAGAATGCTTTATTTTCTTGTACAAATGCCCTGTCATGAAGGTTTAAAAAACCGCTTTGTGTCAAGCTCTGCCTAGAGTAGATAGGGTCAAAAAAATGGGATTTTTCTTCTTGTTCTTTAGGCAAAAGGAAAGACCTGACCCCATAGACGTTATTTTAGGCAAAAGGAAAGACCTGCCCATAGACGTTATTTAGTTAAATCACCTTTAGTGTCACCATTTTCAGTAGTGTGATCTAAAGCATAAGTAGCATCCGAAAGTAGCGCACTTATGTAAGCATCATTTATAGTATTCATATTAATATATCCTTTTATTTATAAATAAATTTCACAGCATATTTTTGTTTTAGATAACTTTTCGGTTTTATCGGTCCACATTTTCCTCTATATGTTATGGGTGCTGCATGATCGAAACCTATTAATTTACTTAACCAGCCTCCTTTAATATTTATCTTTTTATACTCAACTAATAATTCACCAGAATTTATCTCTACATAATGAAAGGAAACTATATTTGCATCCACTGGACTAGATATTCTTTCATTTGGCACTTCACGAAAAATTACTGTTTTACCCTGTACGTTTTCAGGGTTATAAATCAACAGATTCTCTGGGTTACACATTTCCTTTATTTGTTGTTGATCTATCAGTTCATCAGCAAAGCTCCCTACCGTAAAAAATATTAAGAGCGCAAAATAGCTTATTAATCTACGCCCTTTTGGCACTAGATATTTAACGATTACGTATGAAATCAAATGGATAATAATCATCCATATTAGAACAAATATCAGAACTACAAGTGCTGTCATTACTACTCCTTCTCTTTGTCACATTAGATATGTTAGTTACTCATTTGCCTTACCGCTCTCGCAACGCCTCCTGTTTCCCCTTCAACAACGATCCGCAAAGTCAACTCGATTTTCATTTAAGGCTTTTTGTAACAGACTGCCCGCTAACCCATAAACGTCTGCCCAACTAGTATTAGGATAATTTACTGAGTCATTAATTCTAGATACTAATTCTTTGATTTTCTTTAATTCCATTTCATTAAAAGTATAAGACATTGTTTATTACTCCACTCTAATGCTAATGATAAATTTTATTAATCCGTGATACATAGCTTTCCAGTCATCCAATATTAAAGGATAAAGCCTAATCTCCATCGACATAGAGGTATCAAGATTCCATTGTATTTTGCAAGTATTTATTCCTCCATCTTCCACCAAAGAGCCCGGGGCAACCCCAAAGAAACCACATCGAATAACCAATCGATGGCCTTGTGGTGAAACTATTTGCGGATCGTCTACCAAATAATAAATAGTCCATGACATCTTCTTTTTTCTTTCTTCTTTTGTTGTATTTGATTGTACTACCGACCAATATTCTGTAAGTCCCTTATATTTTGGACTGGGCCGTATATAATCAATTTGACCCGCTTTTATCCGCTGCTGAAGATTTAAATAAAAATCATCTCTTTTAAAACTAGTACCTTTTTCCTTTTCAAAGGTTGTGAATAGTCTCAAGACATAAGGGTCACGAAAAAAACTTTTTTTTTCACGCCAGCCCAGCATTTCAGGCCATCGTATATACAGATCAGCCAGCGCATATTCAGAGCTAATATCACCCGTTACATAATAGCTAATAGGTATTTTTACTTTGCCCAGTGGGTAGTCGTACTGTATTGCAGTGCCTTCCCTATATTCTTTTGTTACGCCCAAATGATGTATTTGCACATTGACATTAGGTTTCTTTTTAGGCTTTAATTTTTCAAGGATGTAATCACAACCCTGTAAACTAAAAAGAATAACGACAAAGCAGCTAATACTGATCACTTTTAAAGGCAAGTTAGAATTAAACATTAGCTTTTCTCCAGTGTACTTTTGGTTTTCTTGGTATTTTCATTCTTCACTCACCTCTCCCTCAACGCCTCTTGCTTCCCCTTCAACAACGGCGCTAAAAAGAATTCTATAATCCTTCTCTCACCTATTTGCACTTCTGCCGTAACCGACATACCCGGTATCAAATTCACCGTTTTACCATTCACCTGAATAGTATTGTTAGCCAACGCCAGCTGCATTTTGTAAATAAGCCCTTGCTTTTCATCCAACGTGGCATCGGTCGAGACATTACTGATAGTGGCATCAATCACACCGTATTTAGTGAAGGGGAATGTATGAATTTTAACTTCAGCAGACATACCATTATGGACAAAACCAATATCTTTATTTTCTAAAAACACTTCAGCTTCTAAGGTTTGCTCGGTGGGGACAATTAACATCAGTTGTTGCGCTTCTGTGACGACGCCGCCAATAGTATGTACCTCTAGCTCTTGTACTCTACCGGCAACCGGTGCATAGATAATTCGGTAAACACCGGGGTCAGGTCTTTCCTTTTGACTTAAAGGCAAAAGGCAAGACCTGACCCCGTATTTCTCACATCGTTAATCGTTGTCATAATAAATTTCATTATCTATAAATTTTGTTTACATTAAACTCTTGAAACAGCTGTTTATATTCAACCAAAGTGCAATCGCCGTCATAAGTTAATGGCGAAGATGAATTAAAACCAATCAAATGACTAAGCCATCCACCTTTTATGAATACTCTTTTATAAGTAATCAACAATTCACCAGTCACTATATCTTCTAGAAGTATATTGCTTACATTCGCAATCACTGGAGTCATAAGTATCTCCCTAGAGATATTCCCGCGTAAAACCACTGTTTTCCCCCTGACTTTCTCAGGATCAAATATCAACAAATTCTCCGGCTTACACATTTCCCTGCTCTGATATTGATCCAGGAACTCATCCGCAAACGTTCCAAACATAAAAAACACAAATAACCCAAAATACCATTTGACTCTTCGCCCTTCAGGAACTAAATATTTAACAATCGAGTACGACAACCCGTGAATTATTAACATCCATATTCCGATAAATATTAATGCTATTAATGCGAACATTTTCTCATCCTTTTTTTAATTTATTAAAAATCTGTTGTTGAATATCCATCATCACCGCTCTCTCAACGCCTCTTGTTTACCCTTCAACAACGGAGCCAAAAAGAATTCAATTATCCTTCTCTCCCCTATTTGCACTTCAGCCGTAACCGACATCCCCGGTATCAAATTCACCGTTTTACCATTCACTTGAATAGTATTTTTAGCTAATGCTAACTGCATTTTATAAATAAGCCCTTGTTTTTCATCCAACGTGGCATCGGTCGATACATTACTAATAGTGGCATCAATCACTCCGTATTTAGTAAAAGGGAAGGTATGTATTTTGATTTCTGCAGACATACCATTATGGACAAAACCAATGTCTTTATTTTCTAAAAACACTTCAGCTTCTAAGGTTTGCTCGGTGGGGACAATTAACATCAGTTGTTGCGCTTCTGTCACGACGCCGCCAATGGTATGCACTGCTAGCTCTTGTACTCTACCGGCAACCGGTGCATAAATTATTTGTTTAGCGCTGTTGTCTCGAGTTTTGATCAGCTCTTCAGTTAAGCCTGATAATTGGCGTTGTTGATCGGTTATTTCTGTCAAAATAGTGCTGCTGGTTTGGGCATGGTGAAGATTGATTTGCTGTTTAAGATCATCGACTACTGCTTGCTGTTGCTTTAAGCGCTGTTGTTCTGCGGCCAGATCTTGTTGGATTTGAATACGCTCTTGTGCCGCTTGTAAATACTCTGTTTCTGCGACCAATTTTTCCCTAAATAGTTTTTTTAAGACACGGGTGCGCTGATTAACAATCGGTAAAGTGAGGCTCAGTTTTTTTATTACGGCTTGGGTCGCCATTTGCTCGGCACGGTTTTGTAACAAACCACTGTTTAGCGATTGTATCTGTGCGTGTGAAACACCGGGGGTCAGGTCTTTCCTTTTGACTTAAAGACAAAAGGCAAGACCTGACCCCATACTTCTTGTATGATTACAGTCTTGGTTTGATTGCATATTTAAAAAAATAATAAGGGTAAGAAAAACTGCCGAAAATTAGAAACAACAGATACCACTTACTACGCTCATTCGCTGAACTAAATCTTTGATGTACATCCTTTAAACATAGTGCAGCTCCAAATAACGTTAACGATAGCGAAACCCACCAAAAAATATTATATTGCTCAAGAGTCATGATAGTTTCAATTCCATCCAAGCTAGCTTGTACTTCTAAAAGAGTGACGACAATAAAAATCAATGAAAAAATTAGTGACATTGATGTTAATACTCTCTCGATTTTATTCATAAATGCATATAACTCCCAAATAAAGACACCGGGGTCACCCATTAGAAGTTTCCGGTCAAGTAGCGATGAGTATTCCCTTGCTCT
>JBALXS010000071.1:0-25140 GCA_036960485.1 Oceanospirillaceae bacterium
TGCGGTAGCGATTGCTTTCTCTTTAAATTTATTACCTTTTTCTTCGTTGTCAAATTTCATGTGACTAACATCTACTAAAACCCCTTTTTTAAAGGATTTACTTACAGATTTTTCTTTTTTCGCAAAAGCCACATACTTAAGAGTTTTATCAATTTTTGATGCTGCTTCTAATGAATTAGAGTTTTTATATGCTGCTAGTTCAGCATTTTGTGATGAGCCTGAAAGTTTTGATTCTCTCTCTTTGTTATAATCTAAGTACCCTTCATCATCTTCACCTAAAGAAAATGAAAATATCGGATTATAATTGTCATGCTTTTCATCTCTTATAAACGCATCTTGAATTTTAAAAAATATCTTTTGTATTATAGTACTTTTGAGGGGCGCAGAACCTTGCATTATGACTTTATCAGCTAAACAGCCATAACTTAAAAAATACCCTAAATGATCATTAAAAGTATTGTTTCCTACCTTTAACGATAGCTTGGCAAAATCATCTATATCGACCTGCTCTAAGTATACGCTTCGCATGACAACTCCATTTCACGCTTAAAATGTTAATACTACGCATGCACGTTTGTGAAAATAACGAGTTTATCGTTATTTATTTTTGTTCATATTTATATGATTGATATTGCGGTAGTTTCTATAATTTTACAAGTGTAAACGGCCACAACAACTAGAGTTCAATGTGTAAACGCTTAAGATATTAGTCTAATCCTCTAAATTGTACTGATTTTATAATCAGTAAATTAGCTGATGCAACTCTCATGTTGGATATTTAAGTATTATTTATTTGCAAAAAACTTCCGCTTTTGGCCGTAAGCTACACCTCATATTTCAGTTTTAAATAGTGAGGGTTAGACGAAGTTCAATGGTTTGAATGTACGAATAGGTAGAGTTAGAAATCTGAACCTGCAAGTTCAAGTCTGAACTAATACACCTTAAGCTTCATCTGAAATTTATTATTATGTATTCCATTTACAACTCCATTAGCTAAATTATTTAGATATTCTTTAGCTATTGTAGATAAAAAAACATGTGCTTCTGATAGTTTCATACTTGGGGTTTTATTTTCTTTCACGGCCTGTTTAAAACCATGTCGTGAATCCAGCCCTGATAAAGTATAGTTATTTGCTGTATTTGTGAATGCTGCTCTTAGTTTTTTATCAACTGTTATTTCAATACCCGTTTCTCTAGACAGAGATTCGATAGTTTCAAGTGCTTTATAATAGTTAATGTAACTTCCTTCAATATCAAAATACTTCAATATTAAGTAAGCATCTTCACGTTCTGTAGCTAAGTTCATCATAAAAAATCGAACATCAGCATGCTTTACTTTATCGAACTCTTGATTGTAAAGATCAGGAGAAATATTTGGTTTTCCTAATAAGGCGACAATGTTTCTCTTGAGAGGCTTTCCAACTTTAACACCATTATGAAGAAGTTCAGCTAATACAAGTTTTCTGGTACTTTCGGTTAATATTGAGGAAATACCATTGTATAAACTTGCAAGCTCATAGCCTATTTGCCAAACAACTTCTGAGTCATCTTCGTCGTTAAAATAGACCGATGCAAGGCGAAAATCATCATTCATACAATCAAGATAGTGATCAATACCTCCAGAAATATCGAAATACAAATTTTTACTTGCTTCGGAGTAGCCTCTAAAATACCTAGAGTCCCCATCTAAATAGAACTCCCACTTAACTGTACTGGTCATTATTTTCTCCTGATACATAACAGCTTGATCGAGCGCAAACACATAACAAGTAATCATCATTCAGTAAATGCACACGATCTTTATTGAAATTGAAAATAGCACTACCTATATGTTTTTTTAAAATAGATAAGCTCCTGTGAAAATTTTCGCTATTGACACAAAGCGGACATTTTAGAATGGAAAATTAACGCCGCGCTCTGCGGCAGGTTTTGAAGCGCAGCGGAAAAATTTTCCGACAACAGCGCCTTAGCCGCTTTCGCTAACGAGCACATTTTCGAACTTTCCTTCTTCATTTAGTATTCGAAGTTCAGGAATATTACTTTTTGATTTTCTATCGTCCAATAGTAGTTGATCAATAGCATGCGCTATTTGAGATAAAGCATCTTCCCCAAGGCTTCCCTCTATAACTTTATACAAAGCTTCAATATATCGCTCACCATTGAAAAAATAACCAGTACGAACTAAGAGAGCAAAAATCTCTATAGGAACGATATTGTTAAAGCTACATGCAGTTGCTTTTACCCAAGCTTCTATATCCCCTGTCTGTACTAAAGCGCACATAGTATAACAAAATGCTGCATCCCGAATTTGACCTGAACTATTTTTAAGATGTGCAAGATTAAACCAGGCTAATCCACAGAGAAGGTCTTTCTCCAAAGCTTTATCCAAACCTTTCTCAGCTTCATCTAGGCTTAGAGAGCATATGTCTGCTAATTCGACGGCATTCTTTATATTTCTATATTGAGCTTTTATATCATGGTTCTTGATTATAGAAGCTAAACAAATCGACTTTAAGTGCCATCCTGCATGCTGGCTATTCGTCTTTTTTAAGTATCTTTCAAATGTTTCATGTGCTTCTTGGTACTTACCAGAAAACATCAATGAGTCAGCATACAAAGGGAGAATATCTTCGCAGCTATCTATTTCTAAGGCTTTATTGTAAAGCTTGGATGCAAAAGTAAATTTACCAATATCAAACAGAGAGTCTGCCAACTCCTTATAGAAATACCCTTGATTGTAGTAATTAGATTCATATCTCCTCGCTATTAGCAGGCACCTTGCAGCTTGACCAGACCTATCTGTATTCCTATAAAAGTTTCCCAAGTTATACTGCGATATACCATACAAGCTCGGCGATTTTTCCTTATACCTTTCGATAGTATTTTTTAGAAATGTTTCAGTAGCTTTCTGTTTTTCTTTATCTACCGTATTTCTTATAAAGAGCAATGCTGAGTTAGTGATCATTTCTAGAAAGTTGTGTTCAGTCTCATCACAAACACCACTGACTATTTCAAGCGTTTCCTTGAAATAGTTTGATTTTAATAAGCAGGGTAAAAGGTACTCAAACACCTCACTCTTAACCTTCAATCTATGTTGTAAATCGTGAGAAAAAATTATTCTGGCTGCTAAGTCGCTGTAACCTAGCTGTGATACGGCCAAGGAAAGTGCCAAAGAAATATCCTTTAGCAGATCCTCAGCTAGTGTGGAAGGGTCCATCAAATCAACACTATGAAATGTACAACCTGCAATATCTATAAAGCCTACTTTCAGTGTATTCTCATCGATACAAACGTCAGCAGTCAGAGACTTATCACAGGATACCAATCGCATAACACTACTGAAGTTATGTATTTCCGACCTGATTCTTGAAATAAGTATGCTCGAAGCCACACCACAAATAGACTTGCTTTTAAAAGAGATTTTCACATCGATGGGAAGCTTAATAGCACCTGATTTAGCTGCTCTAAGTTTCGCTAGGTATATATTGAGCTCTTCATATTTTTCTTCGTCGAGAATATGAGCTTCAGAAAAACTTACTCTCATTGTCTTGGCATCGTCTTTTGCATAAAAAGTATCGATTTCACCAGACCACTTAACGTAGAATCTATCTTCATGCTCAGAGTACCTAGCAATCAATACAGGTATTTCTAGTCGCTTATAATATTTTATAGTCTCTAGGCTTAGGTCGAACCCTCTTATAGTCCTAGCCTGGTCTGAGCTAGTAGCTTTTAATTGGACCCAAAATACTAAACCTGTAGCCTTTTCTTCAGAATTAAAGGTTTCAACTTCGCCATCAATCCCATAATCTTTATCTTTGTCTCGAAAAACCCATTTTTGTGGTATAGATAGAGCAAACTTATATCTCGACAAGTCTTCTAGCTGATGCTGTTTTATTCTCTTTGTCATATTCCCTCGAGAGTGATTTGATAGCCTGTTAGGCATTTCTCACCGTAAGTTTTAACATGATTAATACTCTACTGGCCCAAAATGCCCCTGATAACCAACTTGGGTGATTATAAGCCTATTGATGGACTCTGTTTTTACTAACTTAGTTTTCAGCGGGTACCCAAACAATGCAAAGTTTCTAATAGTATAAGCATCTGCGTATTTTTCTCGCTCAGGGTGAAATCGTCGTAAAGAAAGACCATAATTAGTTTCAAAAGGATGACCGCCAGTTCTAATAAGACTGAAAAATGAAGGGTAAATAACACCATCATAACCAGCGAGTTTTGCAGCCTTAGCTAAAGCCCGAGAAATTTCATACGAATGTGACTTAGCAAGAAATAACATATGTATAGCCATATCTAAGCTTTCAAATTCTGTATTATCTTCCTCTAAAATTTGTGTTAAATCTAGAAAACGAAGCACTCGCTCAGTTCTAAACGTTGCTACATAAATTTCATCATCTGTAGATGCTCGACATTCATGAATACAAACATCAATATCTTGCGAGCCATACATAACGGGAAATTCAGAAGAATCCAAACGACCATTACCTGAATATTCAAGTGGAGGGCTGTCATATTGCATTGGATCAGCAGGATTATTAGGATTAACCCTCAGGCGGTAAAACTTAGTACCGCTGGAAATTGACCTTTCAGGGTATTCTTGCAACACCCGTTCAATAATTCCCCCTCGACTGATTTCATTCTGTAGATCTTTAAGCGGCTCAACCTCACCTACCATCCATAGACGCGGTCCGTAGTGAAAGAACCCAATTTTGGCTGCGCTCTCAATCAACTTTATATCAGCTTCTAACCAAGGCGATGGACGAATATCACTTTTTCCGTAGTGATGTTCATCACATTGTATTACTGGCGCGGCTCCATATTCACATCGGACTGTTGTTCCGCTTACAAAAAATCGCCAAGCTAATCCTTTGATAAGCTTTTGTGTGAGTTTTTTACCATCGGAGCTTTTACAACTAGGACATTCTTCTGACAGTTCAAGACCAATTTTATTTGCATCTATTCTTAACCCTTCATCTTCAAAGCAATTAGAGCAAAGCAAAGTGGAATCATCGTTTAATATTGGTTTGGTTGGCATGCAGGTCCTTTTGTACGGATGTATACGGAAGGTGAAATTTAAGAGTTTTCACACAACCTGTGTCTGTTAGTATCCTATGCCTAACTCTATAGTTATTCATTTTTTATTACGGATTATTGCGTAACCATTCACGATCATACTCATCAAGTGTTAAAAAATTTTCATCGATAAGGAATTGCGAGGCTACATCAAAAACTCTTTTCCCTATTTCTAGGTTATATACAGCGCCCCAATATTTTAAATAATCTATGTTCTCAAATTTTTCTATGCTCTCGTCTACATCGAGTGGTACACGAAACCTTCCAAAGCTACATTCTTTATCATCCAAGGTTGGTATATGTATTTCATATGGGCATTCGCCTGAAGGCCGTATGAGCTTTGAATAACTCATTGATAACTTTGAGAAAATTTGTTTTAGATAATCTATAGCTGGGTAACCACGAAGATTGTATATATAAATTTTTGTATCTTGAAAAATAAACGTGATATTTTCGATATCAAGTGAGTTATCTTTATTGGACTCGACTAATTTAGAAAGAGCATCAAGAAATGGACGAATAAAAAAAGAACTGGTACCAGATTTTATTGTATCGTATGCGACACCACCTACTATAAGATTTGCAATGTCGGAAAAAACAATGTTTGAGACAATTTCTATCGCTAAGCTATAAAGGCCACCGCATTCTCCAGAAGTTCCCTTTACTAACGATGCGTAATTTTCATTAAGAACCGATCGAAATTCAACAATACCATTAGGTTCAACTCCAGTTTGTGTTCCATCTGGGTATGTCCAGTATTCAATTTTAATAGAAATTGGTTCCATGCATTCTCCTTATTCCAACATCTTAATATTGTAAATACACGTTAATAATACAATGAGTTTATCATTATGTATTTTATACTATTGGTATTGTGGTTGTTTCTATAACTTTTTAAGTGTACATAAGCTTAAAAATT
Organism: Oceanospirillaceae bacterium; assembly: GCA_036960485.1. Lineage (GTDB taxonomy): Bacteria > Pseudomonadota > Gammaproteobacteria > Pseudomonadales > Balneatricaceae > Rs1. The sequence continues at coordinate 6,005 of JBALXS010000071.1, forward strand.
ATCACTTAAAGCCCTAACACGCACATTATTACCTTTGACTGAAAAATAGCACTATTATTAGTAACGTATGAAAATTATACCAAAGTGACCGCTTTTGGCCGATTCCAGTCATTGGTTAAAGGGTAGGGTTGATGGTATGGATGCTGAAAATAGAGAAGGGGGTAGGCCTAGAGTAATATTATGATTAAAGGGGTAAAAACCCACCTATTGAGAGATGGGTTTCTTGATTTCACTACTTATGAGATTTCATTTCACTACATATGAGATTATTTCACTACTTATGAGATTCGACAATTCCAACATAAATAATGACATAGAAGAGTGCAGTGCCTGCACTCTTTATTACAATACTATCCCCCTGATATAACACTTGCACAGTGTTGTTTTGAATCTTCTATGTGTCTCTTTGCTTTAATAGGGCAGCCCTTAAAAACACTTTTATCTCATTCACTGTGTACGGCACCCAAAAGTATTTACATATAAATCGACCTCTTGCTGAAAGTACCTTTTTCAGTTGTGAAAATTAGCGTATTAAAAATTTGTTCTCCAGCTATCTTGATAACCAGCGCACTAACCGATCGCTGCTTCGCTTGGAAGGACGCTCGTCAATGAATAATGTTCTAGTGCGAACTCTTCAAACACATCGATAAACTCTTGCGCCAACCCAGAAATAGGTCTGTTAACCGGTGCAATAAAGCCGAAGTACAAAGAAATGCTGGGCTCAAACGGGCGGCTGATTACACCTTTCTTTTCAAAAGCATGCGCGGTAAAAGCATCAACGACAGATACCCCTAACCCTTGTTCTACCAGTGATGCAGCCATTGGTAATAGCAATGTTTCCACTCTTTCAATGGGTTGAGCATTGGCTTCTTTTAAAGCCGAATTTAACAAGAAGTGGATAATGGTGTTTTGCTCGCCAATTGAAATATAAGGTTGCTGATGTAAGTCAGCAGCGGTGACAACATCATAATCTTTAAATGGATGATCGGCTGGAGCGATGCAGCGACAGTCAACTTTGTAACAGGGTCCATACATAATCTCCTTGCTTTCTATCGGCAGCATAGTGATGCCAAGATCGAATTGTTGTGCGCCAACTCTGTTAACTAATTCTACTGATAAGTGAGGTGAGAATATCGCGCTAACTTCTTCTCTTACCTTCAAAAAATTGCTTAATACAACCGGTATCGTACTAAAGGCAAGAGCGGGCATAGAAGCGATACGTAACTTGCCGCGCTTCATGATGCGTATCTGTTCTGCGGCTTGGGATAGCTTTGTTAAACCTACAAGATGTAACTGTACTTCTCTATAAAAAGCGTGCGCTGCCTGAGTTGGATAAATACGACTATTGCGCCGATCAAACAAAGTAAAGCCTAGTTCACTTTCAAGATCTTTAATCATTCGTGACACTGCCGGCTGAGAAACATGCAATATTCTCGAGGCATCGCTCATTGATCCGGTCAACATTACTGCTTTGAAAGTTGCTAACTGCTTAGAATTTAACATTTTTTATTAACCCATAACATTTATGTATTAACTGCTTAAATAATTGTATTGGATTTTATGGCTTAAAACTATCAATAATGTTTTCAGCAAATAAAATCATTTACCTCGAGGGAAAATAAATAATGACGATACAACGCTTCGATTCTAGCCAGCGCATGAGTCAAACAGTGATTCACAACCAGACAATTTACCTATCAGGACAAGTACCTGCTGATGAATCTGTAGATATTAAGGCGCAAACACTTTGTACGTTGCAAAAAATTGATGCTTTGTTAAATCAGCAAAACTTGAATACCGACAGTTTGCTAACAGTCACTATTTATATTCGAGATATGAAAGATTTTAGCGCCATGAATGAAGTGTGGGATGCATGGTTTTCGCAACGAGCAGTACCAGCCAGAGCTTGTGTAGAAGCCAAAATGGCAAGACCGACATTACTTGTAGAGATGTCTTGCATCGCCGCTATTTCTGTTTGATTTATCTGTATAACAAATCCAATAAAACAAGGTATAAAAAATGAAAAAGACCCTCAAAAACATTACTAAAAGCATTGCCATTACGAGCATTGCTATTGCTAGTCAATTTAGTTTCGCAGCGCAGATTTGGGATATGCCAATGGCGTATACCGATAGTAATTTTCATACTCAAAACGCTAAGGCTTTTGCTGAAGCGGTAAAGATCGCCACCGGTGGTGAATTAGATATCAGAGTACACGGTGGTGGATCACTCTTTAAAGGAAGTGAAATCAAACGTGCCGTGCAAACAGGCCAGGCACAAATTGGCGAGCGAATCCTATCAGCCCACGCCAACGAGGATCCGTTGTTTGCTTTTGATTCTGTTCCTTTCTTAGCCACTTCTTTTGAAGAATCTGAAAAGTTACTAGTTGCTGCAAAACCTGAATTGGAAAAGTTGTTAGATAAAAACAACTTAGTGCTACTTTATTCAGTACCTTGGCCTCCAGGTGGTTTCTACGCGAAGAAAGAATTGAACAGCACTGCAGATTTAAAAGGCGTGAAGTTTCGCTCATACAACAGTGCAACTGCGCGCATGGCTGAACTATCTGGCGCTGTACCCGTACAAGTTGAAGCTTCAGAGTTAAGCCAGGCACTGGCTACCGGAGTTGCTGAATCTTTCGTCTCTTCAGGAGCCACAGGCTATGATCGAAAAGTATGGGAGCATTTAACTCATTGGTATGATGTTAAAGTTTGGTTGCCACGCAATTATATTTTTGTAAACAAGCAAGCATGGAATGCGCTTGACGAAAGTACTAAAAACGTTGTGAAAGGGTTGTCATTTATGGCTCAAAAAGCGGGTACTGCTCGCTCATCACAACTAGCCGGTTGGTACATAGAGCAGCTACAAAAAAATGGCATGACAGTTCAGCCAGCTGGTGATCAGTTAAGTGCTGATTTTCAAAAAATTGGTAAAACAATGACTGCTGAATGGTTAGAAGCCGCCGGTGAAAGTGGTAAAGCTGTGGTTGAAGCTTACCGTAAATAAAGATCGCCATAGCCGCTGTCGCGGCTAGTTTAATATAGTTCTTTAAGCACTTATATATCAGGTTTTTACAGCTCCCATTTTGCTGTAAAAACCTTCTTCTACTACCTCTGCGTAGTATCTAAGTACTAAGACAGTGTTGTCACTCCTCCTAAAAAGTAGAACTAATACTATGACTATTGAATCTATTACTGTTGCAGCAACCAAAAAAACCAATATGGCGTTAGTTCGCGTTGTTCTCGATGCTATTTATAAAGCATCAGGAGCGCTAGCTGCATTCACACTGTTGGTAATGCTAATCATCATTATTATGCAAATGGCAAGTCGTTGGCTGGGCGTACAATTTCCAGGCTCCAATGATTATGCATCCTATTGCATGGCGGCTTCATCATTTTTCGCACTCGGCTACACCCTAAACCATAACGCACACATAAGAGTGAGCCTCGTTTTAAATTTCACCAGTGGTTTATTACGACGCTTATTAGATATTTGGTGCTTATCTATCGCATCGTTATTGGCGGGTTATCTAACTTATTACACCATTCGCAATGTGCATTTATCACACTTAATTAATGATATATCTCAAGGCCAAGATGCCACGCCACTGTGGATTCCCCAATCAGCGGTGATGATAGGTTCTGCCATTTTTACATTGGCTTTAGTCGATAAACTGCTGCAAGCAATTTTCATCGCTGGTAGCTCTGACTCTATTGAAGCAAAACAAGAGGAACTTAAATAATGGATCATCTAACGTTGACCGGTATCTTTATACTGGTGCTGTTTTTTTTACTCGGCAGTGGTGTCTGGATAGGTTTAGCACTGCTAGGTGCCGCTTATGTGGGGATGGAGCTCTTTACCACCCGCCCGGTTGGTGACGCTATGTTCACTGCTATTTGGTCTGCATCTTCTAGCTGGTCACTGACAGCACTTCCTTTGTTTATTTGGATGGGAGAAATTCTATTTCGAACCAAATTATCAGAAGACATGTTTAAGGGGTTGGCACCTTGGTTATCAGGATTACCAGGTGGGTTATTACACACTAATGTAGTAGGTTGCACAGTGTTTGCCGCCGTGTCTGGCTCTTCTGCCGCCACCTTAACCACTGTGGGGAAAATGTCGATACCCGAGCTTCGTCGCAGAGGTTATCCTGATTACATGGTGCTAGGTACTTTAGTTGGCGCATCCACATTAGGTTTGATGATTCCACCTTCATTAACGCTCATTGTGTACGGCGTTACGATCAATGAATCTATCTCTAAGCTGTTCATGGCAGGGGTGTTACCTGGTTTAGTGCTAGCGTCACTATTTATGGGTTACATTGTAGTTTGGTCTTTTGTTAAACCAGATGAAGTGCCTGAGAAAGAACCGGCGATGAGCTTTAAAGAAAAAGTTTATAACTCACGTTTCTTGCTCCCTGTTATTGTACTGATCACGTTGGTGATAGGCACTATTTACACAGGGCTTGCTACCGCCACTGAATCAGCAACTTTTGGTGTTGTTGGCGCTTTAAGCTTAGCGCTAATTCAAGGTTCTTTATCATTTAAAACATTCACTGATAGTTTGTTAGGTGCTACGCGTACCTCGTGCATGATTGCGTTAATTTTAGCTGGCGCTGCATTTTTAGCATTGGCAATGGGCTTTACAGCGCTACCAACAACTCTTGCGCAATACATAGCATCTCTTGAGCTATCACCTTTGACACTCATCTTTGCTTTGATGTTATTTTATATTGTCATAGGGATGTTTTTAGATGGGATTTCATCGGTGGTACTGACCATGGCAGTGGTTGAACCGATGATTCGCCAAGCGGGCATTGACTTAATTTGGTTTGGTATCTTCATTGTGGTTGTCGTTGAAATGGCGCAAATAACGCCACCCATTGGCTTCAATTTATTTGTGATGCAAGGGATGACTAAAAAGCCGATCGGCTATATCGCAAAAACGGCCTTTCCAATGTTTTTGCTGATGGTAGTTATGGTGTTGATATTAGTTATGCTGCCTGAATTGGCGACTTATTTACCCGATAACATGCAAACAACGCCTAGCTAGTTCCTCCTCAAACGAAGCTGTACTGAAAACAACAGCACCAGTAATTCAAGCGCTGAAAACATCTGCACTTGAATAGAACCCAACTTAGAACTTGAATCAAATATGCATACCAGCTGTTTTAAATAGTCATTTAGAACAGCTTTGTAGTGCTCAAACTGTGTGACCGCCATTAAATGGAGAAAAATAGCATGACCGACCAACCCGCACATAATGATATTCAACCCCCTGCGCATGTAACTATAATAGGCGCGGGAATTATAGGCATGTCTTGTGCTGTGCAACTGCAACAACAAGGTTTTAAGGTAACAGTGATTGATCGCCTAGCGCCTGCTGAAGCAGCCTCTTATGGCAATGCAGGAGTTTTCGCAGAATGTGGTTGTATACCTGTTGCAACACCAGGGTTCCTCTATCAATTACCCAAGCTATTACTTGATCCTAATGGCCCTATTTCTATGCCGCTACGTTACTTGCCAAAGCTAGTTTCGTGGGGGACATCTTTCGCCTTAAATACACGGCCTAAGCAATTTGAACACATTAGTAAATCTTTAGCGGCCTTGTTAAAGGATGCCACTAAATTGCACTTGCAACAGGCAGAACTATGCGGTGCCCAAGCTTATGCTAAAGCCTCTCCCTATTATTATTTATATAAAGACAGGTCAGCTTTTGATGCCGATAAACTGGCATGGGATACACGCCGTCAGTATGGGTGTGAATATGACCTGCTAGAAAGTAGCGATCTTTATACCCGTGAGCAGGCAGTCGGTAAAGCATTTAAATTTGCAGTTGCTCTGCATAATCATGGCTTTTCACCCAACCCAGCTAAGCTTGTTAAAACAATGGCTGAGTACTTTTTAGCACAAGGGGGAGAGATACATACGGGCGAAGTAAAGACATTAGTGAAAGAGCATGGTTTAGTCACGCAAGTCATCACTGATAGAGAAATCTATAAAGTCGATAAACTAGTGATAGCAGGGGGTGCGTGGTCAAGCAAGCTGGTAACACAATTAGGTCATAAAGTGCCGTTAGAGTCAGAGCGTGGCTATCATGTGCAGATTAAAAACCCGGGCATAGAGCTTAATTCACCCATTATGTTTACCCAAGGAAAATTAGTTGCGACGCCAATGCAAGATGGTATACGCCTAGCGGGATTAGTTGAATTCAATGGTTTAAAAGCGGATGCGAATGAACAGTTTTGCCAGCGTTTACTGCATCATGCAAAATCATTGTTCCCAGGCATAGATACCCGTGAACACGTCACATGGATGGGCCATCGACCTTCGATTACTGATAGTTTACCTGTGATTGGGCAATGCCCAACTTTTACTAATGTCTGTTATGCCTTTGGCCACCAACACATGGGGTTAACGCTAGGGCCTATTACGGGTAAAATAATTACTCAGTTGCTTTCAAACGTAGCAATTAAACTAGATTTAGATCCTTATCGCATAGACAGGTTTTAGCTGTCCTGTAACTTATAGACTTCAAGCCAACGAAAAGTATTATTTGGTCGAATAGTTCATATTTGATAATAATAAATCAATGAGTTAGATGGGTTTAACTTTTTAATCGGGTAGTTTCAGTCAAAGATAAAGGATAACTGGCGTAAAATAGAGCCTTTATAAAGGATTTATACTGTGTCTTTTTCGCTTAGCTGATTTCATATGTTGCTCCGCCTTTTGATTTTGCTAGGTACATAGCCGTATCTGCCTTTTGAATGATATCGTCAACACAGGAGATGTTATCATTGGATAAACTGATACCAATACTGGCACTGATTGAAACGGTATTGCCTTGTAAATTAAAAGGTTGGCAAAGCGAATTAATTATCTGTTGTGCGCTAGTAACAGATATTTCAGCTGTGCAGTTATCTGCAATAAGAACGATAAATTCGTCGCCACCAATACGCGCCGCTAAATCACCTTTGCGGATTACTTTGCAGATGCGTGTAGCGACCAAATTCAGCAGTTCATCTCCTGCTTGATGACCCAGTGAATCATTGACGTGTTTAAAATGATCTAAATCCACAAACAAAGTGGCGAAAAGCGGGTTAGTTGGACAACTAAATAAGCTGTTGAGCTGGGTATAAAACATATGCCGATTAGGCAAGCCTGTGAGTGTATCGTAATTGGCTTGGTAATTTAGTTTTTCATGGCTTCTGATTCTTTGCATCGCACCACTGATGATAGCGCCCATTGCGCCAAGCACTTGAATCATACTTGTATCTTGTGTATTGACTTTTTTGGAAGCGGCGCTAAGAATCCCCACTATTTCCCCTTCAACGTTGATGGGAATACTTATTGAACTTCTCATCCCCATCTTGTATAAAATATTGTGTTCACTATTGGGATTCAAAGATAAATCTGGGAAAAAAACAGGCTGCTTATCTATTAATATAAGTTCAAGGGAAGTACCTTTAGCGTTGATCAATCGCAGGCTTTCTTGCTCTTGTCCAGAGAGTACTTGTACTTCAAATGTGTGATCTTTAGCTTGATATCGTGCATAACTGACGCGTTGTGAAGGCATGATATTTTGTACTATTTTTTCACAAATCTGCATTATTTCAGACACGGATTTAACCGTTGATAATTGTTGGGCTAATTGGTTGAGGTTTTCTAATTGTGCTGCATAAGAATGAGCATTCTGCAGTGCTTGCTCGCGCTCCTGAAGCAACTTGTGGTGTTCTAAATAAGTAGAGACCAGCCGTGCAATAAGCACCAGCAGGGCCAGTGACCTATCATTAAACCCAGTAGGATCCTTAATAGCAGTATTGATAGCACCAATAGATTGACCATGTATGATGATAGGCGCGTTTATAATGCTGCGTATACCTTGCTTAAATAACATTTGTCCATCTAGTGTTTGCGTATGCGCGTCAATCACATGGTATTGAGCTACATGCTGTAGCACTGCCCAGCCAGTATAAGTGTTGTCAAGCGGCAGGCGTTTTCCCGCCGGTATTGCACTTTCAAAACTGTGTAGCGAGAAAACTTCCAGCATATTTTTTTCGGCATTAAGAAGCGTAACACTAGCGCGGTCGTTGGGGATCAGAGAGTTGAGGTTTTGTGTAAGTATTGAATAAACCATCTGTTCTGAAGAAGCACTGCTTACTTCATCAATAAAGCGGCCCAAAGCAATGGAAGTTTGTTCATTAAAAGCTGTTGGCTTTGCTTGCATATTTTTAATATTCCATCAGGAAAAAACATTTATAAACAATCAGCATCCCTTGCTTTTAATATGATTATACACATCTTTATTCTAATCTCATCTGGTTTTAATATTCAACAACACTAAATGTGTGATTTTTTTGTGATCAATTAGAGGCGTTTTTGAAATAATATAGAGCATACTGCTATCTTATCCTCTGGAATCGCTTGGATATTAAACTCGAGATGTAAGCAAAAATAATCGCTGGTTCTGTATTGGATTCACCAGAGATAACAATCGTTACATACCGAAATTCTCTATGCAGAAGCAGCTATAATAGAGATGACTTAGGCGGAGCTTAAATCATCCAAGGGTAAATTCTCCTTGCTGCGTAAGGTCTTTGACTTTATGAAAAATACTTAGTATACCCCTCTTCGCGAAGCGAATTCGAGGTCACGAGAAAGCTTGCTGCGGGATTCTTGATTTGGAATTTGTAAGCTAATCAGAAATTGCTATTAACATTGCAATAGCTGCCAGTAATAGATGCTCGCAATTGCTAACTTAGAGACTTATTATTAATTGGCCGCTCTTTACTTTAAGTTTTACGCTGCCTCCACCACATAGCAAATCCGTATAAACCAAAAATATAGCCTAATCCACCGAGTATATCTTGAAATTTTGCTTTTTCCTGCAAGGTGTTTATTTGCTCACTTAATGGCAGTATTTGGCGTGCTAATTGCTCAGCTATAATATTGTTGAGTTGTAGAAGTTGCGCACTATCGGGGCTTGGCAGCGCTGTTGTCGTTACATTTTGACTAATAGAATTTTTGGGACTTTTTGTAACTGCATTCGAGGCACTACCTTTAATTTGCCACTTGGCGATATGCCCATCTTGAGTATCAGCAATTAGCTGATAATTTCCCTGGGCTAATTCAACAGAAAATTTTCCATTCTTATCGGAGGTCACTTTTTTTATATTGACCCCTTGGTTATCAATTACCTGCACTGATGCGTTAGGGATACCAGCACCTCCGGCAAAGTATACTTTGCCGGAGGTGGTTAATGTTTGCTGATTATTAGTTTCTTTGGTAAACGCGAAAATTTTTAGTAAATGTGCATTGGCATTGACAGAGAACAATAAACAAAATGAAACGAGCATAGATTTTATGAGCATTCAATTGTTAACCGATAATTTGAAGGTGTTAGGGGCTGTACGAATTAAAAAATTAACTACAACCACAGTGACAGCAGCTTCAATAATAAGTAAAGGGATGTTAGTGGCAAGTATAACTTTCATCATAGGTGCATATTCTTGGCCGCTTAAAACCAGACTTGCAGCTAAAAGCAGTGTGGTTAATGCAATGCCAGTAGCACCGGCAAGTGCTCCTATAATACTAATATAGCGATACGAAGTAGGGGTTTGAGCGTTAAGCTGATTTAGTAACAATGGCCTAAGAGTTAATGCAACAATGATAGCCGGCAGTGCCATATTAAACGTATTAACGCCTAATACTATGAGCCCGCCATAGCCAAAAAACATTAACTGCAGGGTTAAAGCTACAAAAATAGCGGGCACAGCAGCCCAGCCTAGCATCAATCCCATTAAGCCATTGAAAAGCAGGTGAATAGAGCTTGGGCCAACAGGAAAAGTTATCATGGACGATAGAAAAAATACTGCCGCAAACATCGCTGTTTGCGGGATTTTATCGATATCTAACTTTTTCAAGCCATAACTGAGCATTAAAATAGTACCTGTAGCCCCTATTGCGAGAATAGCAGGGCTGACAACACCATCTGGAATATGTGCCATATATTAATTACCTTGCATAGCTTTAGCGTTAATCCAAATCAGGCCGCCGAGTTCTACTGGCACTTGAATGCCAGAAGGAGATTGAAGAGTATAGTCAGCATCAATGAGGGCTGCAAAGCCCCACCAACCGGCGCGAGGTAAAGCATAGTTAAACGTACCTGTGCTATTCGCTTTAATTACTTGTGTTACATAGCTATCAGTTGGAGGTGTAACCGAGCCATCATTACGCCATTCAACTTCAATTTCTGCAAAGGGCACTGCTTGGCCATTTTTTCTAACGATACCAGTGAAGTTGTTACCCACCCAAAGGCTATATGGTCTACTTAACGGTTCAATTTCAACGGGTGCTTTGATGAGCGCATCCCAGCCATTAAAACTTGCGTAACCATCCACGATCACCTTGGTATAATGAATGATCATTTTACCTTCATCCGGTTCCCAGTAGGGTTGGGGTTCTACAAAAAATTGCAAATCACCAGGCTCTTGTACTTCATATTGAAAAGCCCATTGCTTAGTGTCGGCAGTGGCGTGCAAGGTTGGTAATAAATTAGTATTTGTGCCATTTGCAATAACTGAAAGTTGTTTAGGCTTAACCATCTCCATAATAGGTCCTTGAGACATAGGATGGGTGAAGCGTAACAAGAATGATAAAGGTTGCTGGTTTTGATCATTCAAGAAATCTCTATCGGGAATGATTTCTTGAAAATGTGCACGGGCGCTACTACTTATTAATAGTAATAGTAAGCTTACAAAAATTAGTGTAGAAGAAAGTTGGTTGATATTTGATCGCTCTGAAGATTGCTTGCTGAAACATTGATTCATATACATAATCATCTTTTATGAAGAATTTAGAATTTGTATGAAGTTTATTAGAAATCATACAAATTATCAATTGTTCATACAAAATAAAAACTGCTCTAAGCAACCTTCAAATCACTGGTATTTCTAAGTAAGTTAGATTACTGAAATCTAAGTTTTAGGTGTACTGTGACTATGTGACTTTCCTTCGTGATGATAATGCTCTACCTCAACTGGAATAAGGTATGCTTTGCCGTGGCGAATGCCTGGGCGAGCAATAATATCATTACAGAAATCACGTACTTTTGAAGTGTCACCATTTAGCATAACGGTTTCCATACAATGATTATGATCTAAAGGGGTGCGCAGTGTAGAGACTGCAATATTATGATTATCATGTTGCGCTTGAGCAAGCTTCGCCGCAAGCTCGCGTTCTTGATGGTTATATACGTAGGTCATTGAACCAATGCAATCACCAATATTTCTTTGATCAATGGCTTGCTTATCTAAACTTTGTTGCTCTAGTTTATCGCGAATTAAATCGCGCATGCCTTCCGAACGGTTTTTATAACCATGTGCTTTTAAATAGTCATCGAATTGTTTAGCAAGATCGTCATCCAATGAGATGGTTAGCCTTTCCATTTATATTTCCTCAGTGATTAACAATGCGATGAGGTTGTAAATAAATCTCTTCTATAGAGAGCCCTAACATAACTACTTTTCCTTGGTATCTTTCTTCACCGGTTGCCGAAAACTCAAAGCCATATTCGCGATTAAGCACTAATGAACCACTATTACCGCGCTTAATTCTAAAGCGCTTTAAACCGACGTTACCATCTAATAGCTGTAGGTCTAAGCGTTTACATTCATCAGTTGCTGCCACTAAGGCACTTTCGCGCACTTGCTGAGCACTAATCCAAGCGTAAATAACTAGGCAAACTAGTGAGAGTAGAAAAATATCGAACAATTCAAAATACATGTAATTTCCAACAAAAAATAAAATACAGTAAAACAGATACAAGCTGCATAACATAATATCTGCTAAAAATATTCTTATAAAGAAGCACTGTTAAAAGAAAGCACAATTAAAGACATCGCGATAAATATTTAATTAATAACAGCTTAAATAAAAAGCTTTATGGTTTGATGCTTATTATTTGACCGCTTTGATGCCTGATGTGCTAACTATCTGTTAAGATTATCATTAACAGCATTCAAGACAAGCAAAGGCTGCACTTTTGGTGCTAAAACTGGTAATTAATGAAATGTGTCGATGAAGTGCTATTGTTGATCGCAATGCAGTGCTGGAACTTGTGGGACAAAACCCAAAGCTTCATTGCACCTTGTTGAACAGCACTTAAATGGTAAAAAACAGCATTTACATAACACTTATATAGCTAGAGATAGTACTTATACATAGTGCTTATATATAACAACAAAATAGTGAAACATTATGGCTAACTGGTTACTAAAAACTGAACCTTCTGATTATTCAATTGACGATTTAGCAACAGATAAAGTGACACCTTGGGGCGGCATTCGCAACTTCCAAGCGCGAAATTTTATTCGCGACAAAATGGTAATCGGCGATAACGTTTTGATCTATCATTCAAGTTGCAAACAAGTGGGGGTTGCCGGCATTGCTCAAATAATTAGTGACGCTTATGCAGATCCAGAACAGTTCGATGCTAGTCATAAATATTATGACGCTAAATCTAGTCTCGAGCAGCCGAAATGGCATGTTGTAGATGTGAAATTTGTATCATCTGCACAGCAGCTCCTGCCACTTAAAGCGATGAAAGCGGCTGCTGAACTCGAAGATTTAGCGCTTTTCAAGCAATCTAGATTATCAATAGTGCCTGTTAGTGATGAGCAATGGGATTATATCGTTTCTAAAATATCTTAATTTTTACAATATATTGTAAATATACATTGCTGACTAAGAGGCACTCGTTCACAGCTTGATTTATTTCAAGCTGCATATTTATCGCGAACGTTAGCAATTCTTATTTGGATGCATAAATGAATCCTCTTTCGAGCAGAAATATTGCAAACCGGTGGTGTTGGCATCAAGATTGTGGCTTTAGTGAAACGTTTCAAATGTAACTTTTGCGGTGTTTGATGATTATTTAGAAGTGGTTATCGTTGGCGCTGATTTTAGCTTAAGCGCAGCCCTAACTCTAACGCGCTAGAAAATCGGTAACACTGGTTGGCAGTGGTCCGTCGGTAGTGGCGCAAACTTTAGAAATGGTGGATTATTAAGGCTTAGCTTGCATAAGTTAGGTTTACAGGGTGTAACTAAAGAACACGGCATGCAAACAGCCAATGCGCTACTTAAAGAAAGCTTGGCAGGTTTTTGATTGGCTCGTTAGTTTTATTCAAAACAGAATCAATAAATGGTGATGTAAAGCAAATAGACCGATTTAGAAACGCTTTAAAAGCAGTTGGCACCAGCTTACTGTTTGGTGGCAGGGCGTTACACTATGCTGATAATTCTCTTGAGTATTCACCCTTCTTGCATAAAAATATGACACTCTCTTTTCACTGTTAGTAGCAGTTGCGATAGCAAATGCTTGGTCAAGTTGAGTTTAACAGTAAGCCGTTTTATCGCGAAATCTCTTGGTGTATGTTAGCTATTTTACGCGGATATAGCTTGGTGGGTAAGTTGAGAATATAAAAGAAAAATGCTAATAGCATCAAAGATATAACAAAGGCTTAAGCATAATATATTAAGCTTTAATAAAGTTTGAAAGCTACGTTTGTTGGTTGTAAAAACTAGCAGTAGCAGCGCTAATAATAGCCATAGTCAGTTAAAGGTTAAACGCCATTGAAATTGTTTGACTTTATAGCGAGCTATTATCAATATGCTGTGTTGTTTTTTTATTCCATTATCTGTCAACGAATATTCCAAGAATATAATATTCCTATAAACAGTTGTTCTGAGTTGTTACCTATGTTTGAAAAAATTAAATACCCATTTATAGCAGTGCTGTTAGTTAGCTCTAGTTTGGAGCTTGCGGCTGAGCCTGTTTTTGAAACTAAACAGGCGCTAGGATCAGCGTTGTATTTTGATCAAAACCTATCTTTAAATCGCAACCAATCTTGCGCCAGTTGCCATGCGCCTGATAAAGGCTTTATAGATAATAGAATTAATAAAACATCAGGGGCCACCTCTCTGGGTAGTGATGATGTATCTCTTGGTGATAGAAACACCCCAACCGCGAGTTATGCCAGTTTCATACCCGCTTTCTCGAGACTTAAATCAGGGGAATACCGCGGGGGGCAGTTCCATGATGGCAGAGCTAATACCTTACAAGATCAGGCCGCGGGACCGCCGTTAAACCCTGGGGAAATGGCAATGCCTGATAAACAAGCTATATTAGATAGGTTACTAGAAAATAAAGTGTATCAAGCAAGCTTTGCCGCGCTTTTTGCTCAAGATACTTTAAAGAATCCCCAAAGCGCTTTTTTAGCCATGACAGAAAGTATCGCAAGCTTTGAAAAAACTACTTTATTCGCACCTTTCGATGCCAAATACGATAGATACTTGAAAGGGGAATACACCATGACGGAGCAAGAGAAACTGGGCGAAACACTTTTTTTCTCTGAGCAATTCACCAATTGCAATGCATGTCATCAACTAAAGAAACTGCCTGCACAAAGCAAAGAAACGTTTAGTAATTATGAGTATCGTAATATTGGTGTGCCCATCAATCAAAGCGTGCGCAAAGTGCTGGGTAAAAAAGCAAATTTCATTGATCACGGTTTATTAGAAAACCCAGCAGTGACTGATATAAAGCAAGATGGAAAGTTTAAAACACCGACATTAAGAAACGTAGCGGTTACGGGACCTTATATGCACAACGGTGTGTTTTCCGATTTGAAAACAGTGGTGCTGTTTTACGATAAGTACAATAGCCGTAAAGAATCGCGCAAGATAAACCCTGAAACGAATCAGCCTTGGGGTGAGCCCGAAGTTGTAGCAACAGTTGCGCTCGATGAATTAACCAAAGGTAAAGCGTTAACGGATGTGCGAATTGATGCGTTAGTTGCTTTTATGAAAACCTTAACTGACAAAAAGTACGAACACTTGCTGGCTAAATAAAAACACTTAATTAAACGCTATTAAATTGAGGGTTGCTCAATATGTAGGTGAAAGCTAATAGCTTCAATTAACAACTTAGAAAGGTGATATTTTGAGACATGCCATTTATTGTGGATCCAGCTTAGGTAACGATGTTATATATCAAGAGTCTGCGCAGCGTTTAGGCGAACAAATTTGCCAACGCGGCGATGATATTGTGTACGGCGGTGCCAGTGTTGGCCTTATGGGAATAATAGCGGATCAAGTACTTAGCGGCGGGGGAAATGTGATTGGTGTGATGCCAAAAGCACTGACCGATAAAGAACTACAGCATCAAGACTTATCTGACTTACATATTGTTGAAAACATGCACCAGCGCAAAGCTAAAATGGCTGATTTAGCTGATAGTTTCATTGCGATGCCCGGTGGTGTAGGTACTTTAGAAGAAATTTTTGAAGTTTGGACAGCAGGGCAGCTAGGGTTTCATCATAAAGCCTGCGCTTTTTATAATGTCGATGGCTATTATGATGAGCTACTAGCTTTTGTATCAACCATGGTTAATAAAGGTTTTATGAAGGGCTTGTATCACGAAAACCTCATTGTCAGCGATGATCCTGAACAGCTTCTAGCCGCGATTGTAGCTTATAAAGCGCCTGCTAATAAGTGGGATTAGCAAAGTAATCAAAACAACGAGTGAGCGCGTAACAAATAGCGCTTACTTATTTGCCAGCTTAGAAATCAATAATTATAATGCCTGCAAAATCGCTTTAACACCATTGGTACGAGAAGGGCTTAAAAACTGCGTTAATTTAACTTCTTCAAGAAAAGCTGTTATATCTAGCTGCGCTGACAGCTTACAGCTGATCAACATAACGATCAAACCTCGCATGATTCTCGCATCTGACCAAGCTACATACTGGGCTGCATTGGAGCCACTACAGCGACTATCAACAGTATCGTCTTCCTGTAAACAGGTTAGCCACACAGCTGATTCACATTGCTGTAGTTTATATTCATCGGTTAACAACGCAGCATTAGGTTTTTCCAGTAATTCTCCCAGCGCTAGTAGATAGCTAAAGCGTAGTTGCCAAGTGGCTGCGTGGCTTAATTGATCAATAACTGTTGCAGCGCTTGGATAATTTTTTGAAGCAGTGCTTGAAGAATGAATATGACTCTGCAGCGCGGTTATTGATTCCTCATGCTGGTGGGTATTAGTGCTAAGAATGTCGATATTTTCAATCAGTGCTTGAATAAAAAATTCAACTTCCTCGCTAGTATTATAAAAGCTGATTGATGCCCTTAACGTTCCTTCTATGCCAATAGCTTGCATTAAAGGCATTGCACAATGATGACCGCTGCGAACAGCAATTCCTTGTTGATCTAATAACACCGCCAAATCTTGATGATGAACATTTTCGACGCTAAAAGAAATCACGCCAATATTATCCGTAGTTGGGCTGTGAATTGTCACTGCAGCAATTTGCTGTAAGCCAAGCAGCATTTTATTTAGCAGCATCTGCTCGTGCGCTGTGGTTTGCTCAGCGTCCATTTTTTGCAAATATTCTAAAGCGGCCATTAAGCCAATGGCGGCGCTAATAGGAGGAGTACCTGCTTCAAACTTAAAAGGTAACTGATTAAAGCTAGTGCCTGCAAAACTAACAGATTTAATCATTTCTCCGCCGCCTTGCCATGGAGGCATGCGCAGCAGTAAATCTTCTTTGCCCCATAAAACGCCGATACCTGTTGGCCCATAGCACTTATGAGCTGAAAAGCAGTAAAAATCACAACCTAGCTGCTGCACATCAACAGGTAAATGCGCAATGGCTTGGGCACCATCAATCAGCGTGATAGCACCCAGCGCTTGTGCTTTTTTTATCATTGACGCGATAGGATGGATCACTCCAAGGGCGTTTGATACATGGCCTAAAGCGACAATTTTTGGTTGGTGCTGGGCTAATAGTTGCTGATAAGCGTTTTGATCAATAAGTAAATCAGCGGTTAAAGGTATCGCTATTACTTTTGCCCCTTTAGACTGAGCAATTAGTTGCCATGGCACAATGTTCGCGTGATGCTCGCTTACGCTGACGAGTACGGTATCGCCTTGCTCTAATAGCAAAGCGCCTAAGCTATTAGCCACTAAATTTATGGCTTCGGTAGTACCTTTGCACCAAATTATTTCTTTATCACTAGGAGCATTTATAAATCTTGCCACACAACTACGCGCTTTTTCAAAAGTACTAGTAGCAGTATTTGACAAGCTATGAGAGCCGCGATGAACATTCGCGTTTGACAGCTTATAAAACTGATTTAGCGCATCTAGCACTACCCTAGGTTTTTGTGTAGTTGCTGCATTGTCGAAATAAACCAGAGGTCTACTATTAACTCTCAGTGAGAGGATGGGAAAGTCTCTGCGTACTTTAGTGATATTAAATTCAGGCATAAAATAGCTTACGTTTACTTTTAGGGTCAGGTTAAAGGAATAAATTTATAAGACTAAGTTGTTGATATTGCATTATGTAGATAAAGAATAGCACTCACTATTCTTTATTCCTAAAGGAAGCTAACTGCAAATTTCAGATGAATAAATGAATAGGTTTAGGTCTTAACACGATCTGGGTGTCTGCTAAATTGACCGGCCCAGCGCGCGTACATCATAGCACTGATAAAAAGCACCACAATTAATAGCGAATTTAAAATACCGTACCATTTAGAATATACAACTGTGGTAGCCGCTAAAACAGCTTCATTGAAGTAAAGAATCAACAGGAAGCATAACCAGGCGTGCCCACGAGGGTTGCCAGTTTGCATGACTTTTATAAAAGCAGCTAAAGGCAAGAAGTGTAACAGCCAAATCACCCAAGGATGAGCGGTGTCTACCGGATGTATAATTAAATACCATGCACTTAAGCTAATCAATAAACTGAAATAGCAAATGACGGATAAATAACGGCAAATCTTCACTCTTGGTTGTAAAAAACTAATAGGGGGTAAAACTTTGGTTTTCAAACTCATATATATGCCTAATTCAGAGACGAGGTAGAAATAGCGTTACGCTAATAATTTTTGTGCAATGTGTGCGATGCGTGTACCTTGAATTTTACACAGTGAAACTTCATGTTCATCTAACGAGTTATCACTGTCTTTTCCTGCAACATGGGTTGCGCCATAAGGTGTGCCGCCTGATTGCGTTTGTAATAATTGTGATGCGCTGTAAGGAAGACCAGCGATAATCATACCGTGATGTAGTAAAGGTAGCATCATCGTCAATAAAGTAGTTTCTTGTCCGCCATGTAAGCTTGAGCTAGAGCTAAAAACCGCGGCAGGCTTGCCTATCAAACTTCCTGACATCCATTGGCTTGAAGTGCTATCAATAAAATATTTCATTGCAGCGGGCATGTTACCAAAATGAGTGGGGCTACCAAGAATAAGCCCTGCACAGTCTGTTAACTCTTGTTGCGTGCAGTACAAAGCACCTTCATCAGGAATGGTTGGCGCAGTTGCCTCACAAACACTAGAAATTTCAGGCACGGTGCGTACCAGTGCTTGCATACCCGCCATTTCAACCCCTAACGCAATGTGCTTAGCCATTTGTGCAGTGGCACCATGCTTTGAATAATAAAGTACTAATATGTAAGGCTGTCTGTCAGTTGGCATAGTTATTTCTTAATTAGCGTTAAAAAAGATAAAAGAGTTATAAAATTTCTAAAACGGATTCCGGTGGACGGCCTATACGCGCTTTATCACCGTTAATTACGATTGGCCGCTCTATTAATTTTGGTGACGCTACCATTGCATTGATGATGTCTTGCGCACTCGCGTTAGGGTGTAGGTTGTGCTCTTTGTATTCGGCTTCTTTAATACGCAAAAGTTGATGAGCATCGATAGCTAATGCATCTAAAATAGATTGAATACGCACTGCGTCCAACGGTTGTTTAAGGTACTCTATAATGGTAGGTTCAATACCTTGTTGTTGTAATAATTCAAGGGTTTGTCTCGATTTAGAACAGCGCGGATTATGTATTATTTCGACTTGGCTCACAATGAATACCCTAGTTAGTATAAAACAGCTATTGTACCTTGGAATACGCGAAGGGCAATTAAAATTGCTAGGAGGGTGTCCGAGAACTGCGATCCTAGCGAGGTTTAGGCTATTTGAAACAAATTTAGCGGTCATTTGAGGCGAATAGTGAATCTATATTAACGAAAATGAACGTTAAATTTGGCCAAATAGACTAGATCGCAGTAGATCAG
>JBALXS010000072.1:0-24529 GCA_036960485.1 Oceanospirillaceae bacterium
ATCAGATCCATCTTTAGCGGCTAATTCAGTAAGGTATTTCTTAATATCCATTAATAATTATCCAAGTGCATGCAAGCTAGTTTTTGGGAGCGATATGTGAGGAGGTTATTATATATCATTTCTAGCTATTAATATGAATGATAAAACAGCGCCCATTAATCAAACTTTAACATTTTTAATGTTCTATATGCTTTTATAACTAATGTTCACCCTGAAACGGGGTCGTAGCGAGAGCGACTCAATGATTCAAGATACGTACTACTAGAGATGAGCGTTTGGCTATTCCAAACAACTCTATCTAGCGGTGAGCAGGTTGTGTCATTGAGGCCTTATGAGCCCTGTTGCTCTGGGCGAATTTTTAAGTGGATATTAGCTTCTAAGGCAACATTCAAAAAATCCACCAATATGTACGAAGTTAACCCCCAAATCAAATGCCCTTCAAAAACATAACAAGGAGCATACTTCGCTTTCGCTTGATACTGGGGAAGATGATCAGATCGGTTATTACTATCGAGAAAAAACTTAAGAGGCACCTTAAAAAGACACTCTAACTCATCTGGATTTGCCTTCAATACAATATCTGCTGCGATAACACCGACACAGCTAGAAACCTTTAACTTATGCAAAGAAACATTGTCACTCATACTACATAGAACGTGAACTTGCTCTGGGTTTAAATCAATTTCTTCTTGCGCCTCTCGCAGTGCAGTGAATACTATATCAGTGTCAGTATCATCGCGCTTACCACCAGGGAAGGCTATTTCTCCACCATGACTAGATAGTTGAATGGCTCTTTTAGTTAATACCACCTGAGGCTCAAATTCATCAGTAATAGCGATTAAAACACCTGCTTCTTGCAAATCTAAATCAAGCAATTGAGGCTTGTGATTAACTAATCGTTTCTTTATTAGATCCAACATCAATAATTAATAGTTACACTTCAAATAACTACTTTCATACCTCTTTATAATTATATTACTCATTATCATGCTGACTACTTTAACATGTACCATATCGTATAGACGAAAAAAAACACCTGAAATCTTGTCGATTTACAAGTGTTCTTAATAGAATATAGATTGCAAGCAAACGAAAATGCGCTCAACTAGCCTCTATTATAGCTCTTCTATCTGGCGTCTTAAATCTTCAATCTTACGTGAAACAACTCTATTTAGGTGCTCCATTTCTTCTAAGATATCTTCTTTCTTCGCCTTAGTCGTTTTCTCACCAGCTACTAACTTATCAAGCTCAGCTACAGCTTTCAAAAAGAAAGGAGATGACTCTGTTGTATCACGGTAAGCGGTAAGGCCTTCATTCACGCGCAATTTTTTATGCAAGCGCTTGAATTTAAATTTCTTACTTTTATTCATCCATTCGCCTTGATGACGACGATGATAAACTTTTAAAATATCAACATCACCTTCAATACGTATAGTATAACGATCGATGTCACCTGGATCTTCAAAACCCATCTCAACTAAAGCGGGAAATTTTTCCACAGCCATTTTTAACTCCTGTAATCATTCAAAATATATAAACAATACTATTTAAGTGTTTTTCTCTAACTCAATAATACAAATAATAAACCTAGACGCATAAAATAGCTCTATATTTGATTAATAAATTCTAAACAAGCTGTTCAAAACCTAAACAATAATAATTGTATTAATTTAAATCTAACACATCCTGCATATTATATAAGCCAGCATCCTTAGCATTTAACCAAGCCGCTGCTCTTGTTGCACCTTTAGCGAAAGTCATACGGCTACTTGCTTTATGAGTAATTTCAATACGCTCGCCTTCATTAGCAAAAAGCACTGTATGGTCACCTACAACATCACCGGCCCGAATTGTTTCAAAGCCAATTTCTTTCTTAGTTCTAGGCCCGATAATACCCTCGCGTCCATATACTGCATGTTCTTTGAGATTCCTATCTAGTGCTTTAGCAACAACTTCTCCGAGACTGACCGCTGTTCCAGAAGGAGCATCTACCTTGTGTCGATGATGAGTTTCAATAATTTCTACATCATAGTCATCACCTAAAGTAGCAGCGACTGTTTCTAGAATCTTGAAACAAAGATTCATACCCACACTCATATTAGAGGCAAACACAATAGGTATAATTTTAGCAGCAGCCACCAAGGTAGCTTTTTGTGACTCGTTTAAGCCAGTGGTGCCAATTACTATCGCTTTATTATTAGCAACACAAAACTCTAAATTAGCCATTGTTAAAGCAGGAGTCGTGAAATCAATTAATAGATCGAAATCATCTTTGCTCTCCTCAAGACTAGCCACGCATGGCACTGTTAACTTGCCTACACCAGCTAATTCACCTGCATCAACACCGATTAAAGTGCTACTAGTATTCACAACAGCGCCACCTAAATTAAGCTGCGGATGTAATTGTATCGCCTCGATAAGCACTTTACCCATCCTACCCGCTGCACCAATAACTGCTATCCTATTCATTTGTCGTTTCCTAATTAGCTCAAATATCTATAGTTGCTGATCCATATTTAAAGCAGGTTTATCGCAGCCTGATGAGCCAACAACTTTTGCCGGTACGCCGACCACCGTTTTACAAGCAGGCACATCATTAACAACCACACTTCCACCGCCTACCTTTGATCCTTTACCTATTTCTATGTTACCAAAAATCTTTGCACCAGCCCCAATCATAACGCCTTCACGCACTTTAGGATGACGATCTCCACTTTCATTACCGGTGCCACCTAATGTAACACCTTGTAAAATAGATACATCATTTTCAATCACACAAGTTTCGCCAATTACAATACCAGTGGCATGATCAAACATTACACCGCAACCTATTTTAGCAGCTGGATGAATATCAACCTGGAAAACTGAACTGACACGATGTTGAATATATAAAGCCATAGAACGTCGGTTATTTCGCCACATCCAATGCGCAACTCTATGCGCCTGCAATGCTTGAAACCCTTTCAAATAAAGCAATACATTTAAACTGAGCTCAACGGCTGGATCTCTATTACGTACTGCTATTAAATCCATACAAGCAGAATTCAACATACTGGGATCTGCTTGCATCGCTTGCTCTAAAATCTCACGCAATAACACTGGAGACATAACATCATCAGACAACTTCATTGCCAGTAAAAATGACAAAGCGGATTTAATTGTAGAATGATTAATAACACTTGAATGATAAAAACTAGCCAACATTGGCTCATCAATCATTTCAGTGCGCGCTTCTTCTTGCATCACACACCATAGCTGTGCAGGTGTTGCTTCTAAATTACCCATATCAATACCTAGCAGGCTGTCCGAGAACAGACTGATCCACTGTGATCTAATCTATCTGGCCAAATTTAACGTTCATTTTCGTTAATTAGAACAACTATCCATCTCAAATGAACCCTAAATTTGACTAAAATAGCCTAAACCTCGCCATAACTGCTATTTTCGGATAGCATCCCAGCTCACAAATAGTAGTTTCAAGCCAATTTACAGAAAAATTATTATATATATCTACAATCAAAAAAGGCCGCTAAGCGGCCTTTTTATGCATTGTAACTAATCTTCGAAAAGTTTTTTTACAGAGTCAAAAAAGGACTGTTTTTTGGGGCTGTGCTTTTTCTGCCCCTCATCTGTCGTATCTTGAAACTCGCGTAATAATTCTTTTTGACGGCTATTTAAGTTAATCGGCGTTTCCACCAATACTTTCACCATTAAATCACCTACACCACCACCACGAACTGGCGCGACACCTTTAGCCCGCAACCTAAACATTTTACCCGTTTGCGTTTCTGCAGGGATTTTCAACTTCACACGTCCATCTAAAGTTGGCACTTCTAACTGGCCACCTAAAGCCGCATCATGGAAGGAAATTGGCACTTCACAGTACAAATGACTGCCATCTCTTTCAAAAATATCATGTGCTTTGACGTCAACTTGCACATATAGGTCGCCGGCAGGCCCACCGTTAGCGCCCGCTTCACCTTCTCCGGTCAGCCTAACTCTATCACCAGTATCTACTCCCGCAGGAATTTTAACTGATAATTTCTTATCTTTGTTAACACGACCTTGACCACGACAACTAGTACAAGGGTCGCTAATAGTGCGCCCTTCACCACGACAGCTAGGACAAGTTTGCTGCACAGAGAAAAACCCTTGCTGCATACGTACTTGACCAACACCACCACAGGTTTGACAAGCAGTACTGCTTGTTCCTGGCTTTGCGCCACTGCCATCACAAGGATCGCAACCTACCAAAGTATTTACTTTGATAGTTTTTTCAACACCGCGAATCGCTTCTTCTAAAGAAAGCGACATGGTGTATCTTAAATCAGCACCGCGTTGAACTGAACTTTGACGTCCACCTCCACCGCCGCCACCAAAAATATCGCCGAATACGTCGCCAAAAACATCACCAAAACCTTGCTGTCCTCCACGTCCTCCACCCATTCCTTGCTCAAGGCCTGCATGTCCGTATTGATCGTAAGCACCGCGTTTTTGTGAATCCGATAGAACTTCATTAGCTTCATTCAATTCTTTAAATTTAGCTTCTGCTTTCTCATCTCCAGGATTGCGATCTGGGTGAAACTTCATCGCCTGGCGACGATAAGCCTTTTTAATATCACGATCACTGGCGTTTTTATCTACACCAAGAATTTCATAGTAATCTTGCTTTGACATATTCTAACTCTGATTGGCATTATTTAATGGACACGTATTTACTAAGCGAACATTAAACAATTATTGTGACGGTTTTAAGCTTCGTAATAACGCGATAAGCCCCTGACAATAGAATTGATCAGAGGCTTAAGATAAAAAGATACGGCGAGCATTAAACTCGCCTAACAACTTATAAATAAGCCGCTATTATTTCTTTTCGTTTGACTCTTCTACTACGTCTGCTTCTTTAACTTCTTCAAATTCAGCATCAACAGCATCATCGCCTGCTTGAGCTGGTTCGCCTTCTGGCGCAGCACCCGCTTGAGCTTGTGCTTGCATTTTTTCAGCTAATGGACCCATCGCTTCTGTTAGCGCAGCTGTCTTAGCTTCAATCTCTTCTTTATCGCCTGCTTTTAATGAAACTTCTAACGCTTCAATAGCACCTTCAATTGCAGATTTTTCATCTGCGCCTGCCGATTCGCCAGCTTCTTCTAGAGCTTTCTTAGCAGAGTGAACCATAGCATCGCCTTGGTTACGCGCAGCTGTTAGCTCTTCGAATTTTTTATCTTCTTCAACATTCGCTTCAGCATCAGCTACCATTGCATCAATTTCTTCATCAGATAAACCTGAAGAAGCTTTGATTACGATAGATTGCTCTTTACCCGTTGCTTTATCTTTAGCAGATACGTTTAAGATACCGTTAGCATCTAAATCGAAGGCAACTTCAATTTGTGGCATGCCACGTGGTGCTGATGGAATTTCTTGTAAATCAAAACGACCTAGTGACTTATTCAAGTTTGCTTGCTTGCGCTCGCCCTGGATTACATGAATAGTTACCGCAGACTGGTTATCTTCATAAGTTGAGAAAACCTGTGACTTCTTAGTAGGGATAGTCGTGTTTTTCTCAATCAGCGCAGTAGCAACACCACCTGCTGTTTCGATGCCTAAAGTTAATGGTGTAACGTCTAGTAATAGTACGTCTTTAACATCACCAGAAAGTACTGCACCTTGAATAGATGCGCCAACCGCAACAGCTTCATCAGGGTTAACATCTTTACGAGGCTCTTTACCGAAGAATTCAGCAACTTGTGCTTGAACCATTGGCATACGTGTTTGACCACCAACCAAAATTACTTCGTCAATCTCAGAAGCGCTTAAATCAGCATCTTCTAAAGCTTGCTTACAAGGCGCGATAGTGTTTTTAACTAAATCTTCTACTAGTGCTTCTAATTTAGCACGTGTCAACTTAACGTTTAAATGCTTAGGACCCGTTGCATCTGCTGTAATGTACGGCAGGTTAACATCTGTGTGTTGTGCTGATGACAATTCAACTTTAGCTTTTTCAGCAGCTTCTTTAAGACGCTGAAGAGCAAGCGGATCTGTGTGTAAATCGATACCAGTATCTTTCTTGAATTCGCCTGACAAAAACTCAATTAAACGTAAATCGAAATCTTCACCACCTAAGAAAGTATCACCATTTGTCGCTAATACTTCAAACTGGTGCTCGCCATCTACTTCTGCAATCTCAATGATAGAGATATCGAAAGTACCGCCGCCAAGGTCGTATACAGCAATAGTTTTATCGCCTTTAGACTTATCCATACCGTAAGCAAGTGCTGCAGCTGTTGGCTCATTGATAATACGCTTAACTTCTAAACCAGCAATACGACCAGCATCTTTAGTTGCTTGGCGCTGTGCATCGTTAAAATATGCAGGAACAGTGATAACTGCTTCAGTTACACTTTCACCTAGATAGTCTTCTGCTGTTTTCTTCATCTTTTTCAAGATTTCAGCGGCTATTTGTGGTGCTGCTAATTTGTTGTCTCTTACTGAAACCCAAGCATCGCCGTTATCAGCTGCTACGATTTTGTAAGGAACCATTTTAATATCTTTTTGAACAACTTTATCTTTAAACTGACGTCCAATTAAACGCTTGATTGCAAACAAAGTGTTAACAGGGTTAGTAACAGATTGACGTTTAGCAGGTTGGCCTACCAAGATTTCGTTATCATCAGTATATGCGATGATAGAAGGGGTAGTACGATCACCCTCTGCGTTTTCTATTACTTTAGCGCTACCGCCATCTAAAACCGCAACACAAGAGTTAGTTGTGCCTAAATCGATACCAATTATTCTACCCATTATTTCTCTCCAATTGCACGCCCTTAGGCTGTGCTTAATGCTATTCTGACCGCTTAACCTGTATATGGATACGAATTAAGCTATTTCAAGTACTTTTCGAGATGATCTGCAACTTTTTCAAGTTTTTTTAACTAAATTCAGATCTAAACTATTTCCAGCACTAATCAATATGTAATCTCTAAATAGAGAAGTGCGAAAACAGTTTTTATATGCTTAAAAATATCTTTAATGACCAATCTATGGCGCTTTATTTAGCGACCATAACCATCGCAGGACGCAATAAACGACCATTAATGGTGAAGCCTTTTTGCATTGCAGCGACAACACTGTTACTTGCAATTTCTCCGCCATCAATCATTGACATAGCTTGATGTAAAGAGGGATCAAAAACATCACCTGCTTGCGGATCAACCTGTACAACGTTAAATTTTTCTAACGCAGATATAAGCATATTCAGGGTCATTTCGACACCTTCTTTAATGCTTTTAGATGCTTCATCGTCAGCATTGCTTAACAGTGCCATCGCCAAAGAATCAACTATAGGTAGCATCTCATTAGCAAATTTCTCTGTGCCAAACTTGTGCGCTTTGGTCACATCTTGCTCAGCACGGCGTTTAGTATTTTGTGCATCAGCGACTGTACGTAGCATTTGGTCTTTTAGGTTAGCAATTTCAGCTTGTGCTTCACTGAGCTGCTTAATCATATCCAGCCCTGCTAACGGGTCAGCTTCTTTTGCAATAAACTCTGCTTCAATCGCTTCTACTAACTCGTCGTTTGCTGTTTTAGTCGTTTCAGCATTATCTGTCTGTTCGCTATCAACTGGGTTGATAATGTCTTCGTCTACTGTATTTGCTGGCTTGTCTTGCTGGTCACTCATGCATTTCTCCGCGTTCTATATTCTCAATCTTAATAGAGTGCTAATTTGTATTTGTTTTGTATATGGGGATATGGCAAAGCTCTTCAAGTGTTTTGAAAAAAAAAGCTGTACAGTTTCTGATTTCTACACCTTAGAGAAGCCAATTAAATTTAATTATTGATGCTCAGCGCCTTTAAAACCAGCTTTTAGTGCTAAACGATAGATTTAAACGAGCAGGCATAGCTATATGTCCCAACTACACAAAAATTTTAAAGTTTTACACAATCATCACACATTATAAGCAAGCCTTATTGCCTTTATAAAATCAGCACTAGTTTTACAGTTCACAAAAAACTACTTGCCAGCGGCTAAAAAACACTCTATAAAGTACTGTATAAATTATCAGATAACGAGTTCCGATTATGCTTACACATCTTAGTATTCACAATTTTGCCATCGTCGAAAACCTAGAACTAGAACTAGATAAAGGCATGACAGTTGTCAGCGGCGAAACTGGCGCTGGTAAATCTATTATGATAGATGCTCTGCAACTAACCTTGGGAGGCAGAGCAGATAGTGGTGCTGTTAGGGCCGGTGCTAAGAAAACCGAAATAATCGCTAATTTTGATATCTCTAGCCTGCCCCGCGCTCAAGCTTGGCTAGATGCCCATGAGCTGAATCAAGACGGCGAATGTATATTACGCCGTATCATCACCGCTGAAGGACGTTCACGAAGTTTTATTAATGGCCGCAATTGCCCTTTAAGCTCACAGCGTGAACTCGGCAATTTTTTAGTAGCCATTCACGGCCAGCACGAACATCAAAGTTTGATGCAAAAAGAACATCACCGTGTGCTACTAGATAATTTCGCAGATCATAACCGCTTACAAGCCGACACTGCAATACATTACAGACAATATCATCAACTCAATAAATCACTCTTGCAATTAACCACGCAAAGTACAGAGCTACAAGCTAAGGTTCAATTATTAAGCTACCAAGTTGAAGAACTCGATTTACTCGATCTGCAAAACAATGAAGTGACTGATCTTGAGAACGAGCAAAAAGACCTAAGCCAAGCCACTGACATACTTCATAACGGCCAACAATTACTGAGTTTAATTGATGAAGACGAGCAACAGCAAATTCAACACATGCTCAATCAATGCTTACAAGTGCACGCGCTACTTCCTCAACAAAACAGCCATGTTACTCAAGCGGGCGAATTGCTAAATTCTGCGTTAATTCAAGCTGAAGAAGCAGGTAGTGAAATACGCCAATATTTAAATAAAATTGAAATAAACCCGCATCGTTTAGAAGAAGTGGAAGAACGCCTTTCTACTATTTTTAACTTAGCGCGTAAACACAAAGTAGAACCCAATGAATTAGTGCAGCTACATGCCAATTTGAACCAAGAACTCGCGATGATAAACGGCTCTGACGAAGCGATTGAAAAGTTGGCCATTAAAGTTGATAAAGCTCAGCAATCTTTTATGCGTTTTGCCAAGAAATTAAGTAAACAGCGCATTGCAGCAGCTAAAATTCTTAACAAGCAAATCAACACGCAATTAAGCATATTGGGAATGCCCGATGCAGAGTTCATCGTTAATTTAATGCCTTATCCGCTAGAGCAACTCAATACGAACGGCTTGGAAGAAATTGAGTTCATCATTAAAACCAATAAAGGCCAAGAAGCCAAACCACTTGTCAAAATAGCATCTGGGGGTGAATTATCACGTATCAGTTTGGCTATTCAGGTTGTCACTGCACAAAGCAATCCTACTGCAACACTCATGTTTGATGAGGTAGATGTAGGCATAGGCGGAGCCATAGCCGAAGTTGTTGGCAGGTTACTACGTGAACTTGGTGAAAAGAGCCAAATACTATGTATCACCCATCAGCCGCAAGTTGCCTCACAAGGACATCAACATTTGTATGTGAGTAAGAAGTCCGATAGTAAAAAGACTCACACCCAAGTACAAACAATTGATACTAATGTGCGTATCAAAGAAATCGCACGAATGCTCGGAGGTGTAGATATTACTCAACGCACTTTAGATCACGCCAAAGAAATGCTCGGCGTTGCGCTTTAATCCCACAACAACACTATGCCTGCATTTGTGTAGAGACAATTTAATTGCACTGCTAAATAATATTAACTCGCAGCCAAAAAAAACCAGCATAAGCTGGTTTTTTATATTCTATAACTAACTCTAAGTAGCTTCGCAGCCTTCTGCACAAGTACCATACAAATATAGAGTTCTATCTGTTAAGTTATAACCCAATTCTTCAGCAATTGTACTTTGACGTCTCACAAGATCTTCATCAACGAATTCTTTTACTTTTCCGCATTTTACGCAAACTATATGATCATGCTCGTCATCTCTAGACAATTCAAAAACAGAATGACCGCCTTCAAAATGGTGTCTAGATACTAATCCAGCTGATTCAAACTGCGTTAATACTCTATAAACAGTTGCTAATCCAACATCTTCACCCAATTCCATTAATAGCTTGTAAATGTCTTCGGCACTAAAATGGTCACCTTCTCCTGCTTTTTCTAAAATTTGATATATTTTTACCCTTGGTAAGGTAACTTTTAGGCCTACTTTACGTAATTCTTGATTTTCAAGAGCCATAATTATTTTTCTCTATTGGATTCTGGTGAGTGGATGCTAAACTATATTAACTTAAATGTTGGATAATAATGGAAAATACTTACCCATGCGAAAATTCTTATTACTAATTACTGCCGTAATGTTAATGTCAGGTTGTACTCAATTTCCAGGAGTCTATAAATTAGATATCCCCCAAGGTAACATTATTACTCAGGAGCAAGTAAATCAGTTACAGCCTGGAATGACCCCACGACAAGTTCAATTTATTATGGGCACCCCTATTGTTGAGGATACTTTCAACAATAACCGCTGGGATTACATTTATACCATGAAAAAGGCAGACCAAACACCTACACTTTCAAGGGTTACTGTGCTTTTCACTAATGGTGTGTTATCAAATATCCAGGGTGATTTAAGGCCTGAATAA
Organism: Oceanospirillaceae bacterium; assembly: GCA_036960485.1. GTDB lineage: Bacteria > Pseudomonadota > Gammaproteobacteria > Pseudomonadales > Balneatricaceae > Rs1. The sequence continues at coordinate 10,700 of JBALXS010000072.1, forward strand.
TTAAAAGTGCGGTTATAACAAATGGCTATAGAGTTTATTTTTAACTTACCATCGCTTAAAAATTTTTAAGTAAGCTCTATAATTCTTTAAAACTAACTTGCATCTGATTCTGCTTCTTTTAGTTTAGCCGCTCTACGCGCTCTAATTACTTTGGGATCAGCAACCAACGGGCGATACAATTCAACTCTGTCTCCCTCACGCAAAATTTCTTCCTTCGGCTTTCGTACGCCTTTGCCAAAAATTCCCATTGGGATGGTTTTCATATCAATTTCAGGAAATATTTTATCGATATTAGAAGCAACAGCAGCATCATAAGCTGATGTACCTTCTTCTACCTCAATAGAAATAATTTTTTGCACTTTAGGACCGGCAAATGCCACTTCTACTTTAATCATTTATAACACTCACTTATCGTACAAATCATCTGCGCGCTGCACAAATGCTTCCACCATCGTATTCGCTACTTGAGAAAACACTTTAGACATAGCAAAAGATGCGAATTTACCGGAGAATTCAAAATTCAAAATCAAACTAACTTTACAAGCATCTTCGTTTAATACCGAAAAATCCCATTGACCAAATAAATGTTTAAAAGGCCCTTCTACGAGTTCGAACTCAATCTTATTGCCACTGACTAAGCTATTACGTGTGGTAAAACTATATTTCAAGCCTGCTTTGGCAAGCTGCATACTGGCTACCATTTCTTGTTCTGTGTATGAAAGTACTTCAGAGGAGGCGCACCACGGCAAGAAATCAGGATATAAATGAACGTCGTTTACAACATCGTACATTTGTTGGCTGGTATGAAATACCAAAGCACTTCTGTCAATTTGAGTCATGTAAATTAAATTACCAATACAGTATTTGCTAAACTTATGAGGTAATACCATATATAAAATTTATGATATTTCTAGAAACGACCATGTTAATAACCATTAGCTAACGACCGTTTCTTCAAGCCTCAGTTCAGCTCCAAACAAAAGCGCATTGTACTAAAAAAATAACTTAATAGATTTAATATCTAGCTGATTTAGCACTAAAACCAAAACAAATAGGCTGGGTACCACAAAACGAATCAAGAAATACCACAGATATAGCCCGCCTATACCAGTATTTACCATTTCATCCCTAACCAACGAAGGCTTCAATATCCAACCGGCATAAATAGCCACTAGCAAACCGGCTAACGGAAGTAAAACTTGTGCTGTTAACAAATTAAGTAGATCGAACAGCTTATAGCTATAACCGGTAATTTTATGAATATAGTTCCAATGATCCATGCTGGCTAAACTAAGTAACCAAACCACAAAGCCCACCAAGATTACTGCATTCCAACGGCCTGTGGAGAACCTCTCAGAACACCAAGAAACAGCAGGTTCTAATAACACTAATGCTGAGGACAAAGCGGTAAGTATGACAAATATAAAAAACAGGGTACCTAGATATTGGCCGTTTAAGATATCACCGTATGCGGTTGGTAAAGCCACGAATAACAATTCGTATCCGCCTTCAGGGTCGATTTGGCTTAAAAACAAGCTTGGAATAACAACTAAACCTACTAACCCCGAAATTAAAATATCAACCAATGCCACACTAAATACAATAGGCCCTATCCCTCCTCTTTTAGGCAAATAAGCACCAAACACAATTAGTGAGCCAATACCAATTGATAAAGTATAAAAGGCATGTTCAAAAGCTAATAGGAAGGAGCCAATAGTCAATTTACTTGCATCAAAGCGAAACATGTATTCAAAGGCTTGATCAATAAAGCCGCTACTAAATGATTGATAAAGTAACATAGACAAAATAATCAACGACATAGGCACTAAATACATTAACCCTCTGCCCAGGCCTTTATTAACACCGAACCCTAAAATAGCCACGCTAGTTGCAATAAAGGCCGTTTGATATTGAAACAAAGCATCACTATCCGCCTTTATTTCACTATATACTGCCAATGCATGAGTACGACCAATATCAATAAAAGAACCCTGATACATTTCAAGCAAATAGCTAATTGACCAACTACCAACCACACTGAGCAATACACATATGCACAACCCTGCTAATAAGCCTAAATAGCCCAACAATGACCAATGTTTTGAAGCACCAGAGCGCAATGCTGTATCGCGCACCGAAAATACCGAATTAGCTCGACCTAAATGCCCTATAACAACTTCACTAAGCATCATCGGCACCCCCATTAGAACAATACATAACAGATACAAAGCAACAAAAGCAGTGCCTCCATTTTCCGCCATATAAATAGGGAAATTCCAAATATTACCTAATCCAACAGTTCCTGCAGTCGCCGCGACAAAAAACACCCAGCGGCTGGTCCAAATGTGATTACTTATGTTATTCATCTACCTTTAACCAAAATTTTCACCCCAACTTTACACCCGTAGATTATGTAGAAAGATATTTACTGCTAAAAACCTCAAAGCCTTAGGAACGCAAATACAATATAGTTGCCTTTTAGGGACGATTATTTATGTTTAGACCTAGATAAACAACTCATATTTGTTTTTTAAGTAATGATTGTTATCAGTATGAGTAAATAACAAGTACAGCAAAATGCTTCCTTCACTGTGGCTAACTTGTTTAGCAAAGCGTGTAAGTTGCCAGCAAAATGTGCAAAAATCAACCAAACGCATTGATTCATAGTAATTTATAGACAATAAAAGGCAAAAATTTCTAAACTGATTCATTTAATTGGATAAAATCGCATTTTTTCCAAGCCATTAACTATCGAAAACTTAGCTGCATCGTTTATACTTGCAGCCATGGCTAAAAAGAAAAAAGCAAAAAATTCCGGTAATACTATCTGTCTTAATAAACGCGCAAGACATGAGTATCATATCGATGAAAAAATAGAAGCAGGACTAGTACTGGTCGGTTGGGAAGTCAAAAGCCTAAGAGATGGCCGTGCCCAGTTAACAGATTCATACGTAATGTTTAAAGATGGTGAAGCTTGGTTGCTTAATGCCACAATGACTCCGCTAAAACAAGCATCCACTCATTATGTCACTGAACCTCGTAAACCGCGAAAACTACTGCTTCACAGCAGACAAATATCTAATTTAGCATTTGCTGTAGAAGCTAAAGGCTTCGCTTGTATTGCTCTAGCACTTTACTGGAAGGATGATCACGTAAAATGTGAAATCGCTTTAGTACGTGGTAAACAGCAACACGACAAGCGCGCCACAGAAAAAGAAAAAGATTGGAGCCGTCAAAAGCAACGCGTTCTTAGCACTAGATAAACATCTCAGCAGCCTTGCTTAAATAGTGAGGCTTAGCATATTCCCCAAACTTTACTCATCCCTTATAGAACCTTTCTTGTGCTTAACACTCCAATATTGCAACATTCAATATTCTGAGGTAATCATGAAAGCAAAACTCTTCTTAATGTTTTTAATCCTTTTTAGTGTAAATTGTTACGCAGGATTACCCGCCACAGATTCACAGGGAAAAATACTCCCCTCCTTAGCTCCTATGCTCAGTAAAATTAATGCTGCGGTGGTAAACATTGCTACTTTCTCTAATGGGCCAGCGCAACAAAACCCTTTAATGAATGACCCTTTTTTCAGGCGTTTCTTCGATTCTCAAAGACGACAACAACCACAACAAAGAAGTAACAGTGCTGGGTCTGGTGTTATCATTGACGCTAGCAAAGGGATTGTGATGACCAATTATCATGTCATAGAAAAAGCTGACGAAATAAAGGTATCTTTGATCGATGGCCGAAATTTTGATGCACAGTTACTAGGATCAGACCCCGACTTAGACATTGCTATTTTAAAGATTAAAGCCAAAAAACTAGCAGAAGTTAAATTGGCCGATTCATCAAGGGTACAAGTAGGTGACTTTGCAGTAGCGATAGGCAACCCGTTTGGTTTAGGGCAAACCGTAACCACAGGCATCGTCAGCGCACTTGGCCGCTCAGGGCTAGGTTTAAAAGGCTATGAGAACTACATACAAACTGACGCCTCAATTAACCCTGGAAACTCTGGCGGTGCATTGGTCGATTTAGCAGGTCGCCTAATAGGCATAAACTCTGCCATCATCGCTCCCACTGGTGGTAATGTTGGGATTGGTTTTGCTATCCCTATCAACATGGCTAAAGCCAGTATGCAGCAAATTCTTAAATACGGTGAAGTTAAACGTGGTCAAATCGGTGTGAGTATTCAAGATATTACTGAGGATTTACGCCAAGCTTTTAATTTGAAAAACGGCCAACAAGGCGTTTTGATCACTGGCATCGGTGATAACACACCAGCTCTCAGAGCAGGCCTAGAAGCCGGTGATATTATTATCTCAGTTAATGGCGCTAGTACTAATACAACCAGCCAACTACGCAGCCAAATAGGCATCAAAAACATAGGCGATAAAATCACCTTAATTGCACTACGCGATGGGCGTAACCGTAAATTCAAACTGAAAGTTGGTAACCCTGAGCAATTTAGTAGCAGAGGAACCCGCAGAACTATAAGTGACACTTTACACCCACTGCTAGCTGGCGCCTCTTTTAAAACCAGCCGTAAAAACAAAGGCGTGCTTGTAGCCTCTTTAACACAAGATTCCATTGCCGCTTATAACGGCTTAAAGCCTGGAGATTTAATTACTCAAACTAACCGCATTCCTATTCGCAATATAGCAGATTTCAAGAAAGCACTTAAACGCAGTAGTAATACCATGTTTTTGCAAGTAAAGCGTGGTGGGCAAATGTTACTAATCGCTATTCGTTAGCGCTGAGTTGCATGTATTGCCCGCGATCGAACAGTATATATATTAACCTTTTCAATACTAATAGCTTAATTCTCCTAAAGAATTAAGCTATTTACAAGATAACGCTTTCTATCTGACCTCTAAGCACTATAATGGCCCTACTTGGGGGTGACTTGGATTCGACGCCGATTACAAAACCTTAAGTGCATGTCGTGAGTGTAGTGAATCACGTTAATCCCTTACTACAAAGTTATAGTTGCAAACGACGATAACTACGCACTAGCAGCTTAAGCCTGCTACGCAACACCTTCAGGTGCCTATAACTAGAGGATTTGTTGTGTCATATGAGATGGGATCGCCCGGAAGCTTTGTCTCAAGCGGAACGGTTAAAACTAAAGAGGCTCGCCCTAAACGCCCTGACCTTCGGGCCGTGCTGGGTTAACTTAGTAGAAGTGTCTAAGCATGTAGATCTTGAGGCAGCGGATTGGCGGACGCGGGTTCGAAACCCGCCACCTCCACCACTTGCAGTTCCTATAAGTCACAAGGAACGACTAGAAGCCCTTTAACAGCGATGTTAGAGGGCTTTTTTTTTGCCTATAACGTCCCACACAGAACTATACAATCCTATACTTTTAGCAGTACACTTAACAGTACGTATTTTAAACAACTTAAAGTGTACTGTTATTATGGCTAGGATCACCCAACCAATCACCAACACAGAAGCCAAGCAGGCCAAGCCACGAGATAAGATTTACACCTTATTTGACGGTGGTGGCTTAGTGCTTAGAGTTAATCCTAGTGGATCTAAAAAGTGGATTCTTAATTACACACAGCCTTTTACTAAAAAACGCACATCTATTAGCTTTGGCACTTACCCATATGTAACTATTGCCGAGGCAAGAGCGCTTAGAGAAAAAACCAAAGCCCTTCTTGAAAAAAATATCGATCCTAAAAGCCACCGTGATGAGCTAGATCAACAATCACAAACAGCTAAAAAGCACACATTAAAATCGGTTGCTTGTGATTGGCTTCCCGTTAAAAAAACCAAAGTGTCTAGTGATCACGCCGACAAGCTATTCCGCTCTTTAGAAATTCATATCTTTGCCAAACTTGGCAGTATTCCAATAAGCGAAATCAAAGCTCCTTTGGTGATTCAAACACTTAAACCTCTTGCCGCCAAAGGCAACCTACAAACTGTCAGCAGAGTATGCCAACGAATCAATGAAGTAATGTTCTACGCTGTTAACACTGGCATTATCGATAACAATCCATTGGCACAAATCCGTGAAGCCTTTGAAGTCGCTAAAAAGAAACACATGCCGACCATTAAACCCGAGCAACTCCCCCACTTGTTACGATCAGTCGCACAAGCCAGCATAAAGCGTACCACTCGCTGTTTAATTGAATGGCAGCTCCATACTATGACAAGACCAAGTGAAGCAGCAGGTGCGCGCTGGGATGAACTAGACCTAGAAAAAAAATTATGGATAATTCCCGCTGAGAGAATGAAAAAAGGCAAAGAACATAGCATCCCTTTGACTCCACAAGCCATTGCCTTATTAGAAGTTATGAGGCCAATCAGTTCCCATCGCGAATACATATTTCCCTCAGATAGAAATTCAAAGAGCCACACTAATCCAAGCACTGCAAATGTTGCGCTAAAGCGTATGGGCTTTGGTGGGCAACTTGTCGCTCATGGTATGCGCTCCATTGCTAGCACTACTCTAAACGAGCAGGGTTTTGATCCTGATGTGATTGAGTCCGCCTTGGCTCATGTTGACAAAAATGAAGTACGACGAGCATATAATCGAGCTGAATATTTAATGAGACGAAAAGAAATGATGGCATGGTGGAGTGAGTATATAGAAAAGTCGTCTATTGGTTGCTTGAGTATTTCAACTCTAAACTGAAAGGAGATACTAATTGTGACTAAAAGCGATGATTATTCCGAATTACTAGATATATGGTCGAAAGCAAATAAAGAATGCCTCGAGCTTACAGAAAAATTAAAAACAGCCTCAAAACTAAAAAAATCTATTGAATATAGGCTCCCATATACCGAAAATCAACTGATCGATGAGATCAATTGTAAAGCTAAAAAAGCAGAGAAACACTATATAGATAGTAAATTTAAGCGCTATTTAGATAGTGACACAGCGGATCCTAAATCTGATATAGAGGATATAATCATTTGCCTACTAGCGCATAGCAACCCGAATAGTAAATATATCCTTAACCAAGAAATCGCGTTTAACTTAGCCTTTGAACTTGAACAACTCAAAGAAGGAAACGTAAAAGAAGGCCTGAAATCTGATCTATTATCAAACATGTTCACTACAAAAAGACCATATTCCCCAATGCTCAGTAGCTATGAACAGGATGCTGTTAAGTATTTAATGAGCCAAAAAAATGAAGTTCCCGTTGGTAATTTCAGAAATTTGAAAATAGATTTAAGTAAAAAATTCAGCGTGACGGAAAAAACAATCAATATCTGGCTTAAAAAACATAGCGCCGAATGCGAAGACAAACTCTCACAAAACCAACATGTTGACGAAAGGACATCCCTAAAAACAATCGCCTACGCTAGTGCTGCAAGATACAAAGAAAAGACAAGACTCAGAAATTTTTAACAATAATATTCACCAATAGAAAAAATACACCTTAGCCACATCTCTTAACGTTTAAAGATATATCGGAAGATAGTCGTGTTGCACATTAATAAAGCTAATGGAGCTGTAAAACATGACAATATTTCAAGTAGAACGAAAATCAGAAACTTTACTACGTTTTGGTCTATCAAAATCAACTTTTCACAACCGCATCAAAGACGGTTTATTACCCCCGCCTATTTCTCTCGGCCAGCGAGCAGTTGGATTCCTTCAGCATGAAACTTCAGAAATGATTGCCGCTATGATGTGCGGCCTTTCAGAAAGTGAAATGAAAGCATTTGTAAAAAAGTTAGTTAACAAGCGCAAAGAATTAAAGGGGGCGATCTAATGGATAATCTAACCCACATACCTAGATCACATATCCCGCCAGCTGACACTAATGGCATAAAGGTGTTATCGATATTAGCTGATGGAGAAATTCATCAAAAAGTAGAGCTAATCCATGTATTAGGAGACGACCCGCGAAGCGCATTGCAATCATTGCGTGGCGGCACTTACGGTTATTGGCTTATTCACAATATAGGCAAGAAAAAAGGTGTCTACCAACTCGATAAGAGACATTTGCAAGGCAATTCACAAGAAGATAGTGCTGCAAGATTAGAACGAGAAATTAGCTTAAAAATGCTGTCTAGAGAGCTAGCAGAAAGTGAGATCAAGCGTCTGACTAAAGCTATTCAAGCAGAGCATGAGGCGCTGCAAAGAAGCTTATTCTAGACGCCCACTAAGAATAAAAATTCCTAGTAGGCTCAATTAATAGCTGGTGGTTAAGTTTGACGACCACGGCCACCGGCACCAATCGAGAACAGTATAATGAATCATAACTATTTAGTCGAAATTATCCAGCAGCAGACTCTCTTTATTAATGTTGACGCGACAAGCCCGTCAAAGGCAATAGAAAAAGCAATCCGTGGAGATGGGAAGTTCACAACCCCATACCCAGCCCAAATCAAAACAATCACAACCAAAGTCATTGGAGGCCGCTATGGGCAGTAGAAGGGGAAAAAAGAGAGAGCGGTTTGTAGGCCTACCCTACCATGTTGCCAACAGCCAGGCTTATTGCAAACTAAAATCGCCAGATGTGAAATTACTAATGGATTTATTATTTCAATACCACGGTAGCAATAACGGTAATCTGTCGGCTTGTTACTCTCTCATGAGTAAAAGGGGCTGGGCTAGTAGTTCTCTTTACAGGGCTTTTTGCTCATTGGTTCATAAAGGGTTTGTCCTTGTCACAAGACAAGGATGGAAAGTAAGAGGAAAGCCTACTCTGTTAGCAATTACTTTTTACGGTATTGATGATATTCAGAAGCTAAATTATGACAGTAACATAGCAGCAAGCCATACCCCGCTACACTATTGGTGCAAGCCTAAGGAAAATTGGAAACATCAACCAACCTTAAAATCACCTTAAAAACTCATCCTCTCCTATTTGGGATCAATAGTGTTTGTTAGTACTCCTATTTGAGATACATAAAGCTAACAAGCTGCCAACCCACTCCATATAGGAGAGGTATGAGGGTATTTTACACATTTCACTTGCCCATATTGGAGAGTCTTAATATATAACCATACCCTAGACTAATAATTACCAGTTAGTCACTGGCCATATAATTATAACTGCCTATATTTCGGACAACAAAATGCCAAAAGGTTTTCATTGCGGTCGTACTCAAACAAGACTCTATACTACTGAGCGATACAGGATAGAAGCTTCAAAATTTAAACACCTCCTTAAAAGCAAGCTAGGTAGATATGTTATCAGTTTTGAAAAGCTGACCGATGAACATCGCTATTTTGAAATAGTAGACAACCAACGATGGGGGCGTATGTTGCTATTCACATTTAAAGGCAATGAATTCCCTGTCCCACTATCAACAGACAGCAGAAGCGCAAGCAATAAGCTTTACCTACTTTGCCCCTACTGCGCAAGACAACGTGAGCATCTATATGCGATGTCGTACGGCTATGCTTGCCGGATATGCGCCCATCTGTATTATCCTAGCCAAAGCGAGCGAGAAGAAGACAGGCTAATGCGTAGTATCAGAAAATTGAGAATTAAAGTTTGGGGAGCTGATTGGCCGGATATTTACAACCTGTTAGATAGTTCAGCTTGGTGGCCAAAACCAGAAGGTATGCGTTGGGCAACATTTAATCGACACCAGAGTTTATTACTGCTACTAGAAGAGCGTCACCTTGTTATGATGGCGGGACTTTTAAAAATCTATCAGCCTGAAGCTAAACTACTGCAATAATGGCTTAGTTACGGTAGTTTTCGGATATCTATAGCAGTTCTCCAAAATTCCACCTATCAACCTACAATTTGATGTAAGGATCACAGGTTTAGGATAGTACTTGTACATTAAGCTTATTATTTTTTTCCTTTTGAATATTTAATTCAATCTTTGCTTTGAGGTTCTCTACTCCTAAGACATTCTGAATGTAAACATCCGAACCATAGCTATACAACATCAACGATCCATAACCAAAACGCCGCCCTAAAACAGTTGTAATCATCTCTATATTTTCAACCGTGTCCAAACTAAAGCTGTCTACTCTCCTTGTAAAAACACCATATTTAACAGTCACGTTGTTATCTGATAAAACAACTTCTACATAAAAAGGTTCTAATACAGAAGGTATATCTTTTAATATGTATATAGCTGGTAACACTACAATACTAAGCAATATATCAGGGTTGAACTCAGTCCCTATTACCCAACCTGCAACTAATTCGAATAATAAATAAACTAAACATAAACCAGCTATTTGAACAATCAACTCTATTAACACCTCAGTTACTGGCCACCAGCGTGAAACCGGCACTATCTGCCTATCAGCTGTTTTTACGCTTTTACTCATTCAAGCACCATAATATGATCCAATAAAGCCAATTAAATTGTAAAATATACCATCAATAATAGAATCTAGATAATAGCCATTTAGCTATATGAACATTGACAATAGCAGTACAGATAGCAGTACATACAGATAGAAAATAAAATACTACTATTTATTATCAGATAGTTAAACCACAGGTTCGAAACCCGCCACCTCCACCACTTGCTAAAAAAAAGCCTTCTCTGAATCTATTCAGAGGGGCTTTTTTTTGAATTTTTTGGATGACTTGGCGAATAAAGATCTCGCGCAACTAGCTCTAATAGAAGCAGCTAGCAATTGGCCAAACCATCGAGTGAGTCGGTGCTTGATCTTTAAGTCAGCTACTGACTATAGGGTTAATTTAAGGCACTATTTGCTGAAAAACCGCACCATTGCGCCATTTTGCCATAAGCAGCTGCAAACCCGAGTAATGACCCCGTATGTAAATTTTTAGAAGCATTTCCATAGCTTAAATTCATTTCATATCCATGGGCTAATGCGTAAAGAAAATCCTTGTCTCCATTTATATTATTTTCTGCGAAAGGAATACCGTCTTCATCAAAACCCGCAAAAGTATCGCTGCTATTGAAATGGTCTCGATTGTAGCGGCTGTCGATAACCCATTTGACACGATCATTTTCTTTCAATCGAGTTGCATAGCCACGCGCAGTCGCTTCTTTGAACATTACAGTTAAAGGGTATTCAGGCGGATGTGCATCACCCAAACTAGTATGTAGCTGGATTGAATCTTTGCCTTCCCCTCCTGATCGCATAGCACAATTTGTAACCCAATCACCATCTTCAGTGTCATATGTTTCTACTGATACCTGCCAGTCTTGAAACACTTGCCTAATATCTTTTGCTTTGTTGGGTCTCGATAATGAAGCTGTTGCAACACTAGCTTCAGAAGTGGCTGAGGGAGGTACTTTTAGTACATTTTCAGGAGAGAAGCGACACCATTCAGATGCTTTAAGATATGACGCAGAAAAGCCGCTTAAGGAAGCTGTATGTAAGGCTTTACCTGAATCATCATCGTACAAAGTTACTGTATTCCCTTTTGCGAATGCACGAAAAAGCTCTAAGGTTTTACCATCATCTAAGTTGCCCTGTATGCTGTTGATAGCGTAAGGGAAGTCAGCATCATCGTAACCTGTGTAAGTATCACCTCTGTAACTGAATTTTTGATTTTTGGCATTAACGACCCAAGTAACCTTTTGCTGCTCTTGAAGTATTCTTCCATAACCACGATATATTGTTTCTCTAAAATCCACCGTTGGCATTGTACGCAGACCAACACTTCCCGCTGATATTTCAGCGCCGATGGTGCTCACTCCGTCACCGCCGGTATAGATACGGCAGCTTGTTATCCATGTTCCAGCGCTGTCCTGAATGGTATTAATACTTGCGGTCCAAGCTTTATAATTTTGCTGTTGGTGATTCTCTTTGTTGCGGGAGGATATAGGTTTGGTGGTTTTAGGTTTGGTGCGAGTTTGAGTAGATGTGTTAGATGAAGGAGGTGGAGTAACGATGGGAATTTTTGCCTCACTTTGACTTTCCTTAGTTATATTATCGATAACTTCTTTAGAAATGCTTTCAGCAACATCCTCTAATAAACCATCCAGCAACCCTGCTGCAGATACTGAAGTGTTATAGCTTAAAGTAAAAATAGTAGCGGTTGCCGCCAGTAAAGCCCCTAATTTCGTCGTAGAGTAATTCATAAATTAATATTCCATTATATATTTATTTTAGATAACAATAATTGATTTTATAAGATGACTAATACTATGTATAAACTGCGGTGCTAGCGCTTTATGCCGTATCCAAAGCTGATGTCTATTCAGCGAGATTATTGCACTAACTTCTTAAATATAAGGAGTTAGTTCACTCTCGAATTTCATAGTAGAGCTATATCATGGCAGTTACTAGGATTTTTATTGAATTAAGAATCCAGTAATATACTTTGCAGTATTTGAAGATGGTAATGCTTAAGTAAAAAATCTATTCCTGGCTGATTACACAGTTAGGAGGCCGTCCGAGAACAGACTGATCTACTGCGCTCTAGTCTGTTTGGCCAAACTTAACGTTCATTTTCGTTAATATAGATTCACTATTTGCATCAAATAGCCTAAACCTCGTTTCGATCGCCGTTCTTGCTGGTGTTCTATTTTTCATCGCGGACAAAAAAGTTAATAAAGTCTGGTCTCAGCAACAGGCAGTGAATTAATTGCCGATATACCAAAAGCTGCATTAACTGATAGCTTAAAATTAGAGTCTAAAGAAAACAAAGCACGTTAGTTATGGGTAGCTAATAAACCGCTTACATCTGAATAATCGATCATCTAAAACGCGCGAGTTGATGGAACAGAGCTTACGTTGATTGATATCAATAGTATGCGCCAAAAGAAGTGTAATTAGCAGATTGGGCACTGCCAGAATTGCTATAATGACATACAATCTAGATAGGCAGGACTAAGCAAGAAATTTATATGCCCTACCAAGAAGATGTAAAATTGCTAATAAATCTACTCGGGTAAAAAGAACACCATTAGGCATTACTATTGATGGCCACTGGGCCCAAGTTCCTCTCTTTGACCTGAAAACCGTGCAATACATTTAAAGCTATAGATTGTGTTATTACGCGCACACACTGGTTTGGAGAAACTTATGTTTGAGGTATTTACTGATGTAGCCACATGGTTAGTGGTTGATGTATTTGGATTATCGAAAACAACAAAGCTAGGTGATGCCCTACATTTTTTTATTGAAGACACCACTAAGATATTCTTTTTACTGCTAGTGATGATTTACGCTATTGCCTTGTTAAGAGCATCAATGAATGTAGAACGTGTTCGTGATTATTTAGCGGGAAAGCATAAAGGTGTCGGTTACTTATTAGGCTCTAGTTTTGGCGCAATAACGCCGTTTTGCTCTTGTTCAAGCATTCCAGTATTTTTGGGATTTACATCCGCAGGTATCCCTGTAGGCATAACCATGTCATTCCTCATTACATCACCACTTATAAATGAAGTAGCTATCTTATTGTTACTCAGCTTATTGGGATGGAAGTTTACATTGCTTTACGTTGTCGTTGGCATGTCTGTTGGCATTTTAGGGGGTGTTTTTCTGGATGCTATCAAAGCCGAGCGCTGGCTACAATCATTTGCCGCGAAAGCCTTGGAGCGTGGTCAAAAAGCTTCTTTGGCTGCTATAAGCGCAGAGATAAGCATCTTATCTTTAAAAGAGCGGCACTCTTTCGCAAAAGAAGAGATGTTAGAGATATTTGGTAGAGTATGGAAATGGGTCATCATTGGTGTTGGGTTAGGCTCAGCTTTACATGGCTTTGTTCCTGACGGTTGGATTCAAGAGCACTTAGGGGATGGTCAGTGGTGGTCAGTCCCTTCTGCTGTTTTACTTGGCATACCTTTATATTCTAATGCCACAGGAGTTATTCCTGTGATGGAAAGTTTAATCGAACAAGGCCTTCCTATCGGCACCACACTGGCCTTTTGTATGAGCACTGTTGCCGCTAGTTTTCCAGAGTTTATTTTATTAAAAC
>JBALXS010000073.1:0-24453 GCA_036960485.1 Oceanospirillaceae bacterium
CCACCGATGCAAACCCTGGCACTTCCCCTGCACTCTCATTGCGCTTAATGATGAATATGGCCTGCACGCTCTTTGGTTTAACCCCTGAAGAAGCCTTAGCCGGTTGTACCTATCATGCCGCTAAAGCACTGGGATTAGCAGATAGCCATGGTGATTTAAGTTTAGGAAAAATGGCCGATTTTGTCTGTTGGGAAATAGATACCCCAGGTGAGCTAAGTTATTGGCTTGGTGGTGATCTCATTAAAACGCGCGTTAAAGCAGGTAAAGAAAGTAATGTCTAATATAGAAAATCCTTTTGAGTTTCATCAGGGAAGCAGCCCTATTTTAGTGAGCATGCCACACTCTGGCCTCGCTCTTTTAGCCGGTATGGATCATTCATTAACGGATGAAGCGAAACCGTTACCGGATACTGATTGGTACATCCCGCAGCTATATGACTTTCTACCCGATTTAGGCGTAAGCGTCATCAGTGCCAACTACTCACGCTATGTAATTGATTTGAATCGCCCTGTTGATGACAAGCCACTATATACCACTAAAACAACTGGGCTTTTTCCCGATATTTTATTCACTGATAAGCCGGTGTTTTTAGCTGGTCAGCAGCACACTGATGCGCTTAAAGAGCAAATCAAGCTTGATATTTGGCAAGCTTATCATCAACAAATTGCCAGTGAATTAGCTCGTATTAAAGAGCAGTTTGGTTTTGCTATTTTGTTTGATGCACACAGCATCGCTGCACAAGTGCCAATGCTATTCGCAGGAAAGTTATTAGATTTCAATTTTGGCAATAATGACGGCGCGGCTTGTGCACCTAAACTACTTTCTTTGCTCGCTGAGATTATTGAAAGCTCTGAATATAGCCATGTCAGTAACGGCCGCTTTAAAGGCGGTTTTATTACCCGCAGTTTTGGCCAGCCTGCAAACAATATTCACGCGATACAACTTGAATTGTCTCAGGCAACTTACTTAACGGACAATATCAATGACTATCAATTAGATAGTGATAAAAAGAGCCACATTAGCCCCCTTCTGCAACAGCTGATAGAAAGATTATTAGCGGTTGATACTAAAGAATTTTGTATTTAATAAGAACATGAGAGATTTGTGATGAGCGATATGAGTTTTAAAGAATTGGTTTTACAAGGTATCCCGCAAGTTTTACCACCAAAAAGAGAAAGAAGTGACAGCATAAGTCATGCACCCAATCGTAAAGATATTCTCAATAAAACAGAGAAAAAATTAGCCGTTAAAAACGCGCTACGCTATTTTGAGCCCCAACACCACGCAGTGTTAGCGCAAGAGTTCTATGAAGAGCTAGCAGCATACGGCAGAATTTATATGTATCGGTTTATGCCTAGCTATAAAATTACCGCTAAATCACTCGAAGATTTCCCATATCAGTGCCAGCAAGCGGCTGGAATCATGCTGATGCTGAATAACAATTTAGATGATGCTATTGCGCAACATCCTGAAGAGTTAATCACTTATGGCGGCAATGGCGGTGTGTTTTCTAACTGGGTTCAATATCGCTTAACCATGCAATATTTGGCGCAAATGACGGATGAGCAAACACTCGTTTTATACTCTGGACACCCTATGGGTTTGTATCCTTCTCATAAAGATGCACCTAGAGTGGTTGTGACCAACGGCATGATGATTCCTAACTACTCAAAGCCTGATGATTTAGAAAAATTCAGCGCACTAGGTGTTACCCAATATGGGCAAATGACCGCTGGATCTTTCATGTATATAGGCCCGCAAGGGATAGTACACGGCACCACTATTACCTTGTTAAATGCAGCAAGAATGCAGAAAGATCGTGATCAATCTAAACTGCCTATTTTTGTAACATCTGGTTTAGGTGGAATGAGCGGCGCACAACCAAAAGCGGCGGTTATTGCGAAAACCATTGGTGTGATAGCAGAAATAAACCCTAAAGCAGCCTACAAGAGACATCAACAAGGCTGGGTTGATGAAGTATTTGAAAACATAGATGAAATAATCACCAGAATTAAACGGGCGATTGTTGAGAACGTTCCTGTATCCCTCGCATATGTCGGCAATATTGTTGACCTTTGGGAGCGCTTTACCCTTGAAGATATCACTATTGATTTAGGCTCTGATCAAACCTCTTTACACAATCCTTGGGCAGGCGGTTACTACCCTGTTGAGCATAGCTTTGAAGAAGCTAATGAAATGATGGTTAATGACCCAGATGGCTTTAAAGAAGCAGTGCAAACAACTTTAATCAGACATGTAAATGCGATTAATAAGTTAACGGCTAAAGGCATGTATTTCTTTGATTATGGTAATGCATTCTTATTAGAAGCAAGCCGTGCTGGCGCTGATATCATGAAAGATGAGGAAGACTTTAAGTACCCATCTTATGTACAAGATATTATGGGTCCTATGTGCTTTGACTATGGTTTTGGACCTTTCAGATGGGTTTGCTCTTCATCAGATCCAAAAGATTTAGATGCAACAGATAAAATTGCAGCAGATGTATTAGAAGCGATGCTTAAAGATGCACCTGCTGAGATTAGGGAACAAATTGCCGACAACCTGCTTTGGATTAAAGAAGCTAAAGCTAATAAAATGGTGGTTGGATCCCAAGCGCGAATTTTATACGCCGATGCGCAAGGACGTATGAAAATAGCTGAAGCGTTCAATAATGCCATTAGAGACGGTAAAATTTCTGCACCTATAATACTGGGCAGAGATCACCACGATGTATCCGGCACCGATTCCCCTTACAGAGAGACATCAAACATTTACGACGGCTCTAGATACACTGCTGATATGGCGATTCAAAACGTGATTGGCGATTCTTTTAGAGGCGCTACTTGGGTCAGCATCCATAATGGTGGTGGTGTTGGTTGGGGCGAAGTTATCAATGGTGGTTTCGGTATGATGCTTGATGGCTCTGATGATTGCGATAGACGTTTAAAATCGATGCTTCATTGGGATGTTAACAACGGCATATCAAGAAGAAACTGGGCGAGAAACGACGGTGCTATTTTTGCGATTAAACGCGCAATGGCTGCTGAGCCTAGATTGAAAGTAACCATCCCTAATGTTGCTGATGATTCACTTATCGACAAGATTATTAACTAACTGTTAGCTTTATCATCTTCACAAAGAGTGCCTAAATCTAACGGGCACTCTTTTCATAACCTTTAGCTAGCTATAGATTTAATTTTTCGCATAAATAACACCAAACCCACTTCTTTATACCACCAACAACTACGCTTTTATTACAATTTTTAAGCACTGCTTGCACACTTCTTCTCATACTGCTTTTCATATAAAAAGGCTCATTCGATATTTATTCTGCCTCAGCTTTAAATATTCAAGGCAAGTACACTTGCATGTGCTAATTTGGTTAACTATATAAATTTTATAACCTATAGCTATAGCGACACTCATACATAAACTGACAATAATAATTAGAGGCCAAACAATGTCAAACAACAAAGTCATCATCACTTGCGCGGTTACCGGCGCCATCCACACGCCTTCAATGTCACCTTACTTACCGATTACCGCACAAGAGATTGCAGATGCGGCGGTTGAAGCAGCTGATGCTGGTGCTGCAATCGTTCACTTACATGCTCGTGACCCTATCGATGGAAGGCCTGTACAAACAGCTGCTGCGTTTGAGCCGATCCTTGAAAGCATAAAACAGCGCAGCGATGTAATTATAAATATCACCACGGGTGGGTCGCCCCGTATGTTAGTTGATGAGCGTGTTCGTCCTGCACAACAGCACAAACCTGAAATAGCATCACTTAATATGGGCACCATGAATTTTGGTTTATTTCCCATGCTTAAGCGTCAAAAAGAATTTAAGTTCGCATGGGAAGAAGAGTATTTAGAAGGGTCTCGCTCAAGCTTATTTCGCAACACTTTTGCCGACATTGAATACATTTTAACCACCTGCGCTGAAAATGACACGCGCTTTGAAATAGAATGCTATGACACTTCCCATTTATATACTCTGGCGCACTTCGCAGAAAGAGGCTTACTAAAACCACCCTTTTTCATTCAAACAGTCTTTGGATTACTCGGTGGTATCAGCACTCACCCCGATGATGTTTTACATATGAAGCGTACTGCAGATCGTTTGTTTGGCGATCAATACCGCTGGTCTGTATTAGGAGCAGGTAGCAAACAGATGTCTATTGCCGCGATGGGGGCATCTATGGGAGGCAATGTACGCGTCGGCTTAGAAGATTCACTATGGATAGCACCTGGCGAACTTGCCAAAACTAATGCTCAGCAAGTAGAAAAGGTCAAAAAAATCATTGAAGGACTGAGCTTAAACGTAGCGACACCTGAAGATGCGAGAAGTATTTTAGCTTTAAAAGGCGCTGATAAAGTCGGTTTCTAAAATCTTTTAAATAAGCAAGGAAGGGAGAAACTTATCCAATTTCTCTCGTCTTTTTTCCTTCTTTTCGCAATAGCCAATATCAGCATTAGCTATTGCACGCTTACCCTCTACTCATCATAATTATGGATTTCTAAAATATTCCATATGCGCTTAAACTAAGCGTCGGCAAACACCATCATGATAGCGGGCCTGCCTTGAAACTCTCTAAAACAGGCTGTTCAGCGAGAATATTGGGCAGTAAATATCATTAGCCATGAGCTTCATTAACTAAAAAAGTAGTTAAAAGCAAAGCCGCCGATTACTGCCATACTAAAAATAACCAATAGAAAAGCTATCATTAACGGCCAGTGGAATAGCCGCTTAAGTAGTATCATTTCTGGAAGGCTAGCGCCGCCGCTGCCTATGACAAGTGCAATAATGGCACCCATACTAACCCCCTTCGCCATGAAAGAACCTACTAATGGTAACAGTGCAGTGACCCTGATGTATAAAGGAATACCGATAAGTGCCGCGGTAGGTATCGCCGCTGGGTTATCGGCACTAGCCACTTGTGCAAAGAAGTTAGCAGGCACAAAGCCATGCACTAACGAGCCTATTAACATCGCGATGAGCATGTAAGGAAACATCGAAACAAACAGCGAGCTGCTTTCCTTCCATGCTATTTTCCACTTTGATTGAACAACTGTTTTCGAGCCCCCACAGCTTTCACTAGCACCGGTATTGCAGCCAACTTTTGTCTCTAACATAGATTGCTTAATGTAACGGTCAAAGCCTAAAAACTGTAACAGTATGCCCGCTATGATCGAGGTACTTAAAGCTAATATTGCATACCATATTGTCACTTGTAGCCCCAATACTGGGATAAATAGCGCGATAACAATAGGGTTCAATAAAGGCGAGGTGAATAAAAAAGTCATAGTGGGTCCAAACCCTGCTCGCGCTTTTAACAAGCCAATCAACATCGGTATCGTAGAGCAACTACAAAACGGTGTTAAAGCCCCTAACCCTGCTGCTGTTAGATAACCTCGACCGTTACGCCCACCTAATAATCGTTGAATTTTCTGTGCAGGCAGCTTTTGATTTATTAGTGCCACAGCATAACTTATCACTAAAAATAGCACTGATAATTCAGCAAATAATTTTAAAAACATTTCAGCGCTGCTCAACAGCATGGTCAGAAAATTTTCGCTTGTTAAAAAATCATACATTTTTAATCCTCTTAATCGATTTTAATTTAATTCTATATTTCCAAAATAATGGAATTATTAAGAAATGCGAACACTAACCAAACTGTTTCGTCGAGCGGATAATGCATGCGAAAGCGCAGTGGTTATTTATATTTCCATAATTGTCGAATTATAATGATTCAAGCGCTTTGCTAAGTCAATTTATTTCGAGTATTATGGAAATATATTTTTACAGGACATTCACCATGAAAGTTGATATTGCAGCTAAACGCTTA
The DNA here is from genome assembly GCA_036960485.1 of Oceanospirillaceae bacterium. Taxonomy (GTDB): domain Bacteria; phylum Pseudomonadota; class Gammaproteobacteria; order Pseudomonadales; family Balneatricaceae; genus Rs1. The sequence goes on from JBALXS010000073.1 coordinate 5,853, forward strand.
GCCGAGTTAGGACATACCACTCGCTTAGGAATTTTTCGCTATTTAGTTAAAGGAGGTCATCAAGGTGTTCCCGTTGGTGAGATTCAAGTAGCACTTGATATCCCTGCATCGACTCTATCCCACCATATAACCCGCCTTGTATCAGTGGGGCTAGTTCAACAACGCCGCGAGGGGCGCACTCTTTTTTGTGTGCCACAGTTTAATGAACTTGATGAACTGGTTAATTTTCTTAAAGAGGAATGTTGTATTAACGAATCGACATAAAGTACTGCCTAGGAATGCAGATTAACTAGCCAGCTTGAATTTCTCGCGAAATGACAGAGGTGTATATTGGGTATTTTGCTTGAATGCTCTGGAAAATATACTCGGGGAGCTATAGCCAAGTTGATAGGTAATTTCTGTTACGCTATTCAAACTACTAGTTAAATACTGTTTCGCTAATGATATGCGTAACGAGTTAAGTAAATCGCTAAAGGTATTTCCTTCCGACTGTAACTTTCGCTGTAAAGTGCGTTTACTCATCAATAACTCGAAAGCCACGCTCTCTTCACTAATACAGCCTGATGCCATCGTTTTTGCTAATACTTTAACCACTTTTTCGCTGGTTTGGGCAATGTGCATCCTCTGTAAGTATTTAGTGATCGACGATTCGTTTAATAACACTAACTCACTATCATGCGCGGGTAACAATTCACTGAGCAATTTCTTTGAAAAAGCAATACCATTAAAACCAGCATTTTCATGCACAGGGCACTCAAAGTACTCTTGATATTTATCCTGTGAGTCGCCAATTGAGAAATTAACATACACAATACTCGCCGGTATTGAGCGCTCGGCTGCTAATCTAAACATCTTTAAAAAGAATCCCAAACCTAGTTCTATTGCACACTTATGGCCTTTAACCGGCTCCTTATTACTATCCACTGGCATATATTTAATAAGCAAATCATCACCTTGCTCCAATAACTCAAGTTTAGCAGCGGTACTAATCAGCTGGCTATTTGCCACAAATCGGCGTAGCCCTTGCTCTAAGCTACTACTTGCCATCCAAGCTAAACCTATACCTTTCAAATATGCGGGTTGAAATAACTGCGCGGCAATTAAACCTAGCTCTTTATTGCCCGTTGCCTCTACTGCCAATTGCCACAGATGTGTCATTTTGGACACAGGCACTCTTGCCAGAGGTGCGTTTTGAGGATTGAGCTCAATATCAGACTGTTCAAAAATCTTGGCAATATCTACCTCATAAAGTGCAAGAACTTGCTGAATAAGCTTAGGGATAGTCAATAGTGTAGTGTGTGACATACGCTCTCTGTGATACTTAAAACAACTAAAAATTAAGGACATATTAGCAGCGCGAATTACTGATGATATCTACTAAACTTAATTATAAGCTAACTTTGGCGCGCATTGCACATAGATTGGCACTCAGTGCTGAGTTTCAACTGCTACATTTAGACATAATCCACACATAAACCACCAGCACTATGTAGGAGTCATCAATGAACAAGTTTAATACGGTTATACCTTTGGTTATCAGTGTATTATTATTTAACGCACCTTCAGTAATCGCCGAACAGCGCTTAGCTTTTGAGACAAAGCAAGATCTTCGCCAAACTAAAAAGCAGCTCAACAACAATATACGCAAAGTGCGTACACCACATAAAGCTTCAGCTGCACGTAATAGAGTTTACCGTAATGTTAGAGTAACCCGTTATTATGGAAATATTTACCCAGGTTATGGCTTTTACCATGCCGATAACGATGCTTTTAAGTGGTTAGCTTTTACCAGTATTAGCTTAAAAATATTAGATAATATTAACGAAGATGCCCAACGCAAGCATGAGGCAGCTCAAGTAAAAGCAACAACAGCAAATGTAGGCGAAAAAATTGTTTGGAACACCACACAATCATCCGGTTACGTTGTTACCACTAAAGAGGGCACGAATAACGTAGGATTAACTTGCCGTGAGTTTCAGCAATCTATTAAAGTTGGTGGGAAGATTGAAACAGCCTATGGCTCTGCTTGTTTACAAGCAGATGGCGCTTGGAAAATTGTTGGATAACAGAACAATTTTTAATCATTATAAAAGGAAGTTATAATATGCTAGCACCCGTAAATAAATTGATTACTTTAGCTATTCTATTATTAGCAATGGCTGGATGCGCTAATAATACCACTCAAAAGACGGTTGGCTTCCTTGGTAACTACGCAGGCTTTGTTGATTCAAAAGAATATGATTTTACAAAAATATACACTGCAAAAAACTTCAATGCACAAAGCATCGCTAAGATAACAGATATTAAGCTAGAACCATTCGAGTTATGGCTAAGTAATAATAGCCAGACTCATTTCAATCCTCAGCAGCTGTCTGAATTATCCCGTTATTTTCAGCACCAGCTTAGCCTTGAACTACGTAATAAAAATTACCGCATTATTGATCAAGCAACCGCTACTTCGCTCACTGTGCGCGGAGCCTTTTCAAACATAAAACTTGATAGCCCTGATCTATCACCCTTAGATTTTATACCTTTTAGAATCGTTGTGAACGCTGGAAACAGCGCTTACTTAAAAATGACTGATAGGAAAGATGTAATTACTGCGTTATCTATTGAAGCAGAATTTTTACAAGGTATTCCTCAAAAGCGTGTCTTTGCGCTAATAGCTTCCAAGGAAAAAGAAGCGACTATTCTGATAGATGATAGTGAAAATTTAACGGCAATTAAAAAAATCCTCGATACTTGGGCAATAAATTTTGCCCGAGAAATCAGCCGCGTTAGAGATAGTGCATTAGAAAGGTAACTATTTCTGCACTGCTCTAATCTGTATAATTATTATTTATATACAACTATCTATCTATTCCCTTAATGGCTATAAAGTTAAAAAGGCAAGTTACATGAGTAAAGTTATCAAGCAGTATTTATTTCGTATTTTCTTAGGCGGCACGTTTTTAGCAATAAGCGCCTGTAATCAGCAACAAGATAATACTCAAGCAGAAAAAATCAGCGTAAGAACTGCTAAAATCGTTACCGTTGAACTGCACAAAGAAAATCAGCAGTTAAGCTACCCTGCTGTTATTTATTCTAAAAACTTGTCACCTTTAGCGTTTGAAGTAGGTGGGCTGTTAAGCGAGCTTAATGTTATTGAAGCGCAAGACGTCAAAAAAGGCGAGGTGCTTGCCAAATTAGACCAGCGAGATTTGCAACTAAAGCTCAAATCAGCAAAAGCACAGTACAATGTTTCTAACACAGAATATAAACGTGCACAGCGCTTGATCAAAGCTAACGCTATTTCTCGCAGTGAATTAGATACCCGTAAATCGAAAAAAGATGTCGATAAAACACTCTATAATGCTGCTCAAAAGGCGCTACAGGGCTCTGTATTAATTGCTCCCTTTTCTGGAAATATTGCGCAGATTTCTGTTGAGTTAAGACAAGTTGTACAGTCTGGCGAAACCGCGATTACTATTTTAGGTGAAGGTGGGCTTGAAGCTACTTTTAACCTTCCATCTAATATTCTATCGCAAGTGCGCAATAAGCAAACTAGGCCGCTAGGATCATACATAACAATGGATGCAGCACCTGAGCTTCATATAGCCGCGCAGTTTAAAGAAATTTCATTACAAGCGGATGTCACCTCGCAAACCCATGCTGTTTCCTTCTCTTTTGAGCCACCTGAGAATCTAATTATCTTACCTGGAATGACAGCGATTGTCTGGTTTAAGGATCCACGCCAAACAGATAATACCGCCAAACTTAGCGTACCTTTGACATCCATAACCACTCAAGGAAAGCAGAAATTTGTATGGGTTGTTAATGCCAAAACAATGCAGGTAAACAAACGCGAAATAGCCGTTATTGAAGGTATCGGAAAAAACCTGTTAGTAGCTAACGGGCTTGAAGCTGGCGAAATGATTATTAGCGCAGGTGTCTCTTATTTAGCTGAAGGCATGACTGTTCGCCCTTGGTCAATCCAGCCCTAGTCATTGAAGGATTTATTAATGAATCTCGCAGAACTCGCTATAAAAAAACCGCTGTTAAGTGTCATTATTGTGTTGCTCGCGCTGTTTGGCGGCTGGAATGCTTACTCTGAAATGCCGCGTTTTGAAGACCCTGAATTCACTATCAGAAGCGCACTTATTTTAACGCAATATCCAGGTGCTAGCCCTGAAGAAGTTGCTAGAGAAGTCAGTGAGCCTTTAGAATCTGCATTACAAGAAATGCAGGAAATAAAAAAGATAAACACTAAGTCATCGACCGGTTTATCAGAAATAAACATTGAAATTAAATACAACGCTTCTAAATCGAAAGAAGACCTACAAATCATTTGGACAAAACTGCGCAGCAAAATAAGGGATGCGCAAAGTAGTTTACCAAAAGAAGCGCTTGAGCCGATTGTGAATGACGATTTTGGTGATTTGTATGGTCTTTCGTATTTCATTACTGGTGATGATTACAGCTACGCAGAATTGCGCGCTTACGCAAAGCAGCTACAAAAAGAAATACTACAAGTTAGTGGTGTTGCTAAAGTTGTTATTGCAGGCGATAGGCAAGAAGCTATTTTCATCGAAATATCGCGTGAAAGCTCTGCCGCGTTAGGTGTTTCTATTCAAAAGCTATATGACATTTTAGTCACGCAAAATGAAGTAGTTGCAGCTGGAAGTGTAAATTTAGGCGAGCAACGTTTAGTCATCGACCCCTCCGGTGCCATTGATTCTGTAGAATCTATTAGAAACCTGCTGGTTAGTAATGCCAGTGATGGCAAAATTATCTACCTTAAAGATATTGCCAAGGTGTATCGTGATTATAAAACTCCTGCAACTAAGATCATTAGATATGACGGCAAGGCAGCCATTTCTTTTGGTATTTCTAATATATTCGATGCCAATGTGGTAGTTATCGGTGAAGCCATTAGCAAAAGGCTAGCTTCGTCTTTATCACGCCGCCCTATTGGAATGCAAGTACATGAATTTTATCACCAAGGTAAAGTCGTTGAAGCGTCTGTTGATAACTTTCTTTTAAATGTTATCGCCGCCTTAGTTATTGTCATTGTCACTTTATTTATTTTTATGGGCTTGCATTCAGCGTTAGTAATGGCGTTTATTTTGCTGATTACGGTGGGTGCGACTTTAGCCACTATGTACATTGGCGGTATCCCGATTCATCGTATTTCACTAGGAGCATTAATTATCGCACTTGGGATGATGGTTGATAACGCGGTGGTCGTCACCGAGGCGATGTTGGTAGGTGTTAAGAATGGCCACGATAAACTGGTGATCGCAAAAAAAATAGTTTCCCAAACTAAATGGCCACTACTGGCAGGTACTGCCGTTGGCGTTATCGCTTTTGCTCCTATCGGATTTGCCCCAGGTTCTACCGCTGAATATACCGGAGATTTATTTTGGGTGGTGATGATTGCGTTATCGTTCAGTTGGTTGTTCGCAATGACAATTACCCCTCTTGCTTGCTATTGGTTATTCCCAGATAAAAAAGCCACCGCTGCTGACGAAAAAGTAACAACACAGCCACCAAAAGAAAGTGCATTTTTTGCTCGCTATAAACAGTGCATGCGCTGGTCTCTCAAATTTCGCTATCTAGTGATCGCTTTTGTCATTAGTTTATTTGGTGCATCTATATGGGGTGCACAATTTATGACCCAGGGATTTTTTCCGCAATCAACATCGCCACAAATGGTGGTTGATTACTGGTTACCTGAGGGCACTAGAATTGAGCGCACTGAGCAAGACATGCTCAAAATAGAGGCGTTTATTAGTAAAATGCCACACGTAGAGGCAGTTCAAACTTTGATTGGTGCCGGTGGAATTCGCTATATGCTTACTTATAGCCCTGAATCGGCTAACAGCTCTTATGGGCAATTTTTAGTAAAGGTTGATGATTATAACAACATCGATGCTATGCGACCTATCGTTCAGCAGTACATCGTTGATAACTTTCCAGAGGCGCAAGGCAAAGCTTGGCGCTTTGTATTAGGCCCTGGTGGCGGCTCTAAAATTGAAGCTAAATTTACTGGCCCTGATCCAAAAGTTTTACGCGACTTAGCTTACCAGGCTAAAACTATCATGGCGCAAGATGGCGGTGCTTTATCTATTAAGGATGATTGGCGCCAACCTGTGCCAGTGATAGAGCCTCTTTACTCTGCAATAAAAGGGCGACGTGCAGGCATTTCAAGAAAAGACTTAGCCCAAGCATTACTTAATTACTACGCGGGTACTACCGTGGGAGAGTATCGTGATGGTCAGGATTTAATTCCTATTATTGCCAGAATACCAAACTCACAAAATGATTCAGTAGAGCAAATCAATAATATCCTGGTTTCCAGCTCAATCACGGGGAAACAAGTACCCATAGGCCAGGTGACTGATGGCTTTAGAACGATTTGGCGAGATGGCATTATTCGCAGTGAAAACCGAATTTTTGTCATTAAAGCACAAAGCGACCCGAAACCAGGTGAGTTGACAGCGAATTTATTTGCCCGCCTTCAACCTAAAATTGAAGCGATTGCGTTACCCAATGGCTATCGATTTAAATGGGCTGGCGAGCAAGGCGATTCCGCAGAATCAAGCAGTGACTTAATGTCTACTTTGCCATTAGCATTCCTAGCAATGGTGTTAGTTGTGGTAGTGCTATTTAATAAGATAAGACAGCCTTTAATTATTTGGGCGGTAGTACCACTGGCTTCAATAGGCGTGGTATTTGGCTTAGTCGTCACTGCAATACCGTTAGAATTTATGGGTCTTTTAGGCCTGCTTTCGCTATCGGGCTTATTAATTCAAAACGGCATTATTCTAGTTGATCAAATGGATTTAGAAATTCGTGAAGGAAAAGCTAGGTTAGATGCCATTGTTGATTCAGCCGCCAGCAGAGTTAGGCCTGTTGTTTTGGGTTCATTCACGACTGCACTGGGTGTTATACCACTGTTCTTTGATGCATTTTTTCAATCAATGGCGGTAGTTATTGTTTTTGGCCTCACCTTCGCAACTTTAATTACTTTATTTATAGTACCGGTGCTGTATGCAGTGTTTATGAATGTAAAAGCCCAGGAGAGTGAATATGTTACTGATTAGATCTACTACGTTACTTGCTGCGATATTTATGATTAGTGCATGTTCTTCTGTGTCTGACACAGGGTTAGGCAAAAGCGGTGTTAGCAAAAGTGAAATTGCACAGCTTATACAAGCGCCGACGAATTGGGCTACTTTAGCTAAAACTCAAAACGTAAACGTTGATTGGCTCGCTTCATTTAATGATCCAGCGCTAAATGCATTATTGATCGAAGGAAGAAGTAAGAATATTGACCTGCAAATAGCCGCTTCCAATGTTGAAAAATCAAAGCTGGTCGCTTTAAAATCTGGTGCTAGCTTAAAGCCCACTGTTAATGCATCAATTGGTGCGAGTAAATCTGGCGCTGTGACCGGCTCTTCAACTGCCAAGAGTAATAGTTTGTCAGTTAACGCAAGCTGGGAGCTAGATGTTTGGGGCAGATTACAAGCAGGTGTTCAAGCGGCCAATGCTAGTGTACAAGGTGCACAAGCTGATTATAAATATGCTATTCACTCTTTAAGCGCCAATGTTGCTAATGCATATTTCAAAGCCATTGAAAGCAATAAACAGGCGGATATAGCGTCCACCAACTTGTCACTATTAAAACAAATACAAAAGATCACCCAAATAAGATATGACAACGGGCTTTCTTCAGGACAAGATATAGCAGTTAGCAAAGCTAACTCGGCTTCTGCGAAAGAGCAATTACAGAGCTTGCAAGGCTCACACCGTGACGCTTTGCGCGCTCTAGAGTTATTGATTGGACGTTACCCGGACGCAAAATCAGAGCTGCCTAATACTTTGCCCCTGCTTCCCTCCCAACCTGATGCTGCTATCCCCTCTACAATATTAGAACGCCGACCTGATCTAATTTCAGCTGAGCGGGCCATCGCTGCTGCCTTTAATTTAGCGCAGCAAGCGAAAGTAGCACAGCTTCCAAGCTTTTCTTTAACCGCTGCTATCAGCGGAGCTTCTAGTTCGCTATCTGATATTTTGAACCCTAGTAATTTAGCATGGCAGTTAGCTGGCAATATTTTAGCGCCAATTTTTGATGGTGGTACCCGCAAAGCAGATCTGAAAATTGCCAATATAGATCAGCAACAAGCTATTGCGAATTACGTAAACAAAGCGTTAAAGGCGTTTTCTGAAGTTGAAAGTAATTTAGATCAAGGTTTAATTTTAGCGCAGCGAAAAGTGCTACTAGAAGAAGTATTAAAAGAGAGCCAACGCGCTTTTAAAATAGCGTCTACCCGCTATAAAGAAGGTGAAATTGGCCTACTAGATACATTAACACTTCAGCAACAAACCATATCTGCACAAAGCAATTTGCTATCAATACGCAGATTACAATTAGAGCAACGTATCAACCTTTACCTAGCGCTAGGTGGTGATTGGTAATCAGCTAAATCAATAAAGGCTAATTTGCTTCAAAGGTCTCTTTTAGTTAAGTGATTAGCCTTTCAGTACTTACCGCTATTTGCCAACTCATTAGCTTAAACAGACTACTTATCCAAAATATCAGCGTTTGCCCTGCACTATCCTATATAGATGCGTAAAGAGTGGCGCAAAGTGTTCGAAAATTGATTATAATTGCGCCCTTCTAATTCCCTCTCAGCCTTAGTTACATTTTATTTGTGTACGATGCTGTGTACACATACCAAGAACTTAAAAATGACTAATACTGAAACATCAAACGAAGTTAGCTCAAGACGTACCTTTGCCATCATCTCTCACCCAGATGCAGGTAAGACAACGATCACCGAAAAACTGATATTGCTTGGCAACCTGATCCAAAAAGCAGGTACTGTTAAGGGCAAAAAAAGCGATAGGCATGCCACCTCTGATTGGATGACTATGGAGCAAGATCGAGGAATATCCATCACCTCATCTGTTATGCAGTTTTTCTGGAATAATAAAGTTGTAAACTTACTCGATACTCCAGGTCACGAAGATTTCTCTGAAGATACTTATCGTACTCTTACTGCTGTCGATAGCGCCTTAATGGTGGTTGATGGCGCTAAAGGGGTAGAAGATCGAACTATTAAGTTAATGGAAGTTTGTCGTTTACGTGATACACCGATCTTTTCTTTTGTTAACAAAATGGACCGTGATATACGCGACCCTATTGATTTGCTTGATGAAATCGAAGAAGTTTTAAAAATTGAAGCTGCGCCTATAAATTGGCCAATCGGTATGAGTAGCTTTTTTAAAGGCGTGTATAACTTAGTTAATGATGAAATTCACGTTTATAAATCAGGCCAAGGCGCCGTTTTACCAAAAGATGTACGCATTAAAGGCCTTGATTCTGATGAAGCCAGAGCACTGCTAGGCGATTTATATGATGATTTTGTTGACGAAATAGAGCTCGTTAAGGGCGCTACTAACGAATTTGATCGTGAATTATTTTTAGCAGGCAAACAAACTCCAGTCTTTTTCGGTACTGCTTTAGGTAACTTTGGCGTTAAAGAAATGCTTGATGGTTATACAAACTTTGCTCCGCCACCGATTTCTAGATCAACAGTAAGCCGTGTTGTAGAAGCAGATGAAGAGAAGTTTTCTGGCTTTATCTTTAAAATCCAAGCAAACATGGATCCAAAACATCGCGATAGAATTGCCTTTATGCGTATTTGCTCAGGTAACTACAGCAAAGGCATGAAGATGCGCCATTGCAGAATCAAGAAAGATGTCAAAATTGCTGATGCGGTAACTTTCTTAGCAGGCGATCGCGAAAGCGTTGATCAGGCTTGGTCTGGTGATATTATTGGTTTACATAATCACGGTACCATTCAAATAGGTGATACTTTCACTGAAGGCGAAGAACTAAAGTTCACTGGTATTCCTCACTTTGCACCAGAATTATTTAAACGCGTACGCTCTATTGATCCTCTTAAAGCAAAGCAATTGCGCAAAGGCTTACAGCAGTTATCAGAAGAAGGCGCTGTACAGTTATTTCAGCCGTTAAAGAATAACGATTTAGTGCTAGGCGCTGTCGGTATCTTGCAGTTTGAAGTGGTTATGTTTCGCCTCAAAGATGAGTACAAAGTAGATTGCTTATATGAAACCATCACAGTGCAAACAGCACGCTGGGTTGAGTGCGACGATGCTAAAATGCTAGAAGAGCTAAATCGTAAAGCCAACGATAACTTAGCAATTGATGGCGGTGGTTTACTAACTTACCTTGCACCGACGCGTATCAACCTTAGCTTGACCGAAGAGCGCTGGCCAGATGTACGCTTCAGAGCAACACGCGAGCATTAATTGTATAGCTGTAAGCTTTAGTGCCAACTAGTTAACTTTTAGCTAGTTGGTTTATATATCTTTTAACTCTTCAAAGCCATCTTTCTAGATTCAACACCTAAGTACAAGGTTAATAGATATGTCATTCATTGATAGCCACTGCCACTTAGATTTTCCCGTGTTACACCAGCAACTATCGCAGATACTACAACGCGCCTATCACCAAAAAGTAACAGAGTTTATAGTGCCCAGTGTCAGTGCCGATAACTTTCGCACTGTGATTAACTTGGCAGACACACATAGCAATATCCATTTTTCCTTAGGCATGCATCCCTGTTTTATGAATCAACACCAGCAACAACATTTAGCATTATTGAGTGACTATATAGCTAAACACAACCCGATTGCAGTGGGAGAAATAGGCTTAGATTTTTTTATAAGCGGTGATGATGTTGCAAAGAGCGCTCAAATTGAATTGTTTAACGCACAGCTAACAATCGCCAAGCAATTTAAATTACCAGTGTTACTACATGTGCGTAAAGCGCACGATCAAGTATTATCAATGCTTAAAAAAATTGGTTTTACAGAAGGCGGTATTGTGCACGCTTTTAATGGTAGTGCGGTGCAAGCAAAACGCTATACGCAAGAATTTGGCTTTAAACTGGGATTTGGCGGCACAATTACCCATCCACGAGCAACCAAACTACGCGCTTTAGCTGCTCAATTGCCACTAACAGATATTGTATTAGAAACTGACGCGCCGGATATGCCACTGGCTAACATGTTAGAAACGTATAACCAGCCAGCCAATATCTCGATTATAGCAGATGTACTATGCCAATTACGTAACGAGTCAGCACTAGCAATAGCACAACAAATAGCGCTAAATACCCGCAGCTGCCTACGTCTAACGAAAGAGTATGCAGCTAAAAACTAGCGGAGCTCTAGTATGCTGACATCAAAAATTATATTTTATTATCTCCTGATGAAGAACTTATCTCCAACAACACTCGCCAAACAGTATCCGTTTGTTGATTAATAGGGAGCTGAAAAACGCTTTCGTTCTCAAATGCAGTAACTTTATAATTTGCGTGTTCCCCTTTAAGCAAAATGCCTATTAAGCTACCAACTCTATTAGGTTGTTTAATCTTCTGTTGGTAAATGTTTTCAATCGCTTTCACCTCGTGATGATGATGAACTGTTTGAGTTAATGATTTACATACCCCTTTCAGTTCTTGATTGGTATATCCTTTACAAAACAATCCCGTTTGAGAGTTTAGTATGTAAAAACTAAACGGCTCATTGTTAAGTAGCTGAGGAGAGATACTGCAAGCACTGAGCAACACTGTTACTAACAGTAAAGGTAGTTTATTCAAAGTTGAAAGCTTGGTGAAAATAGATTTCATGGTGCTATTCCTCTAGCTTGGCTATTTGCAATATTCATTAAAAGAATGAGACTGATTGATTACAACCTTTTGTTTATACCCTGGTATGCTGATACTGCTATTGGTAATATGCAGATCTGCTCCTTCTAAAACATTATGATTAAATTTGTAGCTAGGAGCTGCTTCCCCACGCATAGCACTTTTATCATATGCTTGTGCTTGGGCATTAACGCTTTTATTTAATTCTTGCCATAAAGCGAGCTTATCACTGCCGTATTTATTCTCTAGCATTTGCTTAACAATATGAGGACCGATAACGGGGGCACTTGCATTATTGCCACCAAATCCTTTAGAGTTAAGAATCACTGCATCCATGCCTGTCACACCAACTTCTATGTGCTCTTTAGATAACAACAAGTTACTTTGATGCACATCGCTGGCAAAGCTTTCGCTAGTTGCAATTCCAGGTATAAAACCGTAACTCCAGATACCTAGCGAGCTACTTAGTTGATCGCCACCCGCCGTCCCTTGAGAATGTCCTAAATAACATTTCACCGCAGCCACAGGCCACTGTTTAATAGCGAAAGCTTTAGCGACTTCATTAATTACATGTGATTCTGTTACTCTGTTTTGTGGGGTACTAGTGCCATGCGCTTGTACAAATGAGCGTTGCTGTAGAGACTCTTCTCCCAGCATGCTACTTATAAGCGCTGCTGATTTACTTAGCGTTATGTAATTGCCAATGCCGGGCGCTGAAATTGATTTTTTATGGCCATCTGCATTCACGAAAACATCGGGAACTGCACCATAAATTTGAGCACCGAGCTCAAGCGCCAATTCATCATTCATCAACAATACAAATTGGCTAGATTCTCCAATGGTAAAACCGCAGTTTTCAGCAAATGGACGACACGAATTACGATAGTGCTGTTCACTGAGTTCCTCAACATCATCTAAGGTTTTTAAATCCTTATCTTCGGCGAGTGCTCCCATGGTACGAAAGCCTTCAATCACCTCCGGTGTAATAGGGGCATCACTACCACCTACTAATACTACCTTCTTACGCCCTTCTTTTATATCTTGCACTGCATTGCGCAAGTTATAGAGAAATGTTGCACAAGCACCTAATGAACCACCTGTACTGCCAACATTACCAATCACATAAGCGTTGACAAAATCCGCTGGCATTTGCGCATAGCCTAATGGCATTTGCTTGGAAGTAATGCGCTTTCCAATACTAGGATATTTAGTTAAACCACCAAAACCGAGATCATCTAATTGACCAATTGAATTACTGGCATATACAGCAATATCATCAGGAGAAACCGCGTCGGCAATCACTTGAAAATCAATGCCACAAGAGCTTACCGCATCGGATGCTGCGTATATTGTCATCTGCAAATTACGTGGATGATTACGAGATTGATATAACTTACCTGGCTCAAACCCTGTCGGTAGCTGCCCGGCTGTTTTTACAGCACTTGGCTTACTATCGGGCAATATTACGGGGAGTTCGCCATTTACGGTTATGTCAAAATTGTGAATAGTATTTTCAACAACTTGCCAATTCTCAGGAATCACATTAGGTAACTGGCGCTTGGTTAACGTAAACGTAATCGCTTGCTCACTTTTTAAAGAAACAGCCTTGTTTTGCACTATAGCATCAACATCAAAGTGTTCTTTGGTGATTTTTCTAATTAGTGAGTTATTTAAGATCTGCTCGCTGATATTTTCCAATAACGCTTCAAGGGAGCTAAAATCCCCTTGAGCGGTTTGATAGTTATCTTCACCCGGAGTGACTGTCACTAAATTACTTAAAGTGGCCAGTGATAATAAAGTAGCGGCGCGCTCTTCAACAGATAGTTTTTCTATAATCAAACGTCGGTAGCTATGATGAAAAGAGCTTCTTCCAGCTGGATTGATACCACCAAATCCAACAATAATAGGTAGATGTGACAAAAAAAGCGCTCCTCAATAAGGTGATTTATAAACTAGCTAACTATTTTAACGCTGCACTATAATTGTCTGTAATTAAAGCGAAACGTAACAGGCTTAATATACAAAAGCAGTAATGCTAAATAGATGCTCTGTATATACAAGATAATGCTTTTTCTATTAATCGTTAATAACAGCTTGAACGACTAAATGAAAATGGCAGACAGTATTCTAGCGATTGCTTATAAAAGTGGCTAGCGCTTAAGTGCCTTTTTTTCATGTACATTATCTGTATTCAAGCAATTTCGACTTTTATGCTACAAAGTCAGACAGATTAGATGCTATAACTACTGTTCAATTAAAAGCTGTTATAGAATAGCCTAGGGAGTAACTGAATTTTATATTAATAACTTGAGTAAAATTCATACACACTGAATAACACTTTCAGAGTTGCTTTTGACTAGAGCAATTCTGCAATATTGTTAACTTTTCAAAACGGCACGAAAACCATTGCTTAATCTAAGTTAAACAAAGCTATGCTATAACTCAATAGCAAGCCCTATTAAGCGAAAATAAAAGGACCTTTTTATGAGTAAGAAACTAGCGATCTTAATACTACCCTTAATTGTTTTGAGCGGTTGTGCAACAACTCAAGGTGAAAACGACAAAACAACTTATGGTGCAATAGGTGGAGCTCTAGTGGGTGCTTTACTAGGTAGTCAATTGGACGATGATGGTAACCGCGATAAAGGCATTATTGTCGGAGCTTTGGCGGGCGCAGCAGCCGGCGGTGCTATCGGTAATTACATGGACCGCCAGGAAGCTGCGATGCGTGCACAGTTAGAAAGTGAGCGTCGTCTCAACGAAATTGAAATTGAGCGTATTAAAGACGACACGCTACGATTAGTTTTAAATGACAGTGTTTCATTTGATTCAAACTCTGCAAAGGTTAAGCCTTCTTTCCATTCTTCTTTAAATAAAGTTAATCAAGTATTGTCACACTATAATAGTTCTAATATCACTATTGTTGGCCATACTGACTCTAGAGGGACTGAAAGTTATAATCAAAGTTTGTCTGAGAGGAGAGCTATTTCAGTGCAACGCTTCTTATCAGGAGGCGGTGTATCCACAAACCGTTTGAATACACAAGGACGTGGCGAATTACAACCTAGAGACACAAACGACACAAGTGTCGGCCGCAGCCGTAACCGCAGAGTTGAATTATTAGTACAAGGCGTTGGTAGCTAATTCAGCGACTAGTTAACGTTTGTTAATTTGGTATTGCCTATATTAAGCATCAGCAACAGATAGAAAAACCTACATAGCAATATGTAGGTTTTTTTGCTGCACTCGCTTAGAAGCTTACGACTTAAACAATTAATTTAGCACAGTCATACAAAGCCTAACGTGGCTGTATCACTTCTCAATCAACTCCCTTGAAAGCTCTGCTACATAGACATCAATACATCGCCAGCTTGTATATTACTTTGCCCGGTAAAACCATTTACAGTACCTTCTGCAGAGTTAGCCTGTACTTTCTTAACAGTTAAAACCAACGAAGTTTCATTTAGTTCAACCGTGGGGTTTTGTTGATAGTCATAAAAAGTAGCTTTGCGATAGACCGCGAACTTATCACCTACTTTAATACCAGCCGATCTACCTGCCTTAAACCATATCTTATTTTCATTTGCACGAGTGATAACCACTGAAAACTCACTGCAACGCAGTTGAGAAATAATTTCGTCTGCCATATTATCTATTTCAGTACTAACTTGTTTACCATAATCCAATTGCCAAAACGGAGCGCTAGCAAAACCCATTTTTTGACGATCGTTATTTCCCCAAAGTCCTACGGTGGTAAAGCTCTTTTGATTCATTAGCGAACCGGTCATACCATCGTGAATAAACATATCCACTTCAAATGCACGTAAGTATTTACTGCTCAAATAGTCATACTTATTATATTTATCAACGAAATAGTTCTTTTGACGATATACGCTAGGTGTAAGCATACCAATATCACGCACGACTCCAGAGACAACATATTGTACTTTTAATTGCCTTGTTTGCTGCAACACAGTGGTCAACGATCCTTGGGGTAACCGGGCTGATGCTGCGGTATTTGGATCAGCTTGTAACATTAAATTACCGGCATTTAGCGCTTCTAAATTAGAATCTCTATGTAACCTTTTAGAAATCTCAGAAGCTAAGCTAGATTCTATATTACGTAAACGGCCAATTTTTGATTGATTGGGATCTAGCATCGGGAAAGCAGTTATAGCGACTCGTTTTCGATATTGGTTGCCGTTATTTGGGTTTGCACATTTGTTGTGACTATTAATGTTAACACTGATCAATACACTCAATATATTACCGCTAACGTTTTCACTGATTACTTTAGCATTGCCAACACTTGCTAAAGACTCAATAGAAAGCTTATCTTGCACGATAACGCCTTGTTCTAGTGTCTGCTGAGTACTGATAAAAGCACCCGCTTGTAATGCTGCTTGCTGTTTAGCGCGCTTTATAGCTATATTTCGCGCATTACTTAAATTTCCGGCGACAATAACTGCTTGCCCTGTCGCTTGTACTGTAAGCGCCAATGCAGACGTTACATTAAAAGTACCTAACAACAATAGCACACAGCTAACTTTTGCCACTGTATTTGCCAGTCTTAAAGAGGGCTGATTCAGCCGTTTCTTAAGGGATTTCAACATAATTTGTAATTTACCGATATAATAAAGCGTTGATTAGGATATAAATAAACTGATTCCAATTTATTTAACGCTAGTTTACCTTTTGATTTTGACACTATAATACATTTAGAGGATATAGCGAATAGAGTCGTGATCAGTCTTAGTGTAGTATCTCAAATAAATGTAAGAACAAAATAGGCAAAGGTTTATGAAACAAGGGCGAGAGGAACAAAGATTGGTAAAGAAAATACCCCTAACAACAGTCTTGCTGTTATTGACTGCGATGATGATTAGCGGCTGTGCGGTTCAAGGTACAAAATCTCCTTTTTCTAAACAAATGTCTACTCAAGAAGCACGTGCTATTGTAGAAAAAGCCATTGAGATTGATAGTTTATCTGAATTCGCAAAACCAGCCCCTACCGCGATCACTCCTATCGAGCCAAATTACTTCGACCCTGTCAGTGAAGCCGTTGCGCAAATGGCTGACCAAATGATTTTGGGCTTAAAACAGAACAGAGTAAAGCGTTTACCCGTTGCAGTACTACCTTTCAAATCTTTACGTCACAGCGTGCATGACGACTTATTTGGCGCTAGAATTTCGGAAAGTTTCATCTTCCCAATGACTCAACGCGGTTATAATATGGTTGATTATCGCGCAGTAAGCTTAGTAACAACAGATAAGGCCAGCGTTTCTAAAGGCACACTACCTACTTTGCAACAGCAGTATAAAATTTATTATATTTTAACAGGTACCTATGCAAAGCATGGTGATGGAGTGGTACTAAATGCACGTATTTTAGATGTTATTACTCGCCAAGTAGTCGCCACAGGACAATCACATATAGCCTACAAACGTTTAGAGAGTATATTACCGGGATATGATCCTATTGATGCTCTAAATAAAGGGTTTATAATCGAAAACGGTATTGGACCACAGTAGGATAGATGCAATGACACTTAAAGTATTAGTTAAAAGCAGTTTGTTAATATTGACCTTAACGTTAGTTGGTTGTGAAACTATATCTAAGACAGCGAGTAATTTCGGTGGCTCAAATATGCCAAAATCAAGTACACAAAACTATCGCGCAACAGGTTATGCACCAATAAGTAAACAACCTGGACGTACACGAGGCGAGAAAGTAATTAATGCTATCCGCGCTTCAAAACTACGCGCCTATCAAGAGCTTGCTGCTATGGTACATGGCCAATACGTTACGAGCAGTAGCACAGTGCAGCAAATGGTATTGATAAATGATGACTTTAAAACGGCGGTAGCGGGTATTGTACGTGGCGCAAGAGTTGTAAAATCATATCCTATACAGGATGATGTCTACGCGACGATTCTAGAACTTAACGAAAGCCAATTGCAGCAAGCTTGGGTCATTAACAATCAGTAACTCTCTACAAGAAAGCTAGATTATTTGACAAAAACGATCACCAAACCTAGCTTTAAAATTCAACAGCTCTATTTTATTATGTGATTTTTTACCCATAATAAGCTAACTAATTGTAAAAATGTACTTTATGAAGAGTTAAAATATACAGTTAAGCTCTAGCAAAATCAAAAGGTAAAATTTCACTGATATTTTCTTTTTTTAACGCCAACATAACTAACCGATCAATTCCCAAGGCCACTCCAGCACAATCGGGCATACCATGCTTAAGCGCAGCCACTAGATGACCATCTAAAGGTCGTTGCGGTAGTGATAAATGCATTCGCTGCTGTTGATCTAAATTAAAACGCTGCTGTTGCTCATCAGCATCTGTTAACTCATGATAACCATTTGCTAATTCAACACCATCAATAAACAATTCAAATCTTGCTGCCACTGCATTACCAGCAGTATCTAACTTCACTTTAGCCAGTGCTGCTTGACTTGCCGGGTAATTGTAAACAAACACAGCGCCTGTTAATTGCGGCTCAATACAATGAGACATCAATAAGTTTAACCAGCCATCGCGGTCAAAATCACCACTAACTTCAATATGTTCATTCATTTTATCTGCTAGCACTTGGTCATTAGTATTATTAATATCCACAGCCAAATATTGCAAAAAAAGCTGTTGATAACTAATTCTTTTAAAATCAATAATACCTGTTGCCGCTGTCACTATCGCTGCAACTTCGTCCATTAACTGCTGCTCATCAAAACCTAATCGATACCATTCCAGCATCGTAAACTCAGGATTGTGCTTGCGGCCAATCTCGCCGTTACGAAATACCTTAGACATTTGATAAATACACCCACTACCTGCGGCTAACAAGCGCTTCATGGCATATTCGGG
>JBALXS010000074.1:0-7280 GCA_036960485.1 Oceanospirillaceae bacterium
GCTGTTGTGAATCTTGCCACTGCCCATCAATAAAATTTAGCCAGTGGTTGTTTAATGTTTGAGATACAGATGAGCTCATATTTGCTTCCGTGTTACATAAATTAACTTCTAAAGACATCGCTATTACAGTGCATCTCGCGCATATTTGTTCGCCACCCACTGATGAAAATGATGGGTAGGCCCATCTAATACCGGAGAGAAAGCACCGCCTTGATAAGCAGGAGAATTACGGCCGTTTTGCATGCCCTCTACCGCAAACACGTCTTCACCAAACACGACCTTCCAACTTTCTAATACTGCAGATCTACACGCTGCGTATTCATCCCCTGTGGCTTCTTTACCAACATAAGCTAATTGCAGCTTCTCGATGGTTTGGTTTTGGCTTTGCGGCATTAATAAAACAGTAAAAACATGATCCGCTTGTACGCCTAACAAAATGTTAGGATATAAAGAGATGTACTCCGCTTGGCGAATTTTATCCTCAGGCCAAGCGCTAAATTGCGGCAGCTTAGTGCCCGCGATATCAGACAAGTTATAGCTGTAACTACCCTGACCCGACATATCATCATTAACGATAAGATTATAATGCTGATCCAGCGGAGAGTAGGTATTCAAGCTTGGATGCACCCAAGGCAAATGATAGGCTTCGCAATAGTTTTCAACCGCCAATTTCCAGTTAGACTCAACCGTTAATTCCATACTACTGCCCGTGGCTGGAACCGCCAGTTGCTCAAAACCATGCTCGCCTGTGAAAGCTTCCCAACGGCTGACTAACGGCTGTATATAATCGGCAAAATCATGGGCTTCCCCCGACAAGTTAATAAACACAATATCATTCCATACATCAGATCTTACCGAACGCAGCCCATGTTTTTCACACACAAACCCTGCTGCTTTATGTACCCCCACTCCGCCAATATGTGGCGTGCCTTTTAAATTGCCATTCAAATCGTACGTCCATGAATGATAAGGGCAGCGCACCATGCCTTCTACTTCCGTTTCTTCACGCAGTAAAATCATGCCGCGATGGCTGCACACATTGTGGAAAACTTTTAGCTCTCCTTCACGATTACGCATCACTGCTAACGGTAACCCCATGAAATCAACAGGCTTGGCAAAACCATTTTTAGGTAGCTCACTGGCGAATAACAAACCCGCCCATGTAGCCCCTATGACATGATCTCTTTCATAGCTAAATAATTCAGGATCATTGTAGACAGCATTGGGTAAACCTTGGGCTTGTGCAATGGGCTGGCGTACTGCATCTAATGTCAGCATCGGGATTTGGTGTTGTGGTTTTGTCATGGTGAAATCTCAATTTTTATTATTAATACGAATAGCACCTGCTAATATCTTCGCTGCGATGTAATCTTAGCTTCGACGCAATCTTAGCTTCAATTACGAATTTTGAGCTGTGAGCTGGTTGCTCAATATGTGCCATTTTTAGCCATAGGAAAGGCTTAGGTATTTGGATAGTACAGAGTTAGAAACTCACCTGACAAACGACTTTTCAGCGCCAACCTATGAGAAAAACTCATCACATAGAAACAGCCTGGTAACAACAACCTGACCATTAAGCACTGACCAGTAATTAGACTTGAGCAAAACGCATAGGCCAATGACTTTTTATCACTTTACACCACCAGCAATTCGACCCTTAATAGCCTCAAGTTTAAATAGCATAGATCATTGGAGTAATAACGGATGACCCAAAGCAGTTTCGGATCTTTACCTAATAATAAGCAACCTAATGAAACGCGTTTTGAGCAACATCATAGCCAGCAATCACTGCCTAATCCAGTGAGTGATGAAGTACATCAAAGAGCCTGCCAATACCGCTTACAGCGGGTAAAATCACAATTAGCCAAGGCAGATTGCGGTGCAATTTTACTCTATGATCCTGTCAACATCCGCTATGCAACCGACAGCAGCAACATGCAAATTTGGACCTTACACAATTTTGCGCGCTACACCTTAGTTTTCGCCCAAGGCCCGGTTATTCATTGGGAATTCCACAATTGCGAGCACTTACTTGACAACAATCAGCAAATAGATGAAATTCGCACAGCGATTAGTTGGAGCCATTTTGGTGCAGGCTCAAGAGTGCAAGAAAAGGCGCAACAATGGGCTGGTGAAATCATCGATACCCTAAAACAGCACTTAGGATCGCAGCTGCGTTTAGCGGTTGATATTGCAGAGTTCGAAGGCTTGGTAATGCTTGAAGAGCAAGGGGTACAGCTAGTTACTGGGCACAGCATTATGGAAGAAGCGCGTAAAATAAAATCAGCAGATGAGCTAGCACTTATGCGCTGGACGATTGATGTTTGCCAAAAAGGCATTGCGCGAATGCACAGTGAATTACGCTCTGGCATCAGTGAAAACGAGCTTTGGGCTTGGCTGCATTATGAAAATATTCGCCACGGTGGCGAGTGGATAGAAACTCGGTTACTCTCTAGCGGTCCGCGCACTAACCCTTGGATGCAGGAATCGAGTTCGCGCATTATGCAACATGGCGAGCTGCTCAGTTTTGACACTGATTTAATTGGCCCCTATGGCTATTGCGCCGATATATCAAGAGCTTGGACCGTTGATCATACTCCTGCTACTTCAGAGCAGCGCAGGTTATATAATTTAGCTTATCAACAAGTGCAAACTAATATGGCGCTGTTAAAAGCGGGTTTGAGTTATCGAGAATTCAGCGAAAAAGCATGGCAGATTCCCGCTGAGTTTTATCACAATCGCTACTGCTGCATCAGCCATGGGGTTGGTCTTGCTGACGAAAACCCTGCCATTGCCCATCAAGGAGCAGATTGGCAAAGCTCTGGATACGATGGAGTATTCGAAGAAAACATGGTGGTCTGTGTAGAGAGCTATATTGGTGCGCAAGGAGGCAAAGAAGGCGTAAAGCTAGAGCAGCAGGTGCTGATCACTAAAGAAGGTGTTATTGAGTTATCCAATTATCCTTGGCAGCAAGACTGGCTTGATTAATACTTCTCGGCCAATTTTTATAATCATAACTTAGCTTATTTTCTATGCCAATCACGACATTAACGGGCATAATTTCGCACAGCACAATATAGCTAAGTCGCGTTTGCAGCTAAAGGGTGATACAACTCAATAACGAAAAGCACTAATCTAATATAACCAAACACACTGCCAGCTAAGGATAACCAATGCTGATCAAACCGCTACCTCCACTTAACAGCCTTGTCGCGTTTGCCGCGGCTGCTCGGCATTTGAGTTTTACCAGAGCCTCATTAGATTTGCATGTCACTCAAGGGGCTGTGAGCAGGCAAGTGCGGCACTTAGAAGATTATCTTGGCCAAGCGTTATTCATTCGTGATAAGCGTGCCTTAGCGCTCACTGCTACTGGAATTGAATATTACAGTAGTATTCAACAATCACTACAGATGATAGCCGCGGCAACCGGCGACATTTTACAGCAGGAGAGCGATAAGCAAGTTACCATTATTACTTCTAATGCGATGGCTTCGTTTTGGTTATTGCCACGTATTAGTGAATTTCAAGAGCTGCATCCAGATATCGACTTGCGCATTTTAGCGGTTGATTCAGTGGATAGTTTAAGTAACAGCCGTTTTGACATTGCTTTGTTTTATTGCACAACACCACCGCAAGGCCTAGAAGCATCACCGTTATTTAGCGAGAAGGTATTTCCCGTTTGCAGCCCGGCATACCTTGAAAAAATTCCACCTTTGAACGGCCCCAATGACTTAACTAAAGCAACGCTGTTAGCCTTGGAAGTAAATGAAGAATGGGTGAACTGGCCAGATTTATTTCGTGAGTGCGCCATTAACTATTCGCACGAAGCTTATCGATGGATCAATATAAACAATTACCCACTGGTGATTCAAGCAGCGCTCAATGGCCAAGGCTTAGCCCTTGCTTGGGAGAATTTAGTGGATGATTATATTGCCAGTGGCTTACTGGTTCGCCCAATAAGCACCACCTTGGTTACTCGGTCACAATTTTATATGTTACAGCCACCTAAGCCTTTGTATCCAAAGCAAGGTGTTGAATACTTTAGGCAGTGGTTGTTATCCATTATTTAATAGATGTATACGGCTTAGCTTGGTCTCTTTTCTTAATCTAAAAGCAGCATTTTAAGCCTTACTAAAGCAGTAAGGCTTAAATGGGACTAATTATAAACCCATCAAACTCTCTGCTTCACCTAGCACTTGGTCCATCACTTGTAGAATCATCTCAACATCGTTTTCTTCGATAGTCAGTGGTGGTCTAATCTTAAGGATGTTATCCGCAGGCCCTTCTGTGCCCATCAAAATACGATGCTCGCGCATGCGGTTCTTAACGTAATCAGAAGCGGCAGTTGCCGGTGCTTTAGTTGCTCTATTTTCGACTAGGTCTAAACCTATGAACAAGCCACAACCACGTACATCACCAATTAAAAGATGATGCTCTTGCAGTGCTTTTAAGCCGTTTTGTAACTTAGCACCCATCAGCTTGGCGTTTTCCATTAAGCCTTCGTCATCAACAATATCCAGCACTTCTTTGCCGATACGACAGGAAAGGTTTGAGCCGCCAAAGGTAGAGAAATATTCAGGCCCTTGCGCAAAACTTTCAGCAATTGCCTTCGTTGTTACTAGTACGCCAATAGGATGGCCGTTGCCAATAGGCTTACCCATCACCACGATGTCAGGCACTACTTGTTGTTGCTCAAAGGCAAAGTAGTAATCGCCTAAACGGCCTAATGCCGTTTGTACTTCATCTGCAATACACACCCCGCCAGCATCACGAATACGCTGATACACGCCTTGTAAATAACCAGTTGGCGGGATAATTTGCCCACCAACACTTGGGAATGTTTCTGCAATAAAGCCCGCTAATTTGCCGCCATTAGCATCAATGTTGGCAATAGCGGTATCGACCAAAGCGGCGTACTTTTCAGCTCTTTGTGGATCATCACTTTGAAAACTACCGCGATACTCATCCGCTACTTCAACCAGTTGCACCCAATCCGCTTGGCCTACCCCGCCTTTCGCGTTGAACTTGTAAGCTGAAACATCAATACAGCCTGTGGTGTTGCCGTGATAACCATGATCTGGAGTGACCATATCTTTGCCGCCACTGTGTGCACGCGCTAAGCGCAAGGCTAGCTCATTGGCTTCAGTGCCTGAGTTAACAAAGAAGCATACTTCTAAAGAATCAGGCATTTTTGATAATATTTTATCAGCAAAAGCGGTTTGCGCAGGATGTAAATAACGCGTGTTCGAGTTCATACGCTTTAGCTGATCAGCCGCCACCGCTTGAATGCGTGGATGAGCGTGGCCGACATGGGGCACGTTGTTATAGCTATCTAAATACGGGCGGCCACTTTCATCAAATAAATGATGACGCCAGCCGCGCAAAAACATCACTGGGTCTGCATAGGTAAGCTTAAGGTTTTCACCAAATTTCGCTTTGCGCTGTGCTAACACTTGTGCCTTTTGCGTACCTACATATGCAGTTTTTTCATCTGCTAAATTGAGCAGTGCAGCAGGGTTAGGGCAAATAGCATTGAAAAGGGCTAACTCATCAGGATCAACAGCGCCCGGCCAGTTATTACCCACCCCTTGTGTGGTTAATGCTAGCTGGAAATGTAGATGAGGATTCCAGCCGCCATTGCTGTTTAAGTTACCTAGCGCTGCTATCACTTGGTTTTTCTCAACCACTTGGCCAACTTCTAATGGCGCTATTGAATCACGATCTAAATGACCATAAAGAGTGTAAAAAGTATCTCCCTCAGCTGTTTGATGAGACAAAATAACCATTGCGCCATAATCTAAATAACTGCTGTGATATTCAGCGAACTCTACTGTACCCGCTAGCGGGCTGTGTACTTCAAGACCTGCGGGTGCGAACGCATCTACACCTAAGTGAACTGTACGGCGGTTACTTGCTTTGTAAGGGCCGTGACTAAAGGCAGGATCTGTGTAAGCAAGGCGCGGTTCGTTGTAATACCCCAGCCAAATACCTTCTTCGGGGTCGTAATCGCCACCTAACTCGGCCGCTTCTTTAGCCGTTAGATCAAAAGGATTCTGTGGGCTAGTGCAGTTTTCTACAGATAAACTACGCAGCGGTGCATTACTTAAATCGGTACCTAAAATGGCCGCAAAGCTACCAGATTTTGCAGCTAACCATACTTGAATACGTGCCGCACTTTCAGTAATGTCAAAACCACAAACAATTCTTAATCTTAGATTTAGTAACTCTACATTGACGTTGTTTTCTAATAAGAATTTCCAAGCCGGTGCCTGAGAAATAACAATATAAGGATCATCCGGGTTATCGATTGCCATTAGTGTTGAGTTAACAACACTCACCGCCAAACGCATGCGCAGCAACGGCCACAACATATCAAGCTCTTGTGTTGTCAGTGGATACTGAGCATGGTATCCGCGCACAATCGCCTCTAGCACTTGTTCAGGGTTTTGCTGATCTAGTACCATGTAAGCGGCGCAAATTGCCAAATTACAAATACGTGGGCTGGCACACATATCTCCTAAATCAATCAGGCCTGTTACATGGGCTGCAGTGGTTAACGAACCATCAACAATCAAGTTGTAGTCATTCACGTCATTGTGAATCGCTTGTTGAGGCATGGCTAATAAGGCTGGCTTTAGTACTGAGAACTGCTGGCTAATATCATTAATGAGCGCATTTTTTGAGGCATCTTTAATCACAGCGCTTTCTTTAGCAACCCAATCACCTTGGCATAAATTCCATTTAAAATCGCGCGCTAACGCTGGGTGTGTAAAGTCGGCCCAAGCTTTATCTACCGCACCGACAACTTGGCCTATATCTTCAATCAGTGCCGTGCTTTGCGGCTTGAATTTGGCATAAGTTTTGCCTTCAATTTTTTCTAGTAACCACACCACACGTGCTTCGCCATCTGGGCCAGTCACTGTGGTGTATAGCTCGCCTTCAGTGGTATTAATGATGCTAGGAGCTGGGATATCAGGCGCATGAATGGATAGATGAGCAAAGGCGCGGCACTGCAAATCTATAAAGCTGGTTTCACAATCTGCACGCATCACTTTCAATACTGCAGGTTGCTCGCCATTGACTAAGAAATTGAGATCATACTCGCCATCTAATTGCGTTAACGTCGCGTCTATCTGCCAAACTTGTTTTAAAATACCGGCCCAAAATGCAGTCATTGTAATGTCTCTAATTATTTTACGTCGAAAGAGAAATAGGAATTAGCGCAACTCCAATTAAAAAATTCTGAATTTAGCATAATAGAGAGGATAGATGTTGATAGA
>JBALXS010000074.1:7380-24155 GCA_036960485.1 Oceanospirillaceae bacterium
ACTCCAATTAAAAAATTCTGAATTTAGCATAATAGAGAGGATAGATGTTGATAGATAATAATTTTTTTATGGCGCGGCTATCGGCACAACCTATAGCTCTGATCTTTGAGCTATAGGCGTTGCGTTGCGCAGCTTAAGTTATTAAAGGTTATGAAAAGTTAAGATAAGGTAATTGAAAATGATTGCGCAAAATCTTTTGCAGGTAAATGCTTCTCACCCGCTCTTTGTCGAATACGCCAGGCGTCTGCACTGAGCTGCAATTTACCATCACTTTGTTTAGAGAAACCAACGGTCATAAAGTGCTCGCTAGTGCGCTCTTTAGGATAAGCGGAAAACCAGCGCCCTGCTTGAGTAGACACCATATATGATGCATCGTATTGCACATCACTACTAGGAAACCCTGGAATATCAATCGAACGCGGTGGAAATTGTCGCGGCTCTGCTTCTGGTGTGGCAGTAGCTATACCGTTAAGCCCGGTTAAATTAGACATGGGAGAAGAGATTATTTCTACTAATTTATTACCGTTATTACCCAAGCTCACTTGTGAAATACGCCCGAAATGCACATCACCACTGAGCACCACAATATCATGCAGGCACTGACTCATTGCCTGTAATAGTGCTTTGTATTGCTGGTCATAGCTTCTCAGGTTTTTCTCTTGGCTGTTTTCATTCACAATTAAAGGTTGGGGAATCACTAATACTCCTGGGCTTTGTAAATCCTTTACCCATTTAAGTAATTTAGTCATACCAGCTACTGGTATAAAACGTTGCTCACTTCGATAGCTGCGTAAATCTGCTAGGCAAAAACTGATATCACTGCCGATATTAAAAATTTCAAGCTGTTGTGCTTGCTGAACATTGAACACGGCATCTTTTGCAGCACGGGTCCAAGCAGTGCGCACTGATTTTAACCGCAGCGCCTGTAATGTAGGGATATTGGTTTTATAATTCGGGTAATCGTTCCAATACTCATGATCATCGGGGATCATCCAAGTAGCACCGTGGGTAAAAATGCTGCCTAATGCTTGCCAATGCAGCGCGTAATCATCGGCGATCCGCTCACGTATTTCACTCGATATTAATGATAGGGAATCAAAACCGATATCTAAATACACTTGATCTCCGGTTAAAAAAGTCACATCAGGTTGATATTTCTCGCCGCCATTTACAAACAATGCTTTATAAGCCGCTGCCGCTCTTCCGCCATCGCGATGATTATAAAAGCAGCTGCCAAGGCCAATAGTAAAAGGTTTTTGCGTATCGCTTGGCAATTGGTTTGGCAAGGTACTAAACTGCGCTTTTTTGAGCGATTGCCAATTCGCAACAAGCTCTTGCTCTGCAGTATTTCTTGAAAAATTCACCTTGTAGCTGACATCTGCATTTAAATTCTCAAAAGTAACCACTTTATAAAAGCGCTTGGCGTGATTTCGAAACGGCCGTTGCCAATCCTCTAAACCGATGGTTATGGTTTGTAATACCTGATCTTCGCCAACGCTTAGCTCCACTTTGGCCTCTGCTGGTTTTTTCAAAGTAGGAAACAAGGTTCCCACCCAAATTTGCACACTTGTTTGCGATACGCGCTGCACTACCAGTGACCACTGGGCTGTCGATGTTGTAGAAGCTGTCATAAATAACTTTCCTTGTTTAGCTCACGTCTACTGGGTTTTATGTTGCGACATGAGTAATAGTTACTACACTGATGACGCTATTGATTTTCTACCATGGATTGAATATTTACTTAGCGCCTATGATTCTGCTGGAGGCACGTAATTGAGGGCGCCCGCTTTTTTCATTGCCTCAACGCCGTCTTCAAACGACATTAATGGTGTCATATGAAAATCCTTTAAAGCGCCTCCTGCCATTGCCGCCATCGAAAACGCTTTTGCGCTGACATTATCTGGCATCTCAATAATCGCCGCACTATCGTATTCACCAAAAGAAAGCCAAGAGCCCACAAACGAACCCCCTAATGCCTGTACCACCGGAATCACCTTTTCTAAGCGGTTTTCAGGGGTAGCGACCAGTTTTGCGATTGCGTCTGCGGTGAACGATATTTGTACTAAAAAATGCGCCATGTATATTCCTATTGATTACTGAGCGGTTAAAAACTAACGCTCTGGTTAATACTCTTTGTGCAAGCCACTTGTTAGGTAAACGTAGCCGACTATATTTTGAATAATAAAGTTGCATACTTAAATACTGCTAAGTTACCAGGTTCTCGATCTTAACGAAGGCATTGCATGGCCAATAGCCCTTTGCTGGTATTTATATATACTAGAGCCAACAACTCTTCATTGCATCATTAAGAAAGTTGGGCTTTCGTCCATCAATGAGAATGTTTCTTGAAATGGCTAAACAGGCATAAATTGCCACTCGTAAATCATTGATGTTTAATTATTGAATTTTAGATAAATGTGCATACTTAGTATTAAGCTGTTTGTCGTTAGGAGTAATATGGAAATTACAAAAGCCGATCTTAGTCACCTTGAAGCGTTCCGAGTTTATACACAAGAGTGTACCAACGATGGCTTAGCTTTGTATGCATCTGCTATAGGTGACTGTGAATCATACTTAAAAAAGAGAATAGCATACGCTGAAGGGAAAGGACTACCTGAGGGGTGGCCGCCAATATCAATGCATTTTTGCATTGAATCAGGAAGCATTCTAGGGGCTATAAGAGTACGCCATGGTACTACTGAGTATATTGAAAATGTGATTGGTCATATTGGCTATGAAACCTTACCTCAAGCGAGAGGAAAGGGAATTGCTAGTGCTATGTTAGCTTGGGTAAAGAATCATGTAATTAGTGATATAGCGATAGTTACCTGTGACGCTAACAACTTCTCATCTCAAAAAGTTATAGAAAAATGCGGAGGTAAATATTTAAACACATCTTACTCAGAAGAAGATGAATGTGAAATTCTGCGCTATCAATTGAAACGTACGTAACAAAAAGCAGATTCAGCATCTGGTAAATACCTTGGCCTCTAAGTACTCATTTAACACCTAACATACTTGTTTGTTAAACGTCTGCTTTACCTCAAACTTAGATGCATCTGTGCATTTAAGGTGTTACTTACAGTACAAATAGCCTTGGCCGCTTTTAACACGCTGGCTGCCTGCTCTAGATCTTCAGCAAAACTGCCATCTACCGCAATATTCACTGTACCAACACGTATCGGTAAATCAGTAGCACTTTCGCCACTCACCACTACTGTGAAAGGCTGTACGCTTACTTTTTTTGGCTTTGCAGCTACGAGTATAGATTTGGCAATACAAGCGCCGGTTGCGTAAAGCAGTAATTCGGCTGGCGAACACAGCGGCGGTGATTGCGAGCGAATATTACTTTCCTCATTGCCAAAACTTAGTTCGCCGGCGCCGTCACAACGAATAAAAGCTGGGCCATAAGTTTTCAATTTTACTTTGATACTCATTCATCTACCTCTTTAAGGTTTTCTTTAGTATTCATGATGGCGGCTATTAGCATACTTGCTTAAGCAGCTACTACTTGTTTTCATTTCTATTATTTGTTTTAATTTCTATTATTTGTTTTAATTTCAATCACTAAAAATAGCTACTAAGATACTTACAACTTAAACTGAGCACTATAAATTAAGCGTAGAGATGCTTCGTTACTAGTTATTTTTATATACATTACCATTACTTATACAAATGTTACTGATACAAAAGGAGGATTTCTGATGTTTTTAGAGCAGCTTGCTACTGCACTTGTTTTATCTGATAAAACAGCTCCGTCTTATCCCCACTAACTGGATGTATAACAGACGGACTTAACACATAACACCCTGATTTTACGATAGTGCCTTGCCAATTACCGTTCAGTAAAATCAACGAGCTACACTTCCCAACCTTATTCATCGCAGTTTAACTTTACCGTTAAAAACCTGCAGGACTACTCCTGTCTTGAGAAGATGAATCCTATGACTATTTTATTACAACTTATCAATCTTAGTTTTGCTTTTAACAGCCAATCGCTATTTAGTGACCTTAATTTAAATATCAACAAAAACGACAAAATCGGCTTAGTTGGTCACAACGGCTGTGGAAAAAGCAGCTTACTTGCGCTTATTAATCAAAAACTAACTTTGGATAAAGGCGAAATACGCAAACCCCATGCAGTCACTATTGCAACAGTTGAGCAATTTGTAGCGCCATCATTATTACCACTAAGTTTAGCTGCTGCTGTGAGCAGCGCTTTAACCACGCAAGAACCTGCTGCCATTCAATGGCGCGTACAATCGATGTTAATTGAGCTAGGTTTTAACGATCAACAGTTTGATGTTGCGGTACAAGCTTTAAGTGGTGGGCAGCAAAATTTGATGCTGCTAGCACGTGCTTTTATTCAAGAACCTGATTTATTATTGCTGGATGAGCCGGGTAACCACATGGACATTCTGGCCATGACAAAATTGCAGCACTTTCTAAAGTTTAACTGTCGCTGTGCCTTTATGATTATCTCTCATGATCGATATTTACTTAACGAGGTGTGTAATAAAACGGTTTTTCTAAGAGATGGCCAATGTCAAAAGTTTGAGCTGCCTTTTGATGCGGCAAAAACAAAACTGGAAGAGCAAGATCAACAAAGCCGACAACGTTTGGAAGCTGAGCAAAAGGAAATTACGCGCCTCAAAAGCAGCGCTAAGCGCTTGGCTATTCTGGGTAGAGAAAACGACAATGAAAAGCTATCAAGGCAGGCTAAATCGATCGAAAAAAGAGCATTGAAATTAGACGCTCAAAAAACTCAGTTAGTCGCGCAATCAGCACTCAAGCTACAAATGCAATCGTTAGAGAAAAAAGCACTACACGCCAAAAAGTTACTAAGCATCAGTAACTGTAGTGTTAATGCGCCTAACTCCAGCAAAAAACTACTGCACATCGATGAACTAATCATAAAACCTGGTGAGCGTATTGCTTTGCTTGGTATCAATGGTGTGGGTAAGTCTTCAATGTTAGAACTAGTAAGAAGAGCTTATCACCAGCACTTTGCAGCTCAAAAGGAAACACTAGTTAAAGCTGATTTCACCCACCAGCCAATAACTTTCAATCCACAAGTTACCTTCGGTTATTACGACCAAACACTGCAACTGTTGGATAAAGCGCAATCGCGTATTGATTGGCTAAGAGAGCATGCTGATGCCACTGAACCGCAAATTAAAAGCGCACTCATAAAAGCCGGTATTAACTATTTAGAGTTCGATAGATTAGTCAATAGCCTCAGCGGAGGCGAAAAATCACGCATGATGTTTTTAATTTTTACGCTGAATCAGCCTAACTTTATCGTCTTGGATGAGCCCACTAACCATATTGATTTAGCGGGCAAAGCTCAGCTATCGCAACAGTTAGCGCAATCAGGCGCCACGCTTTTGATTACCAGCCATGATCGTTACTTTTTAGAGCACATCGCCACGCGCTGGCTACTGATCCAAAAAGGATCATTAGTTGAACTTAATAGTGCTGACACCTTCTATCAGCAGCTATTACAGCCAAAAAATGACACTGCAAAGCTTGCTAATCCAACTCTGCAAAGCCTTAATACTGAGCAAACAGGGCAAAGCGTACAACCAATAGATGAAGAGCAACTGCTGGTACGTATTGAAATACTTGAAAAGAAACTAGCACTGGAAAAAGCACAAACACTGAAACGCCAAAAACCGGCACTACAGCAAGCACTACAATTAGAATTAACTGAGCTTTGGGACTTGATGTAAGTTAATTATCTTAACCTAATCGTTAAAACGCTATTGCAGCTATCAGAGAAACTGATAGCTGCAATAGCTAATTAATATTAGAACTACAGGGAAAACTGATTTATGATCAGCTACAAACTGTGCAATTTTTGTACTGAAATTATTGGCAAAAAACACTGAAGCCTAATAGCAGGGCATAGATAAACCGAACATACAGAGGAAGCAAGTATGATCGAAAAAGCGAGCATTATCAAAAACGGCGAAATGCAAAGCGGGCAAGCTTTATTAGCCGAAGGCGCTGCATTGCAAAAAAGTTGGCCAATTGGTAGCTGCGCGTTTTTAAAAGAGCACCAAGTTGCGAGTGAGTTTGAGTATAAACAACAGCAAAGCGCACTTGGCAATATCATGCAGCATGCGCATATAGGCTTTCGCGATCCTCAGAAAACCATTGCGGCTTGTGCCGAAATTTATGAGCGCTGCGCCGCTAAAAACGTGCGCATAGATAGATACGGGCTATGTTTAGATTGGTCCATGGGTTACCCATTAGCGCTGCGCCAAAAAATAGGCGCTAGTGGCACTGGCATTATGCTGCAAGATGTAGAGCAGTTTTGTGAACTCACCCAAAATAGCCCTGTAGCACCGCACTTTGGTGACTTTATGCTAGGCTTTCCAGGCTCTTTAGAAAACACCCAAGGCGCGTTGAGTGCCGGTGCCACTGCACTCGGTAATTTAGGCCAATATTTTACTTTTAGATTACCCGGCTGGGATGATGATATCGCCACCACCGAAGCCACCGTTAAAGCTTTAGGGTTGATTGCTGCACAGCCGCAAACAGTATTAGTACATTCTAATATCGATGATGGATTTGGCGCACAGTTTTCCGATTTAGCCTGCTGCTTAGGCGCGGTAATGATTGAGCGCTACATAGTTGAAGAGTTAATCGGTGGCACAATGGCGCATTGCTATGGCCATCACTTTAGCGATCCTTTAACTCGCTTAGCTTTTCAGCGAGCACTGCAAAAAACCAAGCCAAGTAGCGGCACCATGATTTTCGGGGCCACTGTCACTTATAAAGGCGATACTGCGGCTAACTTTGCCAGCCTTGGCAGCTATTTACTGGCTGATATTGTCGGTCAAAAAATGATGCCGACCGGACATGCAATTAACCCAGTGCCTGTTACTGAAAACATACGCATTCCAGATGTAGAAGAAATTATTGCAGCACAAACTTTTGCAGCAAACTTAGTTGAACAAGGCAGTCAGTACACACAGCTTATTTCATTACAAAATGTAGAAGCTATCGCGCAGCAAATTTTTGCAGGCGCAGAGCAATTCAAGCAACGTGTGCTACAAGGACTGCAAGCCGGTGGTTTTGACATTAATGATCCCGCTGAAATGCTGCTCGCCTTAAGGCGTATTGGCGCCCGCCGCTTAGAGCAAATGTACGGCCCAGGCTTGCTTGATAGAAAAAGCCCGAACGGGCGAAAGCCCATCGTCACCGCCACCACTTATGTTGAGTTAGAAGAACAAGCTGAAATTTTCATTAGCGGCTTAAGTGCTGATTACCTACAAAAAATAGCAGCGGGAAAATTACGCTGTATGGCCGCTACTTCCGATGTGCATGAACACGCAAAAGTGTTATTAACGCTTTGCTATGATGCTTTAGGCATTGAAGTATTAGAAGGCGGCATTTCAACAGATGCACAAACTTTAGCAATGGCAGCCGCGCAACAAAATGTTGATTTTATCGCGCTCAGCACCTACAACGGTGTGGCTTTGAATTACTACAACAGCTTGCGGGCACAGCTCCAAAAGCTTCACAAAGACATACCTATTTTCATAGGTGGCCGCTTAAATCAGATAAGCCATAATTCTATTAACAGTTTGCCTGAAGATGTATCGGCGCAACTCACTGAATTAGGTGCTAATGTTTGTAAAAACATGCCTGATTCACTGCAATATATTGAGCAGATATTACAAGATCCGCAGCGCACCATTTTAAGTGCTTAAATAATTGGTCGCAGCCGCTTATCTCACTAATCTATAACGCTCGTGATATTTACTCACATAGTTAATACGCCCAATTAACTGCTATTATCATACTCATGCCTACCTCTGTTAGTGAGTTTACGAGTATGAGAAAATTACCTGCACTGCATTCCTTGCGTGCATTTGAAGCTACAGCTAGATTAAAAGGTGTGCACAAAGCGGCACAAGAGCTATGTGTTACTCACGGCGCGGTGAGTCGCCAGCTCAAACAACTAGAAGTTTGGTTGGGGGTTACTTTATTTGATCGAAGTGGCAGGACTATCAGCTTAAATAACCAAGGTCTTATCTATTTAAAAAGCATTAGTGCGGCATTAGATTTAGTTGAACAAGCCAGCCACAATATGCAACAAACAGCGCCAAGCAACGCTTTGGGCATTAGCACTACTCACTCTATTGCCAGTAAATGGCTGGTTGATAAGTTAAAGCTATTTTCTCAACATTCTGATACCGAGGTTTGGCTAGACCTTGAACAACACTGTGTTGATTTTAGCCAATCATCTGTCGATATTGCAGTGCGAATGGGCACGGGACCTTGGCCTGATTTGCACTGCATCCCACTGTTATCAGATAAGCTTATCGCGGTAGCCAGCCCTAGCCTTATCGCAACACCTTTAAACAGCATCACAGATTTAGCTAATTTTAAACTACTTCACGATCAAGACCCTTCTAGCCAGTGGCTACGCCTATTTAATGAAAACCAATTACCATTGATAGATCTATCTAAAGGCACGCGTTTTAGTAGTAGCGATATTTTGCTCAGCAGTGCTGTTGACGGCCAAGGTGTCGCCTTGGTAAGTAAACGATTAGCCAGTAGTGATTTAGCCCAGGGCAAGTTAATTCAAGTGGCGATGCAAACCGTTAATTTAGGTAATTATTTTTGGCTGGTAATGCCTAGAGAAGCTTATTTAAAACCGCGAGTACGTGAGTTTTGTAACTGGCTGCAACAAGCAGCTTAATAGAAAGCTGTAACTAGTTTTGTTAAGAGAAAGAAGCCCCAAGCGATTAACAGCAGCTTGGGGTTTTAGCCTCAGCTTAGAAAGTGTAACCGAAACCAACAAAAGATGTCCAAGTGCTGCTCTTATCTACAATAGATGAATCTTTAATCTCTGAGCTTAGCTTAGTAAAGCTAGTACCGTGGATGATTTTCATCTGCTTATTGATTGGATAAACAAAGCTATACTCTATGTAAGGATTAACCGCGCTTCCTGCTTGGTATGCAGCACGTGTTGCAGTGGCTTCATTGGCACGTACACCGTAGTAATAATCAGTGAATCTAGAACTTTGCAATTCAAATCCAATTGCTGGCTGTAAAAAACCACCTAGAATAGGCATGTTGTAATTGTAGTTTACATCCAAGATATAACCTTTATGTGCTGAAGATACATCAGCCATCAGCGTGGTTTCTAGTGCTGCAGCTGCGCCAATCACATATTCCACTTGCAGACCAAGATCGATGCTTGAGTCACGCTTCTTGAGACCTGCAAACGCTGGTGAATCACCTGCATCAAAACCACTACCGTTTGCACCGAGCACCGCTGACAGCTTAACCAGTGAATCTTCGTTATTAATTAAATCAACGCTAAGGCCTGAGACTCCAACGCTAAACCCATCTCCTTGATAATCGATCACCGGCAAAGCGCCTGATTCATCTTTAAAGTCGATGTAAGCGGATTTAGAGCTGTATCCACCAAGGCCTAAAGTAACATCACCTGCCTGGATTTGCGTAGTTATTGCGATAGGTAAAACAGCTAAGGTAATTATGTTTTGTAATTTCATCATCTCTCATCTCGTCAGTTAATGAGGCGATGATACTTAATTTCCACAAGGGACAATATCATTGCTTTGTAGCTTTTTGTATCCTATATCTGCGCCTTTAAAGGCAAGTAAATACAAACAGAAGCTCCGCCTAATTCGGATTGCGAAATAAAAATTTTGCCGCCGTGCTGCTGCACTATACCGCGCACAATTGATAGACCCAGGCCATGCCCACCAGAACTGCGAGTACGCGCATCATCTAAGCGCTCAAAAGGCTCAACAATACGACTGCGATCAGCTTCTGGAATGCCACCGCCGTCATCGTTAACACAAATGACTGCGTAATTATCACGCGTAAAATAGCGGATTTGAATTTGATTATTACCGTGTATATCAGCGTTGCGTACTAAATTGCTTAAAGCACGCATCATCAAACGAGAATCCAGCTGCAATGCAATTTTTTCCCCAATCTCTAAAGAGAGAGATTTTTTACAACAGCGCTGTAATATAATTCTATGGTCATTTAACCAAGCACCTAGCTCGTAGTTTTCTAGTAAAAAAACCTCTTCATTAAGTTCCATTCGCGCATAACTGAGCATTTCATCTACGAGTAAATCAAGCTCTGTTAAGTCTTCTTCAATACCTTCAATGTATTGATCGTGCTCAGTTTCTGCTATGCCGTACTCTAAAAGTTCCGCTTGGCAACGCAATCTAAAAATAGGCGTGCGCAGCTCGTGTGCTACCGCATTAGTTAAACGCTGATGGCTACCTATTAACTGCTCGATTCGCTCAGCCATTTTATTAAATGCAGCATTTAACCCCCCTACTTTGCACTTGTAATGCACTGGTACGCGAGTAGTGAAATCTCCATTGGCAATTTTGATTGCCGAGAGCTCTAATACTTTTAACTTGCGATGTAAAAAGTATACCCAAAACGCAATGATAAACGCGATTGTAAAAAAGAAACCTGCCATATAAATGTTGCCCAAAGTGCGCTCTGCTTGCCAACGTCTTGATTCTTTATCCGGCTCCACACTGTAGATCTTTCCTAACATTTTAAAATACACCGTGAAATCTTCACCAAATTTTGATTCTACATAGGTATCTTTATCTACTAATTGTTGCACACCATTATTTGGTAATCTGCTGATTTCTTTAAGAATAAGATCTTCTTCAGAGAGCGCTTTGTACAATGATTGGAGCATTACTTTTTCACCGGCAATGCGATGTATTACTTTGGATAGCTCAGAATAAGCTTTAGTTGATTTAGTAATACTTTCTATTTCTACATCGTAATAGCTTTTGCTGGTTACATAATCGATTGCAAAAAAAATGCCGAAAACCGCACCAATGATAGTAAAATATAGAGTAAAAAATAAACGCGCCATACTAATGTAAACCTATTTCTCGGCAGTTTTAACTGCTATTAGCTAGTTTCAATAATGTTGCATATTACTAGTTTCGCACAGCCATACTGAAAAATCAGTCTATGAATGTATCGGTTTGTATGTGCAGTTTGAGCATAAAGGTAAGTGATCGCAGCGCAGGTCGCGGTGAAGTCGATATTAATTCAACCAAATTTATGGGGCATTCCAAGCAGAGAGTTATTTTATTTGGCTGCTATTTAAAAGCAATTCAGCAACACAGTAAGCCAAGCTTTACTCAGCCACGTGCTAATTACCATTCGTTAGCCACTAGCAAATAACCTTTTCCACGCAAAGTAACGATGCGTTTAGGAAAAGCGGGGTTATCCTGCAGCTTTTTACGTAGTAGCACAATTTTATTATCGATGGTGCGATCAATACCATCGTAATCAATGCCACGCGTTAATTTAACTAGATGCTCTCTAGATAATACTTGATCAGCATGCTCTACCAAAATAAGCAGTAAATCGAATTCGCTAGGCGTAAGGTTCACCAACTCGTCATTAAGATAACAGCGCTTAGTTAGCTTGTTTAAAAGTAGCACGCCTAGTTGGGTATGGTTGGGGTTTGCCGTTGTTTCAATACTCTCTTGAGTAGCGCTTGAATTGTCAAAGGTTTGTTCTTTGCGGCGCAATAGCATGCGAATTCTGGCTAATAACACTCTAGGTTGCAGAGGTTTACAAACGAAATCGTCGGCTCCCATTTCCAGCGCTGCCACTTGATCCATATCGTCATCGCTGGCAGTTAAGATCAAAATTTTACCTTTAAAATCAGCGCGAATCTCTCTACAAACACTCAAGCCATCCATTTCAGGCAGCATCAGATCTAAAATAAGTAAATCAGGATTATGGCTCAGCAGTAGCCCTTTAGCATCAGTGCCCTTGTGACCCACTTCTACTGAAAAGCCATTGCGCGTTAAATATAAACTGAGTAATTTAGTGAGCTTTTCATCATCTTCTATCAATAAAATCTTTTCTGACATGACACTGGCCTAATGCGTTGTTTTGCTATTATAAACGATTAATTAAGGCGGGCTAAACTATTACCTTTTGGTAACTATCACGATCAATATCTAGCACTTGCACCGATAAGTTCAAAGCTTGATCTCGCGGCGGCTGTTGCTGAAAAAACTGCGCTATGGCAGATAAAAAAATTGTGGATAAGTGTTTCTTTTGTGCGCCATCACGCCCACTAAGAATTTTGAGCTGCACGTGTAAGCCGTTGTTTTGCGTATAACCTATACGCTGCTGATCCACACTAATTATACGTACTTTAATATCGTCAGCGCTGAATAATTCACTCGCTAGCGCAGCATCAAAGCAAGTATCAATTAATTGTTGTGAGTTTATGTGCGCTAAAACTTCAGATGAACACTCTATAATACAATGTGGCATGGTAGCCTTCCTATCCCTGGTAACAGCAGGCCAGCATAGTGAGTTGCTTAAAACAGGTCAAGTAGTGTTTGATAGGGGTCTATATTGTTAAATATATTATCTTCCTAGGCTTTATATATTGCTAGCATGCAATGCCGTGATGCTAATGCACGAGAAGCTGTATGCAATATTCAGGCTAAGGAAGATGATGTATTGAAAACCTAAATTTTACTTACTCACTAACCGCCTCGTACGTAGCATCTTGATCGTTTTGAGCAATAAATCAGCAATCACAAATAAGCTAATAGCCACCCCTGTTAAAGGAAACAGCACTGCTATTACTACCACAGCAACCAAGCCAAACTTCCATAAGGGGCTGTTATTAAGAACCACAGGCGCGTTTAAACTCAAGTATTTCTCAGGTTTCCTTGCCCACCACATCAATATTGCGGTGACACTGATAACCAACATTACCAAGCAAACTAGCGTATTTACTAACAAGTTTACAATGCCTAATCCACCTTGATGCAAGCCTATACCTGCTGCCATAAACTTAGCCATTGGTGAGTATTTATCCCAGCCGATATCCGCTAAAATTTTGCCACTATATTGATCAATATGCACTGTGCGATCTAATCTTGGATCAGTAATATCACCTCCCATAGTGCTGGCTGATAAAGTATAAACTGCACGCTCGCTTAGCGGCATTCGCACTTGGTACTGCTGCATTGTTAAAGAAGATGCCAGTGCCGCTATTTGATCAATGCCGATCTTTTTATGCGCTACTTGAGTGCTTAATAGTGTTGATTGCGGCAATAATGTTTGCTCTAAATTCCAAGGAATTTCCTCCATCACCCCTTGATTCAAACTACTATGAGGCAAGGTAGATAAAGGCACGCTGGCAGATTTTAGCATTGGAAAGCTGCTCCACGCCTGTACTATTTTCGAACCCCAAACACCTGTCCAAGAAAGACCACTAATAATAAAAAATAACATGATCAAACTTGAATAGAAGCCTAATGCACTGTGTAGCTCCCGATAAAAGACACGCTTTCCTTTATGGCGTTTTGGCCAAAATACCGCGCGTTGACTCTTATTATTGCTCGGTAGCCACATATAAAGCCCACTTAGCAGTAATAGCACCATCAAACCTGCGGCAATTTCCATAAGGTGATCACCCACTTCACCGATCAATAAACTGCCATGAATATCGTTAGCCCAGGCATAGAAGCTGTTATCACGATTTATTTGCGCTAGTAGCTCCCCAGTGTATGGGTTTATCGCAATATGCAATGTTTCTTGAGCTTGCTTGATCACCACAAAGCTCGCTAAATTTTGCCCTTTAGCAGGTATATATTTTTTGATGACCGCTGTTGGATAACTCTTTTGCACTGTTGTTAGCAGTATTGAAGGAGCGATTGGCGCTTTGGTAATATTAGCAGTGCTGGTAGTAGAAGGAAGCACTTCGCTGCTGTAACGCAATGTTTGTATTTGTTCATCGTAGAGCATCACCATGCCGCTCATTGATAACACCAATAAAAAAGGAATAACGAATAGCCCGGCGTAGAAATGCCAGCGCCATGCAAGTTGGTAACAGGCACGGTTAAAGGTGCTTAACTTTGCAGTGTAAGTAGATTTTTTCACAGTTTTGTCCATTTAGAATGTTATAAACAGCACTATTTCCACAGCCGCATTGATTCGTTTTTTATAGTTAATAAACGATAAAAATACAGCAGCTGTTACTAAAAAGTGCTTAATAGTGATTAACAAGCATTAACTAAATGGCGGTGCTCGGGGGATTTGTAGTAAGAAGTGATCATTTTTTGGATAGTAAGTATAAGTGGTTTTTTCACTTATCTTTTCAGGGAAAACTTGCTGTTCAACAACATAATAATGATGTGCTATTGATTGGCCGGTGCAAGGGCAATCGGTACTTGTATGCCCTTCAGTTGCAACCGTACCCAGCGCAATAAGCTTGATACCAGCTACCGTACAAATGGCCACTTGCTGGTTGGTATTGTTAGCTATTTTTAACTGATTAAATATTGGAATATAGAATAAAAACACCCAGCAGAGCAAGCTAACGCACTGTAATATTGGATTGTTTTTAATAGATAAACTCACAAGTGGCCACGCGATTTTAGTTTAAAATAGCTATTTTTTAAGTAACATAGTAATACAGTTCTGGCATCAAAGAATAATCTAAGCGCTATTATTAGAACCATTAAGTTCATTAAAACCAAATAAAGCGTTTTTTAGGTTCTACATATCGATGAATATCAATGTGACCATAGACAAAGATAGGTTCAACCATATCAATTTCCTGCTTAGATAATGTACCCATTTTTATCTTTTCTATCATTATCGATTGCTGGCTGATAGCCGGCTCAACTTGGCAAGCGATGCCAAACTCTTCTTGATACATTGAGATTAATTCAACATACAATGCAGCTAACTGCCTGTTATTCACTTTTTGTACACTCGCGCAGTAGTTGATTATTAATATTTGGTAACATGCTTAAAAATTCACCTTATCTCTGTTCTTTTAATCACAAAATTGTACAATTTACGTCTCTTAGCAAACCACAAATACTACTCGATATTAGCAATACTTTAGTGACTAAAAACGACCGCTGCAATTTTAACACTGGTGTTGAAAACTTAAATTGTTTTCTGATGTGTTTACAAAAAAAAAATTAGATTGAGCAGTTTAAGAAACCTCACTATGAACGCAGACTTTATGCTTTTTGATAATAGTGGCCCTTACCAACACTTTCAGTTGAATACTGAAGTTACAGCCGTTTAACACAGATCGATAGTAAATTAACTTTACTTCAATTTTCTACTTCATGAACAATACAAGCATCCCTGCTAATATTAGAGTTAACCCTTACTATCGGGTTGGATGTGGGTTGAAAAACTGCTATTAATATCGCCACAGAAACAGGATTAGCAGCACATTAAAAGCACTTATCACCATAAGAAACGGTAGCTCCATGCTAAATTACAGGATATGTGATTAAAGAATAGCAAGCTGAATAAAATGGCAAACTGCACACTAGACAAGTACATCAAAAGTTAAGGATAAGACACTCAATGAGCCATCAAACAGAGCATCATGAAGCCAGTAGCTTGCAGCCAAACCAAGAGACTTGGATAGCCGTTGATTGGGGAACTAGCCGGCTGCGGGTTTGGCATATGAGCGCACAAGGGGATATTCTCGAACACAAAAGTTGCGAGCAAGGCATGAATGGTTTACAACCAGATGCTTTTGAAACGGTGTTATTATCCCAAATTTGCGCATGGCTCAATCCACAATTAACCACCACTGTGCTCGCTTGTGGCATGCTTGGCTCACGCCAGGGTTGGATGGAAGTTAGCTATATAGCAGCGCCTTGTTCAGCGACAACCACTGCTGCACAAGTACTCACTCAAGATCCACATATTCAAGTGTATATTTGTCCCGGGATTAAGCAGCTCGCTCCTGCGGATGTAATGCGCGGTGAAGAAACACAAATAGCCGGCTTTATTGCCCAAGAACCTGAGTTTAATGGCGTTATTTGCCTGCCGGGCACTCATGCTAAATGGGTACAAGTGCAGGAAGCTAAAATTACGCAGTTTCAAACCTACTTAACGGGCGAGCTTTACGCTTTGCTCGCTAAGCAATCAGTATTGCGGCACTCTTTAGATACCGCCGCTTGGGATGAAGAAGCTTTCGCTGCTGCTATCAAGCAAAGCATTGAGAATCCCCAAAGCATCAGCGCCAAATTATTTTCACTGCGTGCCCAAGCACTACTTAACGATTTAGCGCCAAGTAGCGCCAATGCGACACTATCAGGCTATTTAATTGGTTTAGAGCTGGCCAGTTGCCAACACTTTTGGCGGCCGCAATCACATACACGACAATCACCAATAGTCATTATTGGCGATTCAACGTTGAGTAATAAATACGCCCAAGCACTCTCTCTACTAAATATCAGCAGTCGCCAACAAAACAGTGAAAGTCTTACTTTACAAGGGCTCGCACTCGCCCATCAACAATTACCAACCTTATAACGGAGCCCAAGATGCAACAGCGCCAACTCATCGCTATATTACGTGGTATAGAACCTAGTGATGCTATCGATATAGCACAAGTACTAATAAGTAGTGGCATTAGCAAAATTGAAATCCCTTTAAACTCTCCCGATGCATTGGCCAGTATTGAACTAATGGTAAATCATTTTGCTGATCAAGCCATATTTGGCGCGGGAACAGTACTAAATGGTCAACAGGTGATTGCGGTAGCAAACACTGGCGCTAGTATGATTGTATCGCCAAACTTTAACCCAGATGTGGTACATCAAACCAAGGCACTGGGGATGCTCTCCTACCCTGGCGTACTGACCCCAAGTGAGTGTTTTAATGCAATAGATGCAGGTGCTGATGGTTTGAAAATATTTCCAGCCTCTATTATTGGCCCA
>JBALXS010000075.1:0-23987 GCA_036960485.1 Oceanospirillaceae bacterium
CCCCTAAAAAATTTTTATTAAAGGGATATTATGAATTTTTTTCGAGATTTATCGATTGGTAATAAAATTGGCGGGATAGTGATTACCTTGCTTAGCTTGTTATTGATCAGCTCAGTTTATGGCATTACTAAAATGAGTAGTATTGGCAGTGAAATGAAGACCGTGCAAGCAGAAGATATGCCGCTTATCCAATTAATGTCAGACGTCACGGTTAAGCAGCTCGAAAAAGCGATACTGATAGAGAAAGCAATGCGTATTAGCGGAGTCTCTGATTCCAACGAGTCTGTCTTGGAGCTACATCAGCAGATAAAGCAATTAGCCGATCAGATCGATCACGAAATTAAGGAAGGCGCAGAAATCCTGTTAATAGCCAAGACTCATCCGCTGTCTGATCAACAACTCACTGAACTACTAAAGTTGGAGAATTTTCTTTTTTCTATAGAAAAAGAGCATATGCAATATGAGGGTAAAGTTGAACATTTGATGGGTATATTGGAAAGCGGGGAAAAGGTTACAGGTCCGGATGTGCATGATGTAGAAAATGCACAGGCAAAACTTAACCACCATATTGAAGAAGCACTGGGCAACGTTGAATCAATGACGGAGCACGCACTGGAAACGGTGCTGCATGACGAAGAGTCTGCTCTGCTAGGGCTGATCTTGATCAGCTTGGCTTCCAGCATCATAGGTATTGTTGTGGGTGTTCTTATCACCCGCGCCATCACTAAGCCCCTTGCTCACGCTGTAGAGACGGCGAATAGACTTTCAGAGGGCGATCTTACCGTTGAAGTCAATATACAATCCAGCGATGAGACGGGTCAACTGCTGCTTGCTATGCGTAAATTGACAGAGAATTTACGTGAGATAATCACTCACGTAGCCACCTCAACGGAGCAATTAACGAGTGCAACCGTTGAAATGTCGGCGGTAACGCAACAGACGGCTCAAAATTTGCATACTCAAGAAGTTGAGCTCAGTCAAACTTCTGCAGCCATGGAGCAGATGTCAGCGACAGTTCAAGAGGTGGCGCAAAGCGCAGCCCTCGCGGCTAAGTCGGCAAATCAGGCCGATACTGAAGCGAACCATGGAAAATCTGTGGTTAAACAAGTCAGTTGCTCCATCAATACCCTTGCAGTAGACATAGCAGATACGCAGGCTGTAATCAGCCGGCTCGATCGCGAAACCGAGCATGTCGATTCTATTCTCGAAGTGATTACATCAATTGCTGAGCAAACTAACTTACTCGCTCTGAATGCTGCAATTGAAGCGGCTAGGGCCGGAGAGCAAGGTAGGGGCTTTGCAGTAGTCGCTGATGAGGTACGCACCCTAGCTAGTCGAACACAAATGTCAGTCGCCGAAACTCAGCAGATGATCAGCAGTTTGAAGAGTGAGGTAAAAAACTCAGTGCAAGCGATGCAAAAGGGTCATGCAAGAACGGTTGCGACTGTTGATTTATCAACACAAGCCGAGCTATCGCTGTCGCAGATATCTCAGGCGGTAGCTACTATCAATGAGATGAATGATCAGATAGCCAGTGCTGCCGAGCAACAAAGCGCAGTGGCAG
The DNA here is from genome assembly GCA_036960485.1 of Oceanospirillaceae bacterium. Classification (GTDB taxonomy): domain Bacteria; phylum Pseudomonadota; class Gammaproteobacteria; order Pseudomonadales; family Balneatricaceae; genus Rs1. The sequence continues at coordinate 1,565 of JBALXS010000075.1, forward strand.
AGCAAACCAGCGGTTCTATCAACCAAATCAATCAAGCAGCGATTGAAAATTCTGCCGGAGCGCAACAACAGGCCTCTGCAACAGAGGAAATAGCTCAATTATCAGAAAACCTGAAGCAGCTTGTCGGGCATTTTAAAGTGGCATAAAACATACAGAAGATATTAGGAAACCGTCTTCAAGAATATTAAGCCGACAGCTTAATATATCTCATTAAACGCAAATATACCGTGAGTTTTTTGATCATAATCAGTCACTAGTGGTAATAAATCATCACTACTACACATGTCACTGTTTAAATATAAAATGCCGTTATTGCAGGAATATTAAAATATTGAGGGAAAGTCAGTTTAATTTGCTTCGCTATGTACCTTTATAAAGGTACATAGCGTCCATATTATATAATGCCGACATTCTCATAAACAGGATAATCAATATAACCCGCTGCTCCACCACCGAATAATGGTCCTTTAGTGAAATCAGCTAAAGGCAATTTATTTTGTAAACGAAAAGGTAGATCGGGATTTGCAATGTACGAGCGCCCAAAAGCGACAAGATCGGCATAACCGTTTTCGATTATCTTACTTGCACGTTCAGTATCATAACGGCCCGCCACTATAATAGTGCCATTGAAAACCTTTCTTAATTTGATACGAAAACTCTCAGGGATTTGTGGTGCATCGTCCCAATCGGCTTCACTAAGGTGAATATAAGTAGCCCCCAGCCGATTTAGATGCTCGGCTGCCAATAAGATTGTTTCGACGATTTCAGGGCAAGCCATATCTTTAAAAGTCACAAACGGCGCCAATCTCACACCTACTTTGCCTGAACCAATCTTTGCACTGACAGCTTCTACGACATCTAGTAGAAATTGAATTCGCTTTAGCGGCGAACCACCATATTGCTCGACTCTATGATTAGAATTAGTGCGTAAAAACTGATCGATGAGGTAACCATTGCCGCCGTGGATTTCAATGCCATCGAATTCTGCATCGATCGAGTTTTCAGCTGCTTGAGCAAAGTCTGCAACAACGCGATCAATATCAACTTGATCCATCTCTCTGGGTGTCTGGCAATCTACCATTCTTCCGTCAGGATAAGTGGCATCGACAATCCACACTTGAGTATCGGTTGGTTTGATTGGCGAAGGTGCTATCGGCGCTTTACCTTGCTGAAATACTGGGTGCGATACCCTACCTACATGCCAAAGTTGGTTAAATATATGGCCGCCTGCGTGGTGTACAGCAGCGGTTACTTTTTGCCAACCTGCTATTTGCTCTTGAGTATAAACACCTGGGGTGAATGAATAACCTTGGCTATCGTCAGAAATTTGGGTGGCCTCACTAATAATCAACCCCGATGAAGCGCGTTGCCCGTAATAGGTGGCCATCATCTCATTGGGGATATTTCCTGGCTGTTGGGTTCTAGAACGTGTCATAGGTGCCATGACGATGCGATTGTGCAACGATAAATTGGCTTTATGGTATGGGGTAAAAAGGCTCATAATAGCTCCGGTTGTCGGTTTAGAAAACATTGAGTATTGCTGACCATATGTAAAGTGATTGATTAACGATCACTTCTTCGCGCTTGCCGAATATTGTTAATCACTCATATTGATATGCTATTAAAGAGTGTATCCCTGTTAACATATTTTGATAACTAGGCTAGTATGATAATCATTTTCAAAAAGTATTTGATATGTATCATTTGAATGATCTGCAGCTAGCTATCCGAATTGCCGACTTACAGAATATCTCCGCCGCTGGGCGCGAACTTGGTATGACACCCGCTGCAGCAAGTGCGGCCCTACAACGGTTGGAGAAAAAGCTCGGTTGCTTGCTGTTTTCGCGTTCTACTAGGCAGATGACCCTAACCGAAGAGGGCAACCTTTTTATTGAATCTGGACGCCAAGCGCTGATACTTTTAGATAATGCTGGTAATGCACTTGCGGATAATCGCAGCGAGCTAAAAGGTGAGCTTCGTATCGCTTTACCATCAGACCTTGGCCGTAATATTATTAGAGCATGGCTAGATGAGTTTTCTGAAACGGCCCCTGAACTAATTATCTCGCTGTTTTTTGGCGATAAAATGACAGACCTTATAAGTAATAATGTGCAGTTAGCTGTACGCTATGGACAGTTAGAAGATTCAAACTTAATACGCCGCCAGCTCGGGATGATGCCGAGAGTAGCGGTGGCATCGCCAGATTACATTCTAAATTATGGCTGCCCTATGCATCCGCCAGAACTGAGAAGTCACCAAATACTGCTGCTAAATAGAGGGGGAGATCTTTGGGATAAATGGCGTTTTAGCAACAAAGTGAAACAATATGATGTTTGTGTCACCGGCAATAAGGTTTGCAATGATGGAGCGGTGATAAAAGATTGGGTACTTGATGGGCAGGGAATTGCTTATAAAAGTTGGTTTGATGTTGCCAAGGAAGTGCACAATGGGCAATTAGTATTACTCTTTTCGGATCAATTGGCAGAACATATTCCGTTGCAGCTCGTTTATCTGCAAACCGATTATCCAAGTCATAAAATGAGAACAGTGATCGATTTTTTAAAGCGAAAATCACAAGCATTTTCAGAACAATACCCTTTGCTCTAGGTAAGTACTGGTTGTTAGGTTGGCCTAGAAAATCTTATATAATACTAAAACACTAATTGCTAGATCACAATATGCTGTTTTTTACAAAACGGCTGATAAGCCTTTGTGGCATTAGTTTGAAGCTATACTTTCGAGAAATTGACTTAATTAAATACCAGAAATTTACTAAAATTGGCAACCCAAGATATATACCTACGGTTATTACTGAATCAATAGGTCATCAATAAATACCTAAGCGGTTTCTATGGCGCTGATTACGGGTAGTTAATTTGAAAATAATGTACAATTCTTTTAGTGAAAAACACCTCACAATATCTTTATTTATAACTCTTTTACTTAGTGACCTATAAAATATGATTTACTTTTTATTTTTTTGTTTAATGTTGTTAGTCGCTTATGGCCCATCGTTATGGGTGCGTTATGTATTGCATAAATATTCAACGCCAATAGACAATATGCCGGGAACAGGTGCCGAGTTGGCTACACACCTTATTGCGCGTTTTAAGCTAAAAGATGTGCAAGTTGTGTGTGGAGCAGCAGGGGAGAATTATTATTCACCTGAGGAAAAAATAGTTTGCCTAAGCCCTGATGTATTTGAAGGTAAATCTTTGACAGCCGTTGCTGTCGCCGCCCACGAAGTTGGCCATGCTATCCAATTTAACAATGAAGAGCCTGTCACCAAATTAAGGCAGCGCTATTTATCAAAAGCATTGTTAGTCAAACGTTTGGGATCGATGATACTGATGAGCATCCCAATATTTACGATAGTGTTGAAAAGCTCGGTGATTATGTTTATTGGGGTGGCTGTTGGCTTGTTAACGTTGCTATCTTCGGTGTTTATGTACGCTGCTATTTTACCTGAAGAATATGATGCAAGTTATAAGAAAGCATTACCTATTTTAGCGCAAGGGTATTTGCCTCAAGAGCATATGGCAGCTGCCAGACAGATTCTAAAAGCCTGCGCATTGACTTATGTTGCCGCAGCGCTAGCTGATGTTTTAAGCTTGTGGCGTTGGTTTAGAATGATTCGTTAAGGAAGCTGTTCACTGCCGATTTATTCTCTAATACTATCTTTTTTGGGAGCAATTCTTGGCTTTTGCCTGAGATTAATACATAAATCTAAGCTACATAGCTACCTTGTTGCTGGTAGTGGTGCTGGTATTGGTGCTGTAGTCACTTATTAATTTGTAACAGCGCAACGCTAGCCAGACTTATAGTTCCCGGCTAAGTTTAAGTCTAAATCTGTGCCTAAGTATTCATATACTTACATTCCCTAGGCAGTCTCGCATACATAGAATAGGGCAGTTACTGGATGGATGCAGCCAGTGGGGTAAAGCAGGAGCACTTACCGAGATACCCCTGATGAATAGCTACAAAGCTAGTGAATTATGGAATCAGAGTAAATTGAGTTAGGCCTCGGACAACAACAAACCTTCAGCGTCTTCAATATTAGCGTTATCGGTGAGTAAGCTTGCATATACACCTGACATTGCCAATAAGTCTTGATGGCTACCTCGCTCTACTATTTTACCTTGGTTGAGCACTAAAATTTGATCAGAGTGACGAATAGTACTCAGGCGGTGAGCAATCGCAATCACGGTTTTTTCCTCAAATAAGCGTCCAATGGCTTTCTGGATTAGGTTTTCGGTGATGGAGTCTACCGAGCTGGTGGCTTCATCTAACATCATCACTTGCCCGCCTTGCGCCACAGAACGCGCAAAGGAGATCAGCTGAGCTTGGCCCGCTGATAAATTACTGCCATTGTTCTTTAGCTCAAATTGGTACTGATCTGCCAGCCCCAGAATAAAATCGTGGGCATAAACGTATTCAGCGGCGTCAATCACGGCATCCTCTGCAATTTCTTTGGCGCCTAGGGAAATATTAAAGTGGATATTCTTTTCAAACAAAAACACGTCTTGTTGCATCAAGGAGAATAAGTGCAACATTGAATCTTTGGGAATACTTGACAGTTCAATGCCGTTGAGAAGAATGCTACCTTGGTAGTTCAGGTAAGTTTTATTCATGATGCGAATGATGGTTGATTTGCCTGAACCCGTGGTTCCTACTAAGGCCAATTGTTCACCTTTGTTGAGAATAAAGGACACATCATCTAAAACATAAGGGCCTGTACCGTTATATTGAAAACGCACATTTTTGAATTCGAGCGTCTCGAAATTAGCCAGTTTATCTAGCAACGACTCGGCTGGCAAAAGTGTTAGCCCTTGCTCTTCAAGATCTTCTACAAAAAGTTCTTCGATGTGTTCAAAGGCGGCAAAAGAGCGCTGTATGGACGCAATTTGTGAGGTAAAGTCGCGTAGCGGCACGAACACTTTTTCCAAAGTATTGATGAAGGCGATCAATACGCCAAGGCTGACCACGCCCGCGAGTACCTTGCCAGATCCATACCAAATAATTAGTCCGATGGTGATGGAGGTAATGCCCGTTATTACTGAAAATAAACTGGCATCGTATTTATTGGTTTTTAATTGTGCGCGCAAGAAATCTTCGGTGTAACGGTGATACTTTGCTTCTACCTCTGCCTCGGCGCCATAAAGCTGCACCGTTTTTACGCCTAACAAACACTCTTGTAAAAAGCCGGTACTTTTGGCCAACGATGAGCGCGTGATGACATACATTTTACGCAAACGATTGCGTACATACTGGGTCAGCATTAACACCGGAGGAAACACCAGCAACACTAACAAGGCTAATTGCCAGTTAATGAAGAACATAAAGATCAGCACCGCCAGCGTATTGATGGAGTCTTTCACCAAACTCAGTACGCCCAGTACAAACGAGTCACCGATCACTTCTAAATCGCCGGTTAATCGCGACAACGTGACACCCGTGGGTGTTTTGTCGTAATAGCTTCTGGGCAGTTTTAGAATACGTTTAAACAGGGCCATACGAATATCAAAAATGGCCTTCTGTCCGGTTATACGTAAGCAATAAGTGTAAACGGCATCGGCAATATAGTTGACGACTAATACTGCCAACATGAAGGCAATCAACAGCATCAGGCCATCGTATTTACCAGGGGTGAGGTGTTCATCAATGACTTGAATAACTAACCAGGGGAACAGTAAATTAGCCAGTACTGATATTGGCATCATCAGTAAACCAATGATGGCGGTTTTCTTGTAGCGTGCTGCATATTGAAAGAAATGTTTGAGATATTGCACATCAAGAGATTTAATCATGTGGCAGGCTCCATCTCATTGTGCTCGTGCAATTCATGCTGCTGTAATTCCCAAGTTTGGCGGTAATAGCTAGATGATTTAAGTAATTGGCTGTGAGTGCCACGGGCGATTATTTCGCCTTGATCCAACACTAAGATGTTATCCATGTATTCCAGCGCGCTGACGCGATGAGAAACCACCAACAAGCTCTGGCCCTGCATACGCTTAAATACTCCTTTTAAAATGGATCGCTCAGTGTCGTAATCCACCGCCGATAGCACATTGTCCATAATGATAAGGTCGCAGGGAGTGAGCAGGGCACGAGCGATGCTCAGGCGTTGCTTTTGACCTCCCGAGAGCATGATGCCTTTTTCGCCTACTAAGGTTTGATCGCCAGCGCTAAAACGCTGTACATCTTCACTTAGCTGGCTGAGATTGAGTACTTGCGCAACGTCGAGGTCAGCTGTGTTTTGTCCCGGCTGTTTTGCGCCGAAGGTAACGTTCTCAGCAACGGTATCGGAAAACAGAAAGGGTTCTTGGGTAATGGTACGCACATAGCTGCGCCAATCATGACGCGACATTTGCGTAATATCTTGGTCACCCCAATAAACCTGCCCTGTTTCAATCGATAAATGATGATTCAAACAATTCACCAAAGTGCTTTTTCCTGCACCAATATGGCCTAAAACACCAACTTTTTCGCCAGCTTGAATAGAAAAGCTTAGGTTTTTTAGCGTTACTTCACTGTGCTCTTTTTCAGCATGTGGGTAGCGGTAACTGAGGTTTTTTACCCAGAGGGTTGATCCTTTTAGGGCGGATTTTTCAGCATCGTCCATTCTTAACATATCCGTGCTTGGCACCTCGTTATTAAGAATTTTCTGCACGCTATCAATACTGATCATGCCCATTTGATACACAGTGGCAATGCGCCCTAAGTGCATCAAGGGTAGTGCTAAGAGTACGGAGTAGGATAAAAACGCAGTAATCTCACCAATCGATAGTTGTGCCTGTAAAAGATAGTAACCGCCGAGGCCTAAAATCAGTACTTTCATAAAGTGGTTGGCGTAATCCAAAATAGGCATAAAGAAGGTTTGGATTTTGGCAATTTTCATTGTGCACTCAAACAGCTGACGATTAATCTTAGCCACTTCGCTAGTGGCCCAATCACCCATTTGCTGATTTTTAATTAAGTCGATACCCGATAAATAATTCATCAACTGCTCAGATAAATTTTGCAGGGCTAACAATCGTTGCGCTTGTAAGGCACGCAATTTTCTAAAGCCAAGCCAGAAAATAACAGAGGCAACAATGATCGGCACTACAGAGTAGAGCGTCAGCTGCGGTGAGATCCTCCACATCCAAATCGGCGTAAGCGACAAAGCAAATAAAATATTAAAAAACTGTAAAAAACCAATGCCATAAAACAGGCGAATACCGGTAAGGTCATTATTGATGATAGATATAAGCTTGCCAGAGGCATATCGCTGGTGAAATGTTGCAGGCAGGCGATTCAAGCGATGAAAAACATCATTTTTTAAAGTCGCTTCGGTGATCCGCCCAGGGTTCAACGCATACATACGCGACAGAATACGAATCACCACCATGACCACCGATAGCGCAATCACCCACTGCACGTTTTCAAGTAAACCGGCTTGCGACTCAAGCGTTGCTTTATTAAGTAAATCAACGGCAAGCTGGATGTAACGCGGAATTTCTACTTGCAGATAATTGACCACAAAAATACAAACAACCGCAAACAAATAGGAATATTTGTTCAACATTAAATAGTGAAGTATAAATTTTGATTTAGTCATTACTGTCTGTGCCTTCCTTACTTATTGGCGGATGGTTGATAGAGGGATGTTGGGCAAGGCAGGCGTCGATAATCAACGCTCTAGGGTCTCCTTGTTCACTCAATTGCTCAAGTAACCAGGCAGGCAGGCGAATCGGCTGAGTTTTTACACCGGGTTTGCGACCGCAACCATTGCGTTTGCCGCCATGATCACAGCAGCCTTCATTAAATTTATTGGGCATGTTATTCGCTTTTAGAGGGAGAGGGTAAAGATAGGCCAGCAGAATTTTGATAAGTGTACGCTTATCAAGTTTTTTTAGCTAGTTGTTATTCGCAACGAATGCCCAGTAATGGCGTGCGATGATTGTAGTTAAAGATCTCTAACATTGCAGATGCTTTACTAGAAAAAGAAAAAAGAGAACAAAAAGGGACAGTCTATTTTTATTACTGAATAAATGAATACATCCAGTGAATTTACCTATCTCTTTGTAGATAGTCAGATAAAAATATCATTAATTCTCAAGTTCACTACGAAGATTCCAACCTATTAAATAAAAAGATCTGATCAATTTGACTCTAAATAAACTCAGATATTTGCTACGAAGCCGCCAATTCCCTTGTATTGTCGCCGGAGTAATTTGCTAAATTGACGAAGCGTAGTGGCAGGGTGGCGCGGATGAGCGGCCGCCAATTTAGTTAATGATGGATGAATCTTTCGGCAATAGTAGGGTGGCCTTTTTATGTACAGGATGTACGGCATTAAACGGTGCCATGGCAGAATTTTGTTCCCGACAAATTCTAAGTACCTGCATCCCTGCAGGCAATGACAAAGAGCGCTTTGGTTCGGTTTCTTTTGGCCATCAAAAGAAATGAACTCGACGAAGCCGAAAGCCTTTAAAAACCTTTAATCTATTGATTTAAAAACTCAAAAAATAAATCAGTTAAGGTCCTTTGATCTTATCTTTGCAGACATATCAGGTATATGGAGTAGGTACTTTTAAACACTGTATTGCCGCCTGAGAAACTAGCCCTTTATCGTACTCTTAGTCGCTGGCTTTTCATCTAAGTCAGTTTCATTATAGCTATTTGATCAACATTATAATGCTCTGACTTATGACTATACGTATATTCTAAACGCATAACGTCGTTGGATAGTATCATCGGATAGCAGTAACGTACTCGCTTTCTCTAGCGACATACATCTTCAAATAATTGATCGGTTAATTGTGTCAATACTTGCGCAGATGGGTGGGTGTGAGCATAAGTACGCAAGCCGTAAATTCCCATGATTAAGCTCTGTGCTCGCGCAGTTGGGCTGCGATCTGCATTAACTTCTTCGGCTGCTAGTGCTTGCTCGAATACCCAGATAAACCCCGCCTGCCAATCGTGCAGATTTTTACTTATAACGGTTTCTACAGCGGGTGCTTGCTCAGTTAGTTCACTCAGTGCCTGCTGAGAAAAACAGACTTTTTGTGGCCCGCCTAAGGTGCACAGATCTAAAGTGTAATCTAAGTACCTTCTCAATCCTGTCAGCACTGTTCTATTTCCAGCAAAAAAATCTGAAAACTCAGCCGTACGGTCTTTATTGTATTGCTCAAGAGCTGCCACAAGTAGACCCTGCTTGTTTTCAAATGCGCAGTAGATAGACCCTGGGTGTAAGCCAGTAGCTTTTTTCAGGTCTTGCATACTGGTTTTGTTATAGCCTTTGCAGACAAACGCTTCAATGGCTGATCTTAATACTTGCTCTCTATCGAACTGTGCGCTTCGCATAGCTTCCTCACGATCTGGTTGGAGGGCTATTGTAAATTAATTTGAACGTTTATTCAAAAATGACTTGAATGATCGTTCAATAATGGCTATCTTGAACGGACATTCAAATAAGAGGCTGTAAAGATGATCGACAATTTATTCCAAACTTTTGCTTTAAACGATACTGTAGAACTGAACAATCGTATCGTGATGGCGCCATTAACACGTTGTATGGCCGATGATGACTTAGTACCTACTCAAGCAATGGTCGATTATTATGCCAAGCGTGCGGACAGTGGTTTAATTATTTCTGAAGCGACAATTATTCGCCCAGATGGACAAGGGTATCCTAATACTCCTGGTTTGTTTTCTGATGCACAGATTGCCGGCTGGCGCAAAGTAACGGCTGCCGTGCACACCAAAGGCGGTAAAATTTTTGCTCAGCTTTGGCATACAGGGCGTGTCGCGCATCCACATTTTTTTGATGGTGGTGATGTTTTAGCACCTTCACCAGAACAAGTAGAAGGTTCTGTACCACGCATGCGTGATCTAACCTATGTCGTGCCAAAAGCAGCCAGCAGTGATGAAATAGAGCAATTAATAGTCGATTTTGCTCAAGCGGCAGTGAACGCACTTGAAGCAGGTTTTGATGGTGTAGAAGTACACGGTGCTAATGGCTATCTGCTCGATCAATTCTTGCATCATGATGCCAATAAACGTGACGATCAATATGGTGGTAGTGCAGCAAACATGGCGCGCTTTCCACTTGCTGTGGTTGATCGAATTGCTGCGCGTATCGGTTGGCAAAAAACAGCACTGCGCATCTCACCAGGTGCTTATTTTAATATGGCTGGTGATGATCGAGATCGTGCAGTGTTTGAATATTTATTGGCGCAGCTAGAGCAGCGCTCGTTGGCATATCTACACATGGGGTTGTTTGATGATGCTATGGAGTTCGATTATCTAGGTGGTAGTGCCACTGACTTTGTACGTCGTAACTACACTAAAACGCTAATGGGTGTTGGTAGTTATACCGCACAAACCGGTAGTGCGGCGATTGCAGCTAAGCGCTTTGATTTATTAGCTATTGGTCGCGCGTTTATTGCCAATCCTGACTATGTTGCTAAGTTACGCGCCGGTGATGCGCTAGTAGATTATAGTGATGAGATGTTAGGGCAGTTAGTGTAATCACTTAGCTTAATACTGAGGTTTCGAGTTTGGCATAGTTTGTAGGAAATTAGAGCTGTGTAGAGAATGAGAACTGAGTTTGTTTGCTAAAACTGCTAGAGCTTGAAAGCAATATCGGTTTTCAAGCTCTATACACAAAATGCTCTAGCACTGAGCGAATGGTAAGTTTAACTACTGCTTAGCAGGAGGGCTTGGCAACGCAAGCTAACTTAAATAGATAAGCTTCCATTTATGATGTTGCAGCTAAGAGTTGTAGTGGCGACATATTGGGCATATTGGGCATACCCTATTGATGGTTATCAATTTTAAAAATAAATAAAAGAATAAATAAAAGTGACTGTCCCTTATTATTTTTATTATTTGATATCGATTCTGCCAGTTGCCAAAACCGGCAGATACTATAACGATTAACTCATACAGTGAACATTGAGTTTATTTCCATCTAAATCACGGAAGTATGCCGCATAAAAGCCCGAGTCACCTCTTGGACCTGGCTCCCCCTCATTTAGAGCACCTAATTTCAATGCTTGCGTATAAATGGCATCAACTTGTGCTCGATTCTCAGCGACAAGAGCGATCATCATCCCATTTCCGACCGTTGCAGCTTGCGCGTTTGCAGGAAGGTGGATTGAAAACATTGATGAGCCTCCCGCCTTGCCCCATGCAATGAAATCATCTGCCTGCATGCATCTTTCAATTTTCATACTAGAAAATAGGCAATCGTAGAATGCTGCACTAGTGTTGAGATCATTGGTACCCACGGTGATGTATCCGATCATAATTTATATTCCCGTTATATTTTGGTGCTATAAGATTCGACTTGCTCAGTCATTATTGTGTGGTAAGATCATATTTGTTTGCATAAATGAAATCAATTAACAAATATGATGTCAAAGATTTCATATTTGAAAAGGGGATCGCTTTGGATTGGAATGCACTTAAAATATTTATTGCCATTTATCAACACAGAACTTTGGTAAATGCGGCAAAATCACTTGGTATGAGTCACACAACGATATACAGGCGATTAAATGAATTTGAGGCAGAAGTAGGGCGGTTGTTTGAACGCTTAAATGGTCAATATGAATTAACTGAGCTGGGTGAGGAAATGATGGTCCACGCGCAGAAAGTTAATCTATCGGTAGAAGATATCGAACGCAATATAGCGGGAAAAGATACACAGCCCAAAGGGATTGTGAAAATAACTGCTCCTAGTAGCTTTGCTTACCGCGATTTACCTGAGCACATAGCAAAACTTAGCATGTTATATCCTGATATCCAGTTGGAACTGTTGGTGACAGAATTAGAGTTAAGTATGACTAATCGCAAGGCTGATATCGCTATTCGTGTGACTTCAAGTCCACCAGAACATCTAGTGGGCCGTGAAATTCGTCGCATAAAATGGGGAGTTTATGCGAATAGCGAGTATGAAACCAAATACGGTAAATTAAATGATTTAAGTGATTTAGCTAACCATCGCTTAATCGGAGCCACGGGATTGTTGAGTAATCACCCCGCTTATTTATGGTTAGAAAAGAAAAACTCCGCGAGTATTGGTCTCCGTACAGACGATTTAGTGGCGATGTCTGCATTGGCAAATACAGGTCATTGGCTGGCAATATTACCTGAAGATCTCGCTAATAAAGAGCTGCAATGTTTATTAAAATTTGACCCTATAGCCGATAATCAGCTGTGGATTTTAACTCACCCTGATTTGCGTAAAGTCGAAAGAATTAAAGTCGTAATGAAATATTTGGCACTCGCTCTAAGTGAACCTAAATCAATAGAAAATACAGGATAGTCATGCAGTTGCGCTGAATTATAAACTCAGCTAAACAGCATTCTTTTGGATTTTAAATAAAAAAAGCGGTGAAAGAAGCGGTGAAAGAGGACAGGCTGTTTTTAGATGCTTTATAAATAACAGATTAAGCCAAAAGTTTATTAGTATGTATTCATGAGCAGTGACCAGTAATAAGTCATCTTTTCTCTATAAATGCTCAATAATTAAGAAAAATTATTTTTACACACCATAAGCATCATACTAGCAGCATTTCAAAGTCCACTTCCTGGAGTATTATTCGGTTTAAGTTGGAAACAGCTTTGCACTTAAATTTATACCTTTAATCCAGCTGATATTTAACTTATTAGCATAAGCTCGTAACTTATCACGACAACCTACCGCTCGGCTAAATTGATGTGCACCTTTAGGCTGCATTGCTTTGCACCAATACTGTGTATCTATACCTAAACGTATGAGTATTGAAGGTAGTTGATCATCTATGGCACCGTGTTTATCTTCTCTGATGGCTCTGCCGCTCCAATCAACTAGTTCTAAGTACTCTTGATAGTAATAAGGGATTTGATCTTTTAGATAATCACCTTGTGATAGAAAGGTTTTAAGCGTTACTCGAGTTTTCATCGGCGTAGATGTCTCTTTTACGCTCTGGCTACCCGATTGTTTATGATCGCTAATACGTTGCTTTATTGATGTGAATTCAGAGGTTTCCGGTGTATCTGCCATCATAGCGCGGATCGGATTTAGCTCGACATAAGTCATACAAGTGAGTAAAGCTTGTTCGTCTAATAAGGCTTGGCTTTTGAAGCGATTTTCCCAGAAATGACCTTTGCAATTATCTTCAGCATTAGCTTTACGGGCGATATATTCATTAAGGCAGCGCATGAACCAACTAATATCCTCCAATCTCTGACGCCATTTATCGACGATTTCAGCGATCAAAACATGATGTGCTTTGGAAAGTTTTTCACCAGCAAGGTAGCGCTTAATAATATCAGGACCTGTATATATTTTTCGCCATCGTTCAATCACTTCTAAGTCAGTTAACTCATCGACTTGTTGTTTATTAATGTACAAAACAAGATGGTAGTGATTAGACATGATCGCATAAGCGCAGATATCAATACAAAATACAGCGTCTAACTCAGCTAATCTATCAATAACCCACGGGCGACGGTGTTCGTAATTTCGTTGTGCCTCATTATCAAACCCACAAAGAAAAGCTTTCCTTACAACGCGTGAGATGCAGTGGTAATAAGGTGTATCTTGGCAGCAAATCTGCTGAGATCGAGCGCGAGTCATAGAGCCTCCTAATCAGGAAAGCTCACTCTGATGTCTATTAAGTTAGCCTAAAAGACTACTCCGATAAGGGTTTTGATTCAATTTAAAACTTGGCTGTCCTTTATCGTTTTATTATCGTTTTTAATCGTTTTGTTTATCGTTTTAGCTGAGCGCTTTGAAAAAGCTGTCATTACACTAACCCTTGTATTACTGAACGTAACCATTGGTGAGGGGGTGATAAATGCGTGGCTTTGTGCCAAATCATGTTAAATGCTATATCGGGTACTGCAAAGGGAAGCGCTGTGCTACCAAAGCCAGCAAAAAGGCTATGTTGTAAACGCGAGGGAACGGTGGCTATTAATTGAGTATCTCTAATTAATGAGGGCAGTGCTTCAAAGCTTGGTGTGGTCAATTTTATATTGCGCACAATGCCTTGCGCACTCAGTATCTTATCGACTAATCTGGCTTTATTAGAGCCAAATTGAACCACACCGTGATCAAGCTGCGCATAGCGCTCAATAACCTCTGCGCTACTTATTTGGCTACTATCAAAAAAACAACGCACTTGATCAGTGAATAAAGGTTTGCTGTAAATGTCTGATTGATCGGCTGCCTGTAACGGGGTGATGACGATGTCGTATTCGCGCTGGCGTAGGCACTCAATATAATGCTCTTTAGTATTACTTAAGTTTAAAGAAGCTTTAGGCGCTTCGCGTAATACGGTTTTGAGTAATTGCGGAATAATTAACTGCCTTTCAAAGTCATTCGCTGAAATAGCAAAGCAAGTGCGTATATTACTGAGTTCGACATGTTTTGGCTCAGATAAATCGATTAATTTTTCAATTAATACGGATATTTGTGGTACTAAAAAATGTGCGCGCTCAGTGGGGGTGATAGAGCGCCCAGCTCTAACAAACAGCGGGTCATTAAAGGCCTGGCGTAAACGTTCTAGTGCATGACTGACAAGAGGTTGACTCAAATCTAATTTTTGCGCAGCCAAAGAGATAGAGCCTTGCTCATATACGGCACAAAATATAGTGAGTAGTTTAACATCCACTTTTGATATATTAAATTTAGACATGTGTTGTATTAGTAATATGCTGTTTTTTTATATCATGCCAGTGCTTTATAATCTGTGCAACCCAAGTTCACCTCGAACTTAGTAAAAATGATGAGAAATATTATTGATGAATGCTGTGAGAAATATGCGTGAAACTGAGTTTGTTGCACTAATGGCATTGATGATGTCATTAGTGGCGTTATCAATTGATGCGATATTACCTGCACTACCTAATATTGCGCAGCAGCTTGAGGTATCTGCGGGTAATGGCATTCAGCAAGTTGTAGCAGTGTTGTTTTTAGGTTTAACGATCGGTCAGTTATTTTACGGGCCGTTATCAGATCAACTAGGACGTAAACCCGCAATAATGTGGGGTACAGCAGTTTATATTATAGGTAGTTTAATTTGCGCAATGGCAGATGATTTTACATTGCTGTTACTTGGCCGTTTCTTACAAGGTTTTGGTGTGGCGGCAATGCGGGTACTTTCTTTTGCATTGGTACGTGATTTGTATAGTGGTGCCGCAATGGCACGTATTATGTCATTGGCGATGTCGGTTTTTATTTTAGTACCTTGTTTAGCCCCTTTATTAGGGCAAAGCATTTTAGCAGTTGCAGATTGGCGTAGTATTTTTTGGGTATTAGTATTGTTCTCGCTGTGTCTGATACTCTGGTTTTGGTTGCGCCAAAAAGAAACCTTGAGTATAGAAAAACGCGTGCCGATGAACCTTTCTACCGTATATGCAGGCTGGCGAGAAACATGCACCAATCCTATAACAGTACGTTACATTTTGGCCGCCGGCTTAATACAAGGAGGCTTTACAGCTTATTTACTCAGTGCTCAGCAAATTTTTGATTTAAAATATCAAACAGGTGATTTGTTTGCGCTATATTTTGCCATTTTAGCACTGGCAATTGGCGCTGCTAGTTTGTTAAATGCGCGTATCGTTAGGCAGGTAGGTATGTCAAAAATTTGCGCAATCGCGGCTGCTCTTTCAATTGGCGCTAGTGGTGTAGGTTTGTTGTTTGAGTTAACCGGGTTGCTTTCTTTTGTCGGCTTTATGTTGGTTCAAGGTGTTATTTTGTTTACAGCCGGGTTAATGCTGGGAAATATGAACGCTATTGCGATGCAGCCGGTGGGTCATATTGCAGGGGTGGCAAGCTCAATTATCAGTTTTATTAGCGGTTCATTATCACTTGCTGTTGGTGTGCTAATTGGGAGTTCTTTTGATTTAAGTGTAGCGCCATTATTTGCAGGGGTGTTGTTTTGTAGTATTGGGGCGTTAACTTTAGTTCGCTATAAAGGCAAACCGGCTTATTCAGAACAGGGGTATTAAAATAAAAGTATTTTAATACAAAATATTATGACGCTTTATTATAAATTACTTTAATAGAGATAACTTAGGCGGAGCCTAAATCATCCAAGGGTAAATTCCCCGCAGCTTGCTGCGTAAAGGCTTTGACGTTATAAAAGTTACTTAGCATACCTCTCTTCGCGAAGCGAATTCGAGGTTACGAGAAAGCTTGTTGCAGGGTTTTTGATTGGCGTTTTAGCTTTTTGTAATCAGGAAAAACTAATTTTTAACAGGCTGCACTCTCGAATAATAGAGCTAGCTTTACCTTTTATATTTCTATTTTTTATTCCTCCCTTGAATAAACTTCAAGGGAGGATATTGCTTATTAGATTTGGATTTCCTTATCTTGCCTTACGCGCTATTAACCCAGCACAAGGTTCAACATTTATTGATCCATTGTTGGTAGTGCTACTGTTGCTGGTTTTATAGCTATTGGCGGCTCTATAAATTTTTCCTTATTGGTACAGCTTATCCCTTCACTGCTGTAATTCACGCATCCCCAAAAACGTCCATACTGGCTTGTTCTTAATTTAAGATCTCCGTCACAGCTACTACATATTGGCACCCAAGTTTTACACAGTTCGTCTACACAAACTCTGAATGAACCTTGTCGCTTCATGCTTTGATCACAGGTGGAGCATGCGCTTTCAATATGTTTACACAAAGGGTAGTGAGTACAACCAATAAAAGTGTTCTGGTTGTTTTGCCTGGTGACTAAGGTGCCTGAATCACAACTTGGGCAGTTAATTTCGCTAACGGCTGCTTGGCTTTTGCTGGTTGCGAATTCGTTTAGTTCGACAGCGTAATTTTCTGAGATCAGCTCTGTCACAAACTTGGAGGCTTTGCTCATGTCGCATAGCAGATAGGCTCTATGCTTAGCTCTAGTGAGGCCTACATATAACAAACGTCTTTCTTCAGCATGCTTGTAAGGTTCTGCAAGTGGCAGTAGTGCTTCAAGTAATGGGTGAGTGACTCTGCGACTTGGAAAACCATGTTTGCCATTGTCTAGCCCCAGAAGAATAACGTAATCAGCTTCCTTTCCTTTAGAGGCATGTAATGTGAAGGTCTGTATGTTCAGGGTGGGGAAATGTGAGTTAATGCGGTTAAGTGCTACGCTATCTGGCAGAAGAAACCGATATCTGGCGAGTAAGTAAACAGTGCTACTCTGCTTTGTTGTTGACATATCGGTGGGTGAAATAGCCATTTGTGAAATGCTTTGCAAAATGTCATGCAGTGCGCGAAATTGATCGTCATTTTCCAAGTGTCTGCGCACGATAGAAACAGCCGGCTGTGTAACTACATCATGTGCTGTGATGCGTTTTTTAACTTGTGCGGGGTTTTGCATCACAAATCTTGACGCTATATCGCAGATGCTATTGTTAAACCTAAAGGTTTTATCCAGCGAGGTGGTTTGCGTTGCGCCAAAGTGTTGTTCAAAGCTAGTAGTCAGCGCCACATCGCTGCCAGTGAAGCGGTATATCGCTTGCCAATCATCACCTACACAAAATATTGAGGTAGCTGTTTTAGAGTCTCTGAGCGCTTTTACGAGTCGTGCGCGCGGTTCAGATATATCTTGAAATTCGTCGATTAAAAGATAGCTCCAAGGGGATTGAAATAAACCTTGTTCTACGTAGGAAGTTGCAAGGGCTAACATATCTGCAAAATCTATTTCGTCATTCAGCTTTAGTTGTGCTTCATAGCGATCAACCAATGGTAGGAGTAACTCGATAGCAGCAGCAAGTTGACCTGGGTTGTTAGCGTTGCTAATTTTGCCCTTTAAGGTGGCACTGTCAAAATTACCTGCTTTGTAGCGCTGTAGCAGTTTGCCAAGAAGATCGGAGAAAGCAGTGATAGCGCCAAATTCTTTGAGGGTGGCTAACAAGGCATCGTCAGGTAAGGGTGTGAGCTCTACACCTAATGCCTGAAGATTTTTTTCTAGATTGGTTAAAAGAGTGCTCTCTTTTTGTTCGTAATGATAACTTTCAACCAGTGTGGTGTTTAGTTGCGTATGTAGCGCTCGTTTCCACTGCATGCCTTGCTGGTAAATTTCTCTGTCGACGTAAGAAGCAGTATTTCCGTGGCGATCAATACCAAAATGCTCAATATAAATGCCTGTTGCGGGTAGATAAAAGTCGGGTTTGTATACACGAAAGTCTGGGCTGCGGGTGTCTTTTTCTTGGAAGGTCGCTTCATATTGGTATTCAATGCCCTTGGTGAACAACCAGTTGGCTATTAAGCATTCTTCATAGCTTTTTACCGCTTCGCCTTTTAGCGTGCGGATTTCGTTGCTTCTTAGGTATTCGAAATACTCGCCTTCACTTTTAAAGTCAAAGGCATTTTTGTTAGGGTAAAGGTATTTTTCAAAGTAATGGAGTGTCGTTTTTTTATATTCTGGCTGCTCTAGTAGCTGAGTAAACCAATGGTCTATGTGGTTAACTAACAGCTTTTGATCTTGCGCTAAGGGTGAAACGCTCGGTTTGGTTTTTTCGACATGGATAATTATTTGCTGCCCTAGCGAGTGGAAAGTACTGGCCATCACACAAGTGCCAGCTAATTTTTCTTTTAAGCGTTGGCGCATTTCTATGGCGGCTTCTCTGCCATAAGCCAGCATCAATAGCTGATTATCGCTCGCTTGGCCACTTGCTATTAAATAGGCGGCTCTACCAATCATAGTGCTGGTTTTGCCAGTACCGGCACCTGCTAAAACTAGATTGTTATCTTCATCTACAATGCAGGCATTACGTTGTTTCTCAGTTAAGGGATTAGACTCTATAGCATCGAATAATGCTTTATAGCGGCTCTTTTGCTCGTTTACATAAGTTTCTCTAATCGCGCTAATTAATTGAGAGTCAGTATGGGCCCAATCGAGCAGATTTTCAAAGATAATCACTACATCTTCAGGCAGTTTTACATTAGTAGGGGGGATATGTATTTTTGCTAGAGCTTGATGTGCAAATTCACTAATGGCAATACAGTGACTAGTTCTTAAATACCCCGTCACTGCTAATTTAGAAGATATTTCACTAAGAATATTTGCTGCTAATGTCGATTGATAACGGTACAGCTGTTGTGATGATTTTGCATAAAGCGAAGCTGCATTGTTCTTACTTAGCCATCTGATAGCGAATTTTTGCTGGCTTGAAGTAATTATAATTTGGTCAAAAAAAGTGCCTGAGATAAGCACTGGGGGAGATATTTCAGACCATAGCAGTAATGTAGGGCCTAATTTTTGTGGGTAAAGCTCGATGCCCGTTTCGCTTAAAGTGATTTGGGTATTTGACTGGCTAAATATTTTAGCCGGCCAAGAAGATTGATAACTATGTTTATGCATTACAACTTCACTTAATAGATGTTTTTGATCAATAAAAATATAAAGCCATGCTGGTATTTTAAACACCCAGTAGTAGCGGGCAATTTCGAGCAGGGGAGTTTATAGCTTGTGCTTATAGATAACAAATGCACCGAGAAAATTTTCTGATGGTATTTATTTTGTTACGAAGGAAATATTCTGCGGTAGTGATAAAAAACTTGTGAGATTTTAAGTACGCAGGCGCAGTGTGCTTGAGAGTTGACTTAAAGGTGGCAGATGCGAAAAATGCATTAGGAAATTTTTTAAAGGATGCTCGAGCCACTTTTAGCACAGTGTGATGTGCCTATGCATTATAGCAAGTAATTGAGTGTCGCTGATTACCGCCATATAAGCAGATGTTAACATCTGATTTAGAACAAGTGATGGAAAAAAAGTTCAAAACCTAGCAAAATAATGTTATTTTAAAACAAGTGTTTAATTAATTGGCTACCTATTTGATCTTGATATAATAAAGCTAGGTGCAGTAACCGAGGAATATTGGGTGAAGTTGTTAAAATTCATTGGCAGTTACTTTCAAGTGCGTATACAAAGACCTTTCACTCAAGAAGTATTGGGAACGTTAGTCATTGGTGCCATTATGTATTGGCATGCACAAACTCAGAACCTTTTTGGTGAGATAATACGTGTTTCAGGGGTGCTAAATAACTTCGAGTTAGATGAAGTTTTTGGGCTGTTATTTATTACTTCACTAGGTTTTATTTTTATTATTTACCGACGCACCAGCTATTTGAAGAAAGAGATATCTCGCCGTGAAAAAGCGGAGATAGAAATAAAAAAAATAGCGTTTTATGATAGTTTAACTGGCTTAGCAAACCGCGATCTATGTAAAGAAAAACTAGAGCAAATAATTACTAAAGCTTGTACTCAAAATTTTAAAATAGCATTACTCTTTATTGATATTGATAATTTCAAAGGGATCAATGACTCTTTTGGCCATTCATATGGTGATGAGTTATTAAGACAAGTGGCTGTTCGAGTATCTCTTGAATTGAGAGAGGAAGATGTGTTTTCTCGCATATCGGGTGATGAGTTTGTGATTGTGATTGATAAATATAAAAACAGAGAATCTATTAGTGTCCTTTGTGAGCGATTGTTAAGCAGTGTAGCAAAGTCATTTATTTTAAATGATCAAAGTGCTTATGTAAGTTTAAGTATAGGGGTTTCTGAGTACCCAAGTGATGGAAGTGATGCAGAAGAATTGCTAAAGCAAGCAGACACTGCCATGTATCAAGCTAAAAGCGAGGGTAAAAACACTTACAAATTCTTTTCAAACGATATTCGAAAGCTATCTGAAAGAAGGTCACGCGTGTGCCTAAACTTACGACAAGCATTGTTAAATAGAGAACTCAGTGTTGTATATCAACCCGTTGTCGATGTTCAAACGAGTAAGATTAAAGGCGCAGAAGCTTTAGTGCGATGGAATAACGCAGAGCTTGGGGTTGTTTCCCCTGATGAATTTATCCCAATAGCTGAAGAAATAGGTATGATTGGGGCTATAGATGACTGGGTTTTAATCAACGCTTGCAGGCAGAACAAGCAATGGCAGCGAGAGAGTTTGGATTTCATTGTCATGTCGGTGAATATCTCTGCAAGCCATCTTAATTCCAATAGAATCGTTGATTCTGTGACTCGATCTTTAACTTCAAGTGAATTGAACCCTATTTATTTAGAACTGGAAGTGACAGAAACATCAATGATGAAAGATGTCGATGTGGCGATAAAGTGTTTAGAGCAACTGAAAAATATCGGCATATCACTAGCATTGGATGATTTTGGCACCGGCTATTCGTCTATAAACTATCTAAGGCGGTTTAAATTAGACCGATTGAAAATAGACCAGAGCTTCATCAAGAATATTCCATCAAGTGAAGAAGATATGTTAACGACGAATACCATTATCACATTGGCTAATAATCTTAATTTAGCAATAACCGCAGAGGGCATCGAGACAATAGATCAGCTCAATTTCATCAAAAGCACGGTGTGTGATTCAATTCAAGGGTATTACTTCAGTAAGCCGATTAGTGCAAATGAGTTTAGGATGCTGCTATCTACTTCTTATATGCAACAGGGCCAAACGGTAGTTCGATAGTAATTTTTGGATATCTGAGTTATTTATAATAATGAAGAAGCCTGATAATAAAGCGCAGGGAGAACCAAAGTGTCACAGTATATGGAGCAAAGAAGTTATCTAGTAGAAGTATAGCTGCTAGAATTAAAATAGAACAAAAAAATACCAGTTGTTACCCCATTGTAAAAATCTGTTAGTAGTCAATATTAATATATCTTAAACAAGGTTATAGTCTTTTCCAATATGTGTTTGCTAAAGTAAGAGTGATGCGGAGATCATTTATGTTATTGGAAGCTTTCGATAAAATTCCAAGCCCAGTACTACTAATTGACAAATCAGGAAAAATTGAAGCTTTTAGTGAAGCTTTTACTCAGTGGAGTAATCGCGATCTTAAAGTGGGTGCCAATATTGCGGATCAGCTGAGTGAAGATCTCTATCTATGTTTACAGGAGCCGATACTTAAAGCGAATAGAGGAGAGTATTCTGAACTGACAGTCATTTTGTGTGATGAAAAAAGTCCCAGAGCAAGAGTATGTGTAAACCCCACACTCAATGGCTGTGTCATTTTAGCTAAAATCCCACTGGAAAATAGTTTTCCCCATCGCGGTCAACACAAATTGCAAGATATGCTACGCGTTACTTTTGATGCCATAGATCAAGGGATTTCTATCTACGATGAGCAATTGAGTTTAGTGACCTGGAATTCGAAATTCGAAACGATGGGGGTTCATCCCGCAGGGCCGATTCGCGAAGGCGCAAAGCTAAAAGATCACTACCTTGAATTAGCACACAAAGGGGTGCTAGGCCCTGGAAATCCTGAAATCTTGGCACAAGAGTATGTGAATATTATTCTCACCCGTAAAATGAAATTACAAGAGGATCTAAACGGCGCGGATGGTCGAGTAATCCAAATTAATCGCTATTATCTCTCAGGAGGTGGTTTGTGCGCTGTTTTCACTGATGTCACTGAGCAGCGT
>JBALXS010000076.1:0-23309 GCA_036960485.1 Oceanospirillaceae bacterium
ATCCACCAATACATATTCGCCCAAATCTAAGCTTTTCTAAATTGATTCCCAGCAGCTTTCTAAAATGGTTTCACGACTACTAAAATCAAAATAGGCACAAAAATGAGTAAAGGTAATTCGTTATACAAGCGATAATAACGACTTGACCTTGTAAGCCCTACTGTTTGCATTTGCTTAACGATACGACCGCAATTAAAATGATAGCCTATCAACAACATAACGAACAATAATTTAGCGTGTAACCAAGCTCCACTAAAGCCAAACCCCAGCCATAGCCAAATACCCAGAACAACGGTAAATGCGGCCATTAAAGAAGTAAATTTGTACAGTTTTCGGCCCATTATTTTTAACCTGGCCACGTCTTCTCCAGCACGGCTGCCATCTGCAAAATGTACAAATATGCGCGGCAAATACAAAATACCCGCCATCCAGCTGGTCATTGCTAATATATGAAACACTTTGACCCACAACATCGCTCTCTCCTGTCTACTATGAATTCGCTGGCATTCTAGCGCAGCAAAAAATGCAGGTCTATCGCTAGATTATAAATTTTGTCGCTTGATCATTTTGTGTAAACCTAGCAAACTAAGTCATGATTGATATTTACCTTCTAAACTTTAAAAGAGAACCTACATGAGCATATTTTCATCTTTAAAATCTTTATTTAGCACCGACAGCACCCCTCAAGCGCCAAGTACCATGGAAAGCGAAACCTACAAAGGTTTTACCATTACTCCTGCGCCTATTACCGACGGTGGTCAATTTCGAGTCAATGGCACTATCGAGAAAGATGAAAAGTCACATCAGTTTATTCGAGCGGATGTATTGGCAGGTAAAGATGAGTGCGCTCAAGAAATGCTACGTAAATCTAAGTTGATGATTGATCAAGTCGGTGATGGTCTTTTTTAATTTAGACTTCGCACCTTACATCAAGCATGTTTGTGCCTGTTAGTCGTTTAATACACAGCAATTACTATGCTCATGAGAACAAGACCACTAAAGCTCTTCTCTTTAAAGTTTCACTAAAAGGTTCATTATGCCGAATATAGATAGCACTAATTTGTCCAACACTGACTCATTAAATGCTTGGCAAGTTAAATTTAAACAGTTCGTTTTACAGCAAATGGACACTGACCCTGCACATGATATCGCACATATCGAAAGAGTGGTTTCTTCAGGTATCCAGCTGGCTAAATCGGAATCAGCCGATCTCAGCATTGTAATACCTGCTTGTTGGCTACACGATTGCGTTAATGTTGATAAAAAGTCACCGCTGCGCAATCAAGGATCGCGCCTAAGCGCTGATAGGGCTATCGAATACCTAACAGAGATTAATTATCCTGAACAGCATTTTAGCGCGATTCATCATGCTATTGCCGCACACAGTTTCTCAGCCAATATCGCGACACAGAGTATTGCAGCACAAGTAGTACAAGATGCTGATCGTTTAGATGCGCTCGGCGCCATTGGTATGTCGCGGTGTTTAATGCTCGGTGGAAGTTGGGGCAGCTCGCTCTATGACCCGTTAGATCCTTTTGCACAAGCGCGTGATTTAGATGATAGAAAAATCTGTATTGATCATTTCTTTACTAAATTACAAGGCTTAGTAGATACCATGAAAACTTCAGCGGGGTTGTTAGAAGCCCAATCAAGATGGAAGTTTATGGAGGTTTATTTAGAACAGCTAAGCCATGAGATAGGCGTTGAAAATAAACGCTAGGTTGTATCTTTAGGCAACTATATAAACAGATAGGTTGTTATAAGAGCATCAACAAATAAGCTCTTATAACAATGTATGACTAATGCTTAATTTTAACACCAATATTAAGCACGACTTTCGAGCATTGCCACTGCAGGTAATACTTTACCTTCAACAAATTCTAAAAACGCACCGCCACCGGTTGATATATAAGACACTTGATCTTCAATGTTATATTTATCAACAGCGGCTAACGTATCACCGCCACCGGCAATCGAAAAGCCGTTGTTTTGTGCAATCGCCATCGATATCGCTTGAGTACCACCAGCAAACTGCTCTATTTCAAACACGCCAACAGGCCCGTTCCAAATAATCGTTTGGGCAGTAGCGAGCAAACTTGCTAATGCTTTTGCAGAATCAGGTCCTATATCTAAGATCATGTCATCTTCTGCCACATCGGCAACCGCTTTAACAGTTGCCTCAGCTGTTTCAGAAAACTCAGTAGCAACCACAACATCCGTTGGTAATGGAATATCTGTTTTAGCCATCAACTCTTTCGCGAGCGGAATCAAATCGTGTTCACATAAAGATTTGCCCACAGGGAAACCGGCAGCCGCTAAGAAAGTATTGGCGATACCGCCACCCACGATTAATCGATCAACCTTATTACTTAAAGCGGTTAACACTGCTAATTTTGTTGATACTTTTGAGCCACCAACAATCGCCATCATCGGTGATTTTGGCTTATCCAGTGCTTGGGCTAGTGCTTCTAGCTCGCCTGCCAATAATGGCCCTGCACATGCAACGTCAGCAAACTTAGCAACGCCGTGCGTAGAGGCTTGTGCGCGATGCGCAGTTCCAAAAGCATCCATCACATAGATATCACACAAGGCAGCCATCTGCTTAGCTAGCGCTTCGTCGTCTTTTTTCTCACCTACATTAAAGCGTACATTTTCCAACAGCACTATTTCGCCATTTTCTAAGCTGATGTCAATGTCTAACCAATTTTGTAGTAAAGGCACTTCTCGCCCTAACAATCCTGATAGGTGCTCTGCAACGGGTGCTAGTGAATACTTTTCTTCATACTCACCTTCTACAGGTCTGCCCAAGTGTGACATTAACATCACTTTTGCACCGGCTTTAAGTGCCAATTCGATGGTTGGTAAACACGCTCTGATACGTGCATCAGAAGTAACTTTACCCGCTTTAACAGGTACGTTTAAATCTTCTCTAATAAGTACACGTTTGCCCGCTAAATCTAGCTGTGACATTTTCAAAATGCTCATATACAGATCCTAAGTTATTATTTAATAAAGATGAATTAGGCACAGCCTAAATCATCAAGGGTAAATTCCCCGACCCTTAGGGCGTGAACTTGTTAACAGCCTATGTAACTAGAAATACCCCTCTTCACGAAATGAAGGCGAGCCCCAAAGATCGTTATTCTTCTTGTTTTAACCAATAATTGGCTACATCTAGCATGCGATTAGCAAAGCCCCACTCATTATCAAACCAACAAATAAGTTTTAACAAGTGACCTTGGCTTACTTTTGTTTGTGTGGCGTCAATAATACCTGAGCGCCGGTCGTGATTAAAATCAACGGATGCATGTGGCTCATTAGTAAAGCCTAGCACTCCTTGATACTGCTCTTTTGCCGCTTGCGCAAACAGCTTATTTACTTGTTCAACATTAACTTCTTGAGCTGTGGTTAAACTGATATCCATCATCGATACATTGATGGTAGGTACTCTTATATGCAGGCATTGAAATAAGCCGGCTAATTCTGGCAATATTCGATCAATCCCTTTTGCCAAGCCTGTATCTACTGGCACAATAGAGCTCATTGCACCACGGGTTAAGCGTAAATCGCTTTGATGATAACTATCGACTATCGGTTGATCATTCATCGCCGAATGGATGGTTGTGGTTAAAGCTGCTTGAATAGTGTATTGGTTATGCACTAAATCTAAGATAGGAATTATGCAGTTAGTAGTACAAGAGGCCGCTGATACAATCTTCATTGCACTATTTAATTGCTGATGGTTAAAGCCGTAAACGATGGTGGCATCAACATCTGCAAGTGCAGGATGAGAGAATAGCAATTTTTTAGCGCCTGCATCTAAATGTTGTTGTGCAATTGCGCGCTGTTTAAAAGAGCCGGTGCATTCAAGCACTATATCAATATCCAATTCATCCCAAGGCAGTTTTGTAGGATCTGGCTCATTGAGCACTTGGATATGATCGCCTTCTATTAAAAGTTTGTTATCGAGCTGTTCCACTGCAAACGGAAATCTGCCGTGAATAGTGTCATAGCGGGTTAGATAGGTAACGGTATCTATATCGGATAATTCATTGATCGCGACGATTTTTAATTGCGATTGCAATGATCTTTCATAAATTGCGCGCAATACCGATTGACCGATGCGGCCATAGCCATTTATAGCAACGCGATAACTCATGAGCATTTATCTCAAGGGGTAAATCAATTATATGGGTAGCTATTGAGCTAAAAAGAAGCGGACTCAAAAGCTTAAATCTTTATAGGTAATGATCAACTTCTCAATACGCCCTATATAAAAAGCAGTACTAAGAAGTTGATATTCTATCACCTAGTAGTAATAGAACTAACGCTATTTAAATTACAGTAGCGCTTGTGCTTTATTCACAACATTTTCAACGGTAAAGCCAAAATGCTTGAATAATTCATCTGCAGGAGCTGACTCACCAAAAGTAGTCATGCCAACGATTGCACCGTTAAGACCAACATACTTGTACCAGTAATCAGCTTGTAGCGCTTCAATTGCAACTCTTGAGCTTACAGCTGCTGGTAATACTGATTCGCGATATGCTGCATCTTGTGCATCAAACAGATCAGTACAAGGCATAGAAACAACACGCACTTGGGTACCATTAGTACGCAGTTGTGTTGCTGCTTGTTGAGCTAGATCGACTTCAGAACCGGTCGCGATTAAGATCAATTGCGGTGCACCTGCACTATCTGAAAGAATATATCCGCCTTTTGCGATGGCGCTTAACTGCTCACTTGTACGTGTTTGATGTGCCAAGTTTTGACGCGAAAAAATCATCGCTGTTGGACCATCTTTACGCTCTACTGCCATTTTCCAAGCAACAGCTGATTCAACCGCATCACATGGGCGCCAAGTGCTCATATTGGGTGTGTGACGTAAGTTAGCTACTTGCTCGATTGGCTGGTGCGTTGGACCGTCTTCACCTAAACCGATAGAGTCATGAGTGTACACATGAATCGCCTGAATTTTCATCAGAGCTGCCATACGTAGCGCGTTTCTAGCATATTCCATGAATACTAAGAAAGTAGCACCGTAAGGAATAAAGCCGCCGTGGAGTGCCATACCATTCATGATACCCGACATACCGAATTCACGAACGCCGTAATTAATGTAATTACCGGAAGCATCTTGGCTGTCAATTACTGTAGCGCCTGACCATTTAGTCAAATTAGAGCCAGCTAAATCTGCAGATCCACCTAGGAACTCAGGTAACATAGGACCGTATTGATTCAAAGCATTTTGCGATGCTTTACGCGAAGCAATAGTGTTGCCCTCTTCAGATAGCTGGGCAATCCAAGCATCAGCATTGGCTGAGAAATCTTCAGGTAATTCACCTGCAAGACGACGTAGCAACTCTGCTGCTAGTTCTGGATAAGCTGTGCTGTAATCAGATAACTGCTTATTCCATTCGTTTTCTGCAACGCTGCCTGAGCTTGTTGCATTCCAATCAGCATATATCTCTTCTGGAATTTCAAAAGGCCCATGGCTCCAGCCTAGTTTTTCACGAGTCAGTGCTATTTCAGCATCACCTAGTGCAGCACCGTGACAACCTGCTGTTCCCTCTTTATTAGGAGAGCCAAAACCGATAACGGTTTTGCAGCAGATAATAGTCGGTTGCGTGGTGTTTGCTTGTGCATCTTCAATTGCTTGGCGAATTTCATCAGGATTATGCCCGTCAACATCAGCAATTACTTGCCAGCCGTATGCTGCAAAACGCTGTGGCGTATCATCGGTAAACCAGCCTTCTACTTGACCATCAATAGAAATACCGTTGTCATCCCAAAAAGTAATTAGCTTGCCTAAGCCTAAAGTGCCTGCTAGTGAACATACTTCGTGTGAAATGCCTTCCATTAAGCAACCATCACCCATAAAGGCATAAGTGTAATGATCTACAATTGCATGGCCTTCACGGTTGAACTGTGCAGCTAAGGTTTTTTCTGCAACCGCGAAACCGACCGCATTACTAAGGCCTTGCCCTAGTGGACCGGTTGTAGTTTCAACACCTGGGCAATAACCGTATTCAGGATGCCCTGCTGTTTTAGCATTCATTTGACGGAAGTCTTTAATGTCATCAATCGAAACATCATAGCCTGTTAAATGTAATAGGCTATATATAAGCATTGAACCATGGCCGTTAGAAAGCACGAAACGGTCGCGATCATACCAAGAGGGGTTGCTAGGATTATGTTTAATAAAATCGTTCCATAATACTTCAGCGATATCAGCCATACCCATTGGGGCACCTGGATGGCCTGAGTTAGCTTTTTGTACGGCATCCATACTAAGTGCGCGAATTGCGTTTGCCAGTTCTCTGCGAGCAGACATTCTTTAACTCCTGGGGTAAGCCCCAATTGATTGGTCAATTTTAAGCTGCTGATTTTCTCGCAGATTGCCTTACGCTTCAACGCAAAAACGCAAATAAAGCACAAAGTGAGTGATATTCATTTTAAACAGCGGATTTTTCATTAAAATTTACTCCCTATCACCCTAAAATAATGCGCAAACATTTAGAAAAAGTTATAGAATACGTGTTTTTTATAATCGCTTAGAATGTTTAGATTAATTAACGAGCCAAATTAGCAGCAGATCTGGCTAAAATCAGCATGACATACGATGATTCACACCATTGTATTATCTCCAACGATTTTAACCTCTGCTCTATCAGCCACGTCATAATTTAAAAGTTTCTAAGATAAAGATCTTCAATATGCAAAGCACAACGGCATTGTAGATTGATGATCAACAGATACGTTTAATAAGGTTACTAACATGAGCGAATACAATCTCTTTACTTCAGAATCAGTGTCTGAAGGTCATCCTGACAAAATTGCCGACCAAATCTCGGATGCGGTACTAGATGCAATCATCGCCAAAGATAAACACGCCCGTGTCGCTTGCGAAACGATGGTTAAAACAGGTGTCGCTATTGTTTCTGGTGAAATTAGCACTGACGCTTGGGTCGATTTAGAAGATTTAGTGCGCGGTGTTATTAACGATATTGGCTACACCTCTTCAGACGTTGGCTTTGATGGCAATACTTGCGGCATTATCAATATCATTGGTAAGCAATCGTTAGATATCGCACAAGGGGTTGATCGCTCTACTTCTGAAGAGCAAGGCGCGGGAGACCAAGGTTTAATGTTTGGTTACGCATCTAACGAAACAGATGTTCTTATGCCTGCACCTATTACGTATGCACACCGTTTAGTTGAGCGCCAAGCAGAAGCACGTAAATCTGGTTTACTACCTTGGTTACGTCCTGATGCTAAATCACAAGTTACTTTTCGCTACCAAGACGGTAAGCCTTGTGCTGTCGATGCTATTGTTTTATCAACCCAGCACGACCCTGATATTTCTCACAGCGATTTACAAGAAGCTGTGATGGAATTAATCATAAAGCAAGTTATACCAGAGCAATGGCTAACCGCTGATACTAAATACCATATCAACCCAACGGGTAACTTCGTCATTGGTGGCCCTGTTGGCGATTGCGGCTTAACCGGCCGTAAAATCATCGTTGATACATACGGCGGCATGGCACGTCACGGTGGTGGTGCTTTCTCTGGAAAAGACCCTTCAAAAGTGGATCGTTCAGCTGCATATGCTGGTCGTTATGTTGCAAAGAACCTTGTTGCAGCAGGTCTTGCTGATCGTTGTGAAATTCAGGTTTCTTACGCAATTGGCGTAGCAGAGCCTACTTCTGTCTCTATCAACACTTTTGGTACTGGCACTATTTCTGATGATAAAATCATTGCTTTAATTGGTAAGCATTTCGATCTACGCCCTAGCGCTATTACGCGCATGCTAGATTTGCTACATCCTATGTATCGCCCAACAGCCGCTTACGGTCACTTTGGTCGTGCACCAGTTGAAATGACCGTCGGTGATGATACTTTCACTGCCTTCACTTGGGAACGTACTGATAAAATAGCGGCCCTTAAGGCTGATGCTGGTTTATAAGACACTAGCTTAATTAAAAAAAGAGCATTTATGCTCTTTTTTTGTATACGCCATTAAGTGCTAGGAGACTGTGTGAGAACTGCGATCGTAGCGAGATTTAGCCTATTTGAGTGAAATTTAGCGTTCATTTGAGGCGAATAGTTGTTCTAATTAACGAAAATGAACATTAAATTTGGCCAATTAGACTCGCTCGCAGTAGATCAGTCTGTTCTCGGACTGGCCTCCTAATTATATTCCCCTTGTAACAAAGGATGATCGATGAGAATCCCACGCTTTTATCAAAACTGCATATTGCAAGTTAACACTACTATTGATTTAGAGGATAGTACAGTGCAGCATATTGCACGCGTATTAAGGATGCGTATCGGCGAAAAAATACAGCTGTTTAACAACGACGGTTTAGAATATTTAGCGCAGCTCACTATTGTTGAAAAGCGCAGCGTATCAGCCAACATCATCAGCAGCAGTGATCCACAACGTACCAGCCCATTAAACATAGAGATAGGCCAAGCAATATCACGTGGCGATCGCATGGATTATGCATTACAAAAAGCCACCGAACTTGGCATGAATGGCTTAACTCCGTTATTAAGCGAGCGCGGTGAAGTAAAATTAAAAGCTGATAGGCTCGCTAAAAAGCAGCTACAATGGCAACAACTTGCAATTAGCGCCTGTGAGCAATCTTTGCGTACACAAATACCAGTAATCAGAGAAACTTGCACTTTAACGCAGTGGATTAACAGCTGCGAAGCGGAGGTTAAATTAGTATTACACCATCATACGGCGAAAAGTTTAGGTGATTTTGCTCCCCCTAAATCCGTGGCATTATTAATCGGACCAGAAGGTGGGTTAACTGAACAAGAAGTTGAAGCGGCTATTAATGCAGGTTTCCAACCTGTTGCTTTAGGTCCTAGAGTGATGCGCACTGAAACTGCACCTGTGGCTGCTTTGGCGATACTACAATATTTATGGGGAGATTTAGCTTAAACTGCTGAAGATACTTGTTAACTAAGCCACAAACCCCCATATTAATATGCTAAGAATACATATTTGCTAAATACTTTAATATTTATAATGAAACTCTTCGCGACTAGATTGTCATATAGGCTTAACGCTTTTACTAGTAGATCGTGCTGAATATGCACTGTTAACAACTCAATGCATTAAATATTGTAGACGAATAAATCAACAGCTTCACACTTACTGAGGAAACAAAATGACATTAAAAATCGGCATCGTCATGGACCCAATAGACAACATCAATTATAAGAAAGACAGCTCTTTGGCGATGTTATGGGCAGCACAAGATAAAGGCTGGGATATTTGGTATATGGAGCAACAGCATTTATATGTAGATAATGGCGTAGCGATGGCACAAATGGCACCTTTAACTGTTGCTCGTGACTCACAGCAATGGTTTGAGCGCAAAGAATATCAAAACTTAGAACTTGCCAGCTTAGATATTATTCTCATGCGCAAGGATCCACCGTTTGATAATGAATTTATGTACAGCACACAAATTCTAGAAATGGCTGAACAGCAAGGTACGCTAGTAGTAAACCCAGCTCAAAGATTACGAGACTGTAACGAAAAGCTATTCGCAACGCAATTCCCCCAATGCTGCCCTGAAGTGCTAGTAAGTAAAGATAACTTACAGTTACGCGCGTTTCACGCTAAGCATAAAGACGTTATTTTCAAACCTCTAGACGGTATGGGCGGCACTTCTATTTTCCGCGTTCAAGAAGATGGGGTTAATTTAGGGGTTATTCTAGAAACAGTTACAAAATACAATACCGAAATGATCATGGCGCAAAGGTTTATACCTGAAATAGCCACAGGCGATAAACGTATACTGATGATTGATGGTGAACCAGTTGCCTACGCG
The DNA here is from genome assembly GCA_036960485.1 of Oceanospirillaceae bacterium. Taxonomy (GTDB): domain Bacteria; phylum Pseudomonadota; class Gammaproteobacteria; order Pseudomonadales; family Balneatricaceae; genus Rs1. The sequence continues at coordinate 9,855 of JBALXS010000076.1, forward strand.
TTAGCAAGAATCCCAACCAATGGAGAAACCCGTGGTAATTTAGCGGTGGGCGGTAGAGCGGAAGGCAGAGAGTTAACTGAACGCGATCGCTGGATTTGCGCTCAACTAGGCCCAAGATTAAGAGAATTAGGCTTAATCTTTGTAGGCATTGATGTGATTGGAGATTATTTAACTGAAATAAATGTCACTAGCCCTACCTGCATTAGAGAGCTAAATGATCAATATGGCTTAGACATAGCAGGTGATTTAATGGATGTGATTGAAAAGAAATATATTGCAACAACTCATTAATTGTTAATAGGTTGTCATAAAAAGGTAGCGAGCGAGAATAAGACAACGCAAAATCGGCTAAATAGTACCGTTTATAATTATGAAATGAAGCTATTAAACCGATTTTAACGCGTATTATTGAGCGCAGTTATCATGCCCTTTGGGTAAGTTTTACGATCGTTTCTTAAGCAGGTTTGGGGAACATAGCCGTAACACAACAGTAAATAGGCATGTTAGTACTGGAAATAAACTAAGTGCACGTTTGCTAGCGGCCATGTTTCACCTATAAAAGTAGCTTCGCAATTTACTTCAATACCGCAACCCAACTACCTAAGTGTCGATAGAAAACTATATGCAACCCAACTTTTCCAGTAATCGCTTAAATTACACGCTTTTCATAGCGATTACTGTGCATGCATTTGCCATTCTTGGTATCGGCTTTAGCTGGGCTACTTCGCCCAAAAAGGCAGCCGAAATAGAAGTCACTATAGCGCAGTTCGAGGCCAAAAAAAGTAATGACGAAAGTGACTACTTAGCCCAAATAAACCAACAGGGAAGCGGCACTGCAAAGGTAAAGAAAAAGTTGTCTGACGAAGTTTCATTAAGCCCACAGTTAACACAGACAAAAATTACCGCTAGCCAACCAAATACTTCAGAATCACAAGCTAGCGAACATAAAACGTTTAACGATAAGTTAGAACAATTACTGGAAAAAAACATTTCAACTTTTGATGTAGTAAATAGCATCAACTCTGGCTACAAGCTTAACGTCAGCTCACAGCAAAGCAACAGTTCTAACGATTCCGAAACCGCTCAAAAAACCAGCCTTTCGACCAGAATAGTCGCCCTTCAATCACAGATAAACTTACGACGCCAAAAAATGGCTAAAGCGCCAAAAAGACGTATCATCTCTGCTGTGTCTACAAAATCACATCAGGACGCCGTATACCTAGAAAATTGGCGACGACGAATTGTAACTGTCGGCAACATTCATTACCCTAAAGCGGCTAATGAGCAAAAAATATATGGCAGAGTACGGCTTTTAATTGCGATGAGAGCCAATGGAAATATTGCTTCTATTGAGATTTTAGAATCTTCTGGCGAAAAAATATTAGATCATGGAGCGGTAAAAATCATTCGTTTGGCGGCACCTTTTGCACCTTTTTCTTCGCAAATGCGCAAGAATACTGATATTTTAGAAATCATTCGCACCATAGAATTTGAAAAAACCACACAAATATACTAGAGCTTAAATTTAAGCTTTTATTGCATCAATACCTCATACAACAATATTTAACAATGCAGTTGTTTATCACTCAAACAACGCACAAACGAGCGTAGTTTCGCACTGTATCAACACAATACCGAACAGAGTAATTATCAAGGGAATAATGATTTAGGCCTTATTTCAGCAGCTAATGTCATAGGAACAATGGCGATCGACCATAGTCCTAATTCCACTTTCATTATCTTAAGCTATACACCCTTATGACCTGGCAATAAAAGATATATATATAAATTATTAACAATCTTTGGTTAAATTAGTCGGTAAATTTAGCTATAATATTTAAGGTAGCTGTTAGCGGCAAAATGCAGGCAGCAGCTTCCTTAATAGGCGTATAGTTTGAGCCCCTAACCTCCTACAGCGGTAAGGTTTAGTCTCTACAGCACAAACAATACGCTCTAATCCACGCGCTGCACCAACAGAAAGTAACATTTCATGACAATGCACTCACAGCAAGTACTCGGCTTTGACTTTGGCACAACTCGAATCGGTGTTGCTAGCGGTCAAAGCTTAACGATGTCTACTACCGAATTACCCCCTGTAAATGCGAAAGATGGCACACCTAACTGGCAACAGTTAGACGCTATAATTAAAGAATGGGAACCTGAAGTTTTAGTCGTTGGTATCCCTATTAATATGGATAGTAGTATTAGCGAGATGTCACGACGTGCTCGACGCTTTGCCAACCGTATTCAAGACAGATATCAACTAGCTTGCTTTATTATTGATGAACGCTTATCAACCCGCGATGCAAAGGAAATTCATTACTCACGTGGTGGGGGGAGTAACTTTCGCAAAGAATCAGTTGATGGCATTGCTGCACAAATAATACTACAGAGCTGGTTTAACAGCGAAATCAGAATCCCCAGTCACAGCCGTTTGGAAGATCACTATGCCACCGACCAATCATAACGTCGATTTTTTACTGATACAGATGACCGAAGCTTTACGTAAACTAATTGAAACTAACCAGTTAAAAAACCCACTGTTTATCGGTATTCGCACCGGTGGAGTGTGGGTTGGTGAACAATTGCACAAAAATTTAGCAATTGCAGAGCCGCTAGGTATCTTAGACATTAGCTTCTATCGCGATGATTTTACGCGTATAGGCTTGAATCCTAAAGTACAACCTTCAAATCTGCCTACTTCAACACAAGATCGTGACATCATTTTAATCGACGATGTTATTAAAACAGGCCGTACCATCAGAGCCGCTTTAAACGAACTATTTGACTATGGTCGCCCAGCTTCCGTTACTTTAGTTACCTTAATTGATCTTGGCTGCAGAGAGCTTCCTATTAGTGCTGAAATTGTTGGTAGCCACTTAAGCCTAAGCTCTGACCAACAAATCAAACTTGTTGGTCCTGAGCCATTAGCATTAGAAATAAGCCAACAGCACAGTGCGGAGATATCATGATTGAATCTATTGGTAACAATCAATCACAACTCAACGACAAAGGTCAGCTAAAGCACTTCTTAACGACCGAAGACTTACCTGCTAGTTTACTCATTGAAATACTCGATACAGCCAATTCCTTCCTCGACATGAGCTCACAGCAAGTAAAAAAAGTACCTTTGTTGCGTGGAAAAACTATCGTTAACCTTTTTTTTGAACCTAGTACACGTACCTCTAGTACTTTTGAGTTAGCAGCCAAGCGTTTGTCGGCAGACGTCTTAAATCTTAACATTAGCAGCTCATCGACCTCTAAAGGCGAGTCATTAAAAGATACTTTAATGACATTAGAAGCCATGCATGCAGATATGTTTGTAGTGCGCCATCCAGATAGTGGCGCGGCGCACTTTATCGCCAATCAAGTTACTCCTAGAATTGCTGTCATTAATGCTGGAGATGGCCGCCACGCACACCCAACACAAGCCATGCTTGACATGCTAACGATCAAACGCTGTAAAGGCAGTTTTCAAGGGTTAGTTGTGGCGATAGTGGGTGATATTTTACATTCACGGGTCGCGAGATCACAAATTCATGCACTACGTACTTTAGGTGTCGCTGAAATACGCGTCATTGCCCCTAAAACCCTACTGCCTAAAGACATTGAAATGATGGGCGTAAAAGTATTCACCAATTTTGAACAAGGTATTAAAGACTGTGATGTGGTGGGTATGCTTAGATTACAAAAAGAGCGCATGAATAGCGCGTTACTACCTAGCGAATCTGAATTCTACAACCACTATGGTTTAAGCAGCGCCAAGCTTGCCTTGGCCAAACCTGATGCTATTGTCATGCACCCAGGACCAATTAATCGTGGTGTTGAAATAGAATCAGCGGTTGCCGATGGCCCGCAATCAACCATTTTACAACAAGTAACTAATGGTATAGCAGTACGCATGGCGGTTATGTCGATGGCAATTACTGGTCAATTAAACGCTTGCGACCCACGAATATAAGGTTAGCTATGATTAAAATTACTAACGGTCGAGTCATAGACCCGGCAGCAGAAATAGATACGATTACTGATCTTTATATCAATAATGGTAAAATTACAGCAATAGGCGAAGCACCAAGCGGTGTTGCAGTAACTGAAGTTATCGATGCAAGCAATCAGGTAGTATGCCCAGGTTTTATCGATTTAAGCGTTCATCTTAGAGAACCAGGTTTTACTCACAAAGCGACTATCGCTAGCGAAACAAATGCAGCAGCAAGCGCTGGTATCACCACACTTGTATGCCAACCTACCACTAAACCGGTAATTGATAGCACCGCCGTCGCTGAGCTTATTCAAGACAGAGCGCAGGCTACTGCAAAAGCACGAGTACTACCGATTGGTGCATTAACAATGGGCTTAGAGGGGAAGCAGCTATCGCCAATGGCTGCGCTCACTAAATCGGGTTGCATCGCCTTTTCCAATGCGAGAGCTACAATAGCTAACAGCCAAGCTTTACTGCGTTGTCTTGAATATGCTAATACCCACGACTTACTCGTTATTTTTAATCCACAAGATAACAGCCTAGTCGCAAATGGCGTTATGCATGAAGGCTCGACAGCTTCACACATGGGTTTAGTCGGTATTCCTGAATCGGCTGAAACAATTGAAGTTGCACGCTGTTTAATACTCATTGAACAATCTGGAGTACGCGCTCACTTCGGTCAGTTAAGCTGTCAACGCTCGATTAGCCTTATCACACAAGCACGCAACAGCGGTTTGCAAGTGACAGCCGATGTCGCTGTTCATCATTTATTTTTTACTGATGAAAATGCCAAAGGCTTCAACAGCATGTTCCACTTGCAGCCACCGCTTCGCAGTCAATTAGATCGTGCCGGCTTATTAAACGCAATGGTAACTGATGGCATACAAGCTATTTGTTCAGATCATCAGCCTCACGAAGAAGCCGCGAAGCATGCACCTTTTGCAGCGACGGATGCCGGTATTTCAGGATTGGAAACACTACTACCGCTTGGCTTACAATTAGTCGATCGAGGGTTAATTAGCTTGCCGCAACTGATCGAGAAACTTACTTATTCGCCAGCTAAAATTTTAAACATAGCCGAAGGTACTCTCGCTATTGGCAGCCGTGCTGACATTGCTATTTTTGATCCGCAAGCGACGTGGATGGTAGATAAAGACAGCTTACTATCGGCGGGTAAAAACTCAATTTTCTTAGGTTCTGAACTCAAGGGAAAAGTAACACATACATTGCTTGCAGGAGAAATTGTTTACCGCTCGCAAATTTAGTTTATTACTTAAAGTCATTAAATGCCGTTAGCCTCTAAAGTTAATGGCTTTTTAATTTTGATACCGTAATTAACACTGAGGATCGATTAACAAATCAAGTAGATTTCAAGAAAAAGTAACCGGGAATCTAACTTTACGCGTCAAGATTAATTGATTGTTACTCTGCACAAAATTAAGGCTTTTAGTAAATTAAAAAAGACTCGTTATAGATAGTGATTAAAGATTATCAAGCAGCGCACTTAGTTTTTAAGCACGCTACTGATAGTTTTAAAGCTCTTTTAACGAACTTCTAATTAGTTACGCTTTAGCTGGTCTCGGCGCATAAGCTAGCACATCTGATAGCAATTGAGACTCAAGCATACCTTTGCTCTCACAGGCACCTAGTAACGCATAAACCATCGCGGGAGAACCGCTAGCTAACATCGTTACATCTGAAAACTGCTCAAAATCTTGCAGTACTGCCGCGGGTAATAAATCAATACGCCCAGTCCATTCACAAGCTTCTGTAGGGTCACTGATCACTGGGTGATAAGTAATTTGTGCATGCTCAGCTGCCCATTGCTCTGGTAGTAACGACCAATACAAATCACTGGCAACACGTACTCCCCAATAAATATGGATCTGGTTTTTTGCGCCTTGCGCTAGTAGATGCTCAACGACGCTTTTAACTTGTGAAAAGCCGGTGCTAGCAGCCGCTAGAATAACGATACTTTGGCTATCTAGTTTATTGGCATCGATGAAAGCTTCACCTTTGGCTAGCTCGACATCAATCTGCTGTTCATTTTGCAGATGCTTTAACAAGGCACTCGATAGCTCGCTGTGCGGATTATGTCTGATGTGCAACTCTAAATCACGCCCTGCTTCAGGCGCAGAACCTATCGAGAAAGAAGCACTTTTACCGTTCGGCAAAAATAGGTCTAAATATTGTCCGGCATGATAGCTAACGCTTTGGCTAGCGGTGGCTGGTAATTGTAATTTAACTTGGTACACATCATGGTTTAGTTTTTCAACACTTTGAATGCTGCAATTCAATTTTTTCACTGCTAATTCCCCTGAGCATTTCAGCTCATCAATCACTATTCTTATATTACTGCGTGGCCGCGACGTACAAGCGAAGCCATTCATTGGTTTGTCTGATTGACACTTTTTAACTATTTTTCGCTGTGGATAACTTTGTTGGATCACGCCATCTAACAACTGGTACTGACAAATGCGACAAACTCCATTTAGACAGCTAGATGGCATGGTGTAACCTTGCCGTTGAATAGCCTGTAAAATAGTTTCATCTTCGCTAATCGCCAGCTGTAAGTTATTAACAACAAGATCATAACGCACTTTCTTTACTCTCTAGCCTACTTATCAACCCGATCAATACCTAATTTCTGCCATATATCATCTATTTTCGCAATAACGGCTTTATCCATAGCAATAGGCTCACCCCATTCACGCGTCGTTTCACCTTGCCACTTGTTAGTCGCATCTAAACCCATTTTAGAGCCTAAGCCTGAAACAGGTGAGGCAAAATCGAGATAATCGATAGGAGTATTCTCAATCAGTACTGTATCTCTAGATGGATCCATACGTGTAGTAATCGCCCAAATAACATCTTCCCAGTTTCGTGCGTCTACATCATCATCACAAACTATAACGAATTTTGTATACATAAACTGCCGTAAAAACGACCATACACCTAGCATTATGCGCTTAGCATGCCCTGGATATTCTTTCTTTATAGTAACTACTGCCAAGCGATAAGAGCATCCCTCTGGCGGTAGGTAGAAATCAACAATTTCTGGAAACTGCTTTTGTAGTATCGGTATAAAAACTTCATTTAGCGCAACACCTAAAATCGCAGGCTCATCTGGTGGTCTTCCAGTATAAGTACTGTGATAAATAGGCTTCTCTCTATGGGTAATCGTCTCTACTGTAAACACGGGAAACAGATCTGTCTCATTGTAATAGCCAGTGTGATCACCAAAAGGGCCCTCTTCAGCCATTTCATCAGGATAGATAAATCCTTCAAGAATGAACTCAGCACTGGCAGGTACTTGTAAATCACTACTCAGGCAGTTGACTACTTCCGTCTTACTACCGCGTAGTAAGCCTGCAAAGGCATACTCTGAAAGCGAGTCAGGTACTGGAGTCACTGCGCCTAATATAGTCGCTGGATCCGCACCTAGCGCAACCGCAACAGGATAGGGCTCACCTGGGTGCTCTTTTTGCCACTCTCTAAAATCTAAAGCACCACCACGATGTGCTAACCAGCGCATAATCAACTTATTCTTGCCGATCAACTGCTGGCGATAGATGCCTAAATTTTGTCGCTCTTTGTGCGGCCCGCGTGTTACTACCAAAGGCCAAGTCACTAATGGCCCGGCATCACCTGGCCAGCAAGTTTGGATAGGCAGCTTGGTTAAATCAACATCATCACCCTTTATTACAAACTGCTGACAAGGCGCTTTTTTAACAACTTTAGGTGCCATATTCAATACTTGTTTGTATATTGGCATTTTATCCCAAGCATCGCGCATCCCTTTGGGCGGCTCTGGTTCTTTTAAAGCGGCTAATACCTTGCCAACTTCGCGTAATGCCGTTACATCTGCTTGGCCCATGCCAAGCGCTACACGCTCTGCAGTGCCAAACAAATTGGTTAAAACGGGATATTCATACCCTTTGGGGTTTTCAAAAAGTAGCGCTGGGCCTTTCGCTTTTAAAGTGCGATCACTAATTTCAGTCATTTCTAAATAAGGATCTATTTCTTGCTTTATCCTGACTAATTCACCACGCTCTTCCAGCATAGCGATAAAATCTCTAAGATCTTTATACTTTGGTTGTGGCATAAGCTGTACTCATTCTTTTCACTTTGTATGCTTTACTCAGTCAGCAAAGCACAATTATCTTTACACAAAAAAAAAGGCCGGCTTGCGCCTGCCTTTTTTTTAGCTATCTGTTCAAATTATCGTTTTTAGTTATAGATCTGTTAAATCTATTTGCGACGCATTGATAAGAAGAATTCTTCATTGGTCTTGAAGTCTTTTAGCTTATCTAAAACAAATTCTATAGCCGCAGTATCTTCCATAGGATCGAGAAGTTTACGCAGTATCCACATACGTTGTAACTCTTCATCTGTAGTCAATAGATCTTCGCGACGAGTACCTGAGCGACGAATATTAATCGCTGGGTAAATACGCTTTTCAGCGGCTTTACGATCAAGATGCACTTCCGAGTTACCTGTACCTTTGAATTCTTCAAAGATAACTTCGTCCATTTTAGAACCAGTATCAATTAGCGCCGTTGCAATAATAGTTAAACTACCGCCTTCTTCAATATTACGTGCTGCACCAAAGAAACGTTTAGGACGCTCAAGGGCATGTGCATCAACACCACCGGTTAATACTTTACCTGATGATGGAATAACGGTGTTGTAAGCTCTTGCTAGACGTGTGATGGAATCTAACAAGATCACAACATCTTTTTTATGTTCAGTTAAGCGCTTAGCTTTTTCAATAACCATTTCTGCTACTTGCACGTGACGCGCAGGCGGCTCATCGAAAGTAGAGGCAACGACTTCACCGCGCACGGTACGCTGCATTTCGGTTACTTCTTCCGGGCGCTCATCAATTAGCAAAACAATTAAATGACATTCCGGATTATTACGCGCGATACTGTTGGCTATGTTTTGTAGCATCAACGTTTTACCCGCTTTTGGCGGCGATACTACTAATGCACGTTGACCTTTACCAATAGGGGCCATTAAATCGATAACACGTGCCGTTAGATCTTCAGTACTACCATTACCCATTTCAAGCTTCATACGCTCTTGAGCATATAGTGGTGTTAGATTTTCAAACAACACCTTGTTCTTTGCATTTTCTGGGCGATCGTAGTTAATTTCATTTACTTTAAGCAGCGCGAAATAGCGTTCGCTATCTTTAGGTGGGCGAATTTTACCGGCAACTGTGTCACCTGTACGTAAATTGAAACGTCTGATTTGGCTCGGAGAAACATAGATATCATCGGGCCCAGCAAGGTAAGAAGCATCTGCTGAACGCAAAAACCCATACCCGTCTTGAAGAATTTCCAGCACACCATCGCCGTAAATATCTTCGCCACCTTTCGCATGCTTTTTAAGAATTGAAAAGATAACATCTTGTTTACGTGAACGACCTAGGTTTTCTAGGCCCATGTCTTTAGCTGTTTCGATTAAATCGTGAACGCTTTTTGTTTTTAATTGGGTAAGATTCATATATTTGAAATGATGGACACTATTTGGGCGAAGCTTAAGAATGAATGAATAGTTTAAAAAAACTAAATGGCGAGAAAACTTGGATATGCTTGTTTGATATTTTTAGCTTTGAAGATAATGCTCTGTATGAAGAATGTCTGGACAGCACAATCGTGTTAAATATAAAAGGTTGATCGTTAACTGTCCAGTAAAATCAAGGTAGAAAACAACATTATTTACTTCTACCTCGTTTTTAATAACAATAACTATAAATTCTCGTCAATAAAAGCAGCTAACTGCGATTTTGATAAAGCACCTACTTTTGTTGCTTCTAAGTTACCGCCTTTAAATAACATCAAAGTAGGAATCCCACGGATACCAAACTTTGGCGGTGTTTCGCTATTTTCATCAATGTTTAACTTGCATACAGTTAAACCTTTAGCGGCGTAATCTTTGGCTATTTCTTCTAAAACAGGTGCTATCATTTTGCAAGGGCCACACCACTCAGCCCAATAGTCAACTAACACTGCACCTTCTGCATTTAACACATCTTCTTCAAAAGAGGCATCTGTAACATTGATAATATTATTGCTCATTAACTATCTCCTAAATACTGCTAATTCTAGTCAATTTGTTGAGAGAACCCCAAACTTATTGATCTAAACTTAATTAATATAAGTCTATAATAGTGTTCAATCTGGGATTTTCAAGCGTTTGTGAAGAATTTACTAGAGTGCATCTCAACAATGCGACTCTAGACAAGCTCTTTAGTGGCCATTAACCTGCAAGCAGCAACACTGAATGCTTCGCTTATTCTAGCTAATGACTGCTAAATACCGTTATTTGAAAATTCAAATATCTATATCTAGCAGCTGATAAAGCAATTCATAGTGCAATTAAGTACAGCTATACAGATTCAGGCCCTGCAGCAATAATTTTTTCAGAAACAGCTTCGAACTTAGCGAAGTTTTTAGTGAATTTTGCAATCAACTGATTAGCTTCTAAATCGTATGCTCCAGCATCTGCCCAAGTGTTTCTAGGCTGAAGCAATGCATTATCAACACCAGGTACATCTATTGGTACATCCAAGTTTAAGCCATCTAAGTGTACTGTTTGTGCACCTACTAATGATCCACTTTGAATCGCTGCGATGATGCCTCTGGTCGTTGGTATACTGAAACGTGTGCCCGTACCGTAAGCACCACCTGTCCAGCCTGTGTTTACTAAGTAAACTTGCGAACCGAATTCTTCTATACGCTTAATTAACAGATCAGCATAAACGCTAGCTGCTCTTGGGAAGAAAGGTGCGCCGAAGCAAGTTGAGAATGTCGATTTAATACCGCCACCTGAACCCATTTCGGTTGAACCTACAAGCGCAGTATATCCTGACAAGAAGTGATAGGCAGCAGCTTCATTCGATAAGATAGATACCGGGGGCAAGACACCTGTTAAATCACATGTTAAGAAGATAATTGCTTTAGGCTCTCCGCCTAAATTAAGCTCAGTGCGTTTTTCAACATGCTCTAAAGGATAAGCGCAGCGGCCATTTTCAGTGTGGGTAGTATCGTCATAATCAGCTACTTTTTGCTCGTCTAATACGACGTTTTCAACAATAGCACCGAAACGAATAGCATCCCAAATAATTGGTTCATTCTTCTGGGAAAGGTTAATGGTTTTTGCATAACACCCCCCTTCAAGATTAAAGACAACATCTTTACCCCAACCGTGCTCGTCATCACCAATAAGATAGCGCTCAGGATCAGCTGATAGTGTTGTTTTACCGGTGCCAGATAGGCCAAAGAACAAGGTAGTATCACCGTCTTCGCCAACGTTTGCAGAACAATGCATTGGCAGCACATCTTTTTCAGGTAACAAGAAATTTTGCACTGAAAACATAGCTTTCTTCATTTCGCCTGCATAACGCATACCCGCTAAAAGCACTTTGCGTTTGGCGAAGTTTAGAATCACACAACCATCGCTATGAGTGCCGTCACGCTGCGGCTCACAAACAAAATCAGCAGCGTTAATAATTTGCCACTCTTCTTTAGCTTTAGGATTATATTCATCTGGAATAATGAATAAATTCTGACCGAACAAGTTCTGCCAAGCAGTTTGGGTGGACATTTTAACAGCTAAGTAATGACTACTATCCGAACCGACATGCACATTTGATACATAGTGCTCTTGTGCGCCTAAATAATTTTCAACTCTATCCCAAAGGGCATCGAATTTGTCTGCATCAAATGGGCGATTCACGCTACCCCAATCAATAAGATCTGAAGTGCTAGGCTCATCAACGATAAATCTATCTAAAGGAGAGCGCCCTGTACGAGCACCTGTGTTTACAACTAGCGCACCGCTGTTCGCAAGTTCGCCTTCCCCTTTTTTAACTGCGTGCTGAACGAGCTCTGCACGGCTCAAATTCATATGAACTATATCTGTTTTATTGGTCATTGCTAAATCCTTTGGCGATTAGCCAAACTCCACCTGTAAGCGAAAAATTAATTTTATAAACGATCTCTCACATCTATGTGTGAGTTGATAGTGCGCATTATCACTACTATAAATAGCTTATCAGTGACATGGCTGGGGCTATGCGTTAAAGCTCAATCCCATTTCATACTAGCAAATGAGTTAAATTTTAAATTTCACCCTTATACCTCTACCTATAAATATTACAGTAATAGCCTTATCACTCTTCATGGCGATATTTAACTGTTTTACTGTGCCATTTATTGACGTTTAACAATGAGCTAACCCTCGATTAAACTAAACTCACTGCCTTAAATATTTTATATTATTCTAGAGCAATACTTGGTACATAAAGATCAGTGTAAATGCTCTGATTTTGACTGTTGTTTCTCAGCGCAAATTTTAACAATATCTTGTTCATCAAAACTATATTTACTATTACAAAATTGACAATCAATTTCAATATTACCGCGCTCTGCAATAATTTCGTGCAGTTCATCGCTACCTAATAATTTTAAAACATCTTCACTGCGCTGCCTTGAACACTGGCATTTAAAAGAAATATTCTCTGCTTCAAATAATCGACACTGCTCTTCATGAAACAGTCTAAATAATAATGTTTCGTTATCAAGTGAGAGCAATTCATCAGCTTTTAATGTACTTGCCAGCAAAGATAGTCTTTGCCAGTCTTCTTCACCGCTTTGCATCGCTGGCATCACTTGTAACATTAAGCCACGTGCTTGTGAGCCATCACAGGCGAGCATAAAGTGCGTATCTAATTGCTCGGAGCGCTGAAAGTAGTCAGCTAAGCACTGTGCCAAAGTTTCGTGTTCTAATGGCACAAAACCTTGATAACGCTGACCTACTTCAGGTTCAATGGTGATTACTAAATGCCCTTTTACTAGCATTTCTTGAAAGCTGAGATTTTCTGCTATGTCTTCATCAAATTGCGCTATAGCACGGCATTCGTTTAAATGATTACACTCAGCCATTAAAGCAGAGACGCTGCCTTCTCCTTTAGCTTGTAAAATCAATTTACCGTTAAACTTCAAATTGGTACTTAAAATAGTAACTGCGGCTAACATTTGCCCTAAAATTTGCTCTATCATTACTGGATAGTTATGCAAACTCATAATTTCTTGATAACTATCTTCTAAACGGGTTACAACACCGCGAACGTCAATATTATCGAATAATATGCGTTGAATTTGATCTCTACTTTGCATAGTCACTTTTAAAATTCAAAATTTATGGTTTAAATCATTAACTAATCAAATGGCTCTTTTAATCAAACCGTCCTGCTTACTTAAACAATTCCTTAATTAGCTGATTATTATTTCAAAGCCTTTCATGCTTCGAACGTCGACTACTTTTTCGAAATATTCTAAGCGCTCTTTAAAGTAGCAAAAGCAATTCACATAATGCACAAAGCGAAATGTTAACATAAAAATAACGCAAATCCCTAGAGCCCTTTTCGACTTAACACCAATCTAGTCCATAATAATTGGCCC
>JBALXS010000077.1:0-23279 GCA_036960485.1 Oceanospirillaceae bacterium
ATAATCGACTTTCAAAATGACTATTTTAACCAAGGTAAATGGCCACTAGATAATATTAACCAAGCAGCAGCGAATGCAAAGCAAGTTTTATTAAAGCACCGCGCCGATAAGAGCTTAATTATTCATGTACACCATGAGTTTTTAAATGACGATGCACCCTTTTTTATTGCCGGTTCTGAAGGGGCTAAGATTCATCAAACATTAGCACCCAATGAAGGAGAGATAACTGTTTTAAAACACCAAGTAAATTCGTTTCATGAAACTAATCTCAAACAAATACTTGATGATCATAACATTACACAATTAACCATTATCGGTGCCATGACGCATATGTGTATTGATGCTGCTACACGCGCTGCAGCAGATTTCGGTTTTACAGTGACGCTTATTGAAGATGCTTGTGCGGCAAAAGCGTTAGTGCATAACGGTCATGAAGTTTCTGCAAAAGATGTTCATCATGCATATTTAAGCGCACTTAGTTTTGCCTATGCAGACATAACGACGACAGCGCAATACATTTCGTAAATAAAACAAAGCACTTTTACCTTAGAGTTATCTAATTTAGTAAGGATATTATATGACGGCAACCTTAATGCATGCACCTTTAACTTGTTCATTAGCTGCTCGCATTGCCGCAGCAGAAGGTGATGTAGCGCTAGACATTAATTATGTTAACTTACGAACCAAACTATTTGAAGATGGTAGTTCGTTATTTGATATTAATCCGCTAGGGCAAGTCAGTACCATGATTTTAGCCACTGGCGAATTATTAACTGAAACCGCTACCGTGCTTTTATGGCTGCAATCTCAGTCAACAAAGCAGGGCTTTTATAGAGCTCCTGAAGATAGCAATTATTTTCAATTAGTTCGATGGTTAGGGTTTTGTGCTACTGAACTACACAAACAAATATTTCGTGTAGTGTTTTACCCAGAAGCGACTGATGACGTAAAGAACAAAGTTAGGTGTTTAGCACCTGAGCGCTTTGCAGTACTTAATAATCACTTAGCCGATCGAGATTTTCTATTAGGCGATACATTTTCTGCAGCAGACGCTTATCTAACTTGGTTTTTTGTTTTGGCTAAAAATGCAAAACTTGATGCCTCTAGCTACACTCATTTACACGCTTATAGCGAGCGCATGTTAGCGCGACCAAAAATTAAAGCGTTAATTGAAAGTGATCGTGCTAAAGATTTAGCCATGGATCAACAAATCATCCCTGAATAAATGAAAGTTGTTCGCTTTTAATGATTCATGATTGCGTAGCAGTTTGGCTGTAAAGATATGATTATAAAGAGATGGTTGTAGCAAGATCATCTCTTATAAGTCGCCTGTAGATAATAGTGTGACACAACTTCTTTGTAAAAATACTAGCAGCTTTCCAACGATTGCTACCATGACTCGATTATCATCGAGATTCTTCAAGTCTATCGTATAATGCCGAGCATTCGTAAGTAGCCTTGCTCAAGAGTTCGCGATTCCCGTTAGCACTCTCTTTTAATGCATCCATTCGTACCTGAGCAATCTGCAATCCGATCTTTGCGCTCGCCCACTCCCCGCTTTCACTAAGCATGGAAATTGAGTGAGAGTGATATGCCTTTGCATTAATATTGATGTATTGATTGAACCGATGAATCTTGTGACTATTTGAACTGTTAATTTTATACATCTCATGAAGCAGGGTATGACAACGAACGAACACTTGTAGATTCTTCTCCCAGTTTTTAACTTTTTGTTTTGATGTTAACTCTTGGGCTACTGCAACGCTTCCTATAGACATAAACATAAGAGATATCACTGTTCTGGTAAATAGTTTTATCATTTTACACTCTCATATATTGAAACAATAAATTGTCATTCAAAATTACTTCTCCATGGGACATTCAGACATAATGAATCCCCACTAGGTTAGCCTCCTTATCGTGGGTTAGTAATAAACCAGAGCCAACATATAGAATGTTAATTTTATAGTCAGGAGGCTAGCATGTTCAAACATAACATACTATTCATCGGTTTAGAGTAAGCGATCTAGTAACCCCACCTATTTTTTAAATGCAGTCTCAGGCTTAATACTCCAGGGAAGAAGTAACTCCTAATCCTCAACGACTTTACAGCTTGGTAATTGAGTAAATAAAGCCCGCAGATAGGCATATTGTGAGTCCAGGAGGAGGATATAACCGATCAAAGCAGCAATGGATCAGAAATAAAGGTGGCTATTTATTCAATCAAGCTGCTGTGGCTAAAGTGTGGCGAACGAGAATGCTGGATTACCTCAACCAAGAAAAGCTTAAGTTCCCCAAGCTTCCCCTTCAATGGATTGTTGACTGTCGAAAAGTGGGTCGTGGCTTACCCGCGCTTAAATACCTCTCGCTGTATTTATACCGAGGTGTACTTAAAGATCAGAGTATTATCAGTTCAAATAATGGCGAGGTAACCTTCAAGCATTGGAAAAATACTGGTGAGCGATGTACACGCACACTGCCAGTACTCAATTTTATTTGGCTAGTATTGCAGCACGTTCTTCCCAGACGTTTTCGGCGTTTGCGCTGCTGCGGATTTTTACACAGTGGCGGTAAGCGACTACTAAAGCGCATTCAATTGTTACTGTTAGTTATCCTACCGGCGAAAGATAAAGCGGGAAAGAAACCTGATGTGCTATGTCCTCACTGTCAATATACGATGACCTTTCTGTTGATTTCGCGTCGACGATAAAGATGATGGAGTATTGTTAACGATTAGAACGTAAAATCTAACAAAAGGAAAAGTCTATAAAAATAATTTAGTAATCAATACCCTAAATATTAGCGAAACAAGCTAAGGTCGGCGCTCGGCTCCCTATAATACTAACGGAGCCTGCCACTTTAGTCCCGTCAAAATATTCATCCGTTATCCACTATATAAAGGTACGACCACCACCGGGCTTGTCCAACAACCTGATAAGGCGTCGGCTGCGCGACGCCTATCCTTACTTGTTAGAGCAATTTAACACGCCAATAGTTTATTTAATTTTTTTGTGACAGATTCTCTAGCTTTTTTTGTTTTAAAAACTGTTGGTATGTGAAGTAAAAATCCACGCCACTTAAAGTCCGATACTTTTCGTTCGTTACCATCAATGAAGCTATATAGGTCGTTTGCAGATTCACGGTTAAATGCCCACAACTGGTTATTTTTATAATCAATTGAGTAATAAGCTTCATTTGGCCAATCGAGCGCATGCATTTGACTAGTGCGACATGTTTGGCAGCTAACAGAGCCCAAATCAATACCATGACTTCTAGTTAAGTGTTTTGAATGGTTCCAGCTTTCTGGAGAGTACCCATCAGGTAATTCAGCGATTGACTTAACTGAGCCGTGAAGACCAGAAAAGAAAAATGCCCCATGCCATTTGTGACCGCAACTATCAGATAATAAATGGTATTCGAATAATGTACTTTCTTGAAAGAATGGCACATCTTTTTTCAAATCTATTTTTACTACTTCAGCAAATTCAAAGACAGCTAACCCTCTGCAATTATTGCAAAGAACATCAACTTAATGTGGCATTGGATTCCACTCATATGTTCCGGTCACAAATATATCCTTATAGCTCTAACGCTTCAATCATGGGCGCAGTAGGCGTCTCTTGGATTGACTTGTTATGTACCTGCACTAATCTCTTATGACTCAATCATTAGATCTTTTTCTATAGTCACTTGCAGTTGATAAAGGCGATCACGAGCGCTCGTTTCACCTTTACAGAAATCATAGGGTTTATTATGCAAGGCACAAACAGTACCAACAACTTCACCATTTAGTCGAATAGGCAAACCAAGATAAACACCCAGCCCGAACTTCACCAAATCTTCATTACCCTTCCATTCATTATCGGCAGCAGCGTCTGCGACAAACAACTCATTGCCGGTATTTACCACACGCTCGCAATAGAGTTCATGACAGCCGGCTTGGACACTTTTTGGCCCTTCCTCTGCCTCATGATAAATATCCTGGTTACTATTGGCACAGACTACTTTCATGGTACCAAGAAGTGATTCCATAACTAGGATGGAGTGCAAACCTGTTACATTAGAGAGGTTATCAACCTGCGATTGCCAAGTTTGTCTTTTACTGAATAAAACAGAGTACATTGTTAGAACACCTATAAAAGTTATATTTTTCTATTTAAATTATATTCATAGCTAATGTTTAGCTTGCACATAACAGCTTAATCGTGCGCATGCGCGTTTACACAGAGAAGTAGATTCTAGATAATTAAAATAAACATCTGATTTAATTAAAAAAACACCCACTTTCAAAAATCTCTCTCTGGCTAAACGCGCATGCGCGTTTGTATGAATAACGAGTCTCTCGTTATTTAATTTCGTTCATATTTATATCATTGATATTGCGATAGTTTTCACAACATTATCAATGTAAACGCGCACTTTTTGAAAACCCTCAGTACAAAAACGCACGTTTTTAGGGTAAATTGAAAATAACACTGTACATAAACACAGCATTTAACAATGGTCGCTATGATGTAAAAAAGCCCATTTATTAATCAAGTTAGGCAATCAATTAGATTACGTGGATATAGCATACGTACAGAGAAAACCTACGCTTTCTGGATTGCCAGTTTCATCAGGCATCATAATTTAAAGCACCCTACTTGAATGAGGGCTGAAGAAGTGACGCTCTTTTTATCTTACTTAGCTAATTCACGTAATGTCGCTGTGAATACTCAAAAGACAGCCTTAAATGCGCTGGCTTATTTGTACAATCAATATCTTAAACAACCATTGGGTGACCTAGGTTTTAAATATGCGACTAAGCAAAGAAGCTTGCCTATTGTGTTGAATAGCGCTGAAGTAAAGTTAATTTTAAGTCACTTAACTGGGCGTAATCATATGATTTTTTCATTATTATATGGATCTGGCTTACGCACTACTGAGTGCTTAAGACTCAGAGTTCAAGACATTGATCTACAAAATTTATCTTTGACAGTGCACGATGGCAAAGCTAATAAAGATAGGCAAACGTTACTCAGCCATCACTTAACAAACGATTTACAGGAGCTAATTGCACCAGCCATTACATTACAAAAATTGGATAATAAAAAATCGATTGGCCCCTCTTTACCAAACGCTCTTAGTAAAAAATACCCAAGCGCATATAGACAAGCTGGTTGGATGTATCTTTTTCCTTCAACAACACTTTCTGAGCACCCCTTAACAGAGCAGCTCTGCCGTCATCATTTACATAACTCTGCGGCTAGGAGCTTATTTTTCTCGCTACCAACAAGCTCCTAGAAAACATTTACAGGTAGCAATCAAAAAGGCGAAAAACATCAACAAAAAAATCAATTGCCACACTTTTAGACATTCTTTCGCTACTCATTTATTACAAACAGGAAGGGATATACGAACCGTTCAAGAACTATTAGGCCATAATGACGTAAGTACAACACAGTACCCGTTAGATGCTATCGTATAAAAGCGTATTTGACTTTGCCCTATAGCTGTTAATTTTTATAAATTAATATGTTAACAGCTATTAAAGCATTGGATACTTAAAGAAGCCTTTTAACATTCATACCATCACTAATACAGCAACTCCTCATATGTAAAGAAAAACTGCTGTACACTATTGTGTCCTGCTTTGTTCAGCTCTATTTTGCCTCAGCTCGACTAATGAATTTACGCTCTTCAACATTGATTTTAATTCTTTCACCACTAGCGATGTACTCAGGCACTTGTACAACAACGCCGGTGGTTAGTGTTGCAGGTTTGGTACGTGCTGAAGCTGAAGCACCTTTAATAGAAGGGTCTGTTTCGACAATTTCTAGTTCAACAATACCCGGTAAGTCTAAGCCCACTGGGTTGCCATCAACGATCACTACATACAGACCATCGGTTTCTTCGTTGATAAACAATAATTCATCTGCAATCGCCTCTTTGCGCAGTGCATAAGGGGTGTAATCTTCTTTATCAAGAAATACGTATTCATCGCCATCTACATAGGAAAACATAGCTTGTTTACGTACTAAATCTGCGAGGTTTAGCATTTCTGAATCTTTGAAAGATTCATCGATCTTGCCGCCACTGACGATATCGTACATACGCATTCTATAGATGCTGCCACCCGTACGACCTTGCGGGACTGAACGTTCAATGTCTTTAACGATGTAAGTTTTTCCATTGTAATCTAGAGCGACGTTCTTTTTAATCTCGCTGGCTTTTGGCATGTTCATCTTCCTAATAAATTAAAATATTTAAAGTAGAATACTCTTATCTTAAGCAGATTAGTATCGATTAAGTAGCTGATCATTATGGGAATATAGTAGCAGCCTAAACCTGTTAGATGGTCGTTTTGAGTGGTTGCTGTCGTTAGCTTATACTCTTATCTAAAGTAATAAGAGTATCAGCTAGCATGAGTAGAAGAGGACTAAATACTAGGAAACTGTCTGAGAACAGGCTGATCTAGTCTATTTCGCCAAATTTTACGTTAACTTTCGTTAATTTGAACAACTATTTACCTCAAATGACTGCTAAATTTGACTCAAATAACCTAAACCTCGCTACGATGGCAGTTCTCGGGCAGCCTTCTAGTAATGATCCTTTCGCAGCACCCGTGATCGACCCTAACTATTTCTCCCATCCCGATGATGTAGCGCTGATGCTCAAGGGAGCAAAACTGATGCGCAAATTAGCGCAAACCAAAGCATTTCAAGCAGTGATTACTCAAGAGGTGCACCCAGGAGCACAGTGCCAAACTGACGAACAGTTAATTCACAGTATTAAGGATTACGCCTGGACGGTGTTCCACCCCTCTTGCACTTGTCGAATGGGCAAAGATACCACGACGAGTGTGGTTGATGCTCGCCTTGGGGTACATGGCATAGAGAACTTGCGCGTTTGCGATACCTCTATTATGCCGTTTTTAGTGTCGGGTAATACCAATGCACCTACTATCATGATTGCAGAGAAAGGGGCTGCTATGATTTTAGAGGATCATCGGCAAAGCTAAGTTGCGAGTTGCGAGTTGCGAGTTGCGAGTTGCGAGTTGCGAGGTTATTTTTTAATGGTTTAATCACTAAAGATATTTATCAATGCCGGGCATTACTATAATCTGACAAATTATTTTTTAGCTTCACAGTAGAGTAAAATGGATATGATCGATTGCCCGTGCGGTTCAACTAAAACATTTGCGACATGTTGTGCGCTAATCCATCAAGATGAGACATTAGCTATTTATGCAGAGCAATTGATGCGTGCTCGCTACAGCGCCTTCGCCACTGGCAATGTTGATTTTGCGGTAAACACTTATCACTCTAGTTGTAATGCACTGTCAGACAGAGAAGCGATTGCCAATAGCAGCCGATTAAACTGGATCAAACTTGAAGTGGTGTCTAGTAGTAAAGCCACTGAGCAGCAAGCTGAATCAAGTACGCAAGCTTTTGTTGAATTTAAAGCGTGGTATATGGAAGCTAATTCAACCACCTTGCATCTAATGCACGAGAAATCACGTTTTGAAAAAGAATTAGTAGGTGATCACCTATGCTGGCGCTACATTGATGGCGAGTTTGTGGATGACCTACTCACTAATGAAAAGCCTAGCTCAAAGATCAGTCGCAACGCTCTATGCCCATGTAATAGCGGAAAAAAATACAAGCGCTGCTGCGCTCTATAAAATAGTTAGTTTTCATCCTAAAATTAGACCGCAGCAACGCTGGCTGAAAATGGCAACTCTAGATATGGCCGTTTGGTTGTTCCAAATAACGACATCTAGTGGTGATCAGTTCAAGTTAATGCAACAGCCGCTGTAAATACTCATTGCTGGCTAGATACTAGTTAATAAACAACCAAGATAGCTGCAAAGATTGCTTGAGCGGTCGGTTTTCCAGCTATTATCGTCAGTATCGTTGCAATTTTTTTTACCAATGAATGTAGTTTATTCTGATTCTTAACAAAAACACTTGAACCTAGAGTCCGCCCCAAGTACTTTATAAATATAATCAATATACTGGCGTTTCAGCAAAATAATGAAGAAAAGATACATCACTGTTGCATTGCTTATCTGGCTATTTAGCCAGCAAGTTTTTGCTACTGTATGGGCAACATCGAACAGCGCTAATGGAAATTGTGGTTCTCATCCGCAAAACGATTGTGCTATTACTGGATATATGAGCGCCGCAGAATATATGCCACATACTATGCCTACGCTAGTCGATACTGATACTTCTGCTCAGGACAAGCTATTGATGAACTGTGATCATTGCAGCATCGTTTGCCAAGCTTTAATTATTAATAAGACTCAGCTGCTTTCCTTTAATAAAGATCAGCAGATATTCGACGCTCAATTAACTGATAAACTTCTACACGTATTTATCAGCTCTGTGTATCGCCCACCTATTCCTGTTTAATCTAGTATAAATTTACCCAAATTTTGTGAGATAAACTCTACATGCTACGCGCCGGTTAACTTTATTTTCTTATCGGCGATCATGACTGTTTGATTACACTCAAACCTGGACACCATGATCGTTGATAAAAATTAACAGGCGTCAATTTTCAGGAAAAAAAATGAACCTATACCAATGTACTATAAACGCCCTGTGCAAGAATACTTTTAGAGCTTTACTGACTGCTATGCTTATTGCTCTGGCACTTTCCCTCGCCTCAGTTGCGAATGCTCAAGATAGCAGCACTGTGAAGAAGCCAATGGTTATTTACAAAAGCCCTAGCTGTGGTTGTTGTGCCGCTTGGGTTGAGCATATGAAACACGCCAATTTCAATACCAAAATACAACACCCTAATAATATGAACTCTATTAAAAAAGAATTAGGGATATCTCCTGAATATCAAGCTTGCCATACCGCTGTGTATAACGGATATATGTTTGAAGGGCACATCCCAGCCGCTGTAGTACAACATTTCCTCGCTGATAAACCTAATGCTTTAGGGTTAGCAGTGCCTGGTATGCCAATGGGTAGCCCTGGCATGGATACAGACGGATATTTTCGCCCTTATCAAGTATTGCTACTGCAAAAGGATGGTACGAGTAAGCCATATGCGCAAGTATCTATCGATGCCATCGCTTATTTATAGATAATATAATGTGATAAAGTACCCCGTTCACAACGGGGTATCCAATCACTTATATAGCCAGCGATTTATTATTGGCAGCAACGCTATGTTTTAAAGTAACTTTGTTTGCTATTATTTTTCACTATTTATTTTAATATTTTTTTGAAGGATCTAAGTTATGCTTATCAGAATACTAACAGTGGTTACAGCAATGAGTTTAACGCTCGCCGTGACTGTCAGCCATGCCCATTCCGCTGCGCAACATAAGCAAAAAAATGCAGAGAAACCCAACTGTTTAGCCATGAAAAAGATGGATCATTCTAAAATCGATAAGAACGATCCAGTAATGCAGGCGATGATGCAACAATGTATGCACACAGATGAGCACGAAGCTGAACAGCATAACAGCGATGATAAGAAAGATAACAGTGAAGAGAGCCCTAACGTAGTGGCGCCTAAAACATAAATTAATGACCAGCTACGAAGCGCACTTTAGCGCTTCAATCTTATCGCTAAAAATAGTAGGGAAATTTAATTAAATATATGAACTACATAAAATATACAAGTGTGATGTTAATCGTATTCACATTGTCAGCAGTGGGTTTTATTTACTCAGGAACATACCCTGTTGGCGCAGATAATAAGCATAATGCGCTCACGTTTTGGGTGTTAGAAACATTGCGAAAAAAATCGATTGCACGTGCTTCAAATGATATTAAAGTGCCACCTTTAGATGCCCCTCAGCTTTTGTTGACTGGAGGTGCTGACTATAACGACATGTGCTCTGGTTGTCATTTACAGCCAGGTAAAACAGAAAGTGATATGACCATTGGCTTATATCCTAAACCGCCTAATTTGACTATCGCGGCAAAAGATCATGGCCATAGTCATGAAGGTGCTGGGAATAAAGAGCTTCAACAGGCAGCGCAACAACAGTTCTGGATTATTAAACATGGCATTATGGCATCGGGGATGGCTGCTTTTGGGCAAACTCATGACGATGAACGTATCTGGGCGATGGTCGCTTTTTTACAGAAGCTTCCTGAATTAAGCGCCTTGCAATATCAAATTTTAACGGCTCGTAAATAATATGCAGATTTGTTGTAGCATCTAAGCACTGCTTAGAGACTGAGCACTGGAAGGTACGCTTTATCTAAATGAGGTAAGCTTGCCAATTATCGCTATCTTTCTAGCCTGTCAGATATTATTGCTTTTACCTTAGCCCACCCCTTTTAATCCAGGCTGCATAAACTTCTTTCGTCCATTGACTTTGAAAATAAGAAATAACCGCCTCTTGCTCAGCCGCTGTCAACTTGTCGCCAAATCCAGGCATAATTCCACCAAACTTTGCTCCTCCATGTTTAACTGTTGCTTTGAGGTTCTTCATAGAATGATGCCAAGCGTGAGCTGTCCCATTCAGCGGAGGTGGCGAGTATTTTCCATTAGATAGAGGTTTACGCCACGTTTTGACTCCCTGTCCCTTCGCACCATGACAAGCGACACAATTATTCACAAACACTTGTGCGCCTAATTCTATTTGGGATGCCGTATACCAACGCATCGCCACTTTAGGTTCATTTTCTGAACATCCTGCCAGAGTTATCACTACAGACAAAATGATCCCTAAAGGCTTGATGCTTTTCTTAATTATCTTGGCGATACTGATTTTCATCAACTAGATCCTTTTCCTCTTTGCTTTCTTTTCCACTTTCTTTTTTCATATCAAACTCAGCTAAACTATTAGGCGTGTTGGAAGTACTTTTTTTATCGGTCATTAATTTTATAGACACTTGGCGAGGATAAAGCCAAAACCACCAGATAATGGCGGCCATAATTAATAGCCCCGCTGTATTGATTATCCAGACTGACATTAACTTACCTCCGTTAGGCGCGTATTTGAAGTTTTAACTATTGCCTCATCTGCTTTATTTCTACTCGTTTGGAAAAAGCGTAAGCGGTTGGCATTACTCACTACGGTGACTGATGACAACGACATTGCCACACCCGCGATCACTGGGCTCAATAATATGCCAGTCATTGGGAACAGTACACCTGCAGCGATCGGGATCCCTAGAGTGTTATATGCAAACGCACCCCACAAATTCTGCTTGATATTTTTAAGCGTTGCTCGGCTCAACTCAATAGCATCGGCGATGCCATGCAATGAACCGCGTATTAAGGTGATGTCAGCACTTTCGATAGCCACATCAGCACCTGAACCAATGGCAAACCCTACATCTGCTTGCGCTAAAGCTGGAGCATCATTGATGCCATCTCCCGCCATAGCTACTATTTCACCCTGTGCCTGTAAACTGCGAATTTCGGCTAGTTTATCTTCAGGTAATAACTGCGCGCGAAAATCATCAATGCCGGTGGCTTTTGCCACTGCCGCGGCGGTTGCTTGGTTATCGCCTGTCAACATCATTACTTTTACACCACTGGCTTGCAAACGTGTGATAGCAGATAAAGCATCAGCTTTAATAGGGTCAGCAATACCGAATAAAGCACTTAGTTCTGAATTTATAGCGACATACACCACCGTTCTAGCGTGTTGCTGCCAATATACAGCCATCGCTTTAGCTGGCTCTATATCGATCTTTTGCTGTTGCATAAAGCGCGGGTTGCCAATAATGACATGCTGTCCATCTATGACAGCTTGTAATCCCAAACCAGAGAGTGCTTGAAAGTCAGTAAAACTAAGATCCACAGCTTCTGGTTGAATATAATCCATCAATGCTTCACCAAGTGGGTGTTCTGAACGGCTTTCTAATGCATGTACTAGCGAGAATATACGCCCCTCATCAAGCTTGCCAAATAATTGAGTGTCCGTAACTGTTGGCTGTCCTGCGGTCAGTGTACCTGTTTTATCTACCACTACTTGCGTTACACAACTAGCTTTTTGCAGTGCTTCACCATTGCGAATTAAAATGCCGTATTCAGCTGCTTTACCTACGCCAATCATCGTTGAAATGGGAGTGGCCAAACCCAAGGCACAAGGGCAGGCAATTATTAGCACTGTGGTGGCACTAATCAGCATGTAAACAACTTGTGGCTCTGGCCCAAAGTTGTACCACAGCAACGCGGTAAAAACGGCAATCAATAACACTGCGGGGACAAAAATCGAGGAGATTTGATCGGCCAAGCGGCTAATCGGTGGTTTACTGTTTTGTGCTTTTCGCACCATTTCTATAATCTGTGCCAATACAGTTGATTTGCCAACTCGGGTTGCCCTAAACGTTAGCGCGCCATTACGATTTAGCGTGCCGGCAGATAACTCATCCCCGACATTTTTTTTAACACCAAGCGGCTCCCCTGTCAACATCGATTCATCCAATGTGCTCTGGCCTTCTGTTACTTCGCCATCAACTGGAATTTGTTCACCCGGGCGCACTTGAATTAAGTCATGCTGTGCTACCTGATCAATCGGTAAATCACAAAACTCTCCGTCTCTATATACGCGCGCGGTTTTAGTTCGTAAATCCAACAAGCGCTTTATCGCTTGGCTGGTACGCCCTCGCGCTTTTAGCTCCATCGCTTGGCCAAGGTTTATTAAACCGATAATCATCGCTGCTGCTTCAAAATACATACCTCTGGCGGTTTCAGGCAATATTTCAGGCATCAGCACCACCACCATGGAATAGAGCCATGCAGCGGCAGTACCTGTTGCTATCAGCGTATCCATATTGGCGTTGTGGTGTTTGAATGCTTTGAAGGCACTTATATAAAAATGACGCCCAGCGGTTAACAGTACCGCTAATGTTAACATTCCAACTACAGCCCACAAGCCGCGCTCTGCATTGGATGAAACACTCATGTCGTGCACCATACTTGTAATCATCAGTGGTACACCTAGGCCTAAGCCGATTATGGTATTGCTGATTTTACTTTTATAATCTGCCGCTTCGCTTAGTTCTTTTTTTCGATCTGCTTGCTCAGGGTCAAATATTTCACTCGCTCCATAACCCGCCTCAACAATAGCTTTAATCGCAGCTTCAGCGCTTATCTTATTGCCTGTAATCAAAGCACTACGACTGCCAAAATTGACATTCATGGAAGTCACGCCCGTAACAGTACTGAGTGCATCTTCGACACTTTTGATACACGCAGCACAAGTTATACCTTCTAGGGAAAGGTGAACGTGTTGAAGTTCAGTAGGCTGTTGTTCTGATTTAGCAGCGCGGGATATAGGCTCTTCAGCTGGCTCTGTGGGCTTATCCTCATTCTGTGGGCGTGTCTTAACGACATGATTCTCTGTCGCAGTATTGATAGATTCAATACCATAATCTAGGCCTGACACTACATCGATAATCTTCGATGCTTGCAACACACTTGTCACTGACATAATCTGAGTTTTATAATCTGTTTCAACGACTAGTTGTGAATCATAATTGAGTAACGCGCTACGTATTTTTGTTAGGCAGCCATTACATTTAATACCACTGGTTTTAAATTGCTGATATTGCATAGTTAAAATACGTGCTTGGTAACCTAGTGTTTGTATTTGCGTAATGATTTGTGCAGCAGTTAACAAAGAGCTTACTTGAGCGAGTTTATTTTCTATATCAATTTTTAGCTCAACATTGGGATCTAGTGCTAACAGCAACTTATCTATTTTTGCTACACAGGCGCCACATTTTACACCTTCTAAAGCCAGCAACATCTCTGAATTCACTTGCTTTGAATCTGTCATTTTGAGCTTTCCTGATTATTCCAATGTTCAATTAATGGGCATATAGCCGTGTCACTTGGCACGCCATCTGGCATCTCTTGCCATGCCAACATCGCAGCTTCCATTCTCGATAATTGCTGTTGCAGCTCAGCAATCTGTTTAGAAACTTTTGGCAATTGGCTCGCCATCAGATCGCGCACCATCGGACAAGGTGACTTTCCACTATGCTGATGATGCACTATCGTTTCAATGTCATTTAAGCTAAAGCCCAATAACCGCGCTTTTTGGGTGAAGCGTAAATATTTAAGTGCGACTTCATCATAGAGCTGATAACCGTTATCAGGATTACGTACCGGTTTAAGCAGCCCTATTCGCGTATAGTGGCGCACGGTATCTGCTGTAACACCCGCTTGTTTGGCAAGTTCACTCACTTTCATGTCTATATAACCCTTAGTTTCGGCTTATCAAATCACCTTAGTCTAAAACCCCTCTATTGTAAAACATAGGTGTAACACACAGGTCAAGTGTAAAATAAAACTAACCACTTGCTCTTCATTCAAAAAAACGGTGGTGTCGCAAAGTTTACTGAATGTTTGGTAGTTTTTTATTTTTAGGCAAAAGGGTCATATAAGTCGCTGCCCAGCTGTGAAGCCTAAGCCATGATTGACTTAAAACTTATAATCCATGATCTACGACTTATGACTTATACAAATGGAACAGATAGCTCTTAGCTCACTATCTCTAAATGAGAGCCTTGCTGATCAGTATGAATATCGATGCGTACTGGCATTTGCTCTTTAAGTTCAGCCACATGCGAGATAATACCGATCATCCGCCCGCTGCGCTGCAAATCAACCAATGTGCGAATTGCCAGCTCTAATGCCTCTGCATCTAAACTGCCAAAACCTTCATCGATAAACAAGGTATCTAACACGATGCCGCCTGCGTAAGCTTGCACCACACCCGATAAACCTAATGCGAGCGCCAGTGCTGCCATAAAGCTCTCACCACCTGATAAAGTTGCTACCGAGCGTACTTTACCAGTGTAGGCATCATCTACCTCAAGCTCTAAACCTGAGGCTTTATTACCTTTTGCACGTTGTTCTTTGCGTATTAACTGGTAGCGCCCTTTACTCATAATATGCAAGCGGCTACTCGCTTCGACCAATACATCATCTAACAAAGCACTTAACACAAAACGCTGCAAACTTACTTTATCTGCAGTGAGCCCATTTGCTACATCACTTAAAGTACCAACTACTTTATATTGCGCTTCTAGAGCAGCATTTTTTTCAACGCTAACCGCGATTTGCTTGGCTACATTCTGTAGATGCGATAACTGCTTATCAATAACTAGCCACTCTTGTTCCGCTGTTTGCTGTTGGGTTAACAATGCTTCTAGCTGCTGTTGCAAATTAGCTAAATCTGGTTCTTGCTGATCGAGTATGACATTTTTTTGCCCTTGCATCGCCACTTCAATTTCTTTGCGGTGCAGGTCATAAGCATTTATTTCTTCACGCATCTTTTGTAGTTCTGCTAGCGGCGCACGCGCTTGTAAGAAATCAACTTCTGCGCTAAATGAGCTACCTTCTAATGCTTGTTGCCACAACCCAATTAAAGCCGCTAATTGCCCATTAAGTGTGGTTAATGCTGTTTGCTGTGCACCACTATTCGCTTGTGCCGCTTGTTGGGCACCTTGTGCATTTGTGTAGGCTTGGGTTATTTGCGTGTATTCATTTTCTAGAGCGAGCTGGCCTGTCATAAGTTCAGCGATGGCGTTGTCTAAAGCGCCGATTGTTTGAAACTTATCAGGCAATTGTGTTAAACAGCGGGTTAATTCATTTTCGATGACCGCCAGAGCTGTATCAGCACTCATTAACCATTGGTTATGCTTGCTATGTAAAAGTTCTGCTTGCGCTTGTAATTCATCGAGCTGTGTAGTGCGCTTGTGAGCTTGCTGCAAATGTACTTTATGATCGCCTAACTGGGTGATTGCGCTCTGTGCTTTTTGCAGTACTTCATGCCAATAACTTAACAGCTCAAATTGTTCTACTGCCATGTTTTGCTGTTGCCATTCGCTTTTATACTGCGAAAACTGCTTAACAGCGCTGTCTAGCTGAGCATTTAGTGTTTTATATTGTGTACTTGCACTTGAATAACGATCACGCTGGGCAACTAACTTTTGCTCCCATTGCTGTGCCACCACTTTAGCATTATCAATTTGCTCTAATGTAACTAGCACTTGCTCACTAGAAGCTATATTTGGGTGCTGTTTTGAGCCACACACAGGGCAAGGCTCATCTACTTTTAATTGCTGTGCTAAATGTTGCGCTTGAGATAAATGCCACTGCATTTCTAGCTGTTTTACCCCATCTAACTGCTGATCAGTACTTGCTCTTACTTTAGCGCCAGAGGCTTTTAACTGTTGCAGCTCTTGTTGAATAACTAATAGCTGTGCGCGCAACTGCTCAATAGCGTTTAATTGCTGAATTCTTTGTTCGGCACAGTTTTTAATCGATTGTGGATCAACAATCGACGCTATTGCCGCATCTTGAGTGGCTATTTTTGCTGCCACCTTCTGCTTTTCTTCCTTTAGTAGCGCAATTTTTTGCGCTACTTTAGCTACACTTTGTGCAGCTTGAGTTTTATCTTGGCCAGCTTTATCTCGCCCTGTTTGCAGTTGCTTTAGCTCATCTGCACTTTTTAAATGGCGTTTATATTCTATGTGCAAAGCTTTGGTAGTATCTATTTTTTGTCTTATTTGCGGGCAGCGTTGTTGCTCTAGTGTGCTGTTTTGCAGCGCTACCTTACTTTGTTCTAGCACTAACAACGATTGCTGATAAGCTGTTTCTAAGCTCGGTATTTGCAATTCAACATTGTGTTTTTGCTGATAAGCGCTATCAATAGTTTGTGCTATTTCGCCTCTCATTAGGCGGTTTTTAACCGCCACAATATGAGCTTGCTGCTGCTTGTGTTGCTGTTGCTGTGCAACTAATTGCTGCAATTGATCAAAAGCAAGTTTGAGGTTTTTTGCCTGTTCAAACGTTTTCGTTGCCGCTAAGTATTGCTGATGCTGCACGTCTTTAACTTTTAGTGCCGCTTTTTCTTGATGGACAACTTCAGTAATTTGGTTATCTAGTTGCTCGCTACTTGGTAAATCTAAGCTTTGTAACAGCCCGGCGTTTAACCGCAGGATATCCCCTACTTCGCGCTTTAAGATTGCCGCTTGATCCTTTAAGGTATTTTCAATGCGCTTATAAACAGAAGTGGCAAATAGTTGGCTAAAAATAGCTTCTCTATCTTTTGAATCGGCCATTAACAGTTTTCTAAATTGCCCCTGCGGCAATACCATTACTTGGCGAAATTGGTCAACATTCAACCCTGTTAAACTTTCTATTTCGATATTGGCTTCAGTCACTTTTTGACTGACTATCACCTTTACCTCTTTACCTGCTTGATCAATGATCCACAGCTGCGCTTGTGCCGCTTGGCGGGTAAAACCTTCACCTTTGGCTTTGGGACGTGCTTGCTCTGGAATACGTTTGATGCGATAAAACTGATCTTTAATAGCAAAGCTTAATTCAACATAAGTTAAAGCATCATTGGCAGCGTAATCACAGCACATTTGCCCCGCATCGCGCTCATCTCCGGTTGTTTTGCCATACAGGGCAAAACAGATGGCATCTAAAATAGTTGTTTTACCGGCACCTGTTACGCCGTTAATAAGGAAAAGAGGCTGCTCACCTAGCAAGCTAAAATCGATCGTTTCTACTGCTGCAAAAGGCCCAAAGGCACTCATTTTAAGAATTAATGGTCTCACTAATTAGTTCCCTTCACGGTTTACATCATCGATGGTTTTTTGCACTAAACTTTGCTCTTCACCACTGAGTGGCCTATCCATCACTTGCGTAAAAAAATCACTGAACATTGATAGTTCACTAGCGTTTAGCTGGTTTGGCATCACAGAGTTAGCGGTTTTTTTGGCCATTAGCCCTGGGCGCTCTAGGTGCAGTATATTTGGATAAACGGCTCGTAACTTGCCCATAACATCTAAAATAGCGTGTGAATCGGTTAGCTTAACCAGTAAATAATCGTCGCTTTTTAAATCGCTAAGCGCGTTCTTTAATATATCTGCTAGCTCACCTTCAATGCTGCGCATATCACGCAAAGGCTCGAGTACTACTTGCTGATATTCGCACTCCCCTTGCGCATCCATATCCACAATCACCACTGATTTAATATGCTTTTCTTCAGAAAAGGAGTATTTCAAAGGAGAACCTGAATAGCGAATACATGGTTTTCCTTTAAATTGGCGACCATGTAAATGGCCAAGCGCTACATAGTCAAAATTTTCAAAATGCTGCCAAGACACCCTGTCAGCGCCGCCTATTGACAGCGGGCGTTCTGATTCCGATTCACTAGCGCCGTCAATAAAGCAATGGCTTAACACCACGTTGCGCTGGCCTTGATGTAATTCGTTATTTACCTGCTCACACATAAAACTAATGCCCTGATCATGGGTTGATACATCCGTATCAAAAGCACTGCGTATTTGTGCGGGATCTGCGTAAGGTAGCCCCCAAAAAGCAACTTCACCAAATTGATCTTCAAGCACCACACTTTGCGTAATATTGCTTAGCTCGCCTAATATATGCAAACCCGTTCGCTGTAACTGCTTGGCGGCAAAGCCTAAACGTTGGGCGCTGTCATGATTACCGGAAATAAGAATAATCGGGATTTTTAATTCATTGATGATCACATCAACAATTTGATTAAGTAAGGCAACGGCTGTAGCAGGTGGCACCGATCTATCATAGATATCGCCGGCGACTAAAAGGGCATCAACTTGCTGCTCTTTTGCTATTTGAATAATCTGTTGCAGGATATGTTCTTGATCTTGTAATAGCGACACATTGTGAAACGAGCGACCAATATGCCAATCAGAAGTATGTAAAAAGCGCATTTTAAATTATCTTATATTTCCGCAGTGCTGTTTATAGGTTTCTAAAAAATCTTGATATTGCGCCATATCTAATACTCTTGGCGCGCTTAGCTGTTCTGCGACGACTTTGTCATAACAGCGAGAGCTTTTGTCGATGACTTTGCGCGATTCATCTCGAGTAAAAGTCACTTTAGAAAAATTCATTTTATTAGAGATCAAATTATAAGTTTTAGTAATGGTGCCAGCGCAGGCATAAGCTTCATAGTTATTTGGCTTTAATGAAAGACTCGTTGCATCACGGCTACCACTATCGGTTAAAAACGTGAGCATTTGGTGCACCGTCGCATTTACATCTACTTCTAATTCAGAAGGTGAAATAAGACGCGCAGCACTAACCCCCCCTAAGCATCTATCACCACCTTTTTCTATGGTGGTTAAAAAAGCCCGATTCAATGCACTACCAGGGATCCGCCCTAAGAAATGAATAGAGGTTATCGGATTACCGTTTTTCTTATCGTAGACTAACAGTAATTCCATCGATTCGTCTAAAGAGCCAATAGGTTTATAGGCCATAAAGCCCGCTTCCCCATTTACTCTTTTTGCGTAATAAGCGCCATCAGGGGTTTTGATCACTTCTACATCGCTTTGCGTTAGTGCGCATTGTTGCATATCTAACGCACCACCATCTTGTGACCAATCTTTTAATATGGATAAACACAAAGGGTGGAATTGTGGTACTGAACTGGGGCCTTGGAAACTCGGAGCGGCTATAGTGATTGCCGCGCTTAATGATATACAGCCAATTCCTGTATATAACAACGTGCGTAATAACTTTTTATTTTCCATGCATACCCTTACGAAACAACGAAATCACTATTAATAACAAACTAAGTATTGAATATATATATGCCGTCAACGGGCAAAAAACTCATGATACCTGTTCATAGCAAATTGAGCATCTTTATTTTTTGTGCCACAAAACTCTCTTTAATCAAGATGATGCTCGCGCTGGATAATCATATTTGTTGAAGTGTTTATTTTACCCCCAATGAGCTTATTTAGCTTTGCTGTATTGGCACTGTTTTCAACGATGGTACAATAACTTAACTTTTCATCATTAACAGGAGTATCGCTTGAGTCATAAACACGGATTTTATTTAGAAGATTTAGAAATTGGTATGTCTGATAGTTTAGAAAAAACCATCTCAGCGACTGATGTAGCAACATTTGCCGCATTATCAGGTGACAACAACCCTATCCACTTAGATGATGAATATGCGCAATCTACGGTTTTTGGCCAGCGTATCGTGCATGGTATGTTCAGTGCTGCACTAATTTCCGCGGTCGCAGGCACCAAGCTGCCAGGTGCTGGTGGCGTGTATTTCTCTCAGGAATTGAAATTTCGTAAACCCATTTTTATTGATGATACGGTGATCGCCACTTTAACCATCACTGATATCAACCAGCGCAGAGGCCGCGTCACAATGGATACTCAAGTGCATGTAAAAGGGGTATTGGTGGTGTCTGGGGAAGCTATTTACGGCGTAGATAAACGCCCATGTGAATAATTATTGTTAGCATAAAAAGCGCCGATAGATTTAGTTTCATCCTGAATCTATCGGCTTTCTTGTTGCTCTGAGCTCTGAGTTTATAGCTTTTAACTTTCTCTAAACCAACTAGTGCCTTCACGCGTATCTTTAAGCACAATGCCCTGGCTTAATAATTCATCTCTGATGCGATCTGATTCAGCAAAATCTTTATTGGCACGCGCCGCTTTACGATCTGCAATTAGTGCATCGATTTGCGCTGCTGTAATCTCGCCTGCTTTTGATTCGCCTTGCAAAAACGCTTGTGGATCTTGCTGTAACAAACCAATACTACCTGCGAGAGTAATCAGTTGATGTGCTAGCGCAGGTGCTGTTGCCAATTTTTGACGCGTTGCGGTGTTTAGCTCATTGACTAATTCAAATAACACTGCGATGGCTTTAGGAGTATTGAAATCATCGTTCATTGCTGCGACAAAATCAGCCTCATAATGATTATCTAATGTGCCAGCTTTTGCTTCTACATTACGCAGCGCTTGATAAAAACGCTCTAATTTGATTTGCGCTTCTTTTAAAGAGTTTTCTGAATAGTCAATGTAGCTGCGATAGTGCACGCTAGTTAAAAATAAGCGCACTACTTCGGCATTATATTTATCCAGCACATCACGAATCGTGAAGAAATTACCAAGTGATTTAGACATTTTCTCGGAATTTACCCGCACAGCACCGGCATGCATCCAAAGATTTGCGAAAGTACAGCCATTTGCCGCTTCTGATTGTGCTATTTCGTTTTCATGATGCGGAAATGGTAAATCAGGGCCTCCACCGTGAATATCGAAATTATCACCCAAGCAATGTTTAGACATTGCAGAACATTCAATGTGCCAACCTGGTCGACCATTACCCCATGGTGATTCCCAGCTAACTTCGCCTTCTTTTGCCGCTTTCCAAAGCACAAAATCAATCGGATTTTCTTTTACATCATTAATGGTTACACGGGCACCGGCGCGTAATTCATCCACGTTTTTGTTGGTTAGCTTGCCGTACTCGGCAAACTTATGCACCCTATAATAAACATCACCGTTGCTGGCCGGGTAGGCATAGCCTTTGTCAATTAACGTTTGTGTTATGTCTATAATGCCTTTGATATGACCCGTAGCACGCGGTTCTTGATCTGGCGGCAATACGAACAGGCGCTTTTCATCTTCATGCATCGCACCAATCATGCGCTCAGTTAATACTTGCATGCTTTCGTTATTATCATTAGCACGATTGATGATTTTGTCATCTACATCGGTAATGTTACGCACATAATTTACTTTCCAATTTTGTGAGCGTAAAAAACGAGTTATTACATCAAACGATACCATCACTCTTGCATGGCCTATATGACAAAAATCATAAACGGTCATGCCGCAAACATACATACTAATTTCATTATCAACAAGAGGTTTAAAAGGTGCTTTTTGCTTACTCAAAGTATCGTATATTTGTAACATTTGATCCTACTTACCGGCTATTGAAGAAGCAGGCATTATAAACAAAATATAAGTTAGAGCCTATAAAAACGAGTGGTTCAATGACAAAAAAAGTGGTGAGGTATTTTTACGTATCCAATGTTAGTTTCACGATCGAGATTACTTTTACTTAGCTTGGTTAGCACCATTATCCAAGCTATATTCGCCGCCATTATGGATTCGCTTAAAGTGAACAGCTTTGCTCATCAATGTATTTAGTCTTCCACTGTATTTATGGCAGTTTAAATTCAGCAACCATTTGTGTCGTTAAGCCACTGTTCTCTGCCCCTAGTACAAACTGCTTATCCCCTTTCCACACAATAGATTCCCATTGAGCGTAGGGCTTAATGGTGTAACGCACCGCGCTTTGCCAATCCAAATTCTGTGCTCTTACATCAATTCGCCAAATAAACGAGTGACCAAAGGCTGATTTCTTAGAATACCCTAAAAGTAACAGCTGCTGGCTTTTAGCATTATAATCAGCAGCGGTGATCAAGCCTTCTACAGGGAAGCTTTCCTCTGGTGATAGTGTTTGCTCTGCTTTGTGTTTATTGACGCGATACAGTTTGGTTTGAAAATCTTTACGGTTTTTACTAAATAACCACAACTCGTTTCCTACCACAGTTAAAGCTTCGCTATCAAAATTATGCTTGCGTTGCGGTAAGTAGTTTTGCTTATCTGCATACACTATTTGCATCGCACTACTAGAGACACTTGCGGTGTTGGATGCCGCATTTAAATCATTTTTAGCGACTATATAAATATCAGCGCTTTGCCTAATGGCTATATTGTTACCGGTATCCGCTATATAAATATAGTTATCATCTTCAGCGAGCTCTTCCCAATCTAAATTGAATGCGTTATTTATAGCAATACGTTTTTTTAGCTTATAAGTGTTTTGATCAAAACCATATAATATTGCCTCACCGCCGCTATCGTTAATCCCCCAATACAGATCTCTAGTAGAAGCCAGCCCTGACACTTCATTCAATTCTGCATTTAACTGCACTTTTTTTATCGCTTTCAGCGTTTTTACCTTAACCTTAGTGTTAGCTTCAGACGCAATAGCCTGCTGGAAGCTAACAACGGCGGCGAAGACTATGCTATATGTCACAGCAAATAATGCTACTTTTTGCGATTTAGTCTTGATTTTCAAGTTTGTTAACATAACCTTCCTTAAAATTTAGTAACTAGCACCTAAAACTTTTACTGTTTGTTTAAAAAACACAAGCACTCTAACTCATTGATTTATAATAATCTATCATGGCTAAGCAAGCGCACTTAAATTTAATGATACTTGACGCTATTTTAAAATCAATGAGGTATAGAGCAACAAAAATCAAACCGAGCAGCAATTAACTTAGATAGAAGCATTCCTTATTAATATGCATTTGCAATTCCATCGCTAGCAGTCTGTTGGATTTGGCCGATCGTAGCGAGAAAAAGTAGATTGGAGATAGGTTTTTTGGTCTTTTCAGGCGAATAGCGAGCTATTTAACGAGAAAGAGCAGGAAATATGGCCAAATTCTGATTTTTCGCAGTAGATT
>JBALXS010000002.1:0-3981 GCA_036960485.1 Oceanospirillaceae bacterium
ATTGTCTCGTTTTGCGGGTTGCCCCGTTAGCGAGGAGGCGAATTATATAGATACCAGAACTTACGTCAACCTTTAATGTAATTTTATACAAACTATTTTTATATTGCTCTTGTTAGCCTAGATATCGACTGCTTATCTTACGAAAAGAGGTATTTAAACTTTATACAATATCATTCTGCATGATCAAACTTGTAATTTAATCCTCTAGGCTTCTGCATTATCTTCTACAAAGCATTACTTGATAGTTGAAACTTTATAAGTCTTGTTTATTTCTCATCTTAGCTTCGATAACAAAGCAGCTCGCTATATTTTCTCTATCCATTACAGTAACTCTTTTATAGATATAGCAGGTTATTTCTATGAACAGTCTGCCCATGGATTTGACTAAAATAATAAAGAAAATTTACAGCACTATCTAAAACCAATATCTAAAAACATAAAGAACTTAGAACTTTCCCATCTAAACTGAACAACTTGATATGCTAATGTTCAGTGACTCGCCAAGTGTGAATAAAACAGGACATCTATCTTTTTTACTACTATAAGAACAACAAACCCCAGCTTCAAGCTAGGGTTTATTGTTAGCATCTAAGCAAATATCTGCCTAAAAACTAATGCTTACAGACAAGACCAACATTAATCTAACATTGATAAATCGCGAACTGCACCTTTATCCGCTGAAGTTGCTAGTAATGCATAAGCTTTAAGAGAAGCAGATACTTTACGCGGACGGGCTTTAATCGGTTTCCAAGCTAGCTTACCTTTAGCTTCCATTGCCGCACGACGTATATCTAACTCTTCATCAGAAATAAGTACGTTAATTGCGCGGTTCGGGATATCAATTAAAATCTTATCGCCGTTTTCAATAAGTCCTATCGCACCACCAGCTGCTGCTTCGGGAGAAACATGACCAATAGATAACCCTGATGTACCACCGGAGAATCTGCCATCTGTTAATAGCGCACAAGCCTTACCTAAGCCTTTAGATTTGATATATGACGTAGGGTAAAGCATTTCTTGCATACCTGGGCCACCTTTAGGGCCTTCGTAGCGAACAATAACAATGTCTCCCGCTTTGACTTTATCAGCCAAGATATCAGCTACTGCTTCATCTTGTGATTCAGTTACATGGGCTCTACCCTCAAATACTAAGATAGATTCATCGACACCTGCTGTTTTCACAACACAACCATCTAGCGCGATATTGCCATATAAAACAGCAAGTCCGCCTTCTAACGAGTAGGCGTTTTCAAGAGAGCGGATACAACCAGATTCTCTGTCGCCATCAACACTTGCCCAACGAGTCGCTTGGCTAAAAGCGGTCTGTGTTGGGATGCCAGCTGGGCCCGCACGATAGAACTCTAATACTTCTGAAGATGGGCTACGCATGATATCCCACTTATCTAGCGCTTCTTTCAACGTTTTACTGTGTACTGTTGGGATGTCTGTGTGAATTTTTCCCGCACGATCCAATTCACCTAATATGCCAAAGATACCACCTGCGCGGTGAACATCTTCCATATGATAAAGTGGCGAGTTAGGCGCTACTTTACACAATTGTGGCACATCATGAGACATCGCTTCCATATGCTTTAAAGTGAAATCAATCTCAGCTTCAAGTGCAATCGCTAACAAATGCAAAATAGTGTTGGTTGAGCCACCCATGCAGATATCTAGGGTCATGGCATTTTCAAACGCTTTGATACAAGCAATGCTACGTGGAAGAACCGCATAGTTATCATCTTCATAGTGGCTCTTTGTGATACCGACTATGGAGCGACCTGCTTCTAAAAATAGATTACGACGATCAGCGTGTGTAGCTAGCAAGCTGCCGTTTCCAGGAAGCGCTAAGCCAAGTGCTTCTGCTAGGCAGTTCATAGAGTTTGCCGTGAACATGCCAGAGCAAGAACCACATGTTGGGCAAGCAGAGCGTTCGTATTCAGCAACCTTTTCATCTGATGCTGTATCGTCAACGGCGATAACCATGGCATCAACTAAATCTAGCTTATGCTCTGAAAGCTTAGTCTTACCTGCTTCCATTGGTCCGCCTGATACAAAAATAACAGGGATATTTAGGCGCATTGCTGCCATTAACATGCCCGGTGTGATTTTATCGCAGTTAGAGATACACACTAAAGCATCTGCGCAATGCGCATTAACCATGTATTCAACAGAGTCAGCGATTAAGTCGCGTGATGGTAGCGAATAAAGCATGCCATCGTGGCCCATCGCGATCCCATCGTCTACAGCAATAGTGTTAAATTCTTTGGCGACCCCACCAGCTTTTTCAACTTCACGCGCCACCAGTTGTCCCATATCTTTTAAATGAACATGTCCTGGTACAAACTGGGTAAACGAGTTTGCAATAGCAATAATTGGTTTATTGAAATCATCGTCTTTCATGCCTGTGGCGCGCCAAAGTGCTCTCGCTCCAGCCATATTACGGCCACCAGTGGACGTTTTAGATCTATATACAGGCATGATGCTTCCTTTTGTAAGTTGTTTAAAAAACTAAGTATAGCAGACAATTTTGCGGATAATATTCGAAAAAACAACATTAACCATCCCGTTTAACTGAACACGGATGTGTAAAGATGCATCGCTGTTTGAAAAAACAGCTCTAATCCTTAATTTTAGGTACTTAACTCTACTTGTTAAGTCATATTAATTAGTTAACACCCCCTTTAAGTGCTATTGCCAAAACAAGCCCTCTAGTTTATAACTTGTGCTCAAATCGATAAGGAAATAAGTAACATGAATGACACTTTAAAAGCTGATTACCAAGCAGATTATATAATTATTGGCGCAGGTACAGCCGGCTGTGTACTCGCTAATAGATTATCTGCCAACCCTGCCAATAAAGTGCTGCTCATAGAAGCGGGTGGCAAAGATAATTATCCGTGGATAAAAATACCGATTGGTTACTTATTTACGATGAATAACCCTAAAACAGATTGGTGCTTTAAAACCCAGGCCGATGAAGGGCTTAATGGTCGTGCACTCAATTACCCGCGCGGTAAAACCCTCGGCGGTTGTTCATCAATTAATGGTATGATTTACATGCGCGGACAAGCTCAAGACTACGATCACTGGCAAGCTTTAGGCAATGAAGGCTGGAGCTGGGATAACATTCTCCCCTACTTTAAAAAATCTGAAGATCATTGGGCCGGCGAAACCAAATATCACGGAGCTGGTGGTGAGTGGCGCGTTGAAAAACAGCGCCTTTCATGGCCAATACTCGATAATGTGATGCAAGCTGCTGGTGAAATAGGCATTGCTAAATCCACAGATTATAACAATGGCGACAATTTAGGCTTTTGCTACTTTGAAGTTAATCAAAAAAAAGGCCGCCGATGGTCAAGTGCTGATGCCTTTTTGCACCCTATTGCGCATCGAGAAAATTTAACAGTATTAACTCATACACAGGCCATTCGTTTGCAGCTTGACGGTAAATCAGTCGTCGGTGCTCACTTGATAAAAGGCAAAGATGTTACAAAGGGCAAAGCCATTTACGCCAAAGCCACAAAAGAAGTAATACTCACCGCGGGCGCAATAGCTTCCCCGTTACTATTACAACGCTCAGGTATTGCCGCTAAAGCATTATTAGATTCACTTGATATAGAACAGCAGCATGAATTACCAGGGGTCGGCGAAAACTTACAAGATCATTTACAAGTACGTATGGTTTTCAAACTAGATAATGCCAATACTTTAAATGAATTATCACATAGCTTATTAGGTAAAGCCAAAATGGGTTTACAATATGCGATATCTCGAAGTGGTCCGTTATCAATGGCTCCAAGCCAAATGGGTGGCTTCGCAAAAAGCTCGGAGCAATTTGCCAGCTCAAATATTGAATATCATATTCAACCTTTAAGTTGCGATAAATTGGGCGATCCGTTAGATAAGTTCCCTGCTGTCACCGCTTCTGTTTGCAACTTACGGCCAAAAAGTATCGGCCATGTACATTTAAGTGCTAAA
>JBALXS010000002.1:4081-38400 GCA_036960485.1 Oceanospirillaceae bacterium
TTCTGTTTGCAACTTACGGCCAAAAAGTATCGGCCATGTACATTTAAGTGCTAAAGCGATAACAGCACCGCCTATTATCAAAGCAAATTACCTTTCACATCCTGAAGATAAACAAGTAGCTATCGATTCTTTAAAAATAACCCGTAAGATATTCCAAGCACAATGCCTAGAGAGTTTTAATCCACAAGAGTATAAACCCGGCGCACAAATAGTTTCTGACGAGCAATTACTACAAGCTGCTGGCACTTTAGGAACGACTATTTTTCACCCCGTAGGGACCTGCAAAATGGGAAATGACGACATGGCAGTGGTTGATAGCCAACTTAAAATTAGAGGATTAACTGGTGCCCGAGTAGTAGATGCTTCGATTATGCCCACAATAACCTCTGGTAACACTTGCTCGCCCGTTATTATGATTGCTGAAAAAGCAGCAGATATGATTTTAAACAACACTTAAAACCAAGAGCAATATCCATTAAAGGATACAAGTTAAAGAGCCTAAGCTATAAAAGCCAATATATTTTGTTAATGATAATCATTTGTATAAAGTAATTTAATCGATTATGCTTAAATTGCTTTTTACCAAATAGGTTATAAACAATGCAACATAACAAAAAATATAGCGCAACAACATATCCAATTGCAGTTACCGGGGCTGCTCTTTTACTTTTTATCATGTTCTCACCCATCTTTATGTAGTAGGTGTATTTATTGTGTGTTCCGCTATATGCTTTTCTATGCATTCAACAGAATACGTTAGATTCAGAAACCTCTGCATAATGGACCACCGAAATTATTTTACTATATAGGAACGGAGCTAAATTTAACTCCTTCGCTCTTAATTATTTACTTACCCTAAAAATGAAAAAAGCATAGATCTAAGTTGGCAACTAGATGGTTTTAATGTTTTTTTAGCAAGCGACCCCTTTGGTTATCTAATAAAGCACGGTGCCAATGCTCTCACAGCAATGAAGCCATAGAATTCATAAAGCGTGAAACCACAGTTAAACCTTGCCTTAAAAGCTGTTTTTTTATCAGTAGCGACTTAACCATAAATTAACTGCTAGAATAGATCATCTATTTAAACTTAACACGTGCCTTATTAAATGCGATTATTTCCACTCTTCTTTTTACTTATTTGTTTTGATATTCAAGCGGCTGTAACTGCTACTGTGAACACGGCGAAAATTAAATATGGGCAGAATGTACTGTTGAACATTAGTTCAGATAATGCAGCCACAAAAACGCCAAATTTAACTATTCTAAAAAGAAGCTTCAAAGTTATTGGTAATAGTAAAGTCAGCAGGCCTTATCTTAAAAACGGCGTGCGTAAACAAAAAACGCAATGGTTCTTCATTTTAAAACCTAAAACATCAGGCACCTTAACAATCCCCGCTATTAAAGTTAACGGTGAGAAAACCAAAGCAATCACAGTAAAAGTGATTAGCACACGTAAGAAAAGCACTAATAAATCGCAGCACAAAGCTAAGAAAACAGCCACGCACGATATTTTAGTTAAAGCGACTATCAACAAAAACAAGCTATTTCCCAATGAAATGCTGACCTACCAACTAACAATTAATTTCCCAAATATAGCCAATAGCGATTTCAAAGTCACTGCACCGTTCATCCCAGGCGCCATTGTATTACCCCTTGCAGAGCCAACCTTTAAGCAAGTCACACAAAGATCAAAGGCTAGAACTGTGCGTAGCCAAAGCTATGCTATTTTTGCAGAACAACTGGCCTTTTATCAAATAGAACCAGCATCCATTAGCTTTAATGATGCTAAGCAAGGTGACACAGAAAACATGGTCACACTAAAAGCTAATAGTTTACATTTTGAAATAAAACCCAAAGCAAACCAAACTAGTTTAGGTTATTGGTTACCCAGTGATAATATTCAATTATCACAAACTTGGGAAGGCCTAGATCCAACACAACAAGCAGTGCCATTTGGTAGCAGTGTGAAGCGTATAATAGAGCTTAAGGCAAATGCGCTAAATGCAGATATATTACCGTTATTGAGTGATTTAATTCATCAAAGAGTGCAACTAAAATTAGAAGATGTAAGCGTTAGTAATGAACTAGAAAATGGTATTTTGATAGCGACACGTCGTGAGGTTGTTTCTATGGTTTTTAACCAAGCAGGCAACATAAGCATCCCACCTGTAGATTTACATTGGTGGAATACTAAGTTAGATCAAGCGAGAATTGCTAGTTTAGATGCCCTCAATTTCACAGTACTAACAGTGCCTGTTAACAGTCAGATGAGCTCATCACCTGAAAAAGAGATAGCCAAACCTATCAACATTGTCGATCAAAAGGCAGATGAAACCAAAAAAGAAACTAATAAAAGCCAAGCAAATCCCCTTAAGCAGTCAAAAACTCTGCTTTCAGAGCAACAAATGAACTGGCTTATCCTATTATTATTCACTCTTTTAGTCGCTACAACAGCTGGTTGGCTAATAAGTTCGCGCAAAGCAAAGTAATCATCGATTTTTTATCCACAATTGCTAAAAATTCTTATACCCATTTTTCCCTAGCTATCCCAAACTCTTTTTCCCTAGATTAGCTACAGTTAATTATTGAAATAAAATTAAATTAAATCCTTTAGTTTCAGATATATATATATTAAATAGACTTGGGAAATTTATTTTTCATAGGTATTTACCTCCATAAAAAAGCTGCTGAAAATAAGCTAATGCTCTTTGCATGCAAGCCACTTATTCCATTAACCCACATAGTTATCAACAAAACTCGTTATCTTATTGGTAAAATAAATTAATTATTTTTATTTATTTTTTACTCATCAAAAAATATTTAAATTTAGCTGTGTATAAAAAACGTAAAAGTTACCCACAGGATAT
The DNA here is from genome assembly GCA_036960485.1 of Oceanospirillaceae bacterium. Classification (GTDB taxonomy): domain Bacteria; phylum Pseudomonadota; class Gammaproteobacteria; order Pseudomonadales; family Balneatricaceae; genus Rs1. Next base: position 6,949 of record JBALXS010000002.1, read on the forward strand.
AAGCAGAAGTTAAGCGATGTTCCACGGGAGATATCCAGAGCTTTATCCACTATCCACAAAATACCCACCGAATAAATACAATTTTATTCACATTTAAAATTTATCTGCTATTATCTCTTTTTTGGGAAAACACAACATGTGATTAACTTGTTCAAAAGTAAAGCTCTGGTGTTGGACAAAAATGTGGATAACATCAAGCCTGTATAACTATGCTTTTTATGCACAGATTACCCGCTCTATAATCACTGTGGACAAGCAGGAAAACACTGTAGTTTGAAGTGATGTAAGCCTATGTTTTACATATGATAATACGGTTTATTAACACAAAAAGGCTCCCTTAATAGTAGTAACAATAACAATCTTATATATATATATACTTAAATATATATATATTTAATAACTAAATAAGGTTGGTTAAATTGTGTTCATTACTAATTATATTTTAAAGCTGTATACTTCTGTTTCGAAAATTAGATACCAACAAATATTAATTACATTCAAGAAAAAGAGAGGCAAGTTAAGTGGACTATCCCGATCAATTTGACGTCATTATCATCGGTGGTGGTCATGCAGGAACAGAAGCGGCATTAGCATCAGCAAGAAAAGGTGCCAAAACTTTATTGTTAACTCATAATATTGAAACGTTAGGGCAAATGTCGTGTAACCCAGCAATTGGTGGCATTGGCAAATCACATTTAGTTAAGGAAATTGATGCATTAGACGGAGCTATGGCTAAAGCGACGGATTTGGCAGGCATCCAATTTCGCATATTGAATTCTAGAAAAGGCCCAGCGGTTAGAGCAACTAGAGCACAAGCTGATAGAATTCTTTATAAAGCAGCTATTCGTGAAATATTAGAAAATCAGCCTAACTTAGTCATTTTTCAACAAGCAGCTGATGATCTAATTATTGAGCAAGATAGAATCAAAGGCGTTGTTACCCAAACTGGAATTATATTTAGAGCAAAATCAGTCGTTTTAACAGCTGGAACTTTTCTAGCCGGTTTAATCCATATTGGTTTAGCACATTATTCTGGTGGCAGAGCTGGAGATCCAGCATCAACAACGCTAGCTAGTCGACTTCATGAAATGCCTTTTAGAATAGCTCGTTTAAAAACAGGTACTCCACCGCGTATTGATGCTCGCTCAGTCGATTTTTCGAAAATGCAAGTTCAGCCGGGTGATATACCACTACCTGTTATGTCTTATATGGGTAATGTCGCGCAACATCCACGCCAAGTTAATTGCTATATAACGCATACCAATGAAAGAACACACGATATTTTACGTACTGGATTAGATCGCTCACCGTTATATACAGGTGTAATTGAAGGGGAAGGCCCTAGATATTGCCCATCTGTAGAAGACAAAATTATGCGATTTGCCGATAAAACATCACACCAGGTGTTTGTAGAGCCAGAAGGTTTAACCACCCACGAATTATATCCAAATGGAATATCGACCAGTTTACCGTTTGATATTCAATTGCAAGCTGTTCGCTCAATTCTAGGATTTGAAACGGCCCACATTACTCGAGCGGGTTATGCTATTGAGTATGATTTTTTTAATCCCCAAGATTTGAAACACACTTTAGAAACCAAATTCGTCAATGGCCTTTATTTTGCTGGCCAAATAAATGGCACGACAGGTTATGAAGAAGCTGCCGCGCAAGGACTATTAGCTGGATTAAATGCAGCCGCTTTCGCATTAGAGCAAGAACAATGGTATCCAAAAAGAGATGAAGCATATATTGGTGTGTTAGTAGATGATCTAATTACTCACGGAACATCTGAACCTTATCGAATGTTTACCTCTAGAGCCGAATATCGATTAATTTTACGTGAAGATAATGCAGATTTACGCTTAACTGAAATTGGCTATAAATTAGGTATCGTATCTGAAGAGCGCTGGAAAGCTTTTTCTATTAAAAGAGCGACAATAGAAGCTGAAAACGAACGCTTGAAAAGTACCTGGATACAACCTGGAACTGAACAAGCAGACATTATTAATCAAAAATTTAGTACACCTTTAGCGCGTGAATATTCGCTAGCTGATTTATTAAAACGCCCAGAACTTAAATACCAGGATGTAGCTAGTTTAAAAGGAGAAGCTTGCACTGATAAGCAAGTACAAGAGCAAGTTGAAATTGAATTTAAGTATTCAGGTTATATAGAAAGACAGAAAAACGATATTGAACAAATGCGTCGTCAGGAAAACACTAAGTTACCTGAGGATTTTAATTATGAAAAAATTAGTGGTTTGTCAAATGAGTTAAAAAGTAAGTTGCAACAAAGTACACCGCAAAATATTGCTCAGGCTGGTCGTATTCAAGGTATGACTCCTGCTGCAATTTCTTTGCTATTGGTATATATCAAGAAACATAAACTGCTAGCTAAAACCAAAAAGGACGCTTAAAACAGCTCCTTAAAGGTTATTAACAAGCACAAAAAACCAAAGAGCTGTGTATAAAAAGTTGTGCACAGCTCTTTTCGTATGCAAAGGATAACTGGCAAATGTCAGATCAGGAATATCAGAACATTTTACAAAAACAACTATCTAACTTAGGTCATAGCTTTGATGATAATGTAGTAAAGCAACTACTTAGTTATCATGCTCTATTGGTAAAGTGGAATAAAGCGTATAACTTAACGGGTGTGCGCGATCCAATAGAAATGATTAACAGGCATATTATAGATAGCCTGAGTGTACTTACTTTTATCGATAATGCTAAATTAAAAAACCTAGTTGATGTTGGCAGTGGTCCAGGTCTTCCTGGCGTGATTTTAGCTATTTGTAGACCACAGCTTGAAGTAACAAGTATTGACAGTAATGGCAAAAAAACGCGTTTTCAAAATCAGGTTAAAATTGAATTAGGTTTGCCCAATTTAACTGTTGTACGTGGACGCGCTGAAGAATGTACATCAGGACCTTTTGATGCCGTGATTTCTAGAGCGTTTGCATCAATTTCAGATATGTTGAAATGGACTGATCATCTATGTGCTGATGACGGAATGTTCTTACCAATGAAAGCTTTACTCAGTAAGCAAGAAATATCGCAACTGCCACAAGGATATGATTTAATTGCGAGTCATGTGTTAGCAGTACCGGGCTGGGAAAGTACACGTCATCTGTTGGAAATAAGGAGAGTCTGAACGTGGCAAAAATACTAACAATCACCAACCAAAAGGGCGGCGTTGGTAAAACCACAACTTGCGTTAATTTATCAGCTTCTCTAGCGGCTATGAAAAAGCGAGTTTTGTTAGTTGACTTAGATCCACAAGGCAACGCGACTATGGGTAGTGGTGTTGATAAATATACTTTAGAAAGATCAGCATACGAGTTATTGACCGGTAAAGCAGAAGTTGCAGAAACGATCATTAAATCGGCAGAAATAGGCTATGACGTTATAGGATCTAATGGCGATTTAACTGCTGCTGAAGTAGAGCTACTGGAGTTGCCAAGGCGTGAATTTCGTTTAAAAATGGCGCTGATGCCCATCTTAGATAATTATGACTTTATCTTGATTGATAATCCGCCTTCTCTTAACTTATTAACAGTCAACGCGCTTGCTTCATCGCAGGGCGTGATTATCCCCATGCAGTGTGAATACTACGCTTTGGAAGGCATTAGCTCATTAATAGGTACCATAGAGAAAATAAATGCACGCTTAAATCCTTCTCTTAAAATAGAAGGGATTTTACGTACTATGTATGATCCACGTATGACGTTGACCAAAGATGTTTCCAATCATCTAATAGAATATTTTGGCGACAAAGTTTACCGCACTATTATTCCGCGCAATATTCGTTTAGCAGAAGCGCCTTCCCATGGATTACCGGCACTTATGTACGATAAAAACTCCAGGGGTGCATTAGCGTATCTAGCACTTGCAGGAGAGCTAAGCCGTAAAACGGAGCAGGAAGAAAATCAGCAATCTATAGATGAAGCAGCAGCGGATTAAACGATCTAAGGAAACAAAAATGGCTAAAAAAAGAGGTTTAGGTCGCGGTTTAGATGCACTGCTTTCAAGTTCCCATCTAGAGGATCAAATTAGCACTGATTTAGAATCAGCAGCAGTGAAAGGTGACATTTCACTGACTGACGGATATCCAGCGATAGCACTAGACAAGATACAAAGAGGAAAATATCAGCCTCGTCGTGACTTAGAACCGCAAGCACTTGAAGATCTGACTAATTCGATCAAAGCACAAGGTGTGATGCAGCCGATTATTATTCGTCCAATTAGCATTGAAGCGACTGATGAGGGTAGCAGCACGGTAGAATATGAAATTATTGCAGGTGAACGTCGTTGGCAAGCAAGCCAATTAGCAGGCTTAGAAACGATCCCTGTTATTGTAAAAGATGTTAGCGATGAAGCGGCAATTGCGATGGCCTTAATTGAAAACATCCAGCGTGAAAACCTTAATGCAATGGAAGAAGCAATTGCATTAAAGCGCTTACAGGACGAGTTTGAACTATCACAACAAGAAGTTGCTGATGCGGTTGGTAAATCACGCTCTACAGTTACAAACTTGCTAAGATTGACGAAATTAACCGATGATGTCCGCAGATTGCTCGAATACGGCGATATTGATATGGGCCATGCAAGAGCGCTATTGGGTCTTGAAGGCGAGGTTCAAATTGAAGTTGCCAGGGAAGTTGCAGCCAAGGCAATGTCTGTTCGACAAACCGAAGAGCTAGTTCGTAAATGGCAATCAGGTGCATTACCGAAAAAAGCAGTTGATAAACCTACACCAGATGATAACTTGTTAAAAATATCTGAAGGTTTAGCGCAAAAGTACGCGGCTAAAGTTGAAATTAAGCACAATGCTAAAGGTAGAGGTAAAATTACAATCTCCTTTGAAAATGCGGAAAGGTTAGAGAAGATATTAGCAAGCTTGTAAATAGGGAAATGGGGTTGTCACTGCAAAGTGTTGATTATCTGATAGAACAACTTACAAACAGCGAATAAAAACTATAAATGCGTGGTTTTACGGCTATATAGTAATAAAAACAGCTGTTTTGTTAAATTGTCCCTAGAATTGGTTGAGTCTGCACTGACAACCCCATATAATCAGCCCCCTAATTTGGAGCTGTGTGCACTAAATAATAAATTATAAGAATAAAGAGTGTTACATCATGTTTAACAAAAGTCGTAAAACGCGAGGTCACACTCAAGTAATACGTCAAAAAACACTCAAAAATCTTGTAGTTCAATTAGTTGCAACATGCTGCATTGCATTGGTAGCGAGTTTAAATTCGTGGGAAATAGGATATTCAGCTCTTTTAGGTGGATTAATCTACCTTATTCCTTATGCGTATGTAGCAAATCGCATACTCGTGAAAGAAAAACGTATAGATGCAGAAAATACGCCGAATCGGGCATTAGCTGATCTTTATATTGGCCAAATATGGAAAATGGTAATCGGTGCATTGTTGTTTGCACTGGTTTTTGTTCTAGTGAAACCACTGAGCCCCTTTTCCTTATTTGGTACTTACATCGCAATACAAGCCATTGGTTGGTATTTGCAGGTGAAGGCTGATAAACGCTTCATAAAACTTTAATCTGAACTTGCATAAGCTGCAGGTAACGATTCAACTAGAGAGATGATAATGGCGACGGAAATAATGACTTCCAAGTCTTATATATCGCATCACTTAACTAATCTAACTTTTGGTAATTTGCCAGAGGGAACGACTAGATACGACGGTTCGATTGTCGGTGAAGGCGGTGTTTGGACTTTTGCTCATACCAGCGCGGCTGTTAGTGAAGCATCCGTAATGGGCTTTTGGGCGATCAACGTAGATACTATGTTTTGGTCAATAGGTTTAGGTGTGTTGTTCTTGTGGTTATTCAGAAAAGTAGCCGTTAGTGCAACTTCTGGTGTACCAGGTAGATTACAAAACTTTGTAGAAAGTATTGTTGAATTTGTCGAAGACAACGTAAACAGTATTTTTGCTCACAAGAATGCAGTGATAGCGCCTCTTGCACTGACCATATTTGTATGGGTATTCTTGATGAACTTAATGGATTTAGTCCCTGTAGACTGGATTCCATATATTGCCCAACAAATGGGTATTCCTTACATGAAGGTTGTTCCTTCAACAGATATTAATGCAACTTTGGGCATGGCTTTTGCCGTATTTGCCCTGATTATTTACTACAGCATTAAGATGAAAGGTGTCACAGGCTTTATGGCTGAGCTGTCACTACAACCTTTAGGCAAATGGTTACTTCCTTTTAACCTTTTCCTTGAGATTGTAGGATTGATCGCTAAACCTATTTCTTTGGCACTACGATTATTTGGTAATATGTACGCAGGTGAAATGGTTTTCATTCTGATTGCATTGTTACCTTTCTGGGCTCAATGGGTACTTTCAGTACCATGGGCGATTTTCCACATTCTGATTATTACGTTACAAGCATTCATTTTCATGGTACTGACAATTGTCTATCTTGCCATGGCACATGAAGAGCACTAACGGAATAATTGAATTTTTTAAACTTTAAATTTTAACTTAGAAATCGGAGATAAACTGATGGAATTAGCAAGTGCAATTTTGTACATCGCTGGCGCACTGATGCTTGGTCTTGGCGCAGTTGGTGCGGCAATCGGTGTTGGTATATTAGGTGGTAAGTTTTTGGAAGGCGCAGCGCGTCAACCTGAATTGATTCCTATGCTACGTACTCAATTCTTCATCGTAATGGGTCTAGTAGATGCTGTACCTATGATCGGTGTTGGTCTTGGTATGTACATACTGTTCGCCGTAGCTTAATTAGTAACCTACTTTTTTAGAACTACTTAATTAACTACGAGAGGTAATGGCGTGAATATTAATCTAACCATTATTGGTCAGATCATAGCATTCTTCTTCTTCGTCGTATTTTGTATGAAATACGTTTGGCCGCCAATAACAGCAGCCCTAGAAGAACGCAAGAAGAAGATCGCAGAAGGTCTTGACGCTGCTGACCGTGCAGAACGCGATTTGCGTGCGGCTCAAGAAAAAGCCGAAGCAGATATGCAAGACAGCAAAGAGCAGTCAGCCGCCATCATCGATCAGGCTAATAAGCGGGCTAGCCAAATTGTCGACGAAGCCAAAGAAGCAGCGGTTGCGGAAGCAGATCGCATTAAACATGCAGCTACAGCTGAAATCGAACAAGAAGTTAACCGTGCTAAAGAAACTCTACGCTCACAAGTTGCTGTATTAGCAATTGCTGGCGCTGAAAAGATTCTTGAAGCATCTGTTGACGAAGCAGCCCACGCTAGACTAGTTGATAAACTAGCAGCGGAGCTTTAAGCGAGGTTTACGATGGCTGAACTCAATACAGTAGCTCGTCCTTATACCAAAGCAGTTTTCGAATATGCACGCGATGCGGGCACAATCGATAGCTGGTCTAGCTCACTGAAAGATGCTGCACTTGTTGCTAGCGATTCAGTGATGCAAAGTATTTTGGGCAATCCTGCACTGACTAGTGATGCAAAAGCAGAAGCGGTAATTTTTGTGTTAGAAGATTTAGATGATAGTGGTAAAAACTTCATCACTCTTTTAGCTGAAAATAAGCGTCTCGCTTTAATTCCAGAGATCTCTGTGCAGTTTGAGCAGCTCAAGGCAAATCAACAGTCTAGCGTCGAAATCGATGTGACTACTGCTTTTGAGCTCGACGAGCAACAGCAACAAAAATTAACTCAGGCGTTAAGCGCTAAGCTAGGTCGTGACGTGACAATATCATCTACTATAGATAAGTCTATATTAGGTGGTGTAGTAATACGCACACAAGATCTAGTTATCGACGGTTCAGTTCGTGCACGTATTGCGAAACTAGCCGAAGTATTAAATTCCTGAGTATCGAGGAATAACCATGCAGCAACTGAATCCATCTGAGATCAGCGAGATCCTCAAGAAGCGCATCGACAAGCTGGACGTGTCTTCTCAAGCAAAAAATGAGGGCACAATTGTCAGCGTAGCCGACGGTATCATTTTGATCCACGGTCTGGCAGATGTAATGTACGGGGAAATGATTGAATTCCCTGGCGGCGTATACGGTATGGCACTCAACCTTGAGCGCGATGCAGTAGGCGCGGTAGTCCTAGGAGACTACCAAGACTTAGTAGAAGGCATGACGGCACGTTGTACTGGTCGCATCCTAGAAGTACCTGTTGGACCTGAATTACGTGGTCGCGTTGTAGACGCACTAGGTAACCCTATCGATGGAAAAGGCCCAGTAGAAACTAAAATTACCGATGCTGTTGAAAAAGTAGCACCGGGCGTAATCGAACGTAAATCAGTTGATCAGCCTATTCAAACAGGTCTGAAAGCGATTGATGCGATGGTTCCTGTTGGCCGTGGCCAGCGTGAATTAATTATCGGTGACCGTCAAATCGGTAAAACAGCGATAGCAATTGATGCGATCATCAACCAAAAAGGCAAAGGCATTACCTGTGTCTATGTTGCGGTTGGTCAAAAGCAATCTACTATTGCTAACGTAGTACGCAAATTAGAAGAACACGGCGCAATGGATCATACTATTGTGGTAGCCGCTGGTGCATCAGATCCTGCAGCAATGCAGTTCCTAGCACCTTATGCTGGCTGTTCAATGGGTGAATACTTCCGTGACCGCGGTGAAGATGCACTGATTGTATATGATGATTTGACTAAGCAAGCTTGGGCATATCGTCAGATTTCACTATTGTTACGCCGTCCTCCTGGGCGTGAAGCGTACCCTGGTGATGTATTCTACCTCCACTCCCGTCTACTTGAACGTTCTGCTCGCGTAAGCGCTGAGTACGTTGAAAAGTTCACTAACGGTGAAGTGAAAGGTAAAACAGGTTCTTTGACTGCTCTACCAGTAATCGAAACACAAGGTGGTGACGTATCAGCATTCGTTCCTACTAACGTAATTTCGATCACTGATGGTCAGATCTTCTTAGAAACTGATTTATATAACGCCGGTATTCGTCCTGCTATAAACGCTGGTCTTTCTGTATCCCGTGTAGGTGGTGCAGCTCAGACTAAGATCATCAAGAAACTTGGTGGTGGTATACGTTTAGCATTGGCTCAGTATCGTGAATTAGCAGCGTTCGCGCAGTTTGCATCAGATTTAGATGAAGCAACTCGTTCACAGCTAGAACACGGTCAGTCTGTAACAGAGCTAATGAAGCAGAAGCAGTATTCTCCAATGTCAATTGCAGAGATGGGTCTGTCATTGTTCGCAGCAAACGAAGGTTTCCTTAAGGATATCGCCATCAATAAGATTGGTGACTTCGAAGCAGCATTAATTTCATTCTTTAACAGCGACTACGCTGATATTATGGATAAAGTTAATGAGAGCGGCGCGTACAACGATGAGATCGCTGCAACTTTCAAAGCGGGTATCGAGAAATTTAAGTCAACTAGCACTTGGTAGTAGCCGCTTAAAAGCGCACCTGCATACTAGCAGTAACAGTATGCGGGCAAATTACTAAGTTAATTGATAGTTACTTAAATAACATAGGCGGAAATGCTATGGCAGTCGGAAAAGAGATAAAAACGCAAATTGCGAGTATCAGTAGCACACGTAAAATTACTAGCGCCATGGAAATGGTTGCAGCTAGTAAGATGCGTAAGGCTCAAGAGCGCATGCAATCTTCCCGTCCGTACGCTCGAAGTATCCGTGGTGTTATTCAGCATTTGAGTAAATCAAATCCTGAATACAAGCATTTGTACATGCAAGAGCGCGAAGTTAAACGTGTAGGCTACATTGTAGTTTCCTCGGATCGCGGTCTGTGTGGCGGCTTGAACATAAACATGTTTAAAGCAGCTGTTAAAAGCATGAAAGAGTATAACGATGCTGGTGTCGAAATTGACATTTGTGCATTGGGAGCAAAATCTGCCGGCTTTTTCAAAAGCTATGGCGGAAATGTGGTTGCAGCGAAAGCGCAATTAGGCGATAAGCCTGCAGTTGCCGATTTAATCGGTGCTGTTAAAACCATGTTAGACTCTTTTAGCGCGGGAAAATTGGACCGTTTGTATATAGTGGCTAACGATTTCGTTAATACTATGACGCAGACTCCAACAGTATCGCAAGTGCTACCACTGAAAGCAGAAGACGATGACAAACTGTTGGATCATCACTGGGATTACATCTACGAGCCAGATGCAAAAGAATTGCTTAACAGCCTTCTTACGCGTTTTGTAGAATCTCAGGTATACCAAGCAGTCGTTGATAATAATGCCTGTGAACAGGCAGCTCGCATGTTGGCAATGAAAAGTGCCACCGATAATGCTGGCGATTTAATTGACGAACTGCAGATGATTTACAACAAAGCACGTCAAGCGGCGATCACTCAGGAAATTTCTGAGATCGTAAGCGGCGCAGCAGCAGTCTAATAACGAGGTTTAAGCGCGAGCTTGAACCTCTAATTAACGGTTACGTTAAAGAGGATCCGAACATGAGTAGCGGACAAATTGTTCAGATAATTGGCGCGGTTGTCGATGTGGAATTCCCACGTGACGGCGTACCAAAAGTGTATGATGCACTGACAGTTGGAAAAACTGGTCTGACGTTAGAAGTACAACAGCAACTTGGTGACGGCGTAGTACGTACGATCGCCATGGGTCAAACTGAAGGCGTTAGCCGCGGTTTAGACGTTGCAAATACTGGTGCACCTATCTCAGTACCTGTTGGTACTGCGACATTAGGTCGTATCATGGACGTATTGGGTAACCCAATTGATGATTGTGGAGCTATCGGCGAAGAAGAGCGTATGCCTATTCACCGTAAAGCACCTACTTATGCCGAGCAAAACGCTTCTGACGAATTGTTAGAAACAGGCATCAAGGTCATTGATTTGATTTGTCCTTTCGCCAAAGGTGGTAAAGTTGGTCTGTTCGGTGGTGCCGGTGTTGGTAAAACTGTAAACATGATGGAGCTTATCCGTAACATCGCGATTGAGCACGCAGGTTTCTCAGTTTTCGCAGGTGTTGGTGAGCGTACTCGTGAGGGTAACGATTTCTACTACGAAATGAAAGAATCAAACGTACTAGACAAAGTATCGCTAGTATACGGCCAGATGAATGAGCCTCCAGGAAACCGTTTACGTGTTGCCTTGACAGGTCTTACAATGGCTGAGAAATTTCGTGACGAAGGTAACGACGTACTATTGTTCGTTGATAACATCTATCGTTACACACTTGCTGGTACTGAAGTATCTGCACTACTTGGTCGTATGCCATCAGCGGTAGGTTACCAGCCTACACTTGCTGAAGAAATGGGTGTACTACAAGAGCGTATTACTTCAACTAAGACAGGTTCTATCACTTCTATCCAAGCGGTATACGTACCTGCGGATGATTTGACTGACCCATCTCCAGCGACAACTTTCTCTCACTTAGATGCAACAGTTGTACTGTCTCGTCAAATTGCAGAGCTAGGTATCTATCCAGCGGTTGATCCATTGGACAGTACTTCTCGTCAGCTTGATCCATTAGTAATTGGTCAAGAGCACTATGACATCGCACGTCAAGTGCAAGGTGTTTTACAGCGCTATAAAGAGCTGAAAGATATCATCGCGATTCTTGGTATGGATGAGTTATCTGAAGAAGACAAGCAAGTGGTAACACGTGCTCGTAAGATTCAACGTTTCTTATCTCAGCCATTCTTCGTTGCTGAAATCTTCACTGGTGCACCTGGTAAGTATGTTTCTCTTAAAGACACTATCCGTGGCTTTAAAGGCATTCTTGAAGGTGAGTTTGATGCACTACCAGAACAAGCGTTCTATATGGTTGGTGGTATCGAAGAAGCTGTTGAAAAAGCGAAAAATATGTAATCTGGTTTTTAGAACCATAAAGCCCTGATCACATTTATCAGGGTTTTATAAAGAGGTAATTAACATGGCTACAACTGTACAATGCGAAATCGTGAGTGCTGAAGGAGAAATCTTTTCAGGCCCGGTAGAATTCGTATCCGTCACAGGTAGTCTGGGTGATCTAGGGATTTATCCCGGTCATACTCCGCTTCTAACGGAACTAAAACCAGGCCCTGTCGAACTGCGTATGCAGAACGGCGAGCATGAAACTTTTTACGTATCAGGCGGCTTCTTTGAAGTTCAGCCAAGCAAAGTCACTGTTTTAGCAGATACGGCACTTCGTGCCCATGATCTTGATGAAGCAGCGGCGGAGCAAGCGAAGCTAGAAGCAGAGAAAGCAATTGGTGATAATGCTAGTGAATTTGAATTCGCTGCAGCAACCGCTCAATTAGCTGAAGCTGCTGCACAGATTCGCACACTACAAGCGATTCGAAAAAAGCTTAAGTAATGTAAGCCTAGACATCTTTAAAAGCCCGCTGATGCGGGCTTTTTTGTCTTTAAAATAAAGGTAATAAGCATTTAAACGAAAACTTAACTTCTCTATGCCAGCTACTTCAAAAGATTATTACTTTCTCATCTAGATCTAAGAAAAACCCAAAATATTTCAATACTATACCTTCTACTTTGCGACATCCGCGTAATTTCGTTTAAATTCGGTTAATCTAAAAGCTATTATTATTCAATACCTTACGTTAATTTAACATAATTATACAAAAAAATGGGTGATTATTGATCAGTCTAAGTTGACAAATAGTAACTTATGTCTTTATATAATAAGACAAAAAGAGGAGCGATGACCATGAAGGAACACGTATTAGTAATTGCTTACATAGAAGGGAACGATTTACTTTCTTTAAAAAAAGCTCGCGATATAACACTCCCAATGAACCCTACGCTAGATGTTGTTCACTTTGTTAAGCCTAGCGATGATCCTCAGGTAGACCAGCAGAAGCAAGTAGAGGAACTTAAAAGCACACTAGCGCGGAATGTCGAACAAGTTTTTGAAGGCACTACTGAGATCAACACTGATGTGGTGATTAGTGATGATATTGCTGATTGGGTTGCTAGTTATTGTGATACAACCGCTGTTGATCTAGTGATTAAGGCAGGCCATCGCAGTGAATCGCTGTTTCATACACCCTGTGATTTTAAGTTGATGCGCCAACTCCATTGCCCAATTTTGATAGCATCCAATAAAACATGGAAAACCAAGGCCAACGTGCTCATGGCAATTGACCTATCCCGTGAAGATGATATTCATCAACAGCTTAATAGCTCAATTTTGAATTGGGGTGAAAAGCTATCTAAAATCACTCACAACCCGCTACATGCCGTTTACAGTATTCCTATTGCTAAGCCATTGTTAGAGTTTGATGTGGTAGAAAAAGATGCTGTGCTAGTAAAAAAAGGCCCTGCTGCACAGGAGAAGATGAAGAATCTACTGGCTAAGTACAATATAGATTCAGTCACAAGTCATATCATAGCGGGTCCCCCCGATAAATCTATTTCCCATGAAGCGAATGTTTTAAAAAGTGACTTAGTGGTTATTGGTTATGTTGATCATGATGGTTTAGGTAAGTTATTTGCCGGAAATACAGCAGAAAAAGTACTTCATTTTTTGCGTACAGACTGTCTGATAATTAAATTACCAGCAGAGTAGTTTGATGCAGATTGGTCTATATTTAATAGATAATCTCAAGATTACTTTATTAAGTGCTTTGATGCGCAGAGCACTTTTATTCAAAAATAACACAATGAAAAGACCTTATTTTCGACCTAGGAGTTTTAGCTTTACAATTAATTGATAGCTGGGGGTTCATGGAGTGAAACAATATAACTTTAGTTTGTTTTTTGTATTAGTCGTTTTTTGGTTATTAAATTCGGGCCATTATGGCGCACTATTGCTTATGTTTGGTGTTGTATCTGTGCTGTTTGTGGTTTTTCTAGTGAACAGAATGGCAGTAATTGATCATGAATCTCAGCCCTTTCATCTCTCTCCTAAAGTTTTCAGTTACTACATCTGGCTGATTAAAGAAATAAGCCAATCTAATATTGCTGTACTGAAGCAAATTTGGCGTGTTAACCCAAATCTAACCCCTGCATTACAGACAATTAAAATAAGTCAGCAAACGGATATGGGTAAAGTCATCTACGCAAACTCTATCACTTTGACTCCAGGGACAGTGGCGGTTGATGTTCAAGGCGATGAAATTACCGTGCACGCATTGGATAAAAAAGATCTCGAGAGCCTAGAGTTTGGCGAAATGGATAAACGCGTTAGCGCATTGGAGGGTTTATGATTACAGCCGCCACCCTAGCCATTTTTGCTGCTATGATTTTAGCGTTAGTGCGAGCTTTTGCAGGACCTACACTTTACGACCGAGTGCTAGCAGTCAACATGCTTGGTACAAAAACCGTGTTGTTAATTGCCTTGCTTGGCTTTGTGATGGGCCGCCCTGAGTTCTTAGATATAGCGATCGTTTATGCGCTGATTAACTTTATCAGTATCATCGCAGTGCTGCGCTATAGCGACTCCAATAATTTTAAAGATCCTGATCAAAAATCCATAAGTAAGGAGCTGTAAATGGAGTTGTTGATCAGTATTAGTAGCGGGTTATGTTTACTGGTCGGCAGTTTTATCTGTATCTCAGGGGCGGTTGGGGTATTACGCTTTCCTGATTTTTATACCCGTATGCATGCAGCAAGTGTCACAGATACAGCTGGCATGGTACTGATTTTAGTTGGCTTGATGATGGTTAGTCCTGACTTACTAGTACTTGCTAAACTAGTGATGATCTTATTGTTAGGTTTACTAATCGGTCCAACAACGAGCCATGTTCTGGCCAAGTCTGCGTTTCGTAATGGTGTGAAACCTAAACTGACTTCTAATAGCAATGATCAAGGAGGTGATACATCGAAATCTTGATCAACTTTGTGCTGCTAGCCTTATTACTGATTGTTGCTGTTGGCATTATGCGACTGCAGGATTTGTTTGCGGTTACAATGCTTTTGAGTATTTACGGATTAATGTCGGCTACTTTTTTTGTTGCGATGGATGCGGTCGATGTGGCCTTTACAGAAGCGTCAGTGGGCGCAGGCATATCAACCTTATTGTTACTAGTGGTTATATCCTTCACTGGCAGAGCTGAGCGTAAAACGCGCCACAAACCCTATGTAGCTTTGTTTGTTGTTACTGTAATCGGCATGCTGTTGTTATATGGTACCTCGGATATGCCTTATTTTGGCAGCTCTGATGCACCCATACACAACCATGTTGCTCCCCGTTATATCAATGATTCCATGCGGGAAATTGGCGTACCTAATATCGTTACTTCGGTACTGGCTAGCTATCGAGCGTTTGATACTTTCGGTGAAGTAGTTGTTATTTTTACGGCTGGAATCGCTGTGCTAGGTTTACTTTCAGTCAGTAGTAAAGCGCTTAGCAATAGCCAGCCACTAAACCGTCCCAGAGGCTTGTACCAGCAGCATATTGTAATTCGTATAGTCGCCAAAATTTTACTCCCCTTCATCTTTCTATTTGCTTTGTATGTGCAATTCCATGGCGACTTTGGCCCAGGGGGAGGGTTTCAAGCAGGGGTTATATTTGCCGCCGCTTTTATTCTTTACGCCATGACCTTTGGATTAGATGCCGCGACAGCTGTAGTAAAACCAGCGGTTATTGAGTTAATAGCTGCTGTGGGCGTTTTACTCTATGGCAGTGTGGGCATAGCGACACTGCTTAGCGGTGGTAATTTCTTTGATTATGATTACCTGTTAGCTGATCCTATTGCTGGTCAACACTTAGGAATTTTGTTAATCGAGCTAGGTGTGGGCTTAACGGTGACTTGTGTGATGGTGATGATCTGCTTTGGCTTTAGCCTTCGCCGCAAAGCCCACGAACAGAAGGCAGTGATGAATATCAGTGAGAGGGGGCCAAAATGATACTTGGACTTGCTAATACATGGGTAGCGATTGTGCTGATGATGATAGGGCTCTATATCGTCATTGCTCAAGGCAATTTAATTAAGAAAATTATTGGTTTGACCCTTTTTCAAACCTCGGTGTTTATCTTTTATATCAGCATGGGAAAAGTGGCAGGGGGCAGCGCACCGATTTTAGCGCAAGGTATTACTGAGTATTCAAATCCACTGCCTCATGCATTGATTTTAACCGCTATTGTAGTCGGCATATCAACAACAGCTTTAGCGCTTTCGTTGGTTGTGCGTATTAAAGAAACTTATGGGAGTATCGAGGAAGAAGAGATTCAAGCTCAAGATGAAAGCTAACGAACCGTTCTCGTTCATACAATAATCATAAAAAGGTATTAAGGATGATCTCACAGCTGCCTGTTTTGCAAGTTGTTCTGCCGTTGATGGCGGCACCGCTTTGCTTGATGCTAAAGCGTAGTCGGCTTGTGTGGCAGTTTTGTTTGATTGTTAGTGCTTTATCGATGCTAATTAGTATTTTGCTGTTGCAACAAGTAAACAGCACAGGTGTGATTAGTTATGAGTTTGGCGGCTGGGCAGCACCTTGGGGAATTGAATACCGTATTGATAAGCTCAATGTGATGTTATTACTCATCATTAGTAGTATCAGTACTTTAGTATTAATAGCTGCGCAAACTAGTATTGATCAAGAAATTGAAAAAGAAAAACACTGCTACTTCTATATTTTATATCTGCTTAGCCTGAGTGGGATGCTGGGAATAGTTGCGACAGGAGATGCCTTTAATATTTTTGTCTTTTTAGAGATTTCTTCGCTTTCTGCTTACGCATTAATTGCTATGGGCAACAATAGGCGAGCACTTTGGGCTTCCTATCAATATTTAATTATGGGCACCATAGGCGCGACCTTTATATTGATCGGCATAGGGATGATGTACCAAATAACAGGTACGCTGAATATCAGTGATCTTGCTGAGCGCTTGGCACAAGTGAATCAAAAACGTACTTTGTTGACGGCTTTTGTGTTTATCATAGTGGGAGTCTGCCTTAAGCTAGCGCTGTTCCCAATGCATTTATGGCTGCCCAACGCCTACACCTATGCACCTTCAATTGTGACTGCTTTTTTAGCGGCCACCGCAACGAAAGTAGCACTCTACTTATTAATTCGTTTTACTTATTCAGTGTTTGGCTCTTCTCTGGCATTCGCGGCTATTCCTTTACAAACATTGTTTATGGCGCTGGGCTTGGTAGGTGTTTTTGTCGCCTCAATAACGGCTATTTATCAGAATAATGTGAAGAAGCTATTTGCTTATTCAAGTATTGCGCATGTCGGTTATATGATTGTTGGTTTTAGCATGGGAACCGTTTCAGGCTTAACAGCAACGCTATTACATATGTTTAATCATGCTTTGATGAAAGGTGCGGTCTTTTTAGCATTAGCGGCAGTGATGTTCCGTTTAGGAGATGTACGCCTTGAAAGCTTTCAAGGATTGGGCCGCCGGATGCCGCTCACTATGGCTGCTATAGTGATAGGCGGTTTAAGCTTGATAGGGGTGCCTTTAACTGTTGGTTTCGTTAGCAAGTGGTATCTACTGGTAGCATTGATAGAGCAACAGCGCTGGCTTATTGCTGGGCTATTATTGCTAGGATCAGTGCTGGCAGTGGTATACGTTTGGCGCATTATTGAAGTCGCTTATTTTAAAGAACCGCTGGTTAATAATACAGCTAAAGAGCAAGCAACATCTGAAGAAGCACCTTGGACTTTTCTAGTGCCTATTTGGTTGTTAGTTGGCGCTAATATATATTTTGGGATAGATACACGATTGAGTGTGCAATTAGCCCATTCAGCTGCTCAAAGCTTAATTGGAGTAGCGCCATGAGCTATGAATTGCTGCTACAGATGTCAATCGTGGTGCCATTGCTCGCCAGTATATTGATAGTCATCACAGGCAAGCATGCTAACGTGCGTGAAGGGGTCACTATTGTTAGCGCTATAATGTTGATCTATATAATGACTCAACTCTACACGGGACATACTTCGAATAATCAGATCAGCGCTTTTTGGTGGGAATTAATGCCGAGCTTGAACGTTAGCTTTGTCATTGAGCCATTGGGATTGTTATTTGCCTTAATCGCCAGTTTCCTGTGGCTGGTAACAACCAGCTATGCAATTGGCTATATGCGCGTGCATAAAGAGCAAAATCAAACTCGTTTTTACTGCTGTTTTGCGATCGCCATTAGTGCTGTGATGGGAATCGCTTTCTCTGCTAATTTGTTTACCTTATTCATTTTTTATGAAGTACTGACTTTATCAACTTATCCTTTGGTGACGCACGCAGGTAGCGAAAAAGCCAAAAAGAGTGGTCGTGTTTATCTCGGTATTTTATTGACAACATCCATTTTGTTTTTGTTACTAGCGATTGTTAGTACCTGGTTTATTGCGGGCACTTTAGATTTTAAAGTAGGTGGAGTGTTCAGCCCTGATATCGACAAAGGCTTGGCAGGAGGGCTGTTGTTACTGTTCGTGTTTGGTGTTGGTAAAGCCGCAATCATGCCGTTTCATCGCTGGTTGCCTGCGGCGATGGTTGCACCTACGCCAGTCAGTGCATTGTTGCATGCCGTGGCTGTGGTCAAGGCGGGGGTGTTCACTATTCTCAAAGTGTGCGTGTTTATTTTTGGTTTGGATTTACTACCCACGCTGCCTACTACTCAGTTTCTACTATATTTGGCAGGTGCATCAGTGTTGTTAGCTTCTATCGTGGCGATGCGCCAAGACAACCTAAAGTTGAGATTAGCTTACTCGACAGTTAGTCAGTTAGGTTACATCACTATCGGTGCATTGCTCGCCACCTCATCCGGTGTGGTTGGCAGTGCGATGCACATAGCAGCGCACGCCTTTGGCAAAATCACATTGTTTTTTTGTGCCGGTGCAATACTGGTCAGTTTGCACAAATCCAAGATCAGCGAAATGCGCGGCATTGGCCGGCAAATGCCTATTACCATGTTTGCTTTTTTCATCGCCAGCCTAAGCATTATAGGAGTGCCACCGGGGGCAGGTACATGGAGTAAATGGTACTTGCTGATGGGTACTTTAGAAGCTGATCAGTACCTATTGATGCTTGTTTTAATGCTTAGCTCCTTGCTTAATATTGCCTATCTATTACCGCTCTCTATCCATGCCTTTTTTCCCAATATTAATGTTAATAAAAATACCAGTTTGCCTGTTACTCAATTAAAAGAAGCACCTCTCGCCTCGCTTATCGCGATTGTTGTCACTAGTTCAGCATGCTTAATTTTATTTGTTTACCCTCAGCCGCTGTTGTTTTTGGCTAAATCTATATTGTCAGTAGGGTAGTTATTATGAATCAGCATAAAAAAGGACTTTTTGACTCACCTAAAAACGTTCAACGAGTTTTGTATTTTTTATACGCAGGTTGCTTTATTTTGTTTGCTGTCGACTTTTTGGTGCATCGACACATCAGCTATTACTGGGAAAACGTTTGGGCATTTTATCCAATCTATGGCTTTGTGAGTTGTGTAGTATTGGTAATCATCGCTAGTTGGATGCGCCCTTTTCTGATTAGGGATGAAAGCTATTACAATGATGAAGGTTTAGATGGTGAAGCGAATGAAAAGGCGCTAGAAAAAACGGAGCAGGGCCCAGCTGCTAGCAAAGGAGATAGCCATGTGGATGACTGAAGTCCCTCCGTTTATTTTTCTATTCTTTGGTGCTTTATTAGCAGCCATTACCCGCGGTAAGTTGCGTGGTGGGCTAATGCTAGCTATCACTATGATAAGTGCACTTAACCTGTGGGGGATGACAGACGGGGTTTATCTGCAGTTTGCCTTTTTGGATTATCAGTTAATACCTTATCGGGTCGATAAATTAAGTCTCGTTTTTGGCTATATTTTCCACCTTGCAGCTTTTATTGGCATTATCTACGCGCTACATCTGCGCGATACCGTGCAACAAGTCGCCGCTATGCTCTACGCAGGCAGTGGCTTGGGAGCAGTGTTTGCAGGAGATTTAATAACATTATTCGTATTCTGGGAGCTACTGGCATTTACTTCCGTTTTTCTTATTTGGGCGCGCAGAACACGCCGTGCTTATGTCGCCGGTATTCGCTATTTGATCGTACAGGTGTTATCTGGGGTTATCTTACTGGTAGGCTGCCTTTTCTATGTCTCTGAGCACAACACAATAGCATTTAATTACATAGGCTTAGAAGGCGTTGCCGGCTGGCTTATCTTGATCGCTTTTGGTATTAAATGCGCCTTTCCTTTTGCCCATAACTGGTTAACAGATGCCTACCCTGAAGCCACTGTTACAGGTACGGTCTTTCTCAGTGCTTTCACTACTAAAGTGGCTGTATATGCACTTGCCAGAGGCTATCCAGGAACAGAGCTACTGATATACGTAGGCGTTGCTATGGCCTGCTTTCCTATTTTCTTTGCAGTGATTGAAAATGACTTGCGCCGAGTGTTGGCTTATAGCTTGCTCAACCAGGTTGGTTTTATGGTCGTCGGTATTGGGATAGGAACAGCGCTGGCAGTTAATGGTGCAGTAGCACACGCCTTTAATGATGTGATCTTCAAAGGTCTTTTATTCATGTCGATGGGCGCAGTGCTCCACATGACCGGACGTATTAATGGCTCTGATTTGGGTGGCTTATACAAAACAATGCCGAAAACCACAGTACTGTGCATTATCGGTGCCGCGTCGATCTCAGCCTTCCCATTGTTTAGTGGGTTCGTTAGTAAATCAATGGTGATGAGTGCCGCTTTAACTGAAGGTTATGGTTGGATCTGGTTGATGCTGCTATTTGCCTCCGCGGGAGTATTTCATCACGCAGGGATTAAAATTCCTTATTTTGCATTCTTTGCTCACGATAGTGGCATCAAAGCAGCAGATCCTCCTACTAATATGCTTTTGGCGATGACGATATCTGCAACGCTGTGTATCGCGATTGGCGTCTATCCTCAGATGCTCTATGCATTATTGCCCTTTGAGGTCGATTATTACCCTTACGATATGACCCATGTATTAGCACAAACTCAGCTGTTGTTCTTCTCAGCGCTGGCTTTCGTATGGTTGAATAAAAAAGGTTTATATCCTCCTGAACTGCGCTCGACTCACCTAGACTTTGACTGGTTCTATCGTCGGTTCTTCCCAGAGGTGTTGAAGAAGTCATTTACTATCATTTGGCAAGTCGATGCTCGTTTAAGGCTAATGGTTAGACGAAAGCTCACAGCACATCTGAGCTACCTCGGTGCAAAAGAAACGCAACTGAGTAACTTAGGATCGCAAGGCTACCCCTTAGGCAATATGGTTATGTGGGTTGCTGTCGTGCTCGCTATCTACTTGCTCCTCAGCATTTTTTAGTGAAGGGCCTACTGCTAAAAAGAGGTAGCGGATTTTCTTGAATGTTGATATTTTATTTTTTCACATTGTTAGCATTGCCATTGTTCATGAGAATGTCTTTGTGCGCGATGGTTATTGTATTGATACTCCCATCGACATAATGCTCAATTTTTCTCTTAAAGACACTATTAATGGCTTTAAAGCTATTCTTGTAGGTGAATTTGATGCACTACCAGAACAAGCGTTCTACATGGCTGGTGGTATCGATGAAGCTGCTGAATAATCGAAAAATATGTAATCTGACTTTTAGAACCATAAAGCCCTAACCTCATTTATCAGGGTTTTATAAAGAGGTAATTAACATGGCTACAACTGTACAGTGGGGTATTGTTTTAGTGTTGAGGGAGAGATGTTTTCAGGCGCGCTAGAATTCATATCCGTCACAGGTAGTCTGGGTGATTTAGGGATTTATCCCGGTCATTCTCTGCTTCTAACGGAACTAAAACCAGGCCCTGTTGAACTGCGTACGCAAAACGGCGAGTATCAAACTTGTTACGTATCAGGCGGATTTTTTGAAGTTCAACCAAGCAAAATTACTGTTTTAGCAGATATGGCACTCCATGCTTATGATCTTGATGAAGCAGCGGCAGAGCAAGTGAAACAAGAAGCAGAAAAAGCAATTGGTGACAATGCTAGCGAATTTGAATTCGCTGCAGCACAGACTAAAAGTGATTGCTTATATGCTATAACCTAGAACCTGCGATATGTTGTTACACGCTTTTTGCAAAGCAAGATAATAAAAACTCTTTTCACTATTTAAACGAAATATTGGTACACTAACGCTAACACTCGCAATAGGCAGGCTTTTAGCATTATATATAGCAGCGCCAAAACAGACTATTCCTTGCTCGTTCTCCTCGTTCTCAAAACTGTAACCTTGCTTGCGCACCTGACTAATTTGTATTTTTAAAGCAGCTGGATCTGTTGGGCTATGTTTCGTAATTGCGAGCATTGGTAATTTGTTGATTAAGCTGTCAGCTACATCTTCAGTAAGGGCTGCTAGAAAAGCTTTACCAACAGCGCTGCTGTGAAAAGGCACTCGGGTACCTATCGTTGAAGCCATACGTACTACTTCACGGCTTTCAAATTTATCGACATAAACTAATTCATCTTGGTTACGTACGGCTAAATGCACTGTTTCTCCAATGAGATCTCTAAGCATTCCTAATTCGTGCTTAGCTATCTCTATTATATTTGTTTGCGCTAATGCTCGATGGGCAAGAGATACAATGCGACTACCCAGCTGATAACTCTTATCAATATTTTTCACAACTAAGCCCTCTGCTTCTAATGCCGCTAGAATACGATATAAAGTTGGCCTTGTGAGTGAGCATACAGCTAATAAATCAGCGGTATTAGGCGGTGTTTTTTGATCAGCTATAAGCTGTAATATACTAATTGATCTGGAAAAGCTTTTAGCGCCTTGTACTGCGTCTGCCATGAAGTTAACTCATTTAGTGAAATTTAGAAACTGTCAGCCAAGCTAGTCAGTTTCGTGAAAATGATAGATATTTTGTAATTGGTCAAACATTAAACGTAATAAAGTATTGCATCTAAAAAACATTATTATTAGTATAATCTCATAAAATGAATTTAATGTCCATTATATGGAACAAACAAAACGAGAGATAATATGCCTTTAGATGAAAAAGATCCAAATCCACGTATCCCCTATCAATATGCTATGCCCCAAGATGCATTGCCAGAAATAGTAATAGCTAATGCGAATACCGATGATGAGCGCATGTGGGTTAAACAAGCAGAAAACGTGTACTTTAGACCTCTTTGTCTCAATGCATCTCAAGGTTACTGGGTCAACTTACTTAAAGTGACTAAATCGGGGGTATTGTCACGTCACCGCCATCCCAATCCAGTACATGGATTAGTACTTAAAGGGCGCTGGCATTATTTGGAACACGATTGGGAAGCCACTGAAGGCAGCTATGTGTTTGAGCCACCAGGAGAAACCCATACGCTAGTCGTACCTGATGACGTGGAAGAAATGATTACCATGTTCCAGGTTAACGGGGTGATGTCTTATGTGGATCCTTATGGTAAACCAATCGGATATGAGGATGTATTTACTAAGATTGATATGTGTCGTAAACATTTCATTGACGTTGGTTTAGGCGAAGATTACGTTAAGCAGTTTATTCGTTAGTTTAAGAATTCAAATACTCAAGGTTTTTTATGACAGATATTAATTATGATTTCTCAGGGCGTGTTGCAGTTATAACGGGTGGCGCTAACGGTATTGGCGCCGCTATTGCAGATCAGCTTCGTGCAGCAGGCGCTAATATTGCTATTTGGGATATGCATCAAGGAGAGGTCAACGATGGTGAGTTTTACCAGGTTGATGTAACTGATAGTAAGCAGATCCTAAGAGCGACAGATCGATTGCTAGAAAAGTACGGAAAAATTGATTTACTGGTTAATAGCGCCGGTTTAACAGGACCTACCATGGCATTAACCGAATACGATATGGATCAATGGCAGCACATCATCAATGTTAATTTAATAGGCACTTTCAAAGTGTGCCGTGCGATTACGCCGATAATGCAGAAAAACGATTATGGGCGAATTGTAAATATTGCCTCTTTAGCAGGTAAAGAAGGTACCCCTAATGCATCTGCTTACAGTGCTTCTAAAGCTGGCATCATAGCCATGACTAAATCATTAGGCAAGGAATTAGCGATGACAGGCATTCGTGTTAACAGTGTCGCCCCTGCTGCTGTTAATACCAGTTTACTGGCACAAATGAGCCCTGAGCATGTTCAAGTGATGATAGATAAATCTCCTATGCAGCGTTTAGGTGAAATAGAAGAAGTATCAGCGATGGTGCTATGGCTGTGCTCAAGCGCTTGTAGCTTTAACACAGGCGCGGTATTTGATTTATCGGGCGGTAGAGCGACATACTAAAATTCTGAATTAAAAGACAATAAAGAACAACAGCAAACTTGTTGCTAGAATGTTTGAATGGCAGTTCTGAAAATTGGCAGACTTTCTTTAAAAAAGCAACGCGTTGAATAATTTTGAATCTATTACAGTTAACAATAAAAAAACTACATAGGTAATTAGCTATGACGAAATTAGCAACAGATCAGCTTAAATCCCACGCAATCGATATCCCGCCTTCTATTACTCGGGTTTTAGCAAATAAAGCAATGGGCATTGAAGGGTTGATTCCATTATGGTTTGGCGAGCCTAATGAGCCAACCCCTACATTTATTTGTGAAGCCGCTGCAGAAGCAATGAAAGCGGGCGAAACTTTTTATGCTGAAGGCTTAGGTCGCCCTTTTTTACGTGACGCGTTAGCTAAGTACAGTAGTGATCTATATAAGACAGATATCGCAGCGAGTCGTATTGCGGTGACCGTTTCTGGTGGGAATGCGCTCAATATCGCTTTCCAGTGTTTGTTACAGCCAGGTGATAAAGTTGCCACAATTACGCCAGCATTTCCTAATTTACTGCGTATACCACAGCTGCAAAGCGCTGAGCTTATTACTCATGCTTTAGATATCGTCGATGGAAGATGGTCACTGAATATCGACGCGTTTATCAACGCTGTTAGCGATGCAAAAGTAGTGCTGATTAATTCACCATCAAATCCGACAGGATGGACTATGAGTCATGCTCAGCAACGTCAAGTATTAGATGAGTTACGCAAACGCGGTATTTGGTTGATTGCGGATGAAGTTTACAGCAGAACCACGTTTGATAACTCAGTAGCACCCTCTTTTCTAGAAGTGGCAGAGCCCGAAGACAAATTAATAGTGGTCAATAGCTTTTCTAAAAGTTGGGCGATGACAGGATGGCGCTTAGGCTGGTTAACTTTACCAGAGAGCTTAGTTGCTACTGTTGAAAAAATAATGGAATTCTCAATCGCTTGTGCTCCACCTTTCACACAGCGGGCAGCGGTAGCAGCTTTAGAGCAAGGGGAAGATTTTGTGCGCCAAAGTAGTGAAAACTACCGCTTAGCAAAAGAAAAAGTAGAACTAACCCTAGCGAGATACCCAAGTGTTGAATGTCCGCAAATAGATGCTACCTTCTATGCATTTTTTCGCTTACCGGATGTAATAGATGCCGTCGCTTTCGCGCAATTACTGATAGATGAAGCGAAAGTCGGCCTGGCGCCGGGGGAAGCTTTTTGTGCGCCAAGTAACGGCTGGTTTAGACTTTGCTTTGCACAGACACCTAGCGTCTTAGATCAAGCTTTAGCAAGGCTAGATCATTACTTAAAAGAACCTTCCCGTTTTAATTTATAAAGTAATTAAAGAGACCTCTGGGTAAATCATACAATGGCACGTTAAAAGATCTTAATAATTGGCTCAACAGTCAAGAAGTAGGCGCACTGAATACTCGTTTACGTCAGGTGTTACCTTGTTTTACTATCGCGTTACGAAATGCAAAGGTCTCTCAAGCTAATTCGCGCATATAAAGGAGGTCTTGAATAAGTAGATTTGCAGCATTATCTACTTATAAAAGCCTTCTATCCCTGCATATTTGCAATATTGCTAATATGAACTTATACCATCAATAATCAAGATTAAACAATTGGTTATATCTATAAAAGCTGGATTGATCGGTTTGTTGCTAATTATAGAATCGAAGAATTTTTTTATTTATAGTAAAAGCATGATTGATTGATCTAGTTACTAGGCATTTATATTAGATGGTAGTAGAGTCAAAGTTACTTATTTAATAAGCTATGCATATTGAGAATAAGATGCCACAAAGAAGTGCTAACAGGGACAGAAAACTTCATATTAATTTGTGGTGTTAATAGCATCTAAATAAGCGCAATTGCATCATCGTCAAATCATTTATTAAGTAGCAAAAAACAAAAAATACCGATCTTAATTCATTTTTTATAGGTTTTCATATGCAGCAATCAGTAACTGGCAAAGATAGTTCTACATGGTCAATTGGATTTTTTATCCAAAGTGCTATTTATAGTGTCACATTTATTCTTATTTTAATTGGCGCAGTGGCTTTTTTAGGAACATCAAGACTGAGTAGCGACCTTGACTATCTACGTTCTGAGATCGCTAAAGTGAATGGAGGTATGGGCCAAGCAATTGAAACTCTAATCAGCTTAACCAGTCAGGTTGAAAAGCTTTCAGAAGCAGAAAAAGCGTTTTCAAAGCTTACCAACTTAGAAGAAAAACTAGTTGAAAACCAACAAGCTAGCGTAGATATTGATAATGCATTAAAGCAATTTTCAGAACTTTCAGAAAAAAGTGATGCCGGATTAGTCGTTATCAACAATGCAACCAACAAAATACAAGATAATTTACTATTGATCAGTGGCTCATACCAGGGGTTGATTGATGCAGCACAAAAAATGGATCGGCAGAGCATGTCTTTAATGATCAGTAGCTTTCAAATGATCGGTAATGATAGCAAAGCTCTGAAAAGAGCTGAGAAGCAAATAAAATCTGTTTTTCGGCAGTTATCGGTCATTACAAAACTGGTTAACAAAGTAAAAGTTTCAGATAAAATGCGTAAAGATTTAATTAAAGTGAAAAAAAGCCTTAGACCTTTTCGTAGCGAGTTACGAAAATTTGGCAAGTTCAAAGACGTTGATCCAAGTTTTAGAATAATTAAAGGTAAGGCACTGATTACAAAAGGGCAAAAGATAGTTGTTTTAGCCGAAGAAATAGCGGTTGAAGCCTCTAGTTTAGCAAAAGATGGAATTAGTTCGGCGCTGCAATTTACCAGTACTTCAAAAGAGCAAATAGATCAGCAAAAGGTAGCCAGTGATAAAAGCCAAGTTATTTTAGAAGCATCGATCAAAAAAGTAGCTGATGCGAATGCCGCAAATAGAAATCTTACTCATTTAATAGAGAAGAACCTACAAGAATTAGGAATAGCACTAAGTGTGATTCCCAAAGTATCTGAAAATATATCCAACTCTATTACGGTTATGCAAGAGAATGTATCTGGCGATAAAGCAGGTCAAATGGATGCTGTTGCTAATAAAGCTAAGCAAGCTGAACAAAACGCTAAAACGATCCCTATTCTGATTTTATCTATTTGTATTATTGCACTCATTGTCAGTGTGATAATTATTTTCTTATTAAGACGTTGGCTAGTTAAGCCGCTAGAACGCTTTGTTTTTGGGGTACAAAAGCTGAGCGATAATGATTTAACCACACAGATTAATGATAAAGGCGCGGTTGGTGAGTTAA
Organism: Oceanospirillaceae bacterium; assembly: GCA_036960485.1. GTDB lineage: Bacteria > Pseudomonadota > Gammaproteobacteria > Pseudomonadales > Balneatricaceae > Rs1. Next base: position 34,351 of record JBALXS010000002.1, read on the forward strand.
AAGTGTTAATTAACGATGTTAACGCATTGGCTAATGGTTTGAACGAAAACGTACGTGATATGAAAAGCGCCGGCGAAGATATTGCACACAGCGCAGATAAGATGAAAGATGCTTCACTAAATACCCAAGAGTCGTTGGATCACCAAGACCAGCTAACCAGTGAGATAGTGACAGAAACAGAGGAGCTTACTCATATGTTTAAATCAGTGGCTGAAAGCACTTCTGTTGCAGTACAAAGTGCCACAACTGCTGAACAAGCTGTACAGCTTAGTATGACGAGTATTAATGAATCTGTGACCAAAATATCGCAGCTTTCCGATACTATGCGCGTAGCAGAGCAATCAATGCTGCTATTGAAAACAGATAGTGATGATATTGGAAAAATACTCAATGTGATTCATGGTATTGCCGAGCAAACTAACTTATTAGCGCTAAATGCAGCAATTGAAGCGGCTAGAGCTGGGGATCAAGGTAGGGGATTTGCGGTTGTTGCCGATGAAGTGAGGAAGCTGGCACAAAACACTAGTAGTGCTACGGTAGAAATTCAGAAACTGATCGAAAAGCTGCAAACAAATGCTCAGGAAGGCGCTACAACGATGGCTCAGGGCATGCAGCGTGTAGAAGATAACGTCGCCGCAACACAGCAAGTGTACGACGCCTTAGATTCTACCGCGAGCAGTGTGGAAGAAATTTCTGTGGTTAACCGTGAGATAGAACAATCAACACACTCTAAAATTAGTAATGTTGAAGATATATCAAACAAGCTGCGGGAAATTAGTAATTACACGCAAAAAACCAGCGCTACCGCGTCAGAAAATGTCACAGCTAGCCAAAATCTTGATCAAACCTCTAATAACTTAAAACAGCTGGTGGAGCGTTTTAAAGTATAGAGGTAGATAAAATAGGGATGTTACTCTCGGTTAAAGAGGCTTTTGTACAGGTTTATTCTTTGAGTAGATGATGCAAAAGTTCCAAAATAAGCGCGTTAAATATAGCGAAGTATTAACAGACAAACCGAGTGAGGTAGTGCTCACTTGGTTGTAATAAGAAATTTACCGGCGTGTAAAGAAAGGTAATTAGATCTAAAAACTGCTTATTTGGGTTCTAGTTTGTTGAGGAATTTATTGACTGAAAGCAGCGCTGCTAACCATCCTAAACTCACCCCAATAATCAGTAATATACAGCTACCCAAAGCTCCTAAGCCCGTTAACTGAAAACGCGTTTGATATAACTGCGCTAACTGTAGGACAGGCGTTTGCATAGTCATTAGCGCTAATTCAATGATTAACCAAGCGACGGCTGTAGCGACTACTCCGTAAAAAATACCCGTATATAAAAAAGGTCTTCTAACCCATGCATTGGTGGCGCCCATTAGTTTTGAAACTAAAATTTCATCACGGCTGTTTTCAACATTTAAACGGATTGTATTGCCAATAATAAGTAATACAGCAAAAGCTAATAATATACTTAAAGTAATTACTACTCTTTGAATAACCAGTAGAAAGCCTTTAAAGCGTTTTAACCAGCCTAAATCCAACAAGGCTTCATCTACAGGCGCCATTGCCAGCAACTGTTGCTGCAATGTTGCTAACCCAGCTTCACTGTTATCTTTTGCCAATACAGAAATTACAGCGGGTAGCGGGTTTTCTGAAAGGGAATCTAATACTTGCGAGAAACCTGAAAATTCTTTGAATTCAAGCAAGCCTTGCTCAGAATCGATTAAATCAATGGCGACTAAATCATTACGAAGCAGTAAACGTTGTACAAAACTATCTATCTCACTTTCAGTAAGCTCAAGCTTTAAATATAGCGAAATTTTATTTTCACTCTCCCAACTGTCAGTTAGCTTGGTAATGTTGGATAAAGAGGTAAATAAGAAGCTAGGCAATGCGAGCGCTACAGCAAGTACTAGTACCGTCATAAAAGTAGATACAGGGGAGCCTAATAATTGCCTTAAACAATCTTTAGCGACTTCCTGGTGATGTTGTAGCCAACGGCGTCGTTTGTCCTCAGCGCTTACCTTATGCTGCATAGCACCGCGTAATGGCGGCTGAGGCGATTTCAGCTTAGACATCGTCGACCAACCTCCCTTCTTTTAAAGTTAAAGTGCGGCAATTCATGCGCCTAATTAAGTTTAAATCATGGCTGGCAACTAAAACGGTAGTACCCACTTGATTGAACTGTTGGAATAACGTCATGACTTCAGCTGAGAGCTGTGGGTCTAAATTACCGGTTGGTTCATCAGCGAGTAAAATTTTAGGTTTGTGAACAATGGCGCGAGCAATACCAACTCGCTGCTGCTCTCCCGTTGAGAGTAGCTTAGGGTTGTACTTTTCTCGACTAAGCAAGCCCACTTTATCTAAAGCAGCCCTTACTCTGCGCCCTGCATCCACTGTATCGTATCCGCAAATGCGCAGTGGTAGTGCAATATTATCAAATACGGAGCGGTCAGATAACAGTTGATGATTTTGAAAGACGACACCGATTTGTTGTCGATGTAGAGGGATATCTTTACTGCCCATCTGCGATAGCGCTTTGTTTTCTATTTGTACTGAGCCGCTGGATGCGCGCTCCATCAACATAATCAACTTAAGAATAGTACTTTTACCGGCTCCTGAATGACCGGTTAAAAACACTAACTCTCCGGCGTTTATCGCAAAGGACACATCTTGAATTGCTTCAAACCCAGTAGCGTATTTTTTACTTACGTGTTCAAATTTGATCATGCAGTGAGCACATCCTGTTTGTTAGGCTGGTTATTTAGCCACTACTTGCTTGTTGTATCTTCTTGATCAAACAGTGCATCAACGAATTGACTAGCAATAAAAGGTTGTAAGTCATCAACTTGCTCGCCAACACCAATAAAACGAATCGGGATATTCATTGATTTGGCAATCGCAAAGATGATGCCACCTTTAGCCGTACCGTCTAATTTAGTTAAAGTGATTCCGGTAACGCCAACACTATCACCAAAGACTTGCGCCTGGCTCAAACCATTTTGGCCGGTACCAGCATCAAGCACTAACATCACTTCATGTGGAGCTTGGGGGTCGAGTTTTTTCATCACTCGAATAACCTTTTCTAGCTCCTGCATCAAGTTATCTTTATTTTGTAATCGCCCAGCAGTGTCAGCGATTAAAACGTCCACGTTTTTAGCTTTAGCAGATTGTAATGCATCAAATAACACTGAAGCGGAATCAGCACCAGTATGTTGAGCGACAACTGGAACATTATTTCTATCGCCCCAGACTTGCAATTGTTCAACTGCCGCTGCTCTAAAAGTGTCACCTGCAGCTAACATGACAGATTTTCCTTCAGCTTGGTATTTTTTAGCTAATTTGCCAATAGTTGTCGTTTTACCAACGCCATTCACTCCAACCATTAAAATAACAAAAGGGGTTTTTGCTTCATCAATAATGAGTGGTTTATCAACGGCTGTAAGGATGCTAGCGAGTTCATCTTTAAGGGCTTTGTGTAAAGCTTGCGGGTCTTTTAACTCACTGCGCTCAACTTGAGCAGTTAATTTAGTAATAATTTCAGAGGTAGCATTCATACCTATATCTGAAGTGATGAGGATTGTTTCTAGATCTTCAAGTAACTCATCGTCAATCTCTTTAGCACCTAGAAAGAGGTCGCCCATTTGCTTGGACATGCCCGCTTTAGTTTTCGCTAAACCTGCTTTTACCTTAGAAAAAAAACTTACTTTCTTAACCGGCTTGGCGGCTAACTCTGCTGCTGCTTTTTCGGTGGCGGCTAACTCTGCTGCTGCTTTTTCGGTGGCGGCTAACTCTGCTGCTTCTTTTTCAGAGGCGGCTAGCTCTGCTGCTTCTTTTTCAGAGGCGGCTAGCTGTGCTGCTGCTTTTTCGGTGGCTGCTAACTCTGCTGCTGCTTTTTCGGTGGCGGCTAACTCTGCTGCTGCTTTTTCGGTGGCGGCTAACTCTGCTGCTTCTTTTTCAGAGGCGGCTAGCTCTGCTGCTTCTTTTTCAGAGGCGGCTAGCTGTGCTGCTGCTTTTTCGGTGGCTGCTAACTCTGCTGCTGCTTTTTCGGTGG
>JBALXS010000002.1:38500-122516 GCA_036960485.1 Oceanospirillaceae bacterium
GCTAGCTGTGCTGCTTCTTTTTCAGATGCCGCTAGCTGTGCTGCCTCTTTTTCAGATGCCGCTAGCTGTGCTGCCTCTTTTTCAGATGCTGCTAGCTGTGCTGCTTCTTTTTCAGATGCTGCTAGTTGTGCTGCTTCTTTTTCAGAGGCCGCTAGCTGTGCTGCTTCTTTTTCAGATGCCGCTAGTTGTGCTGCTTCTTTTTCAGAGGCCGCTAGTTGTGCTGCTTGTTCCGATTTTTCTACTTGTACTTTTCCCGCTTCAATTTCAGAGATGTTCTTCTTCTGAAAAAAGTACATTTTTATCAGTGCAAAAAGTGCGATAGCTGCGCCGGCATAGGCAATAAGAGCTGGATCTAGACCGTTATTGGCCATCCATGTATACAGAGAATTCAATGTTATTCCTTAATTTTAGCGGGAGTATTCTGCAGAGTTTTTAACTTATTATTAATAACCATACTTGCGGCATTATTGTTATAACTCAACTATATATAAATCACGAGTGGAATTTAATACAGGTTTTGTAAACCGTGCCTTCCAGCATCGCCTTTTCAGCAGGCTATCTTAACATAGCAACAAAAAATACTCATCGCTCTATTTCCATCCTTTTTAGAGTTTGTATACTATAGCTTTAAATGTTGCTCATCTTTGGCTTTAGGGTAAATTCGCAGCTCACAAAAAGAGTAACTCTTTGCAGGACATCAGCGAGAAGCTAAATAACGCTTTTGCAGTAAGCTAATCAGAGCTCATAGCAAATTACGTCATATATTTATTTATTATCGCTGCTGTTCGGTTAAAAAGTTAAAAGATCTAACTTATTGATTAATTGGTGTTTTCAATAGTGTTTTTAGCTAAGAGCTACTTTTCAATAATGTAAAATAAATAAGTTAAAAAGCAGCAAAAATTAAACCGCACTTCAATGATCTATTATAGGCAACCAATACTTATGACAGCTACTCCTAGAAAGCCATACAAGCCATTGTTTAACAAGACCTATCTGAAATATTTAGGTTTTATTGTGGCTATTGCGATCATTCTGTTAAGTGCAAAACCTGCGACACCTTTGGACCAACCTAAAATAATGGCAGGATTCAAATCTCAATTGCACGTTTTACAAGTAGAAGAGATAGCTGTGCAACGGTTGTTACTTTCTTTTATTACAGCGCCAGCCTTTACAAATGAGGCAAAAACAACTCGAGCTTTGCAGTATCAAGCATTGCGCAAGAGTGCTAATCAAATGCAAAATATTCACTCGATTTTATGGACTTATGATAGGTTAGAAATTGAGTTACGTTGGTCATCCTCAAAACCTTTGTCGATCGCAAATGAAATGCAGGCGCTTTTGAAAAATAGCTACCAATTTAGCAGTTCAAAGCAGCGTACTTTAATCACTGCCGAAAGATATTTGCAGAGTAAAGAAGCGGATGCAGCCATTTTGGCGCATTTTTCTAAAAGTATTGCTAGTGATTTTCAAGTAGCTAATAGTATAGCGACGGTATTACAAAAAACACCGGCAGCACTGTTTATCATTGATCAGTCGATCCCAGAAAAATCACTACTTGATGTGGACCAGCAGCTAGCGGTTCTGTATTCTGAAACTAAGCCCGCTTTTCCTGATGTAGTGAATTGGTCTTATAGTAATCAGCGATTAGTACAGCGCAGTAATCGACATCAAAGACTAATTGCTTCACAGCTAGCATTAACTAGCAACCAGCAAAATAGAATTGAATTATTGAGCAATTTTGTACTCAGTGAACTGCTCAATCGCACTTTGCAAAAATCAGCTATTAGTTTTCGATTAATTCGCCAGCCTATCTACCAGCGTGGCTATCAAATATTATTACTCTCTTCACGTAATAATATTTCAGAGCAAACGTTGAGTTCGCTTAAAAACCGTATTCAGATTAGCGATATTGATGATGACTTAACGGTAGTGAAAAAACGTTTATTAGATAAGTACCAAGCGTTGGTTAATGATCGTGAAAGGTTGTTTAAGTTGTACAGCAAAAAATTGTTTTATGGCTTAATTACTGAATCAGACTCTGAATATGAAGAACAACTTGATACAATTACGCCTGGGCAGATCAGTGCTCATATCAGTAAACTTATTGGCGATAATACCCTTGTTATTCGCTTACAACCGAGCTAATCATGCGATCTAACGTTAATCATCCTAAAAAATCAGCACAACCTTTACCTCAATTGCGTATTATCGGCGGCCAGTGGCGCAGTAGAAAGCTATCTTTTGCAGAAGTAGAAGGCTTGCGACCTACTCCTGATAGAGTGCGTGAAACATTATTTAACTGGCTGCAAAACACCATTGCGGGGGCTAAATGCTTAGACTTATTTGCAGGTAGTGGTGCATTGGGTATTGAAGCGCTTTCTAGAGGTGCCCAAAACTGCACTTTCATTGATATCAGCCCAGCATCTTGCAGCACCCTTAAAGCAAACCTCACATTACTAAAGTGTAATCAAGGCAATGTATTACAGCGGGATGCTTCACAGTGGCTAGCTCAGTGTCCAGAAGCTATAGAAGGTGTAGGTGCATTCGATTTAATTTTTCTAGACCCACCTTTTCGACAAGGTCACTGCCAAGCATTATGTGATCAGTTAGTTGAGAAGAAACTACTAGCACCAAAAGCCTATGTGTATATAGAAACTGAGCATGATGCTCAAATTGTGACATCATGGCGTTTACATCGTGAGAAGCGCAGTGGACAAGTCCACTATCGGCTATATCAGGTTGATTAAATAATTGTGCTGGCTTTCTAAGGGCTGCTTATTGTCAAGTTTCAGCTATTGATAGGCAGTACTTCGCTTGATGATGAAGCAGCTTTTATCTTTTAAGAGCAGGAGAGCGCTAGGCTGCACGAATAACTCTTCCTCAAGTCTTCAATAAGTATTTGTTCAACACCTCTCTCTCTGGCTTCCTACGCAAAGACACCTCTGCTAAAAGCAATTCTGCAGTAGCCACTGCATCATTCAATGCATTATGTGAGTGATGCTGCGGTAGTTCATGTTCGGCACGTAAACTGTCTAAGCGCAACCCGGTTGGATTATAAGGTGTTAACGATTTATCCTTACGTTTTTTAGCGATCATCAAGGTGTCAATCATTGGAAACACTGGCGCTATGCCATATAACTGATAACAAGCGCGCTGCAAAAAAGTACGCTCTATTTGCGCGTAATGTACTAGCATCACTTTCCCTGCTAAAGCCTGCAATAAATCCTCTACTGCTTGTGCAAGGCTTATGCCTGCTGTTTTGTTTTGGTCAGTGATGCCGTGTATTGCGACGTTTTTGGCAGACAGGTTACCTTTGGTATGAATAACTTCATGATAGCAGTTAGCCAGTGATATTTGACCGCGCTGTAAAGTTGTGAAACCGATACTTAAAATTTGCTCATGATTAGCATTAAAACCAGTGGTTTCAAAATCTACACTCAATATTTGTGTTTCCCAAAGCAGCTGCTCTAAAGGGGGGAAAGGTACAGCTAAAAAATCTTGTAAGGGGCCTGGGCGTGCTTTATTTAGCTGACGCTCACGTTTAGCCTGCAAACTCAAGTAGTGCTGTAATACTCTTTTGAGGGTTGCTCTACTGCGCCGATCAAAAATCATTAATCACTCCTTGTTTGGTTAACAGCTGCTTAGAAGTCTTTTTGTCGTGCGTCTTGTAGCGTTTTGATTACTTTAAAGGCATCTTTTAGATGTTCGCGTTCTAGTTTAGATATTTCTTGTGGGGGTAAATAATTATCGAGGGCATCTCCTGCATTGATCTGTCGTGCTTGGTGCTGTAACCGCAAGGCGCCTAAAAATTGAAAAGCGTCAATTAAACTTTTTGCTGAAGCTTTAGTTAACAATGAGCTGCCAGCTGATTTTTGCAGACGTTCTAGAGTATTCACTGCATCTAGTCCTAATGAGAGTGAATAGATCCGCGCTAATTCGATAATAGGAGCGATACCGCTGTGTTTTAGATCTAAAGTATCTTTGTTTTCTCCTTTAGAAACTAGCACGAAATCACGGAAAAAACCTAGCGGTGGACGTAATGTCAGTGCGTTGCGACTTAAATGGGATTGCAGTAATGAGTTGGCTTTGGTTTTAGCTAAAAACTGGTTGCGTACATCTTGTAGTAACTGAATATCTCCATAGACAAAACTAAGATCGAAAAATACACTGCTGTTTAACAAGGCTTGCGGTGTGGGTTTAGTTACCCAGCTGTTGAAATATTGCTGCCATTTTTGCTTAGATACTCGCCATTTTGGATTGGTGGCCATGATGTCACCTGGGCAGAGAATATAGCCGCAGCTCGCTAAGCCGTCACAGACAAAAGTTGCGAGTTTAAAAAACCATTGATCTTGTGCATCGGTTGGCTGCTCTGCCAAGATAATGCCATTGTCTTGATCGGTGTGGCACAGCTGCTCATGACGAGCTTGGGAGCCTGCAACCACCCACGCAAATGCCATGGGAGCAGGGCCTAATTGTTGCTGTGCTAATTCAATTAAACGTGCGGTAATGCCATTAGTAATGGCTGTTACATGCTTACCAACGTGATCAGCAGTGGTGCCCATTTTGGCCATACGTTGCTGCACTTTAGGTACCAGCTTACTCACTTCTATCAACGCCTCTAAATTTTCTGCTTTGTTGATCGCGCTGGTTAAGTAAACCGCATTTTGACCTTCTTTATTCATCAAATCGGTTGCGGTGATCATGCCAACTAGCTGGTTGTTATGCATCACAGGTAAGTGGTGCACTCTTTTAGCGTTCATCAAAATCAGCGCATCAAAGGCATTTTTGTCTGTTTCAATGGAGAGTAAATCGCGGGTGGCAATACTAATGACAGTGTCAGAGCTAGGGACGCCTTGTGCGACGCAGCGCTTGCGAATATCTTTATCAGTAATGATTCCAACGAGTTGATCACCTTGTGTCACTAATAAGGATGAGAAATTAAGTTCTGTCATACGCTGTGCAGCTTTGGTGATGCTAGCATCTGCTGGGATAGTGGCAGCAGGGCCTTGATAGATAGATTCAATCGTAACATCCATCAAAGAAGCTGAAATTTTAGCATCGTCAGTCAATTGGTTTACTTCAGTTTGTAAGCGTTGCTCTGAACTGGCAGAGAAAAACTCACTGGCTTGTTTAAAGCCTTGTAAACTTTGCTGAAAAGACTGATAGCTAATTGAGTAAATTAAACAGTCTTCATCTGCTTGAACTTTTATGTCTGGGCTTATCTGTGCATTGTCTTTAGGCTGGCATTGGCAAAACAGTGCGCAGATTTCGCCTTCAGTGAACTTACCTAATAGCTCTTCATCTAAATTTTCTTTGTTAATTCTATTATTATCATTTTTATAATCAATAGTTTGTAGCTGCAAATAGCTGAGACTGCCTTTGCGAAGAATATACAGCCGCGGTTCAACAACATCAGCAGGTGGCAGGGTTTCTCCCTTGCGAATATAACAAATGTCTATCAGTTTTATAATGTGAGTGATTCTATCATCAGGCAGTCTATCAAAAGGTGGAATGACCTTTATAAACGCTTTGATATCTGCTAATTCGTCCGCCATTTTTACAACTCCTTGTAAGACATAATGCTATAGATAACATTATGGGTAGTATTATAAATAGTGTTGAAATAAATACAGCCTGTTCTTTGTAGAGAATGCTCGCGTCACAGTCAACGATAAGCCCTCAATATAAGACTAAAGTGTAATTGGAGCTAGCAGCAAAGATTGTTAGCCTATAAATACAGTACAACCGCCAGTATTAAACCTCTGGCAGACTGTTTATCATGGCGCTTTCTAACAGCATTCGCGAATTTCGCCATGCTCAGATGTCGTCCCTTACTATAAAAACAACAGCATTGGATATTATCGATAGATAGTTTCTAAAAGGAGATTATGGTGGAAAATCATTCATCTTATTGGCAGGAAAACCTGCGCATAATTTCAAAATGCCTAATAATTTGGTTTATCGTCTCTTACGGTTTCGGATTAGTGCTCGTAGAGCCACTAAATGAAATTAGATTAGGCGGTTACAAATTAGGCTTTTGGTTTGCTCAGCAAGGATCCATTGTCACTTTCGTGGCATTAGTGTTTTGGTATTCATTTAAAATGAATCGTTTAGATAAAAAATACGGCGTAGAGGAATAAACAATGGATGAGTTAAAACTTTATACCTACATCGCAGTGTTCGGCTCGTTTGGCATGTACTTTGCCATCGCGTGGTGGGCTCGTGCTGGGTCGACAAAAGAATTTTATGTTGCCGGTGGCGGTATAGGACCGTTGCAAAACGGTATGGCAATTGCCGCTGATTGGATGAGCGCAGCATCGTTTATTTCAATGGCGGGTTTAATCGCCTTCCTAGGTTACGGCGGTTCAGTATTCTTAATGGGTTGGACAGGTGGTTACGTACTACTTGCTATGTTATTAGCGCCTTATATGCGCAAGCACGGTAAATTTACAGTGCCTGAGTTTATTGGAGATCGCTATTACTCTAAAACGGCTCGTATTGTAGCGGTTGCTTGTCTTATCATCGCTTCATTAACCTATATCATTGGCCAAATGAAAGGTGTTGGTGTTGCCTTCTCTCGCTTCTTAGAAGTGGATTATGGCCTAGGTTTAGGCATTGGCATGGCAGTAGTTTGGGTTTACGCGGTACTAGGTGGTATGAAAGGTATTACCTATACGCAAATCGCGCAGTATGTAGTATTAATCTTCGCTTATACTATTCCAGCTATTTTCATCTCTATGCAGTTAACAGGTAACCCGATTCCACAGTTAGGCTTAGGTAGTACTTTAGCGGATGGCAGTGGTGTGTATCTGCTTGATAAACTTGATTTAGTGGTAACAGAACTTGGCTTTAAGGAATACACAACAGGTCAGTTAGGCAATAATGCCAACATGATCGCCTATACGCTTTCACTTATGATTGGCACCGCTGGTTTACCTCACGTAATTATGCGCTTCTTTACTGTTGCTTCAGTTAAAGCTGCTCGTTCTTCTGCAGGTTATGCATTAGTCTTTATCGCGCTACTTTATACCGTCGCTCCTGCGGTTGGTGCAATGGCACGTCTTAACTTGATGCATACTATTGAGCCTGCAGCTGGCGAAAACTTAGTTTACGCTGAGCGTCCGCAATGGTTTAAAGATTGGGAAAAAACTGGTCTATTAAAGTTTGAAGACAAAAACGGCGACGGCAAAATTCAATATTCAGCAGATAAAGTAACGAATGAAATGGTTAAAGTTGACCGTGACATCATGGTACTTGCTAACCCTGCGATTGCGAATTTACCAAACTGGGTAATTGCACTAGTAGCAGCTGGCGGATTAGCAGCAGCACTTTCAACAGCGGCAGGTTTGTTGTTGGCGATATCCTCCTCTGTCTCTCACGATTTGATGAAAGGGGTATTTACGCCTGACCTCTCTGAGAAAAACGAGCTATTGGCAAGTAGAATAGTGATGACCTTAGCGATACTGGTCTCCGGCTATTTAGGCTTAAATCCGCCTGGCTTTGCCGCGGGAACGGTGGCATTGGCCTTTGGATTGGCCGCGTCATCTATATTCCCGGCACTAATGATGGGTATCTTTTCTCGTAAAATCAGTGGACCTGCAGCAGTTTGGGGTATGTGTTCAGGTATTGGCATCACGATGCTATACGTGTTCATGCACAAAGGTATCATGTTCATCCCAGGTACTTCTTTCCTTGGCGGCTTAGAGCCAAACTGGTTCTTCGGTATTTCACCTAATGCATTCGGTGCGGTTGGTGCAGTTGTTAACTTTGCAGTCGCTTTCGCGGTGTGTAGAGTGACGGGTCCGGCACCTATTGAAATTCAGAAAATGGTTGATAATTTCCGCACACCAGCTGGTGGCGTTAACGTGGCACAAGACCATTAATTGAACGTACTTAAGCCTATGAAAGTAGGTTTTTCAAATAGGCTATTTAGATAGTTTGTTATAAATAGGTTCCTTTCAAATTATTTTTGTTATGGAGCCTATTTTTTAAGGTATTAAATGATAAATAACAACGATGAATAGCAATTGATACACTTTCAATATAAAGCTGTATATTCTAACAATAATAAAACAATGGACTCAAAATCGTGAATAAACATACAAAAATCGCCATTTTAGTGGCTCCAGTATTAGCGGTGTTAGGTTTTGCAGCGACTGATATGTTCAGTGAATATCAAGCTTCTGAATCACGTATTTTTGCCATGGCACTACAAGATGACTGTGATATTAAAGCGCAAAAATGTGTTTTAGAGTCACAAGAATTTTTATTGAGTTTTTCTGATAATAACGGCGAAACGATAGTTAATTCAACTTTTCCGTTAGATACAGCCACTTTGTTTTTAGTTGATGAGGCAAATAAAGCCACCAGCTATCCGCTTGGCATGACAACAAGCCCTTACTATTGGAGAGCAGCAACTAACCTAGGTGAGTTGATTGGCAAAACAGGAAGTACACAAAAGCTTCGTGTTGTGGCTAACATAAAAGGAGGTTCCTACATTAGTGAGTTTACCAGCACTACACGTTAAAAGCGTTTATAACTGTTTGGTAGATCATTAAGGGGTTAAGCTAGATGTTATCAAACTCTGTTAAGTTAAACCCTGAGTAATTATTTATGTTTCAAAATTGGCAATTAATCGGTATTAGCCTTAGTTATATATGCCTGCTTTTTTTGATTGCTTATCTTGGCGATAAATACCGCCATAAAATTCCACAGCGAAGCCAGCCTATAATATATGCACTCACGTTAGGAGTGTACTGTACCTCTTGGAGTTTTCTGGGGACAACTGCGCAAGCTGCCACTAGTATTTTCTCGCACTTACCTATTTTTATCGGCCCTATACTGCTGTTTATTTTTGCTTGGGGTTTTATTCAACGCATTATTAAAACCAGCTTAAAACTAAAAGTAACTTCAATTGCTGATTTACTGGCTGCTCGCTTTGGTAAATCACAAAAACTAGCAGTAATTATCACTTTCGTTGCTCTAATAGGCACGATGCCTTATATCGCGTTGCAGCTAAAGGCAATTGTATATTCTTACCAGCAATTAACAGCTATACAAGAGCTTAACTCTTGGCAAACAGGCCTAGTAGTTACCGCCATATTGGCAGGGTTTACGCTATTCTTTGGCATTCGTGAAGTGGATGTCACTGAGCGTCATCCTGGGGTAATGCTGGCAATAGCGTTTGAATCATTAGTAAAAGTATCGGCCTTTTTAATTTTAGGGCTATTCGTTACTTTCTTTATCTACTCATCTCCCGCTGAGCTTTGGCAAGCGTCTAAAGCGGATAACTTACTGAGCCAGCAGCTACAATTTCCGAATATAGCGACGATGTTAAGCTCTCTTGTTATCGGTATGGCGGCTTTTTTGGCCCTGCCTAGACAGTTCCAAGTGATGGTAGTGGAGCTGCGAAATTCAGCAGACTCCCAACTCTCGCGGTTTGTGTTTCCTGTTTATTTACTGATTTTTGCGGTTTTTGCCATACCACTGGGTTTAGCAGGGCAGCTTTTGCTAGGAGATACAGTACCTGCTGACTCTTATGTATTATTTCTACCGGCTGTGCAAAATCAGCTCTGGCTGACAATGTTAGCTTTTTTAGGCGCTATTTCTGCCGCCAGTTCAATGGTAATTATCGCTGCAATTGCCTTGAGTACCATGTTGAGTAATGAAATATTTTTTCCATTATTGTTTAACCATACTAGTGGTAAAAATAGAGATTTTGCGCGCTTTAAAGCCAATTTACTCAACGTTAGGAAGGTTTTAGCTTGCCTAGTTCTTTTGCTAGGTTATGGGGTGTTTTTAGCCGCGCCGCCGGATAAACTCTCTTCGTTAGGCGAGATTGCTTTTGGCGCATTGGCACAGCTTACTCCTGCGTTAATCGCCGCGTTCTATTGGCGCTCAAGTAGCTTAACAGGAGTTATTTGTGGGCTGAGCGCTGGGTTTAGTTTATGGTTTTTTTTGAATTTGTTGCCTCAGTTTGGGCTATATACTCAGCCGGTTAGTAATGGTGTTATTCCCACGCACATGATCGTTTCTCTGTTGAGTTTATCTATCAATGTGATTGTCATGTGGTGGGTTTCTCAATTTAGCCGCCAAAGTGTACAAGAGCGTATGCAGGCGTCCCATTTTCTTGATTGGCAATCACCAGATAGCTTACAGCCGCCGATTAATAAAAACATTGATGCCAGCGAGCTACAGCTATTAGCCTCGCGTTTCATTGGTGAAGAGAAAGCTAAACTAGGGTTTAATCAATTTTTGGCTTCAAACGATGCTAAATACTTAGGTTCTAGGTCATATAATAATAAGTTGATTACTCATACCGAGCGCATGTTAACCAGTGTGATGGGCTCCTCTTCTTCAAGGCTGGTTATTTCAAGTGCCTTGCAAGGAAAGGAAATTGCACTAGATCAAATCGTATTATTGATTGAAGATGCTTCATCTCAAGGAACGCAGTTTAGCCATTCCCTGTTACAAAGTGCCATAGAAAACAGCACAGAAGGAATCTCTATAGTGGACAAACAGCTGAAGTTGATGGCTTGGAACCAGCGCTATATTGAATTGTTCGATTACCCTAAAGAGCTTGTTTACATTGGCTGTCCTATTGAAAGTTTAATTCGTTACAATGTTGAGCAAGGGCGCTGTGGGCCGGGTGATGTAGAAGATAAAATTCGTAAACGCTTGTCTTATTTACAGCGTGGAAATCCGCATAGCTCAGAGCGGCGGTATAATACTGGCCAAGTTATTCGCATACAGGGCAATCCCTTACCTGGGGGAGGCTTTGTGATGATTTTTTCAGATATCAGTGCCTTTAAGCAAGCAGAGCAAGTATTACGCGAAGCTAACCAAGATTTAGAAACAAGAGTAAATGCGCGAACAAAAAGCTTAGAGCAGACCAATAAAGCACTTGAGTTAGCACGAGAAAAAGCAGTGTTAGCACATGTTAAAAAAAGCCAATATTTGAATGCCTGTAGCCACGATTTGATGCAGCCTTTGGAAGCTGCAAGGCTTTTTACTACGGCGCTTTCAGCGCAAAAAGGGCTTAATAAAGAGCATTTAAGTCATATTGCTAATATTGAAAATTCACTGAAAGTGGCTAGCCATTTACTCAGTGATCTTGGAGACATCGCTAGAATTGAAAGCGGGAATATAAAAATTCGAAAAGAGCCATTTGCTATTGAAGATATATTTAATAGCTTGGCACAAGAGTTCAATACACACGACGAAAAAATTGATATCCAATTTCATATCGTTAAATGTAGTGCATGGGTTTATAGCGATCCAAGTCTACTCAGGCGAGTTTTACATAATTTGATTGCCAATGCTTTTCGCTATGCGAGCCCTGGAAAGGTACTATTAGGTTGTCGGCATGTAAGCAATACGCTTTCAATTCAAGTGATTGATAACGGGCCGGGTATTGCCGCAGATAAACAAACCTTAGTTTTCGAGCAGTTTACACAGCTAGATAAACAAAATGTGCATGCAAGTAAAGGGTTAGGACTTGGATTAAATATTGCAAAAAGCTTCTCGCAACTCCTTGAGCATCGGCTAGCACTGCACTCTGAAGTCTCCAAGGGCTGTAATTTTTCTATCGCTGTCCCAATATCTATTAAGCAGTTACAGAAAAGTGTAAAACCAAGTAATAATGTGATTAGTTTACAAGGCGTAACAGTACTTTGTGTGGAGAATGATCCTAACTTACTTGCGGCGATGGTCGCTTTGTTAGAAACGTGGCAGTGTAAAGTACTCGCTTGCGACAATGCAGCCAAAGCTTATCAGTATTTTAGTGATTATAATGATGAAATTGATATTATGCTGATGGATTATCAGCTATCAGATGATGAATCTGGGTTAACGCTGATGACAGAGCTCAATGCAACTTCATCCTATGGAATACCAGGAGTATTGATTACTGCTACAACGGATGTAGATTTGCCTGCTAGAGCTGTTCTTGCAGGCTTTGAGTTCATGCGAAAACCTATGAAACCTGCAACATTACGCGCTTTAATGAGTTCCATACTAATGCAAAAAATGCAGCGTGATTACTCGCTACTTGATGAAAATGAAGAATTCCCTACTTCTAGCTGACCAATAGCAATTACCGCTTGAGTTCTATTTAGCACGTTTAGTTTGCGAAAAATTGCGGTAGCGTGTGCCTTTACAGTTGCCTCTGATAGAGATAATTGATGGGCAATTTGTTTGTTTAATAAGCCATCAGCGAACATCAGTAATATTTTATGTTGTTGTGGCGTTAAAGAGCTAATGCGTTCGCCAATATCAGTACTATGATTAGCGCGGCTTAAATCAATATGCTCGGGTACCCAAGTTTCGCCTTTTAGTACTTGTCTTATTGCCTTGAAAATCAACTCAACAGGGGTTGATTTAGGTACAAAACCAGAGGCGCCAAAGCCCATCGCTTTGATGACAGTGTTTTCATCTTCGTGGGCCGATACAACCACCACTGGTAAGTGAGGTTTTGAAGAACGTATTTTAATCAGAGAATTAAAGCCATGCGCACCGGGGATGTTTAAATCAAGTAATAACAGATCTGCGTCTTGGTGTTCCTCTAATGTGCTATTGAGTTGCTCAACTGTTTCAGCTTGAACCCAAATAACTTGGGGAAGCTTCGCCATTAAAATCTGTAATAGTGCTTGTCGAAATAAAGGATGGTCGTCTGCTATTATTATCTTACGTGGAATATTCATGACGCTCCTCGTCATAGCTATATTAAGTACTAGGTAACTGTTCAAACCAATAAAATATCCATGTTTGCACTGGTTTGTATCCTTTTACTGCAACAGTTGCAGCTTACTTAGTTTTGCTATTATTTTTTATTATTATGAAAGTTCAATCGGTTAGTTAGAACAAAACGCTTATTCTAACAGGCTTCAATCACTGTGCCCACAGCTCTTGCATGTGTTGATTTTTCCAATTCACGTAGTTGCTGGCCGTATAACTGAAAAAATCCAGCTCTGTTTGGCTAAGTGCTCGTACTTGCTTTGCTGGGCGCCCCACATATAAAAAACCGCTTTTTAGGGTTTTTCCAGGAGGTACTAAGCTTCCCGCACCAAGAACCACGTTAGATTCAATCACAGCTCCATCCATAACCATAGAGCCCATACCGATCAATACTTGATTACCCACCGTACAGCCGTGCAACATCGCCAAATGACCGATAGTTACTTCTTCACCAATAATGAGTGCTAAGCCTTCAGGATTACCTGCACCTGCATGGGTTACATGTAATATTGAACCGTCTTGCACACTGGTGCGTGCACCCACACTAATACGCTGTACATCGCCACGAATAACCGCTGTTGGCCATACAGAAACATCATCTGCCAGAGATACATCACCTAACACAACAGCTGAAGGATCGACAAATACACGCGCTCCAAGTTTAGGTGATATCCCTTGATAAGATCGTAGATTCATTGATGGTTCCATATATGATTTAAGGTAACAGGTAATTTAGCATTCAATGCCAGCAAAAACAGTAATTAGTTGATCTTGAATCTACTTATAGCAGGCGGGCAAATAAAAAGTGACGACTATAAATTCAAATTTAAGCACAGTTGAAATGCATTAATTCGCCCATATTATTACCTTTACAGCTAGTTTGTAAAAAAGACTAGCATCCATTAAGTTCCAGTGTTTTTTATCGGTAAAGATAGAGATAGTATTGGGCTTATATTCGTAGATTTCTTGGCTTTTTTAAGCTTTAACGTGGAGCACCTTACATGTCCCAAAACGCTGATCACCGTGCAGATTTACCGCAGTTTAGTCAATTAATCGTGAGCGATATAAACCCGCAACTAGAGGGGATACTCGCGCGGAATTTGAGTGAAATAAATGCATTATTAGCACAAGGCAACCAATATAGTTGGGATACTTTAATTGCACCTATTGAGGAAATGCATAATACTTTAGATAATTTTTGGTCACCTGTGTCGCACTTAAATGGCGTTTGTAATACTGATGAACTGAGAGTTGCCTACAATGAGGCACAGCCTAAACTTTCTGCTTACTACAGCCAAATAGGGCAAAATCAAGAGCTGTACAATGCTTATAAGCAGCTCGATTTATCAGTACTAAATAGCGCTCAGCAAAAAGTAGTTAGCAATGCTTTAAGAGATTTTGAATTATCAGGGGTCGCCTTGGATAAAGCACAGCAACAGCGCTTTACTGCGATTAAGCTGCGCACTTCTGAGTTAAGTACTAAGTTTTCAGAAAACGTTTTAGATTCTACCCAAGCATGGAAAAAGCACATCACAGATGTCAGTGAACTCGCTGGCATGCCGGAGCTCACTTTGGCTGGGGCAAAGCAAGCAGCACAGGAAGCAGGACTGGAAGGTTATTTATTGACGTTAGAATTCCCATCTTACTTGCCGGTCATGACTTATTGTAACAATAGAGAATTGCGTGAAGAGGTCTACACCGCTTTCGCCACTCGTGCCTCAAATACAGAGCCAAATAAAGCGTGGGACAACAGCGCAATTATTGAAGAACTCTTAACGTTGCGCCAAGAACTAGCTAAAATTTTAGGGTTTGAAAGTTACGCTCATTACTCACTAGCGACAAAAATGGCTAAAGAGCCAAGTGAAGTACTGGGATTCTTAAATGAACTAGCTGATCACAGTGTGGCTATTTCACGCACAGAATTCGCCGAACTGCGCCAATTTGCCATGCAAAAATCAAATTTAGAGCAGCTACAAGCTTGGGATGTAGGGTATTACAGTGAGAAGCTAAAGCAGCAAAAATTCTCAATTTCACAAGATCAATTACGCCCTTACTTCCCTTTAGAGAAAGTGCTACAAGGATTGTTTAATATTACATCGCGATTATTCAATTTCAAAATTAATGAGATTCACGAATTTGATTCTTGGCACAAAGATGTGAAGTTGTTTGAAATTATTCGAGACGAGCAGGTAATCGCGCGCTTTTACTTAGACCCATTTGCCCGTGCTAACAAGCGTGGTGGAGCTTGGATGGATGGTTGCCGTACTCGAAGACGCAATGTACAAGGTGAATTACAGCTACCAACCGCTTATTTAGTGTGTAACTTTAATGCGCCTATTGGCCATGATCCAGCGCTGTTAACCCATGATGAACTCACAACTTTGTTTCATGAATTTGGCCACGGTATACATCACATGCTGACGGAGATGGAATATTCTGATATCAGTGGCATTAATGGTGTTCCTTGGGATGCTGTTGAATTACCAAGCCAATTTTTAGAAAACTGGTGCTGGCAACCACAGGCACTAGCTATTATCTCTGGCCATTATAGTACTGGAGAAACCCTCCCAGCTAATCTGCTAAGTAAGTTATTAGAAGCACGTAACTTTCAATCAGCAATGGGTATGGTAAGACAGCTAGAATTTTCTATCTTTGACTATCGTTTACATTTAGAGCATAAGGCTGGAACTAATAGTGTTCAACCACTTCTGGATGAAATTCGCCAGCAAGTCGCCGTATTAATACCCCCGGCATTTAACGCTTTTCAAAATGGTTTTAGTCACATATTTGCGGGTGGTTATGCTGCAGGATATTACAGCTATAAATGGGCTGAAGTACTTTCTGCCGATGCTTTTTCGTTATTTGAAGATAAAGGCATCTTCCACAAAGAAACAGGCCAGTTGTTTCTTAAAAGCATTTTGCAAAAAGGCGGTAGTGAAGAGCCATTAAAGCTGTTTATTGATTTTAGAGGAAGAGGCCCAGATACTGATGCTTTACTGCGCCATAGCGGTATAAAAGCATGAGCGTGATAAAACGCTTCGTAGCCGGGGCTGTATGCCCGCGCTGCGCTAAAATGGACACTATTCGGGTTTATCGCAATGAGATTCGTGAGTACCGTGAATGCGTGAAGTGCGATTACAAAGACGGGCAGAATCTCGATGGTAGTCCTGAAAGCGTTAATGAGCTGCAAACACGGGTTAATCAAGATGCTGTTCAGCATCAAGGAGCTGCTAAAGTAGCTCCTGTCACAGTGCAGACGATAAACTTTGATCCCTTTCCCAAAGGAGATAACGCCAAATGAGCGATACTTCTAATCGCTGCCACTGGGCAGTTGAAAATGCACTTGAAGCACAATACCACGATAGAGAATGGGGTATACCCTGCACGGATGATGCGGTGTTGTTTGAGTTTCTCATACTAGAGGCCGCACAAGCTGGGCTAAGCTGGCGTACAGTGTTAGAAAAAAGGGCGGGTTATCAGCACTATTATAAAAACTTTGATGTTCAACAAGTGGCAAAGTTTGAACAAAGCTATATAGACACGATGCTGCAAGACCCTGCCATCGTGCGCAACAAACTCAAAGTACATTCATCTGTTAAAAACGCACAAATTTTCATACAGATTCAGGCAGAGTTTGGCTCTTTCGCACATTATTTATGGGCGTTCGTCGATAATAAGCCTATTCAAAATAATGTTGTTGATTATCGAGATACGCCGGTATCAACAGATATATCAAAAGCACTTTCTAAAGACCTTAAAAAGCGTGGGATGGGTTTTGTTGGCCCAACCATTATGTATGCTTACATGCAGGCAGTAGGGCTGGTGAACGATCATGAAGTTGCTTGCCACTGTTATAAGAATTCATTGCAACTTGGGGAAAATTTTCACATAGTTTGAAGCTTTTCTAATTCCTTTATTCTTGCGTTTGGCTGGTGGTAGTTCAAGCGTCAAAGAGTCATTAGCTTAGCACTCTCTTAAAGGCTACCCAGCAAGGTAATCCACACTTAAGAGAGGAGCTGCAGCACTTTCGTGTCTCCTTAAGGCGTCGCTGCCATCTAACATTATGATTATAAAGTTCATTCTCTAGATCTCTTTGTTTGAGTACTACTTAATCAGGGAGGTTGTCTTATGATTGATAACATATACGCGCGCTGTATTAATAAGTATCGCCGTTTCAATAGGATTTATTAGTGTGCAACCAGCTAGTAAGCTTCCATTAACGCCTATCTCTCTCTTAGTATAAGTTGATAATCTATTATATAAAGTTAAACACGAAGGGCGTAATCGCCATTGCAGTTTTCCGCTTATGGCTGTGCTTTTGATGTTTTACTCTTCTGTTACATTTGCAATAAGATCGCTGTTTAATGCATCGCTTGTGAATAAATTATTTAAACGCTAGACTAAAAACTCATTTAGTTGAAAGATTTAAACTATTGAGGTGATTTATGCGCAAATGTAAGTTTGCGGTGTTGTATATATCAATATTTAGCAGCTTTACTCTAACCGCTTTTATTACTGAAGTAGAAGCTCAAGATAAAGTACTAAAACTAGGTTATGCCGATTATCGTCCATATAGTTACCAAGAAAAAGGGCAAGTAAAAGGGGTAGAAGTTGATGTGCTAAATGAAGCATTGTATCGGCGGATGAACATTCCTTTACAGCATAATGTATTACCTTGGAAACGGGTGCAAGAGTATGTTAATAGCGGTAAGTTAGATGCTTTTGTGGCTGTTGCGTCAACCGAGCGCGATAAATACGCCATTAGTAGTCAAGAAGCGGTAACTTATGGTCAAGTATCTGCTTTTTTTAAAGCTGATTCTGTTAATCTTCCTCAAACTAATTTGCTCAATATTAAACAGTTATTAGTATATGATTTGGCGGTAATAGCAGGCAGTGGCTGGGCAAAAAAACATTTACCAACAGCTAAATATCAATCGGGCTATTCTATTCCTGCTCTTACTAGCATGTTACAGAACAAACGAGTGGATGCTGTGGTTGAAAATACCTTTATTTTTGGTGATTATCTGCATAACAGTGGAAAGCGTGCTTTATTTAAAGAAATCCCCCTTGAAAATACTAAATTAAAATTAGTCCTTTATATCAGTCGCCATTCAAGCTTTATCCATAAGCTAGACGAATTCGATGAAACATTGCGTCAACTAGATAAAGAAGGGGTGCTTGAGAATATTTACCTACATTACAAATAAGTAGGTATAAAAATGCGTTTTAAGATAAGCCAAACTAAACAGAAGAATTTAAATATACACTTTTAGCTAGATCTGGTTGCGGTTTCTGGTAGTAATAACCTTGTACATTTTCACAACCAAGTAATCGTAAGTGTTCAGCTTGAGGCAATGTTTCTACACCTTCTGCTATTATTTCTAGCTTTAACGTTTTAGCAATCGAAATGATGGTTTCTACAATCGCAGAATCTTCAGGATCCCCTAACATATCCCGCACAAAGCTCTGATCAATTTTTAACTTGTTAACAGGTAGCATTTTTAAATATGCAAGTGAGGAATATCCAGTACCAAAGTCATCCAATGCTATAGTAACACCCATTTTTCGCAGTGCTTTAAGCCTAGCAATTGCCCAGCCTTGATCTTGAATTACCAAGTCTTCAGTGATTTCTATCACTAAGCGTTGCGGTGCTAGACCTGTTTTAGCTAAGACTTCTTGAATGTGTATAATAATGGCATCGCTCTCTAACTGACAAGGGCTGACATTAATGGCGATAGAGACGTTACTATCTTTAAATTCAGCCATTGCTGTACAAGCTTTTTCAATCACCCAAGCCCCTACTTTGACTATTAACCCGCTAGCGACTAAAGGGGGTATGAAGTGGGCAGGGGAAATTAAGGTACCGTCGGTTTTTCGCCAGCGTAGTAGGCACTCCACTGACACAGTTTGCTGGCTTTCAAGAGCTATAATGGGTTGGTAAAAAAGCTCAAATTCCTCTGCTTGAAAGGCGTGGTACAATTCAGTATTTAGTTGCAGTTTTTGATTTGCTTGCTGATCCATATCGGCTTGGTAAAACACGACACGATCGCGCCCATCTGCTTTGGCTTTACATAAAGCTAAATCAGTGAAGCGCAATACTTCTTCAACTTCAATAGCGGTATCAAGGTTTATGATAGAGCAGCCAATACTCACTGAAATCTTAATACTAGAACCGGCTATGTTAAGTGGCTGGTGGAATTGAGCGCAAATATTTTGCGCAAGGTTTTCTACAGAATCTTTTTCAACATTTGATTTTTGTATTAATAATAAATACTCATCCGCACTTAATCGACCGAGGTTATCTCCAGTATTGATCAGTGATTGAATAATTTGCGCTGTCATTTTGATTAATAAATCACCGCTGGCTTGTCCTAATGCATCATTTACGGTTTTAAAATTATCGATATTGATAATCATGGTGGCAAATGTGCGATCTTCAATTTCATTATTGGTTAGAGCTTGAGAAATACGTTCACGCATTAATAATCGATTGGGTAAGCCAGTTAATTGATCATAGTGCATCAATTTATCTACCTGTATCTCCTGTTGCTTACGCTCACGTATATCGCGGCAAGCAGCGAGAAGATAATGCTTATCTTCAATTTCTATCATTGACGCTGAGGTTTCGGTCGGAATTAACTTGTTTTCTTGTGAGCGAAAGGTGATTTCTTTGATACACCAGCCAATACGCTGAACTTCTTCAATAAGGTCATCAACATTATTAGCACTGCTATAGAGCGAATATAGCGGTCGATCAAGTAATTGCTCTTTTGAGATATTCAACAACTCACAAGTTTTAGAATTGAAATCGACGATATTTTTGGTGGTAAAATCGACGATGATGATTGCATCGTGTACTCCTTCAAAAATTTGGCTTAACTTGTGACGCTGCTCTTCTGACTCAGTATACAATTGCGTTACTTTGCTACTCATTAAATCAATGGCTTGAGCTAGCTCGTCAAGTTCATCAGCTGAAGATTTACCACGCTTCATGGCTTTGTATAAATTACTTTTAGGCCAAAGCTTAACATCTTCGCTTTCACCAATACCTTGAACAAACTGACTGATTAAATTAAGGCGTCGGGAAATAAGTTGAAAAATTAGCAATAGAATAAAAAAAGAGACTAAGAAGGTTTTAATGCCTTGGCCAATAAGGATAATGACAACTCTATTTTGTAGTTGATCATAGATATTATCTAAAGTGGCATGTATTCGAATTTCGCCTAAAGAGTTTAGGCTATCATTACGCATGAGCTTTAACGGTAAAATCTGAGTAACAGTGTTTTCAGAGCTTTTTCGGTCAGAAAAGTAAACCTCAGTACCAAACTCATCAATAATACTGACATACACAATATCAGCGAGGTTATATATCCCCTGAATTTGTGAGTGAATACCTTCAATATTATATACCCAAATGTTTTCACTTAAACTGGGTAAATAGCTCACTTCAATCATTTTGAACTGTTTATCTAACGTGCTAACTTGAGTTTTATACTCAAGAAACACTTCTAGTGTAGTCAAAATTAACGTGATGGTAGAACTACATAACAAAATTAAAAACAGTATCTTACGACCTATGGCTGTAAATTTAATTGCCTTTAATAATCTACCCGCCATATTTTACCTTTTACTACACCAGTTACGTTGATTTTATAAAGTCGATGTCACAAGACTTTGAAGCATTGAGCAACACAAATCAAGCCTTTTAAAAAATCACATAATATTTTATTTTAAAGTTATTATTTTCTATAAAAATATTAACTCAACTATCAATTAATTTTTGCTTAATAAACTACTATTAGCCCTTAAGTTTGTTGTCTGCCGTATCTTTAGAAATTAATATATTTTTGTTTCTTCAAAGAAATGGTTTCTGCACATTGATTCATAACTATCGTTGCCTCCGATAACAACTTGCTCTCCTTGGCTAATCGCTTGGCCATTGGTATCTCTTCTTACTATCATGGTGGCTTTGCGTCCACAATGACATACCGCTTTGAGTTCAGTGAGCTTATCGGCGATGTTTAGCAGTCTTTGGCTACCGGGAAATAATTCACCTTGAAAATCAGAGCGAATACCGTAGCACAGTACGGGAATATGCAATAAATCGACTACTTTCGCTAATTGATCTACTTGTTTTCTCGCCAGGAACTGGGCTTCATCAACAAATATGCAGTGTAATTTATCATTTTTTAGATGCTGTTTTACCTGGTAATATAAATCAGTTTTTTTCTCGAATATTTGCGCATCACTTTGCAAACCTATTCGTGAAGCGATGATCCCTTTTTCAACTCTTTCATCAACAGCGGCAGTGAACAGTAATACTGACATACCTTGCTCTGTGTAATTGTGTGAAGATTGTAATAGAGAGGTTGATTTACCAGCGTTCATTGCTGAGTAATAAAAATATAATTGTGCCATTATAACCTTCGGGATAAAGAGAAATCAGCATCATAACATGACTAGATAAAATCAGATAAGATGCTTACAGTAGCGGCCAAAAGTAAAATAAGTGTAACTATTAAGTGTTTGTTTTGTTCTATTAGAATTCTAATATTATAGATAATTGATTCACCTTTGCTACAGTCACTGGGCAAGCTCTGAAAACGTTAATTTATTTGCTGTCACTTAAGTTATTAATCCATTCATTCATCACAACGTGGGTTTTCATTTTAGAGATATCACTATGGTTTTCTACATATTCACGAATTTCGTGTAAGCGTTGCATACTAGCCGCTTTAACAAATAATAATAAATCCATATTGCCTGTAATACTATGACAGGTGACTATCTCGGGTATTTTCTTAAAGACTTCTATAAATTCCACACAGCAATTGGATGTGTAGTGTATTTCAATATAAGCACTTACGGCAGAGCTTTTGGCGTCACTTAATAGTACTTGATAACCGCGTATGATCTTTTTTTGTTCCATACTCTTGATTCTAGCGGTCACTGATGAGCGAGATAAATTTACTTGCTGAGCTATGTTAGAAATGCTTTGGCGCGCATTGTCTTTTAATGCTTGAATAATTGCTTGGTCAAATTTGTCCAATAGTTACACCTTTAAACTAAAACGAGAATAGTTGGTTGCTCAAGGGAGTTTGAAAACAAGCAAAATATTCAATCTATCAGCTGGATTTTTTGATAATTAAAATCTTATGTAAAGAGACTACAGTTAAAAATTAATTGTTTATTTTTCTTAAGCTTAGTTCACTAATAAAAGCGAATGTGCCTTTCAGTCTTAATGTTGGTTGGATCCGTCAATTTGTCAATAAATGCCGTCATATTGAAGGCTTAGTCGCCTAGTTTGTCAACTAAAAATCTATATACTCGATATTCAATTTTAGAATTAACGAGTGACGCGAAATGCAATCATCAACGGGTACGATTGGCCGCTGGCAAGGCGCTGGGTTAATGGCGACAACTCTCTTGGGAACAGGTGTGTTTATCTTGCCCCAAATGACGATTAATATCGCAGATGCCGGTGCGCTATTTGCGTGGATATTATTAACACTGGCTATTATTCCCATTACTTTAGTATTTGCTCGATTAGCGAGCCGTTTTCCACACGCTGCAGGGCCTGCTTATTTCGTCGAAAAGGCGTTTGGTAATATAGCCGGGCGCTGTATCGGACTTTCTTTTTTATTACTAATCCCTATGGGCAGTGCAGCGGCTATATTAATTACGTTTAAGTTTTTTTATGTGCTAGTGCCACTGACAGGTATTGCAGCATTACTGGTACAGCTATCTTTGATTGCTTTCTTGTTAGTCATCAACATCAAAGGTATTCATGTTTCCGCTAAGTTACAGTTTTTTTTAACGCTCACGATTGTGGCGATTGTAGTTATGCTGCTTACGCTCTCAGGTTTTAATAGCACGCCACAAAAGCTCTCTGTGATCATGGATAGCTCACAGTTAGAAACTGTTCTAAGTGCAGCTGGTATCGCCTTTTGGAGCTTTTTAGGGGTTGAAGCGATGACTCATTTAGCCAATGACTTTCGCGATCCTAAAAAAGATTTAGTGCCGGCAATGATGATAGGTACGGTGCTAGTGGGCGCTATTTACATTGGCTGTACTTATTTGCTTATATCCATTCCAAATGATAGTTCATTAGCAATGGTTGATGTGTTTGATCAGCTAGTCGGCGGTTATGGCGCCCAAGTGATTGGTGTTTTAGGCGTAGCTAGTGGCCTTGCTGTGGTGAATGTTTATTCAGCGGGGATATCACGCTTAATTTGGAGTTTTAGCCGTGAACAAGTATTGCCTAAATACTTTGATAAACTAAATCAGCACCAAGTACCAGTGCGTGCGCTGGTGGCAAATTTATTGACCATGGCGGCGGCGATTATTTTCACTTATGCCACTGATCAAGAGTTGGAGCAGTTAATTTCGTGGACCAACGGAGTGTTTGTTGTTATCTATGCCGCCACTATGTTTGCCGCAATTAAATTACTGAGTAAAAAGTACCTTCCATTGATCATCTGCAGTTTGGCTTTTTGTGTTGCCGTTGCGATCTCTTTAGGAGCAAGTATGACTTATGCAGCAGTTATTTTAGTAATTTTAGTGCCTAGCCTACTTTGGCAAAAAAGCTATTTAAGTCAGAAACAAGCTATTTGAGAAAGCAAAGTTAAGCTTAAGCAAACATTAAACTAATGAAAGCGAAGCACGACCATAAGCACTATATGGAAGAAAACGTTGATGTGAATAATCGCTCACATCAGCGTTATAAGAGGCGCTTCATGTTAAATAGTGAATGAGCGGGATGGGGAATTAATAGCTGGATAATTAAGGCTGTACGATTTCTACTGTCGCTTTAACTTGCACTTCTACGCGATCGGAATTAGAAGTAATTAAAGTAAACTTTTGTTTAGTACTATCCGTGCGGTTGGTCCGCATAAAGCTGATGAAATGTTTTGGCCCCAATTCAGTTTGTTTTGTTTCATCTTGCATTTTTTCTAAGACAAAAGAGAGTGGAGTTCTTTCAAGTAGTTCAATAAATTGACGCTCAATCTCGTTTATTTTGACGCTGTGCGTATAAACACTGCAGGTTAAAGAATCGTCAATAGAAACTAAGTAATTACCGATCACATTAGGAATAACCCAAACACTGCCTGGTTTTTTTTCTAGGAACAAAACGGCCTTATTATCCACTAACTTAGGAACCTTAGCTTCAGCGAACCGAGTTTTTAAAACGCTCATGTCTGCTGCATTGTTTAAACAGGTTTTTTCATAGAGTTGAGTAAAATACTTTTCCGGCTCGGCAGAAGTTTCACCATACACGTTTTGTAGACTAAAAGTACTTGCTACTAGTAATAAAGAGAGTGCGTACCTCGACATAGACATAGAAACCTCTGCAGTGACTGATTAAATGATTTGATAGCTTAATTGGAAGAAAAAATAACAATACTAAAGAGAACCAAATGGCAGGACTGCACATACAAATGAATGTTTGAAATGCCGGTTGAATGAAAAGGCCGCTGTAAAATAGCTATTAGAAATTGTCATCGCGTTATACTCCCAGTATATAACATTCACTTAATAGAAACATCTCGATTAAATTAGTTCATAGGTATTGTGCAACAACGTATCCTTTGCGCCTAAGCTGTGAATCTAGGATAATGTAGAACAGTTTAAAGAATTCTTTCAAAGGTATAAATATGTCATCACTTCCCTTAACAAACAAAGAGCTAGCTAGCTTTGATTCTCAACAGCGTTTTCAATACTTTCTGGAACAAGCCGTGGCTGAAGCCCAAGTGTGGATTTTGACAGACGAGGAAGGTTTTGTTTTACTCAATTGTGAAGAAGAATCATGTATTCCTGTTTGGCCAAGCGAGGAGAGCGCTTTATTGTGGGCTGTTGCTGGTTGGGAAAATTGCCAGCCAAAGGCAATAGCACTAAAAACATGGCAGCTGCGCTGGACACAAGGTCTTACAGAAGATCAGTTATTGATTGTTGTTTTCCCAAGTATAGAAGAAGAAGGCTTAGTACTTGAACCAGAAGAGCTAGATGCAGAGTTTCGCCGACAAATAAAAAAGAACAATACAAAAAAGAAGTAACAGCAGTGAGTAAGCTTGGTTAAATTGGTCAAAGATAGCCTTGAAACCTGTTAATAAAGTTACGCACAACGATTTGTAAAAATATCTATGTGGGTAATTTACATGGTGATTTATCAACAGCTGTTTTATTTAAAATAGCTGTTGATAAAAAGTTATCAACATAGTGCTATGTTATCTAGATGTAATTGTTTTTGCTTCTTACTCAAAAAACTTGCTTCTATACTGTTCGCCGCCAACTGTTTTAAGTGTTGCGGAGTTATCGGTAAATCAGCCACTAATGCACTGAAGTTTGCCGCAACATACCCGCCAAAATAAGCGGGGTCATCTGAGTTCACTGTTACTTTTACGCCACGCTCTAACATTTCTAACAATGTATGGTCAGCCATGCTGTCGAATACTTTTAACTTTGTATTTGACAGTGGGCAAACGGTTAAAGGCATTTTATCCGCGATTAGACGCTGCATTAAAGCTTCGTCTTCGATGGCTCTAACACCATGATCAACACGGGTGATATTCAATAAATCTAACGCTTGCCAAATGTATTCAGCAGGGCCTTCTTCACCGGCGTGAGCAACGGTGAAAAAACCGTACTCTTGCGCTTTTTCAAACACTTGCTGAAATTTTTTCGGAGGATGGCCAAGCTCTGAACTATCTAATCCCACTGCGATTAAATCGGCTTTATAAGGCAGTGCTTGTTCTAGGGTAACAAAAGCGGCCTCTTGCGATAAATGTCGTAAAAAAGACATAATTAAAAAGCTCGTAATCCCTAGCTGTTGCTCGCCTGATTTAAGTGCACGCAATATACCTTTGATGACAGTATCAAAAGGGATACCGCGATCAGTGTGGGTTTGCGGATCAAAGAAAGGTTCGACATGTACTACGCCATCTTCCTTACAACGCAGCAGATACGCCCAAGTTAAGTCGTAAAAATCTTGCTCGGTTTGTAGCACTTGGGCACCTTGGTAGTAGATATCAAGGAACTCTTGTAAATTGTTAAATTGATAAGCCGCGCGCACTTCTTCTATATTGGCATAGGCTAAGCTAACGTTGTTGCGAGCAGCAAGGGTTAGCATTAATTCAGGTTCAAGTGACCCTTCTAAATGTAAATGCAGCTCTGCTTTAGGTAACGCGTAAATCAATTCTTGCATAAACAGGCCTATTTCTCAAAGTATTCATAAGTGGCGGCAAAGCGTGACAATAAATAATTGCCTGCCGATACTTCTTCATATTTAGCGGGATTTTCTTCGCTATAACAGCCAGATAGCGTTTTGATACGTGTTTCAAAATTAGGCTCAACAAAAAAGGGCATGCTATAGCGTTCAGCGCCGCTGGGGTTAACTACTCTATGCGGCGTAGAGGTGTATCGATCGTTACTCCACCTTGCCATCATGTCGCCAATATTAATCACAAAGCTGTTATCAACAGGCGTTGCATCTAGCCAATTTCCGGCTTTATCTTGTACTTGTAACCCGCCGATATTATCTTGATACAATATAGTTATGCAGCCGTAATCGGTATGTGCGCCAGCACCTACTTGCTTGTCATCAACTTTTTTCTCGACAGCTGGATAGTGAATAAAACGCAACACGCTTAAAGGTTCTGTAAAACTACTATCGAAGTAATGCGGATCTAGTTTTAAAGCGATGGCGAGCGCGCGTAATATTGTTTTACCTAGCTCAATCATATCCCAGTAATGGGTTTCTACTAAGGCTTGAAAACCCGCCATATCAGGATATTGGTTAGTACCGTGTAACGGTTTTTTGGCCAACACATCAGGATGATCAGCTGCTAAATTTCGGCCCATATCAAAGGTTTCTTTGAAATCTGCAGGTTTAGTTGGATCTAATTGCTCAGTACCAATGCTGCCGTATCCACGATGATGCGTGGTTTGGGTGATATCAATTTTTAGCTTTTCATCTAAAGGTAACGCAAAAAATGATTGGTATAGGCTGTTTAACTCAGCTATGCGCTCTTGACTAATAGAGTGCCCAGTAACATAAAAGAAACCACTTTCACGACACGCTGCATCAACAGCTTTAGCAACAGTTTGCCAATTTTCAGCATCAGTTGAATAAAGAGGGGATATATCAATAATGGGAATATAAGATTGTTGCATAACACAACTCCTAAAAAATAAGTTAAGAGTGAGCCATGATGATTATTTCATCATAGCCCAGTGTGTTATTTATAAGCAAACTGCTTAAGCAACTTAACCTCAGTATATAAAGGTTAGGTTGCTTAATAGGGCCGCACCACAGCCCTAACCTTTCGGTTATATTTTTTGGTTACTGTCTTGACAATTACTTGGGAATTTCGACTTGTACACCTTCAACGTACCAGTCCATACCCTTCAAATCACCTAGCGGCATTCTCTCGCCCGCTTTGATCTTTACTTCACCCGCTTGGTTTTTGATAGGCCCCGTGAATGGGAATACTTTACCGCTAGTAATGTCATCAACCAGTTGTTGTGCTTCTTTAGCAACAGCATCAGGCATATTGGTGAAAGCAGGGATTATGATGTCTTTTTCAGCCATACCACCCCAGTAATTTTCAGGCTTCCAAGTACCATCCATCACTTCTTGAACTTTACGCTCATACAATGCTGCCCAATCATCAACGACAGACATTAAGTGTGCATTAGGGCCAAAGCTAGACATATCTGAAGCTTGACCAACAGCGAACTTACCACGACGCTCTGCGGCTTGCATTGCTGCTGGGCTATCAGTGTGTTGCAAGATAACGTCTACACCTTGATCCATCATCGCATTAGCTGCATCAGCTTCTTTACCTGGATCAAACCAGCTGTTTACCCAAATGATTTTTAGTTCGGCTTCAGGGTTATACTTTTGTAGTGCTAACTGAACAGTATTAATGTCGCGGATAACTTCCGGAATTGGGAAAGAAGCAATATAACCAATCTTGTTACTCTTGGTCATTTTAGCGGCTACAAAACCGGCTACGTAACGACCTTCAAATGTTTTTGATAGGTAGTTCCCGGCATTTTTAGCGGTTTTGTAACCAGTTGCATGTTCGAACTTAACTTTTTTAAAAGCTTTAGCTACTTTCAACGTTGGGTTCATATAGCCGAAAGAGGTAGTAAAAATTAATTTATTACCGGCTTTTGCTAAATTGCGAATAACACGCTCAGCATCAGCGCCTTCCGGTACTGATTCAACGTAAGTTGTTGCAATTTTATCGCCAAATTTCTTTTCTAGCGCTAAGCGTCCTTGATCATGCTGGTAACTCCAGCCATGGTCTCCTACAGGGCCAACATAGACAAAACCAATTTTAAGTGGATCAGCTGCTTGCACACCCATTGCAGCGACAAGGCTTAAGCCTAATGCTGCGCCAGTTAATAACTTCTTCATGCTTTGCTTCATGTTCTGCATCCTTTTTATTGTAAGTATTTGTGTTTATTCGATCTTTTACGAGTCTTTTCTATCAGCTAACGGGGTAGAGAAAGAGTATTCCATATCCCATGGGAAGCGAATCCAAGTATCTTGGCTCACTTCGGTTACAAAAGTATCAACCAATGGCTTACCGGAGGGTTTTGCATAAACGGTAGCAAAATGTGCTTTAGGTAATAATTCACGGACATAGCGTGCCGTTTTGCCAGTATCAACTAAATCATCGATAAGTAACATGCCTTCACCATCACCGGCTGCCGCTTTTAATAATTGCAGATCGCCTTGCACTTTAGCGCCATCAGCATCTTTAGAATCATAGCTTGAGATGCACACAGTATCGATCAATCGTATATCTAATTCGCGCGCTAAAATAGCCGCAGGTACTAATCCGCCACGTGTAATTGCAATGATCCCTTTCCAAGGTCCCATTTCCAATAAACGCCAAGATAGGGCTCTAGAATTTCTGTGTAATTCTTCCCAAGAAACGGGGAAATCTCTGTTATAAGGTGCAGCTGACATGTAAAACTCCGATCTGAATCTATCTGTTATAAGCGCGAGGTGTCTTTGACAACTAAGCCTTAGACAATTAAGCGTTTGACCATTTGGAAAAGCCCTATAATACCTGAAGTCGTGACTGTTTTTAACAGTCGCTCGCAGTTTAATTTGAGATAGCCGCTAGGCGTTAGCGGATGATTAAATCAACTTTACATTTTTGCTGCTAACTTTTTAGCCAGCGCGCTATGCTCTGCCATTAATTGTTCGGTATCGATGGATAATAGTTGAGAATCTTTAACCTTCCATTGACCTGCTACCATCACTCTGTCTGCTCGCTGCGCGCCACACAGCAATATCGCTGCAAGGGGATCATGTGCACCACTAAAACGCATTTCATCAAGTTTGAACAGTGCAAGATCTGCTTGTTTACCGACGGCTATTTCACCTACATCACTACGCCCTAAAACAGTTGCTGAGCCCTTAGTTGCCCAACGATAGGCATCAAAGTGGGTTACTTTAGAAGATCCATAACGTAAGCGCTGAATATACAATGCTTGTCGCACTTCTTGAATCATATTTGATCCATCATTAGAAGCCGATCCATCAACACCTAAACCTATTGGTACGCCTGCAGCTTCCATTTCTAGATTACGAGCAATACCAGATGCCAGCATCATATTTGAAGTTGGGCAATGGCAGACACCGACTCCAGCTTTTCCTAACTGAGCAATTTCAGTATTATTAAAATGAATACCATGGGCCAGCCAAGTTCGATCACTCAACCAGCCAACACTTTCTAAATAATCAACGGTGCGCAAACCAAAATTGCGTATACAAAACGCTTCTTCATCTTGTGTTTCAGCAAGGTGGGTATGTAAGCGCACGTCTAATTTTTCGGCGAGCAGTGCGCTGGCTTTCATTATTTCAGGAGTGACTGAAAAAGGAGAGCAAGGGGCTAATGCAATTTGCAACATCGCGCCTTCGCCGCGCTGGTGATATTTATGAATTAAGCGTTCACTATCTTCTAAAATTTGCAGTTCTGTTTGCACGGTGCTTTGTGGCGGCAAGCCACCATCATCTACACCTAAGCTCATGGAGCCGCGGGTAAAGAGGGTGCGCATTCCTAAATCTTTACTCGCTTCTATTTGTACATCAATAGAATCTTCCATGCCGTTGGGGAATAAATAATGATGATCAGCAGAGAGCGTACAACCTGATAGCAATAACTCAGAAAGTGCTAATTTAGTAGCGGCGGCGAGCATGTTCGGTTCTAGGCCCGCCCACAGTGGATATAAGCTTTGTAGCCAAGGGAATAACTCTTGGTTAAGCGCTTGCGGGTAAGCTCTGGTCAGTGTTTGATAATAATGATGATGACTATTGATTAAGCCTGGAAGCACCACTGAATCTTTTGCATCGTAATAAGTATCATAGTGATTAGGCACAGCGCCACTTGCGATTAATTCAACTATTTTTCCATCGCTGATAACTAGCCCACCGCCAGCATCTTGCTGGCTGTCGACTAACATTGCCAATGGGTTTTTTATCCATAAATACTTAGAATGTTGTGTCATTTGTGCCTCTATTATTTAACCGTGTGGATGGAAAGGTTTACCTAGCCACATCGGCGTATACATTCTGGATTTGCGCACGTTGCTAGATATCATCACTAGCACTAATACCGTTGCCGCATAAGGCATCATCGCCAGTAGATTCGGCGATACAGGATAGCCTAAGCCTTGTGCGACTAAGTTCAAGATACTGGCTAAACCAAATAAATAAGCACCTAAAATAACGCGTTCTGCACGCCAAGTTGCAAAAACGACTAGTGCTAGGGCAATCCAGCCGCGCCCTGCTGACATGTTTTCAGCCCATAATGGCGTGTAAGCAAGAGACAAATAACCTCCTGCTAGTCCTGCCATACCACCACCAAACGCAACGGCTAAATAGCGTGTTTTCATCACTGGTAAGCCGATTGCGTTTGCAGCATGTGGATTTTCACCCACTGCTTTAACAATAAGCCCTAAACGGCTGTGTTTGAAGAACCAATAAACCAATGCGAATAGCACGAAAGAGAGATACACAATCAAATCTTGAGCAAACAGCATTTTACCAATAATTGGGATTTCGCTGAGCAATGGAATTGCAATTGGCTCCAATCCGGTAATTGGCACGCCAACATATGCAGCTCCAATAAAAGCAGATAAACCTGTTCCAAAAATAGTTAAGGCAAGGCCTGTGGCTACTTGATTAGCGTTTAAACCTAAAGCGATTGCAGCAAACATCATCGACATAACCATCCCGGCGATAATGGCCATCATAAAGCCTAATATCAAGCTGCCAGTAGTAAGCGTCACAATAAAGCCCATGACAGCACCCATCAACATCATGCCTTCCTGGCCTAAGTTGAGCACGCCACTTTTTTCACAAACAAGTTCGCCAAGCGCTACAATTAACAACGGAGTGCCGGTGCGCACCATTGCATAGAAAACGTTAGTTATTAAATCGATATCCACTATGCGTGCTCCGTCTTAAAGTCAGGTTTAGTGTTTTTAAGTTTTACTTTAAAATTGATAAATACATCACAAGCGAGTAAATAAAATAACAACATGCCTTGGAAAAGTGATGTCACCGCTAAGGGTAGCTTAAGTTCAATTTGGGCTAGTTCGCCGCCCATATAAATCAGCGCCATCAATAAACTGGCGAAGAATATACCGATAGGATGCAAGCGACCCAAAAAAGCTACGATGATAGCGGCGTATCCATAGCCTGGCGAAATGGAAGGAATTAGCTGGCCTATTGGGCCTGTTACTTCACCAGCCCCTGCTAGACCTGCAAGCGCGCCACTGATCAACATAACAAGCAACACTAATCTCTTATGCTTAAAACCAGATAATTTAGCTGCGTTACTGTCTAAACCTAGTACTTTAATTTGAAAGCCGAGAAATGAGCGCGATAAAAATACCCAAGCGGCTACAACGGCAAACAT
This sequence comes from Oceanospirillaceae bacterium, assembly GCA_036960485.1. Taxonomy (GTDB): domain Bacteria; phylum Pseudomonadota; class Gammaproteobacteria; order Pseudomonadales; family Balneatricaceae; genus Rs1. Next base: position 70,177 of record JBALXS010000002.1, read on the forward strand.
GGCTAACAAAATGCCTATATGTAAGCGGGTATCTTCTAAAAGAATAGGCAGCAGTGCACTATCACCAAACAATGCCGACTCAGGAAAGCCGTAACCTTCGGGGTCCTTTAAAGAGCCGTGCACAAAATAGAGTAAAATATACAAAGCGATATAGTTGAACATAATGGTGGTGAGGATTTCATTGGCGTTAAAGCTATTGCGCAGCCAGGCCGCTAGTAAGCCCCACAGTGCACCGCCAATCATGCCGCTAATGAGCACGACAGGCATAACCCAAAAAGCTTCTACATTGATCAGTTGTAAAGCAACTGCGCTGGCAGTTAAACCGCCCATTAACAGCTGTCCTTCAGCACCAATATTCCACACTTGCGCTCTAAAGGTTAAAGATAAACCAATAGCACAGAGCATTATAGGAGCTGCTTTCACACAAAGCTCTGCAAAACCGTATAAATCGGATACCGGAGCGATCAAGAAAATAGCCAGTGCATCAATTGGGTTATGCCCTAAGGATGCAAAAAAAACTCCACCGGTTAACAAGGTTAATATCCCTGCTAACAGCGGTGAGAAGTAAGACATGGCAAGAGATGCTTCGCCACGAGGTTGTAATTTTAAAAACATATTAACTCCACTAATTAGAGGCTGGCTGATGGGTAGATGAAACTGCATCAGGTTGACTATCTATCTCATCAAACACGCCAGTCATCCAACGCCCAACTTCTTCAATACTGGTATCTGCTGTTGCTTTACTAGGAGATAACTCACCATCACAGATAGCGCAGAGGCGATCACTGATTAAAAACAATTCATCAATGTCTTCAGAGACCACTAAAATTGCAGCGCCTCGATCACGCAATTCAATCAATGCTTTGTGGATAGCTGTTGCAGCACCAATATCAACACCCCAAGTAGGATGTGCTGCCACTAATAGTTTGGGGTTTTGCATGATTTCACGGCCAATAATGAATTTTTGCAAATTTCCGCCAGATAAACTTTGTGCCGCAGCGCGGTTATCTGGCGTTTTAACTTTATAGTCACTAATGATTTTATTGGAAAATGATTCAGTTTTGGCTTGGTTGATAAAACCGTTGTTGACAAGGCCTTGTAAAAATCCAGTCAGTAAAGTGTTATCTTTCAAGCTCATTTCAGGGACTGCACCACGCCCTAGACGTTCCTCAGGGACAAAGGCAAGGCCGAGCTCACGGCGTTTTCTTGGGTCTGACAAGCCAACTGCTGTGCCAGCCATTTTTACTTGCTCTGCATGCTGAGTCAAATGCTCGCCACTTAATGCCGCTAATAACTCTTCTTGGCCATTACCCGCAACACCTGCTATGCCTAAAATCTCACCGCTGCGCACATTGAAGTTGAGGTTTCTTAAATTGCAGCCAAAAGGGTCGTCGCTTTTTTGCGATAAACTTGTAACGCTTAAAAAGATCTCTGCCCCCACTGATTTTGGGAAGTCGGTAGTAATAGGTGTGTCGTCACCTACCATTAGCTGGGCCATTTTAGTGGGGCCAGCTTCTGCGGGTATACAATCTCCGGTGACTTTCCCCGCTCGCAAAATAGTCGCGCTATGACATAAATCCTGCACTTCTTTGAGCTTGTGGGAAATAAACAAAATACTACAGCCATCTGCAGCAAGTTTGCGTAAAGTAATAAATAAGGTATCAACTTCATGGGGCGTCAATACTGAAGTGGGCTCATCCAAGATGAGTAACTCAATATCTTGTACTAAACAGCGCACAATTTCTACGCGCTGGCGCTCACCCACACTAAGTGAGTGAATATGGCGATCAGGATGCAACTCCATACCGTATTGTTTAGACACTTCTACAATTCGCTCGGAAAGCTCATTAAGATCTTTGGCGTCATCACCTAGTGCTAGCGCGATATTTTCAGTAACCGTCAAAGTTTCAAATAATGAAAAATGTTGAAAAACCATGCCAATGCCCATTTTTCTGGCCATAGAAGGGTTTTTTATATGAACTTCTGCGCCGTGCCAGAGTATTTGCCCAGCATCAGGTTTTGTTACACCATAAATCATTTTCATTAAGGTGCTCTTACCTGCACCGTTCTCACCTAAGAGCGCGTGGATTTCCCCTGACGCTATTTCAAGATCAACGCTATCGTTTGCTAAACAGCCAGGATATTGTTTAGTGAGGCCTTTTAGTTGTAAGCGAATTGGCGAATTTGATGACTCGACTGATTGTCTGCTCATCTGTGTAGTGTCCTTTTGTTTGAAATGTAGTGCATTTCTATCAAAACTTATCTCTTTCTTGAGTGACTTTTTCATCTAAAAAGCTGGGAAGCCAATTCTGAAAGATAGTTCGAAGTATTATTGTTTTTATACACAAATAAAGAATCTATAAAAAAGCTGACCCAAAAGACAGGTTTTTTTTAGATAATTTTGTCAATGCAAGCAGATATTCGTGCAAAAACCTTCTAAACTGATTGTTTAATAGACAGTTTTTTGTATTTGTGGAAAAACAATAAAGTATGATTAATATTACTAAATACTAGCACATCGCAATTGATTTCTGCAGATTAGGTGGCAGGAAAATTTTTAGGAAGCTGGTGGCTTAACTATTAATAATGTGAATTTTTAATGCAGTTTAAATACGCGCTTTATAATATCTGTTACAACTAAAATAAAAGTAGCAAATCAGTTTAATGATAAATGCTAGCGATATGACGATTTAATAGTAGGTATAATCTAAAACAATATTAATTTACATATTCTTTTCATAACCAAAATTTTTTGCCTGCTTAGGTTAAGTTTCATCCCTGTATAGTGCAGAGATTGGAAATGTGTCATTTTTTCAGTCAATTTTATCTAAAAATGCTATTATATATAAGTAACTTGAGTAAGATTTTGATTGGAAGCATATTGATTAGATAATTACTTTAAAATCTTCAAAAGGTTGTTTTAATATTGCCATTGAGAAATTAAGACGTTAGCAATATCATGTAATTTAGAGCGTTTGAGACCTAGGCGCTCGCTAATAAGCTGCTATGGACTAATATGTTAGGATAACAACCCAGTAATCGAAAAATTGTTGTCATAAAATAGATAGTTACAATAGAAACAGCTTATAAGTGTTAATTTTATAGTGCTATCGTAAATACAAATATTACTTTGTGAGTAAGATAGTGAGTAATTACGTGAGAATTAATACTCGCTTTTCACTACTATAGTTTCCATAATAGGCTATTTCATATATTTTCTTCGTCTCGGCGAATAGAGCGAGCCAAAGAAAGTTAACATATTTTTTTAAGTTAGGAGTAAGCAGATGAAGCTATTGGTCGTAGAAGACGACGCTGATTTACGTCGTCAACTGGTCAGTGGACTTGAATCAAGAGGCTATACAGTCGAAGAAACAGGTGACGGCAGAGAAGCATTATATATGGGTTGTGAGTTTAATTATGATCTTGCTATTGTCGATTTAGGTTTGCCTTCTCTTTCTGGTGTCGATTTGATTAAGCAATGGAGAGCTGCTGAACGCAATTTTCCTATTCTCATTTTAACCGCAAGAAGCGAATGGCAAGACAAAGTAGAAGGATTAGAGGCCGGAGCCGATGACTTCTTAGTTAAACCGTTCCATATAGAAGAGCTAGTGGCGCGACTTAATGCTTTGTTACGCAGAGCAGCTGGGCATGCAAAACCAGTTTTGGAGTTCGGTAGCTTTAGTTTGGACACCGTGGGTAGAGTCGTTGCTTTTGAAAAGCGGCCAATTAATTTGACTAGCTATGAATACCGCACTTTAGAATACTTGATGATGCATGCAGGAAAAACGGTTTCTAAAGCTGAGTTAACGGAACACCTTTATCATCAAGATTTCGATAGAGACAGTAATGTACTGGAAGTATTTATTCGTCGCTTGCGCCAGAAACTAGATCCAGAGCAAACCGTACTACCGATCACCACAGTACGTGGTTTAGGCTATCGTTTTGATTTGGTATGCACTTCTTAATGATAAAATGGCTAGCAGACAAGTGTCAATCGGTTAAACTTCGGTTAATACTTGCCTTCTTCCTTTTCGCTATCGTTATTTTTAGTATCTTAGGCTTATATTTAGAACGTATACTTAGTGCTGAAAAACACTCCCAATTAACACAACAACTTACCATTCAAAGTGAAGTTTTCGTTGCTTGTATAGAAAGTACAAGCGAGGTAAGTGTTGAATCACTTGATCATTGCGCTAGCTTTCAAAGCCATTTAAATCCTCACACTAATCTCTTTTTATATAATTCATCACAAGAAATCATTTGGCAATTCAAGCAACGTTCAACTTCACTATCTAATAGTAAAAAAAGCTTAAGCTTAGCTTATAGTGAATGGTTACAACCTTCATTAGCGCTCTTAAAAATTGCTGATCATTATTATTTTAGCCATTTTTTGGATGGTGGGTACATGCTCGTTTTAAGTATTCATGAACAATGGCTCAATACTCAGGTGAACGCTAATAGATGGCAGCTAGCTCTCACATTAATGTTAATAATTGTAGCTTTGCTTGGTGGTTTTGCTGTCATTATTCATCGTGGATTGAAACCACTAAGTGAAATGGTGCTGGATTTAGATGAGATTGCGACAGGTAATAGTGATCAGTTAAAAAACGGCTATGCTTCTGAGTTTTATGAGATGAGTAAAAGTTTAAACAGCTTACTCAAAGCAGAGCGTATACAAAGAGAGAAATATCGAAATACTTTAGCGAACCTTGCACACAGTTTGAAAACGCCATTAGCGGTTATGCAAGGAGCAGTGAGTGAAAACTTGGACTATCAAGCTTATCTAGATGTAGTGAGTGAACAAATTCGACGCATGGATCAGATCATTCAGTATCAGCTGACGAGAGCAGTGAAGAGCATCGGTGACGGGGCGAAAACTAATTCAGTTTTAGTAACGCCTATCATAGAAAGAATTTTGTCGGCACTAGGTAAGGTATACCGAGAGAAAGAGGTGCGAGTTATCCTTAATATTGAATCCGGTGTAGAGCTAAATGCTGATGAACGTGATCTGATGGAAATGCTGGGAAATATGCTAGAAAACGCATTCAAGTATTGTCGGTCGGAAGTGGCTATTTCTTTGTATAGCGACCCTGACAACGTCTATATAGATTTGGAAGATGATGGTGCAGGTGTCTCTGAAGGCATGCGTAACACAATTTTAGAGCGCGGAGAGCGTGCAGATACTTCAACAGCACCAGGACAAGGTATTGGATTAAGCGTTTCAGTGGATATTCTTAGCGCGTATAACTGTCGTTTAGAGGTTGAAGATTCATTCTCCCTTGGTGGGGCAAAATTCAGTATTACCTTTCCTAAGAACTGACAACAAAGAGCTCTCAAAGAGCTCTTTAATTTAACAAAAAGCTATAGTTTTTCTAGTTTCTCATTAACACTATCGATTTTATCTTGAATAGTTTGTGCTTTATCAACGCGAGTCCCTAGCTTCATGTGACTGGTGATGCGCACTGCACCCATTTCGTGTAGTTCGTCGTGACAGCGTTTAACAGCGGCCATAACATCATCCCATTCGCCCTCTACATTGGTGCCATAACTATGCATTTGATGATTAAGGCCAGCTTGTTGAAATATTTTTTGACAATGTGCAATAAAAGGTGAAACAGAGAGGCCTACACCACCGGGTGAAACCATTATGTCCATAATGACATGCATTGAAAATTCCTTGTATGACTGAAAATAGCTGTTGAATTAAACGTTACTAAGAATATAAATTGTAAATATATACTAAACAATGAAAAAATAGCTTGGCTCTAACAACTTTATCTAGTTGTATCCACAATTGCCCTATTTCTGGGCTCGAGTGTAATTTAGATAACATCGTTATCTGAATTGTAGATACGTATATAATCGTAACAGCGTATTATTTAGTCATCATCATGACGATTGGATACTAATTGTACATCATATGCGAGTAAGGAGAGAACCGTCTTTATCGTTACATATTCTAATTGTTAAAGGCCAGCTAAGTATGCAATTGAAGTGGTTGCTGAAGTGAAAGAGGAGTTAGAAGGGGCTAAAAGTATATAAAGCTCAAATCTGATGCTATCATATTGGGTCTTTATTATACCCAAGTTTGATGCTGAAAATTATGGAAGACAAAGCTTTAAAACAGTATTAGATACTTTTACGCAAACAGTTGAGTAGGTTATGTCGAATAAATTTTTTGGACAATATTTGTTAGAAGAAGGTGTTATCAATGAAATACAGCTTTTGGCGACAACTAATTTGCAAAAAGCTTCGTATTTAAGCTTAGGCCAAATTGCAATCGGCAAAGGTTATCTAACAGAAGAAGAAGCTCTGAAAATTAATCTCGAGCAACAGCGAACAGATCAAAGGTATGGCGCCTTGGCAATTTCAATGGGATGTTTAAACACTGAGCAGCTTTCTGAATTATTTATTACACAGCAAAATTTAAGAAAATTTTTTGGTGAACTATTAGTTGATCAAAAAATATTGAGTAAAACAGTATTACTGGAGCACTTAGAGGCGCATGCGGAATTAAAGAGACAATCAACATTGCAATTAGATAGTGCTATTTACGCTAATGTACATGGCAAACTTATTGCGGATACTATTAATACTACAGTTAGATTGTTTTTGCGTATAGCTAAAACAAAAGTGCAAGTTACCAGTTACCAAGCAACAGATATTGTTGTCGGATCTCAACAGCTAGCATTTTCTCAGGTCGTGCATATACCAGAACCTTTGAAAATAGGCTTGGTGCTGGAAGATGAGTTAATGTTGATGGTGGCAAATAACTTTCTAAATATGGATGTTAGTGATAATCCTGCTATGTGCCAAGATGCAGTGTGTGAGTTTCTTAATATAATCTTGGGTAATGCTTTAGTAGGTTACAATCATCACGAGAATACTGAGTTAACGCCATCAGAAATCAGTGAAGCAGGCTATGATTTAAAGCCTCCCTATGAATCCGTTTTTTGTATCACGATGGCGGGACCTAACCAATCTTTCAGTTTGTTTTTCTATAGCTAACTTATAAAACTTTCGCGAATACTTTAGATTTACGCTGTAAATTATAAATTTTCTGTTTCTCTTGCGGCAGCTGATCAACACTAATTTCTTTAAAACCTTGTTCTAAAAACCAGTGTGCTGTTTTGGTGGTAAGCACAAATAACTCACTTAAATGTTTAGCGATAGCACGTTCTTCAACCGCTTTTAGCAACACATCACCTCGGCTGCCACCTAAGTAGTTTTCGTTAACCGCTATACAAGCTAGTTCACCGATACTTTCTTGGGCAAAGCTATAGAGCGCTGCGCAGGCAATAATCGCGTTATCTCTTTCTATCACGATAAACTGCTCAATTTCTGCTTCTAAGCGCTCCCTAGATCTTCGTACTAAAATGCCTTTTTCCTCTAAAGGGTTTATCAGCTCAATAATGCCGCCTATATCATCGACATTCGCATCGCGCACTTGCTCGTAAGATTCTTCAATTACCATAGTACCATTGCCGTCTCTAGTGTAGAGCTCAGCAAGCATGGCGCCATCAATTTTGTAGGAAATTAAATGTGAACGAGGAACGCCTCCATTGCATGCTTCAATGGCTGTTTCAAGCAATAATGAAATTTCGGTCTGAGCTTGGTTCGGGTCTTCAATTTGATTGCGGTATTGGCTGAGTAAACGCTGTGCTGTATTGCTTAAAAGCTCGCTACGCGTATCGCCATTGCTGTCGGTCATACCTTGCTCTTTGCCAAAGAGAATGAGCTTATCAGCTTGTAAAGCAACCGCGGCTTTAGCGGCAACCTGCTCAACGGGCAAGTTAAACATTTCACCGGTAGGTGAGTAACCGATGGTAGAGAGCAGCACGATTGAATTTAAATCTAATATGTCTTGAATACCTTGATGATCGATACGTCTAACGTCACCCGTGTGACAAAGATCAACGCCATCAAAAACGCCGGCAGGGCGTGCGATAATGAAATTGCCTGAGGCTAGGCGAATCTTAGCTCCGTGCATCGGCGTGTTAATCAAACCCATCGAGAGCTTGGCTTCTATTAACGCTCGAATAGTGCCGCTCGCTTCTACTGCACAATGTAAAGTATTAGCATCGGTTACTCTTCTGCGATGGTGAAGCTGTGCTTGTAAGCCTTGAGCCGCTAACTTCTGCTCTATTTGCGGGCGCGCTCCATAAACTAAAACTAGTCGTAAACCTAAACTATTTAGCAGTGCGATATCGTGTATCACATTGTCAAAATTAGCATCTTTAACCGCTTCACCGCTAAGCATGATAACAACCGTGTTATTACGCAGCGCATTGATGTAGGGAGATGATTGGCGAAACCAATTCAGATATTGACTAACGTCAGGCACAGCGAACTCCAAAAGCAAATAAATGCGCTATTGTGCCGCTTTTTAAAGATTAGGTCGAGTAACGATCAGCGCTTAAGCATTGAAACTTCAGTGAAGTAAGGTTTGGTTAGCAAGAACTGGAGAAAAGCTGAAGTTTGAGAGCGCTTCAGTGATGTGTATCACTAAAGCAGCCCTCCAACTTAGGGTGTTAATAAAGCTATTAGCTAAAAATCCCTTTGAACATAAAGAAGAACATAATAGATAGCGCAGCACCTGCAGGTAAAGTGACTACCCAAGAGATAAATATCGTCCCTATCACTTTTAGGTTTAAAGCGGCTAAGCCTCGGGCCAAACCAACACCTAAAACAGCACCCACTAATGTGTGAGTGGTCGAAATTGGCAAACCCGTTCCCGAAGCGACAACCACAGTAGTTGCAGCAGCGAGCGTTGCAGCAAAGCCACGTGACGGCGTGAGTTCAGTGATGTTATTACCAACAGTTGCTATTACCTTGTGACCGTACATTACCAGCCCTGCAACGATACCCGCACCACCTAAGAGTAGAATCCACGAAGGCATTACGGATTTTTGTAGAACTTCTCCGCCGGCATTAACCACCCCAACAATAGCAGCAATAGGGCCAACAGCATTAGCGACATCGTTTGACCCGTGCGCAAAAGCCATCGCACACGCTGTGAACATCATCAGTACGCCGAATACTTTTTCAACACTAGAAAAGTGATAATCTTTATCAGCTTGTTTATCTTCTTTAATACGGTTGAGCAGTAATTTTCCGAAAACCATCGTGACAAAAGCGATGCCGACTGAAATAAGCGCGCTGTTGATAAAGCTTACATCTAAGCCAATATGTTTTAAGCCTTTAGTAAACGTTACCATTGAAATAATAAAGCCAACTAAGAAAATATAACCAGGTACGTACCTTTGTGCATTCCTAAAAGGATTGGCGGTATCAAGCACCAGTTTTTGTACGGACCTAAACAAGAAGAAAGCGATAAAGCCTGCGGTTAGCGGAGACACGACCCAGCTGGCAACTATTTTCGCCACTTTAGCCCAGTTAACAGCATCGGGAGAAATACCTACCGCAGCAAAGCCAACAATAGCGCCCACGATGGTATGAGTCGTAGAGACAGGCCAGCCATAATAAGTAGCCACTAGTAACCAAATTGCCGCCGCTAACAATGCCGACATCATGCCAAATATTAATAACTCTGGCGCGCCTGAAAGTATAGATGGATCTATTATACCTTTACGAATGGTTGCAGTTACCGCGCCACCTGCTAAATAAGCACCGGCAAACTCAAAGACAATAGCAATCATAATAGCTTGTTTTAAAGTCAAAGCTTTAGAGCCAACAGAAGTACCCATAGCATTTGCTACGTCATTGGCGCCGACACCCCAAGCCATAAAGAAACCAAAAACACAGGCCATAATGACAATCATGTCACCGTGTTGAGCAATAATATTCATAATTTTAACTCTTAGATTCCGCTACTATTGAGCGATAAGTAATTGAAGTCTGCCGCCTACATCTTGTGCGCGGTCAGCGAGGTCTCCAATCCATGAGATGATTTTATACAAGAAAATAGCATCGATTGGATCGAGCTCTTTTTCTACTTTAAATAGGGAGTGACGAATATGTCGTTCTAATTCATCAGTTTTGTGCTCAAGATCATCAAGCTTTACAATAAGTGCTTCAACCACCTCAACTTCACGACCGCGAAAACCTGCACCAATCAATTCATCAAGTTCATTTAAAGCAATCAAAGCTTGATTTGAGGTATCGACAGCGGCTTGCACAAAGGCTAACATTTCTTGCTGTATTGCAGCTGGAATATTGGTTTGTCTACCTAGCATAATGCCAGAGATGTCTTTTGCACGATTGGCTATTTTATCTTGCATACGCAATAAATTTAATAAATCAGTACGTGGGACAGGTAAAAATAAACTACTAGGAAGGGATTGGCGGATATCTTTTTTGATTTCGTCGGCTTCATGCTCTAAATCGGTAATTTGTAGCTGATATTTCTCAGCTAGTTCCCAATCATTTGCAAAAGAAGCTTCAAAAAAAGGAATGAGTTGTTCTGCACAATCTTGTGCTTTTGCTATATGTTCCTGCATTGGTTTGAACGGCGATCGTGCAAACATTTGCAAGAATGGATTAGTTGCGACCATAATCCTAAACCTCGTTGGTTATAATTTCGCGAAGTATAAATGCTGATGTCACAAAGTTGTAGCAAAAAGTGGTACTTTTCACATGTTTATAAGTATAAGCAAACCTAATATACTGTAGATAGATGTTATCTAACTGATATCTAGGAGTTAATTATTTGAAACAAGAAATAGAAGTAAAGCTAAGTATTGACCCAAACAAAGTTGCAAAGTTATTAAATTGCGATTTTATCATTCAGCTAGCGAGTAAATTTGAAAAGAAGCAATTAGGAAACACTTATTACGACACAGTTCAGCTAGAGTTAAAAAAGAAGAGAATAGCGTTACGTGTGCGTAACAGTGATGGTAAATTTATCCAAACGTTAAAAACGCAAGGACAAAGTAATGATGGTCTGCATCAAAGATTAGAATGGGAGTGGGATTTACCCACTCAGCAGCTAGACTGTACTTTATTACCAACAGAGCATTGGCCTCAACAAATTGATCCGCATCAGTTAAAAGCTATTTTTAGCACAAACTTTACGCGCCAGCTTTGGTATTTTGAGCATACTAGCGTTAACGGCGTAAGCTCTAATATCGAAATGGCTTTAGACCAAGGGTTAGTAGAAACCTTGGGCGTAGATAAGACGATAACCATCAGTGAGTTAGAATTAGAACTAGTCAGCGGCGATGCGAGCGCTTTACAAGAAGTTGCACAAATATTGATGAAAGAATGCACAGATTTGCAACCGAGTGATGTTAGTAAAGCGGCAAAAGGATACACCTTGTTAGCGCAAAATCTTAGTTAATAATGATCAACATGTTTGTGTATAAAGGTTGTATGTAAAGAATTGCAAGAGATACCATTAATGCATAAGCGCGAGTCATTGTACTTGCTAGAAAATCAAAGGAGTTCCATGAACAAACCGCATTTAAGCACTATTCCCCAGCAGCTACATTCATATGTGCAGCAGCAGTGGTCTCGCTTACAACCTTGTTTTGAATTAGTCACTTTATCAAGTGATCAAACTCACGCACTGACAAAAGTAGTCGCGACTAGTGATTACGTGGTTGAGCAGTTTGTGGCTAAACCTGAGATGCTCACACAGCTCATAGAGTCTCAAGAATTGCAGCAAAGCTATAAACCGCGTACATATACCGAAAAACTAGCTGCTCTTTTACAAGACATAGACGACGAAACTTTACTAGGCAAACAACTACGGCTATTTCGCCATCGTGAAATGGTACGTTTGATTTGGCGTGATTTGAACCGGTTTTCTGATACAAGACAAACCATTACTGAGCTAAGTGCATTAGCCGATGCTTGTGTGGATGAAAGCCTTAAAAAGCTTTATGCAATGCTTTGTAGTCGCTTTGGTACTCCTTTCTCTAAAGCCGATGAAACATCACCTGCAGAGCAGCAATATCTAGTTGTTTTAGGGATGGGTAAGCTAGGCGCGAATGAACTGAACTTGTCATCCGATATAGATTTAATGTTTTGCTATGCTAAAAACGGTGAAACTCAGGGTCATAAAAAATCGCTAGATAACCAAGAGTTTTTTATACGCTTAGGTAAAAAGCTCATTCAAGCGTTAGATGCGCCAACCGCTGAAGGTTTTGTTTTTAGAGTCGATATGCGTTTACGTCCTTTTGGCAGCGTTAGCCCTTTAGCCTGTAGTTTTATTGCAATGGAAAACTATTATCAACAGCATGGCAGAGAGTGGGAACGCTATGCGATGATCAAAGCACGCGTTGTGGCAGGTGACAGCCCACAGACTCGGCAATTGATGGTAGATCTAAAGCCTTTTGTGTATCGCAAGTATATTGACTATTCCGCATTTGAATCACTGCGCGAAATGAAAGCGATGATCAATGGTGAAGTGCGTCGCAAAGGGTTGACTAACAATGTAAAGCTGGGGGCAGGCGGCATTCGCGAAATAGAATTCGTCGCGCAAGCTTTTCAGCTGATTCGTGGCGGAAGAGATAAGCGATTACAGCAGCGTGGTTTACTTAACATATTGCCCTTGTTACCTGAAACAGTAGGTGTACCAGAGCAAGTGATAACAGAACTTCGTGATGCCTATCTTTTTTTACGCGATACTGAGCATGCCATACAAGCAGTAGGAGATCGGCAAACCCAAGAGTTACCTATCGATGAGCAAGAGCTGTTGCGCATAGCTTGTAGCTTAGGTTTTGGTGATAACCAGAGCTTTTTGCAGTGCTTAGAAGAACACCGAAGTCACGTAAGTACTCATTTCGCACAAATACTGGCGTCTAGTGAAGATGAAGCTAAAAATAATGCGGATAGCAGCGATTGGCTATTATTGTGGGAATTAAAGCTATCGACTGAAGAGGCTGAACAATTGTGCGCAGAAAAAGGTTTTGAGCAAGCACCGCTGGCAAGTAAGCTCATTACAGATATGGCAGGTTCGAAAAATGTCAAAATGCTACAACCAATCACCATAGAGCGCTTAAAATTAGTTATCCCTAAACTGTTAGCTCAGATCAGTGATAGCGATAACAATATTCAAACATTAGAGCGTGTGCTTATTTTGGTCGTTGCTATTTTACGGCGCTCTGCGTATTTAGTACTTTTAGCGGAAAACCCTGACGCATTAAAGCAACTGGTTAAACTTTGTTCTGCAAGTAGCTGGTTTTCAAATATACTAACAAAGCAGCCGGTATTGTTAGATGAGTTGATCACGCCACAAACTTTATATACACCTCCTGGAAAGCTAGCGCTAGATTTTGAGCTGAATCGACAGATGTTGCGCATACCAGAAGATGATGAAGAACAGCAGATGGATAGCTTGCGCTATTTTAAACACGCTCATCTTTTGCGAGTGGCTGCCAGTGATATCACAGGTGTTCTACCGCTGATGAAAGTGAGTGATTACTTAACGTGGTTGGCTGAAACTATTTTACAGCGCGTATTAGATATAGCTTGGCGTACTTTAGTTGCTAAGCATGGCGTGCCTTGCAACAGTTCGGGTGAAGAGCAAGGGCGAGACTTTATTGTAGTGGCCTACGGTAAAATGGGTGGCATAGAGCTTTCTTATGGCTCTGATTTAGACTTAGTGTTTATCCACGGCAGTGATTCGAACGCAATGACAAACGGCATGAAATCTATTACCAATGCAGTGTTCTTCACACGCTTAGGTCAGCGAGTTATCCACATCTTAAATACGTTCACAGCAAGTGGACAACTTTATGAAATTGATATGCGCTTAAGACCTGCCGGTAATTCGGGGATGTTGGTCAGTACTTTAGAAGCATTTTCAGCGTACCAGCTTAATAACGCTTGGACGTGGGAGCATCAAGCATTAGTGAGAGCAAGGGTAATAAGTGGTAGCGAATCATTAAGCCAAGCATTTAGTGTGGTGAGAGAGAATATCCTAGCTAGTAAGAGAGATGATGCCACTTTGTGTACGCAAGTGCGTGAAATGCGCGAAAAAATGCGCAGTCATTTAGGCACCGCGCAGCCACAACAAAACATGCAATTTAATCTTAAACAAGATCGTGGTGGCATCGTCGATATAGAATTTATCGTGCAGTATTTTTGCTTGGCTTATAGTCATCAACACCCGAGCATTATTACCTATACCGATAACATTCGAATTCTAGATGCGGTGCAAGCGGTGAGCTTACTTGGTGAAGAGGATGCGCAGAAGTTACGTGAAGCTTACAAAGCTTTCAGAGCAGTAGGGCATCGCCAAGCAATGCAAGATCAATCTTCTACGATAGAGGTGAGTGCATTAAAAGAGCATCGTATGGAAGTGAGTTTGCTTTGGGATAAAATTATTGGTGCTAAGGCTGTTAGTGTATAAAGCACTCACTGGGCTAGCTTGACGCATTAAATAACATCAAGCTAGTAAAGGGTTAGTTATTTAGATGCCGGATTTTAGACTTTAAATAACCAGTTATGCTTATCTTCAGCAAGTCCCCACTGGATATCGTTCATTGCCTGGCGTAACTTCTTAGTAATAGGCCCTTCTTTACCATCTGCTACTTGGTACTCTTTATCTTTATGAATAAAGGTGCCAACAGGCGCAAGTACTGCAGCGGTTCCAGATAGTGCTGCTTCACAGCTAGCCTTACCAGAGCGCTCGATTATTTCTTCAACTGAAATTTCTCGCTCGCTTACCGTCAAGCCCATATCGCGTGCTAAGGTTAAAATTGAATCACGAGTAACGCCGTGTAAAAAGCTTTCGTCTAATGCTTTAGTGATTATTTCGCCGTCGTCGATCAATAAGAAGTTTGCAGCGCCGGTTTCTTGTGCAAATCCACCTGGGCAAAACAGCACTTGATCAGCTTGGAACTTATCTCTCGCTTGCATGATTGGGCGCAAAGCACTGGCGTAGTTACCACCACTTTTAATCATGCCATTGTGAGGAGCGCAGCGCATACCGGTTTCATCTAATAGTAAGCGTAACCCGCCAGCATCACTTTTGAAATATTCTCCAACAGGTGATAGTAAAATGTATTGCAAAGAAGTATCAGAAGGGGTTGCCGCTTTGCCAATGGCTGGATCGATACCAAAGTGAGTTGGGCGAATATACATAGATCCAGGGGGCGCGGGTACATCATTTGCATATTGTGCAACAGAATCTAAGATCATGTGTGCAGTCGCATCTTTATCAATAGCTGGCAGTGATAACAGTTCACTACTTTGCGCAAAACGCGCTATGTTTTTATCCATGCGGAACAGCTTGATTGATCCATCAGGTTGCTTGAATGCTTTTAAGCCTTCAAAACAAGTACTTGAGTAATGTAATACATGGGCGCCGGGATGCAGTGTAATGCTGTCACTCGCTACCATTTCAGCTTGGCTCCACTGAGAGCCATCAAAACGAGAAATTGCCATTTGCGGCATAAAAACTGTACCAAACGCAGCCATCTGAAACCTCAAAAAATATAATATAGTTATTTGCAAAGAGAGTGTAGATTGTCAGATGATGAGCTTTTTACATCGACAATTACTTTAAGCCACCGATTGTAATCACCCTCGCAGCAAAAAGGAATTACTGGAGTTAATAAATATCGAGAATTTACAAATAAACTGGGGATGAAGCCGCATTTTTAGTATGATATGACGCTATTTATAAAAACCTTGATTAGGATAAATCTCAAAGGAGATAAAATGGGGGCAAGCAATTGAATATTTTGGTAGTCGGGCCTTCTTGGGTTGGTGATATGGTGATGTCTCAATCTTTGTTATTGAGATTAAAAGCAGATAACCCCCATTGTAAAATAGACGTGCTTGCTCCAGATTGGTGTCGCCCTGTGTTGGCGAGAATGGCGCAAGTTAATCAAGCAATAGCCATGCCTGTAGGCCATGGGGCGCTGCAATGGAAGGTTAGAAAACAAGTAGCGTTGCAGTTACAACAAAATGATTACCAGCAGAGCATTATTCTTCCTAACTCTTTGAAATCAGCGCTTGTTCCTTGGCTAGCAAAAATACCTCAGCGCACCGCTTGGCGCGGAGAGATGCGTTATGGCTTAGTCAATGATATGCGCACACTAGACAAACAAGCATTTCCTTTAATGGTGCAGCGCTACATTGCATTAGCTGAAGATGAAAAAAGCTCAGCGCAGCAGCTTAAAACGTTGTTGAAACCCAGTTTGAGTGTTGATTATGAAGCGCAAGAAACTGTTTTTAAAGCTTTTTCATTGTCTATGTCATCACAAATAATTGCTTTTTGCCCTGGTGCTGAATTTGGTCCAGCTAAACGTTGGCCTCATTATCACTTTGCTACATTAGCCAGCCTACTCATTAATCAAGGTAACAAAATAATTTGCCTAGGCTCTGCTAAAGACACGCCAGCAATTCAAGAAATTAAAGAATTGCTCAGCGAAGAGCAATTACACAACTTTGTTGATGTGTCAGGGCAAACGAGTTTGACACAAGCGATAGATATATTGGCCAAAGTAAAGGCTATTGTTTCTAACGATTCCGGATTGATGCATATAGGTGCTGCGGTCAATACTCCAATGCTGGCTTTATATGGCCCTACCAGCCCTGATTTCACTCCTCCGCTTAGCGATAATGCAGAAGTGATAAGGCTTATAGATGGCTACATTAAACTGCGCAAAGGAAACCTAGATCAAGGCTATCATCAAAGTATGGTCGACATACTACCTGAGACAGTACTGGAACGTTTACAGATGCTGTTAGAAAAGGAGCTTGTGTGAGAGTTTTAATCGTTAAAACATCCTCTATGGGGGACATCATACATACTTTACCTGCAATCACAGATGCCACTAATGCTATTGCAGGGATTCGTTTTGATTGGGTAGTAGAAGAAGGATTTAAAGAAATTCCGCAGTGGCACAGTGCCGTCGATAAAGTGATTCCCGTGGCTATTCGAAGATGGCGAAAATCCCCTTGGAAAACGTGGAGCGGTGGTGAGTGGCAAGCGTTTAAAGAGGATTTACAAGCGCGTGAGTATGACGCTGTTATTGATGCTCAGGGGTTAATAAAAAGTGCGTATTTAGTGGTACGCAACGCTAGAGGCGCTAGTTTTGGTTTAGATAAAGCAAGCGCAAAAGAGCCTTGGGCTAGCAAGGTTTATCAAACACCGATCAACATTGCTAAAAACCAACATGCAGTAGAAAGAATTAGGCAATTGTTCGCGCAATCTTTAGGTTACAAGTTACCAGAGCAGCAAGGTGAATTTGGTATTGCTGAGCATTTCGAAAGTGATGTTGTTCAAGATTACTTAGTTTTTAATCACAGCACGACGCGAGCAGATAAACACTACCCTGAGAAATACTGGTTAGAGCTAATTAAACTAGCAACAGATCAAGGTTGGAATATAAAGCTACCTTGGGGTAATGAGCAAGAAAAAGAACGTGCCTTGAGACTGGCCCAAAAGAATGATAATGTTGAAGTTTTAGAAAAATTGACCCTTTGTGAAGTGGCACAAGTTATTGCAAATGCAGCAGCTTGCGTCTCTGTTGACACTGGGCTTTCGCATTTAAGTGCAGCGCTTAATAAACCCAACATCACTTTGTTCGGACCTACAGATCCAGGGTTAGTTGGGGGTTATGGTATCAATCAAGTAACACTATTAGCAGCAAACTATATATCAGCATCATCACAAAATCGCATCGTTAATGAAAGTGTAATACCAGCTGTTTTCAGACCATTACAAGCGCATATTGTTTGGCAAGAATTACAAAAATTATTAAAGAATAATGTCGTTAAGGAAAGTTAAGTTGTTAATGAATACCTCCGTGTTAAATATAGCAAAGTATTATGTTAATTTCAGTGTGTTCTTATTTCTAGTACTGTCTGTCGCTTTTCAAGGGAGTTACGCTATTAGTGGCGCTGTACTTGTTTCTAGCTATGTATTTCTATTTAGTGCTCAAGTTCGAGAAAAAATAGCGTTAACTAATATTGAAAAAGGCCTAATAGCAGTCCTGATTATGTATTTAGTCTCTAATATTCTTGAGGTTGTCTTTTATGATGTCGCTATCAGCAAGATAGACCCTCAGAGTAAAATATTGGCTTTTATCCCGCTTATCTTTGTATTGAATGCCGTTAAAATTAACGTTCTAACTACTATTCTAGGGTTAGGAGTTGGTGCTTTGGGGTTATTTATATTGGCAATATATGAAAAATATTATTTAGGTTTAGGCAGAGTTGGGTTGAATATAAACGCGATACAGTTGGGCAATATTGCGCTAGCCTTTGGTTTGTTAACCATAGTGTTGTCACCCATTATTTATGCTGTTAAGTTACATAGCGAATCTATCTTAAAAAAGCGTTGTAAGCTGGCTGCATTGATTTGTGTCATATTAGGGTTTTTAAGCATAATTGCCTCAATACTTACTTTGACCAGAGGTGGATTAGTTTTTGTTCCTATATTGTTAGTTGTGGTCAGTTTTTATTATTTGGCACAGATTAAACATTACTTTAAACAACTTTTGATTTTAACAGTATTGGCGGGTGCAGTTATAGCATTGGTTATACCGAGCACTAGTATAGTTTCTAGAGTAGAAGTGGCCATCAAGAATGTTGAAAGTTATTTTGTAGAAGGCAACGCCACTACCTCTAGTGGTATAAGATTAGAGTTATGGAAAGCTGCGGCGATCATTACCATGGACAATCCAGTATTGGGGATTGGTGAAAAGCAGTACATGAAAGAGAAAAAGAAGTTAATTGAGCAAGGACAGATAGACCCGATAGTGTTGAATTTCGGGCATTCTCATAATGCATACTTTTATGCTGCTGTGCGCAGAGGAGGAGTAGGTTTGCTTATCCTGCTAGCACTGCTGTTTTATCCTGTATTAGTGGCGCATCAGGAAATTAAACACCATATTAAATCTAGCCACCCTCAAGCGGTGAAAGCTCCAGCCGTTGCTTTGCTGGTATTTGGTTTGTTTTTTATATTCGCCAATTTAACGCAAACTCTATTTGCGCATAATAGCGGCATGATAATGTATACGGGTATCTTGATAATATTGACTTCGTTGATGCTGGCTGTGCGTGAAAAAGAATTCATCCAAACGCTCTATATTAAGCACTGATTTTTTGGTATTGAGAACTCAAGGCTTAGTCATTAGCTTTGAATTCAACAATCAGCACTTAGCTTTTTGGTAAAGCTTGTGTTTACCATCAGGTTGCGTTTTAAAGCGCTTGTGCATCCACATATATTGTTCAGGCTGCTTGCGAATAGCCTTTTCAATAGTGTCATTCACCACTTGTGCAAAGGCGAGTTTGTCGTTTGAATCGCACGCTGTAACTTCACTTAATTCGAGAATATATCCACTGTTATCTGGCTTTCTATAATGAGCTAGCATTAATAATGGTGAACTGTTAAAGCGTACGAAGTTTGAGGTAGCAGTAACCGTTGAAGCGGTATGGCCAAAAAATTTAGCAAAGACACAGCCTTTGGCGTTTAAATCTTGATCAGGTGCAAACCAAATACACTGATTATCTTTTAATTGGCGAATAACCAAACGCATATTTTTACGCTCAATTGGTTGGCAATATCTAGAGCGCCCTTCAATAATAGCGGCATCTAAAGTAGGGTTGTTGTGTTTACGATATAAAGTATTAAGTGGTGCTTGAGTATAAGAAAATAGTAAGCCACCTAAGTCTAAAGTACTAAAATGTGCTCCAAGTAATATTACCCCTTTTTCTTGTGCTAATGCTGCGTCTAATAAGTGTTGACCGCGAATTTCGATAAGGTCATCAAACATAGATTGATTGGCGTAGTGTGCCCAAGCAGTCTCTACTAAACCAATACCATTGGCTACAAAGATGTCCTTAACGAACTTTTGCTGTTCTTTACTGGATAGTTCAGGAAAACAAAGTGCGACATTTACCGCCGTCACTCTGCGTCTTTTAACTGCCAATATGCGCAGTGTATTTCCCAGTAGGGCACCAATGCGTAAACCCCAACGAAAAGGTAGTTTTGCTAAAGTACGCAGTAGCTTTAGAGTGAGTTCAGCAGGCCAATCTTTTTTTTGATCATTCACGATGTTAACGGCTATCCGATAAAGAATTAAGTTACAATAAAGTTTATTATAGGCAGTTGATTGATAAGGCGCTATCCCTAGCGTCTTTTTTGATTGTCATTTTATTTGATGATTATTATATAGGTTGATGGAATTTGAATTTAACACCTTGGCAGGTTTACAAACGATTACTCAGTTATATCCTCCCTTATATGACTTTTTTTGTGTTAAGTCTTGGCGGTTTTATACTATATGCTTTGACGCAAACGGGCTTTGCTGTGCTAATGGAAAAAATTATCGCACAAATGGATGAACCAACAGGAAAGGCTTATATTTATTTACCGCTGGCTATTATATCTATAACTTTTGCGCGCGGCTTAGGAGGGTTTGTGGGTACTTACTGCCTAGATAAAGTTGCTTTTAGTGTGGTTTTTGAACTGCGCAAGCAAATATTTTCTTCTATATTACTCTTGCCAAGAGCCGAATACTTACAGCGTGATTCTGGGCAGTATCTGGCGGTGTTAATTTATAATGTGGAGCAAGTTACTTCAGCTTGTACTTCTGTTGTGCGCACTTTAGTGCGCGAAGGGGCAACAGTAATTGGGCTGGTTACTTACCTAGTGTATCTAAATTGGCAGCTATCATTGCTGTTTTTTGCAGCCAGCCCTTTTATTGCAATCGTAATAAGTTTAGCGTCAAAAAGGTTTCGTAAACTCGCGAAAAATATGCAAAGCTCAATTGCTGATATTACGCATGCAGCCACAGAGAGCTTGCAAGGTATTGAAGTAGTTAAAACCTTTGGGGGGTATTCAGCAGAAGTTGCCCGGTTTAATCAGGCAAGTGACGATTTTAGACGCCAATCGTTGAAAATGACCGTTACTACAGCACTTAACTCACCCATAGTGCAACTGCTGATATCTATTGCAATGGCGCTACTCATCTTTGTCGCTTTATATCCTAATTTTATGGAACGTATGCCTGGCAGTGAATTCGTGGCCTTTTTAGTGACAGCGGGTTTAATTGCTAAGCCACTGCGTGCGCTTACTGAAATAAATGGTCCTTTACAAAAAGGCATTGCTGCGGCCACTAGCTTATTTGAAATGATAGACAGCGAAGCAGAAGAAGATAATGGTACTAAAGTAATACCCCGTGCTAACGGTGAATTACAATTTAAAGATGTGAGCTTTAGCTATACAGACGAGCCGTTACTTAAAAATATTAACTTTAGCGCCAAAGCTGGAGAAACCATCGCCTTAGTTGGCCGTTCAGGAAGCGGTAAAACGACTTTAGCCAATTTGATTCCACGCTTTTTTGATTTAAGCAGTGGTCAAATTTTATTGGACGGAATAGCGCTTGATCAGTATTCGCTAGCATGCTTACGTGAACAAATAGCGATAGTGAACCAGCAAGTGTTTCTATTTGCGGGAAGTATTAAAAGCAATATAGGCTATGGTACCTTAAAGGACAAAACAGAAAGTGAAATACAAGCGGCATTGGCAATTGCTAATGCCACAGAGTTTGTTGAAAAGTTACCACAGGGGATGCACACACCTTTAGGTGAAAAAGGGCTCTCGCTATCTGGAGGTCAAAGACAGCGCTTAGCTATTGCCAGAGCTGTATTAAAAGATGCGCCGATACTTATTCTGGATGAAGCGACCTCTGCTTTAGATAACCATTCAGAGCGCTATATCCAGCAAGCTTTAGAAACAGTGATGCAAAACCGCACTACAATAGTCATTGCACACAGGCTTTCTACCATTCAAAATGCAGATATTATTTTAGTGATGGATGACGGCGAGATAGTAGAGCGCGGTACTCATCAGCAATTGTTAGCTAAAAACGCATTGTATGCAGAGCTTTATCAACACGGGTTTGAGCAGTAATATGAGCGATAACTTGCGTCGTAATAACTTGTGCGGTAAATCGAAAAGCTACATGCGATTAAATTTAATACCACCTCATAATTTAGGAGCTACCCCCTGTGCTTGAATTAACAATGCCAGAATTTAACAAAACTCAGATACTAGTGGTTGGCGATATCATGCTTGACCGCTATTGGCATGGCGCAACCGACAGAGTATCCCCAGAAGCTCCGGTACCTGTTATCAATGTAACACGACAAGATGATAGACCTGGTGGCGCGGCCAACGTAGCGCTTAATACAGCAGCACTTGGCGCGCAAACTCACTTAATGGGGCTAGTGGGTAATGATGAAGCAGCGACAGTCTTAGAATCAAGACTTCAAGCGGCAGGCGTGGGCTGCGATTTTACCCAGAGCCAAGGCGAGCCGACTATTATGAAATTGCGCGCAATTAGTCGCAATCAGCAGCTGATTCGTATGGATTTTGAACAGCGCTTTTCCAGTGATTATGCAGCAAGTATTACAGCCTCGGTATCTAAGCAAATAGAAAATTGCGATGTGTTAATTATATCCGACTATAACAAGGGCACTTTGAGCGATTGCCAAAGCCTTATTGCACTCGCAAAAAAACACCGCAAACGTGTGTTAGTTGATCCTAAAGGAAATGATTATCGACCTTACAAAGGCGCGACATTATTAACGCCTAACATGTCTGAGTTCGAAGCGGTAGTTGGCAAATGCCACACAGAAGAGCAGATTATTAGCCGCGCAAGAGCGCTAATTATTGAATTAGAGCTAGAGTGCTTGCTGATTACTCGTAGTGAAAAAGGGATGACATTACTGCAAAAAGAAGGCACAGAAGTGCATTTCCCGGCACGCAGCCATGAAGTGTTTGATGTTACAGGTGCAGGAGATACTGTTATATCGACGCTCGCGGCAGCACTGGGTGCGGGTGAAAGCATGCAAAAAGCCGTCGCTATTGCCAACATGGCGGCAGGCATTGCCATTGGTAAGCTTGGGACATACGCAATAAGTGGCCCAGAAATAAGAAGAGAAATAGCACTTACCAAGCGCAGCGCTCGTGGAGTGGTTAGTGACGAGCAATTATTAATAGCGATAGAAGATGCTCGTTTAGCAGGCGAAAAAATAGTCTTCACCAATGGCTGCTTTGATATATTACACGCGGGCCATGTGGGTTATTTAGAGCAGGCAAGACAGCTTGGACAGCGGTTAGTGGTTGGGATCAATTCAGATGCCTCAGTGAAGCGTTTAAAAGGTGAAGGCCGTCCTATAAACTCTGAAGATAGACGCATGATAGTACTCTCGAGCTTAGAAGCGGTAGATTGGGTGGTTTGTTTTGACACACCCACACCTGAGCATTTGTTAGAGTTGATTCGCCCTGAAGTACTGGTTAAAGGCGGAGATTACGGCATCGAAGGTGTTGTTGGCGGTGATTTCGTCCGTAGTTATGGCGGTGATGTGCAAGTGCTTTCTCTGCTAGATAATTGCTCCACAACGGCAATTGTTGAGCAAATAAAAGGCTAGATTACGAAGTTTGCAGCCGCTTTTGATGATTGCTTACAAACTCAAAAGCGGTTGGTTATAAGTACTAACTTGTTATTAGTTGATGGTATTTAGCAACATTTGAGCGTAAATTCTGCTCATTTATAGTGCCTATAACAGCGCTATTCACAGCAGGTTGTGAAAAAATCAGCTGCAAGCTGGCTAGAATAGAGTCCTCATCTGCACTTGCTTGAACATGACCAGAAGCAAAGGCTTTTTTGATAAAAATACCTTTGTTATGTTGCTGTGCATATTCAATCACTGGCAGTTCATCACGCATGGCTAAGTTGTAAGTAACCATCGCACAATCACTGTGCTGTAAAGCACAAATTCCACCTGCTATGGTTTTAGTCGACATTCCCGTCGCGCGAATTTTCCCCTGCGCTTTGAGTTTGTTTAAAGTTTCTAGTGCTAAATCTTGTTCAATAACTTTAAGATCATCACCATTTGAATGAATCATCACAATGTCTAAATAATCGGTATTTAAACGTTGTAAACTGCGCTCTACACTGCGCGTCAGCGATTTTTCACTGAAGTCAAAATGAGATGCACCAGTAGCATTATTAAACTCTTCACCAGCTTTAGAGCTAAGCACCCAGTGTTGCCTATCCAAAGGGTTTAGTAGTTGTCCTAAACGCTGTTCGCTAAGCCCGTATGCCGGTGCGGTATCTAATAAATTTATCCCCAACTCTTTGCAGCAGCTTAGTAGCTTTAATACTTGTTGATCATCGGGGATGGTGAATTTAGTTGGATATTTAACACCTTGATCTCGGCCAATTTTTACTGTGCCAAAACCAATAGGGCTAACAGCCACGCCAGTGTTGGCAACTGTTTTGGTCATCATAGATTCAAGCATTTGCATCAACCCAAGCAGGTAGCGCAATGTCTGGGTGGTGAAGTTCAGCGAGAGTGCTGTTAGTTACAATATTTTTAGGTGTTAGTTGCTGGTGTTTAAAGAGCGCTATTACTTTGTCACTCAAATCAGGCGCGAGTGCCAGTTTAGTCGGCCAAGCAACCACATAATTACCTTCGCTGTGCAAATAGGCGCAATCAGGGCGCGATAAGTTACTCTGTTTAGGCTCCGCTCGATTCACTCGTAAGCTACTCCACTGCGGTGCTTCTAGCTTCACCCAAGGGAGTATTTTAGAGGTGAGTGCCTGCGCTGCTGCAATTTGCTGCGCACTATCTCGCTGCACACCTGTCTCTGCAATATCACCACCGTAATACCACGTGAAGCTACCATCTGCGTTGATGTGATGGGTAATTGTCACCAATGGTTTGCTACTAGCACCGATACAATGCGCATAAATAGGTAAGTTAGTACGATGCGTAACCATTGCCATGTGTAGAGGGCGCAGCTGCATTTGCAGGGCGGTGATATTCAGCGCATCTAAAATTGCACCGTTTCCCTCGCCTGCGGCAAAAATAAAGCGCTGGGCATTAATATTTAATTGCTGCTGCTCGCAAATCAACCCTGTAATATTTTGCGCACTATCGCGTTGCCATTGGCAGTTTTGTGTATCAACTTTTAAAATGCGGGCTGCAAGTTTGGAAGTTAATTGCTTAAATAAAGAAGGGGTATCAAGCACAATTTCGTTGAGCTTATACAAATTGCCTTTAAACTCAGGGTGCTGAAATACAGCGGGGAAATCAGTATTGGCAACTGAGTCTACTCGTCCACTCATTGATTTCTTGGCGAAAAAAGAAGTGATTTTTGCACCAAGAGAGCGCTGAGACCATAAGTAATGTGCATGGCTTAAAGTAGTAACACCGCTTAAATCAATGTCGCCTTCAGCCGCTAAACACTGTTTCCAACGTGCTGGCATTTCTTTAATGGCATCAGATGCTTGAGAGAGTATGCCATTGAGTGCGTATTTCATGCCTCCGTGAATAATGCCTTGAGAGCGAATGCTTTGGCCACCACCAATGCTGTCCGCTTCTAGTAACAATACATCAAAGCCTTGTTTCGTTAGACTGTTAAGCATCCACAATCCTGCTATTCCAGCGCCAACAATAACAATATCTGTGTTTAATTCTCTCATTGAATCTCTCTGCGTAATTATGCTTAGTAGCCATCTGTAAACTAAAACTAGCGATTATATATTGAATAGCGCGCAGCGCGTGCGCTAAGTGATCTACTTCACTATGGACTGATAATATGCTTTGCAAACGCTGCTAAATCAGCATAAACGGGAACATCTGTTGCTATCCCTCCAGCATCTAATGTGCGCTGACCTTTGCCTGTCAATACCAGTGCCGCTGCTACATTGGCACTGTTTGCTGCTTTTAAATCACTTAAACTGTCACCAACAAAGTAAATATCACTTAAATTTGAATAATTATCCATGATATCTAAAAGCATGCCCGGTAAAGGTTTACGACATTGACATAATGCATCAGGCAAGTGAGGGCAAAATACTACCTTGTCGATCACGCCGCCTGCGCTATGTACTAAGAGATGCATTTTTTCATGCATTGCAGTTAATGTGTCGAGTGAATAATAACCACGGCCAATACCAGATTGATTAGTAGCAACCGCTATTTTATATCCGGCACGCGATAAATCCGCAATGGCAGTTATGCTATTGGGGATAGCGCGCCACTGATCAACAGTGCGAATGTAATTATCGCTGTCAAAATTAATAACGCCATCACGATCGAGTATGATTAATTTCATGTCGATTATTACGATGCGTGTTGTTTGGCAAGGGCACGTCTGTCTGCATCTTCACATAGCCAATGACCGGCGAATATATGCGCTTCTTGAACACGTGCTGTTTCAGTGGCGGGTACAGCAAGTATGTGATCAGCTATGCTTTTTAATAATCCGCCATTTTCTCCTGTCCAAGCCCAGCTAGTGGCGCCTATTTTTTGAGCTGTTTCGATGGCGTGGATAATGTTTTTACTATTACCCGATGTAGAGATACCAATGATGATGTCTTCAGGTTTCGCCAGTGCTTCTACTTGGCGGCTAAACACGGTATCGAAAGAGAAATCATTGGCGTGAGCTGTCAATAAAGAAGTGTCAGTGGTTAAAGCGATAGCTGCTAATGGCGCGCGCTCGGCTTTATAGCGTACTACAAACTCAGTCGCTAAGTGCTGGCTGTCGGCTGCGCTGCCGCCATTACCCATAAAAAACAATTTACCGCCGCGATCAAAGCAACGGTCAATATGCTCTGCTAGTAACTGGAGTGTCTGTTCACATTGAACCATTTTTTCAAACATTTGCTGGTGGCGCTGCAACGCATTTAAGTAGCTAGACATGAGAGCTGATTACCTTGATAAATTTAATTAAATTCTAACTGATATACACTGCACGATAAACTACAATAACCAGCTATGTTGAGAATTTCATCTTTTGTTAATGGTAGCCATATCCTTTGAGAATTATCTATAACTGTATTTTTTACTTGCTGACACCTCTTTTGTTGCTTAAATTATGGCGCCGCGGTGCAAAAACTCCTGCTTATCGCCAGCGTATTTTAGAACGATTTGGCTATGCTTCTAAAAGCTCTACCATCGCGCCACTATGGGTACACGCCGTGTCTGTAGGGGAAACGGTGGCGATAGCGCCGTTGTTAATGCAACTATTAAAAAAGCATCCACAGCTTCACATTCTTATTACAACATCAACACCAACAGGTGCCGATAGAGTGGCTAAATTATTTGCTGACTACCCTAATGTTTGGCATCAGTATTGCCCCTATGATCAATCAGGTGCTGTGTCGAGGTTTGTCAATACTCATAAGCCATTGGGATTATTGATTGTTGAAACTGAGCTGTGGCCCAATATGCTGGCTAAATGCCAAGCCAAAGGCATTTCTGTATTACTTGCTAATGCTAGGATGTCAGAAAAATCAGCCGCTGGTTATGCCAAAGTTGCCAGCCTTACCAGCGCAATGCTATTGCAGTTAGATTCATTAGTTGCACAGTATCCAAGTGATGGCGAACGCTTTAAAAAACTCGGGTTACCCGCAAAGAAATTATCAATAAGTGGCAGTATTAAATTTGATATCGAAGTGCCCGAATTAATGCTACAAAATGCCGCGCAGCTGCGTGCGCAAATAGGCGAGCGCCCAGTGCTAATTCTCGCGAGCTCCCATCAAAGTGAAGAGCAAGGTGTGTTACAGCTAATGGATGATATTTGGCTAAAACATCCTTACTTATTGCTTATCATAGTACCTAGACATCCTGAAAGATTTGATGAAGTTGCGCACTTAGCAGAGCAAGTTACCGATTTAGTGGCTAGGCGCTCAAAAAACAATTTAACTATGCAGAGCAAAGTTTATATTGGTGATACTATGGGGGAGCTCAGCATGCTGTACGCGGCCGCTGATTTAGCTATAGTAGGCGGCAGTTTCGTGGCGATGGGTGGGCAAAATCCAATAGAAGCTGCCAGCGTAAGTAAAGGTGTATTGATGGGGCCGCAGCAATTTAATTTCTCGGTAATATGCCCACAATTAGAAACAGCAGGTGGTATGCGTAGCTGCGCTGATTATCAGCAATTATTAGAACATTTACTCGCGTTGCTGGCTGAACCATCAACTATGCAGGAAATGGGTATGAAAGCGCAGCAATACTTTTTATCTCAGCGCGGTGCTACTGATTATTTACTCCGTAAAATAGAAAAAGTGTTATTGAATTAAGCGCGAGCTTTTAAAATTGGCAACATCATCGACAAAGACCGAGGTTTAAAGTGAAAAACTACAAACTATTATTGAAGCTCAGTGTGTTTACCAGTATTTTATGGCTGGTTGGCTGCGGTCAAAAAGGGCCGCTGTATATAGAAAAAGAAGCTGTTAAAGAGACGGTTGAAAGTACCATTGGTGAAGCGCCCAGTGAGACAAGTGTTAGCGAATAGCTAAGTATTTAATAAAAAATTAACTTCAGTAGAGAAGAACAACAATAGGTGTAAAGATTAATGGAAAGTTTTGAGTACCGTAACAATAGCTTGTACTGCGAAAACGTATTGCTCAGCAAAGTGGTAGAAGAATACGCAACGCCAACTTATGTCTATTCTAGAGATGCCATTGAACTTGGATATCTTGCATATGCCAATGCATTAGAAGGCAGAAACGATATGGTTTGCTACGCAATGAAAGCAAACAGCAATATCGCGGTATTAAACGTATTAGCGCGTTTAGGTGCCGGTTTTGACGTAGTTTCTCAAGGTGAGTTAGAACGGGTATTAACCGCGGGCGGTCAAGCTAATCGTATTGTATTTTCAGGAGTCTCAAAACAATCTAGTGAAATTCGCCGCGCATTAGAAGTTGGTATTCACTGCTTTAATATTGAATCAGAATCTGAGTTGATCCGCATCAATGCGGTTGCTGAACAAATGGCAATGCAAGCGCCTATCTCCTTTCGCATCAATCCCAATGTTGACGCGGGTACTCATCCGTATATATCTACTGGCCTTAAAGAAAATAAATTTGGAATCGACATTGAAGAAGCGTTGCGTATCTACCAACACGCTGCAAGCTTGAGCAACGTTAATATCGTTGGTATGGATTGTCATATCGGTAGCCAGCTAACTCAAATAGCTCCTTTTATGGATGCCATGGACAAATTGCTAGTGCTGATCGATACCTTAGCAGAACATGGTATTACGCTTAAGCATTTGGATCTAGGGGGTGGATTAGGCGTTTGTTACACCGACGAGCAACCACCAAGTGCTGCAGAATATATTGGGGCTGTTTTAGAAAAAATTGGCGATAGAAAGCTTTCTCTCATCTTCGAACCAGGGCGATCTATTGTCGCTAATGCAGGGGTATTACTGACGGAAGTTGAGTATCTAAAGCATAACGAAAGCAAAAGTTTTGCCATTGTTGATGCTGCGATGAATGATTTGCTGCGCCCCGCTTTGTACAGCGCTTATCAAGAAATTATCCCATTACAGGTTCATGAAGATATAGCAAAGCAGAGCTATGATGTGGTTGGTCCCGTTTGTGAAACCAGTGACTTTTTAGGTAAAAATCGCGAACTAGCCATTGCCCCAGGAGATTTGCTGGCGGTATGTTCTGCAGGCGCTTATGGCTTTACCATGAGCTCAAATTACAATACTCGAACACGCGCTACTGAAATAATGATTGATGACAATGAAATTCATGAAATTCGCAAACGAGAAACATTTGCAGATCTCGTGAAAGGTGAAAAATTACTACCTGAAGATTAATCCAAACTGGTTATGATCATTATTGTGGTCATAGCCATATCAATAAGTGTGATACTTAAAATAAAAACGGAAAAGAATAATGCTACTACGTTTTACCAAAATGCATGGGTTAGGCAACGACTTTATGGTTGTTGATTTAGTCACTCAGCGCTTCAAATTTAATTCACAAATGGTAAAACGTCTTGGGGATCGAAAATTAGGCATTGGCTTTGATCAACTACTTATTATTGAAATTCCTACCGATCCAGATATGGACTTCCGCTATCGCATTTTTAATGCCGATGGTAGCGAAGTCGAGCACTGTGGTAATGGAGCACGATGCTTTGCCCTTTTCGTGAAAGACAAAAGACTTACGGTTAAAAAGCAGGTTAAAGTTGAAACCGCTAAAGGTAATATGCTGTTGACGATTCGCGATGATCGCCAAGTTGAAGTAGATATGGGCGCCCCTATACTCTCACCAGCTGAAATACCTTTTGTAGCGGATCAACAGCAAAAAACCTACCCTTTACAAATCGCAGATCAGCTGTGGCAGATATCCGCTATATCAATGGGAAATCCGCACGCGGTATTGGTTGTTGATGATGTACAGACAACAGCAGTGGAATCTATAGGACCGGCAGTCCAAGCGATGAACTGTTTTCCAAATGGTGCCAATATTGGCTTCATGCAAATTGTCAGTGATAGTGAAATTAATTTACGCGTTTACGAGCGCTCAGTAGGTGAAACGCTGGCCTGTGGTACTGGAGCTTGTGCAGCGGTAGTGGCTGGTAGACAGCGTGGTTTACTCAGTGAACGCGTTAAAGTAAATGTTACCGGTGGTTGTTTAGAAATATTTTGGCAAGGTGAAGACAGCGATCCAGTAATAATGACCGGGCCTGCAACAAGTGTTTTTGAAGGGAAAATTTTTATATGAGTAGTACCGAAGATAAGCCAATCAATACACAAGGTATAACCCGTGAGCAAGTAGCTGCTTTCTTGCAAAAGGATGAAGATTTTTTTATTGAATATGAATACCTATTAGAAGTGTTATCGGTACCCCATGAAACAGGAGCTGCTGTTTCTTTTGTTGAACGACAGTCTTCGATGCTACGCGAAAAAAACAAAAAACTAACGGTACATTTATCTGATTTTTGTGATGCCGCGCGACATAACGATGTGCAGTTTGAAAAAACTAAGCGCATGGTGCTATCGCTATTAGATGCACAAACACTGGATGATTTAGGTGATGCGTTAGAAGAGAGTTTATGCCGAGATTTCTATGGAGATGCAACCTCGCTTATTTTGTTTGACGATAAGCAACTGACCGTTAATAACCGACGTATGATGCCGCGAGCAATGGCGGGTATTGTAGAGCCGCTGATGATCTCTAATCAACCGAGTTGTGGCAACTTATCAGCCGCTGAGAATCACTTTTTATTCGAAAACCGTTCTGCCATGATTCAATCCGCCGCTGTTATTCCTTTAGTGCAAGGAGAGACAATGGGTCTGTTAGGTATCGGCAGTTTTGATGAAGATTACTTTCAAAGCAGCCAAGGGACCATGTTTTTAACCTATGTCGGTGAGGTTTTAAGCCGTGTAGCAAGTCGCATTTTGCAAAGCAAGGATGAGCCTTAAATGATTTAATTCAAGCCTGGCTTTATATGTAATAAAAGATGTTATCTATAGAAGCCTCTTGCTATCAATAAGATGTAAAAATGAGTTCTTTTAAAGCAACACCAAGCCTGAGTTTACCGCTTGAGCAATATATAATTTACTTACAGCGCCAACCGTTAGCTCACAATAGTTTAGTTAACTATCGCAGTGACGTATTTCGCTATCTTGATTTTATCGCTGACTATCGATTACAAAAGTGGCAGAATATAAGTGAAAAACAAGCTCAAGCATTCTTTTGGGATGCTCATAACAGCGGAAAATCAAGGACCAGTATTAATCGCCAGCTCAGTGCTGTGCGAGGTTTTTTTAATTATTTAAGACGCACTTTGCAACTTGATTTTGATCCGCTACTTGGATTAGATCTACCAAAAAAATCAACTGTTGCAGCCGCTGCAGTCGCTGCAATTAATTTACCATTGCTACTGGGCTTTACAGTCACAGATTTTATGACAGCGCGAGATAAAGCGCTGTTAACGCTACTCATCGAGTGTGATATTAATATCACTGAATTAGCTGCTTTAGAGCTATTTAGTTTAAACGTTACGCAGCACCGTTTGACATGTGTTGATAAGAATGGGCAGCAAACAGAAATCACGCTCAGTGAAGCCTGTTCAGACGTTTTAAAGTCTTGGATGCAATATCGAGTATCAATACCCTCTTTAGAGCCTACGCTGTTTATTTCTAAACAAGGGCGGCGTCTTAGTATTCGTGCCATTCAATTGCGCGTTCAGTACCGAGGACAACAAATTTCTATTAGCAACTTGAGTGTTAGAAAGTTACAACAAGCTAAAAACCAGCAACGATTGGCTGATGATAAAACGACCCTAGCCCAAACGGCTGAGCACAAACACGGCTTCGCTCAGCAGCAACTGATAACTGCATATTTACATGCGCACCCAAGAGCGAATAAAAATGATTAAATGCCTAACTTTCGATTTAGATGATACTTTGTGGGATATTCGACCTGTCATTAAAAACATGGATTTGCAGCTTTATCTTTGGTTGCAGCAGAATGCACCTGCCTATGCAGCAAAATATGATTTGGAAAATTTTGCGGTATTACGTAAGCAGGTCGTGGATGAATATCCAGAAATTGCACACAGTGTGACGGATATCCGTAAAAAAGGATTGCACATAGGTTTAACCAAATCAGGTTATGACGCCAATCAAGTGATGAAACTTGTAGAGCAGGGCTTTGACGTTGCGCTGAAAGCGCGCCAAGAGGTAAGTTATTTCCCCCATGTTTGGCCTGTGCTAGATGAGCTAAAGGCTCAGGGGTACATAATGGGGGCGATCACCAACGGTAATGCTGATATTTACAAAGTAGGTTTGCAAGATCACTTTGACTTTCAGTTTAACGCGCATGATTGCGGGGTAGAAAAACCACACCCAAGCATCTTCGAGCAAATGTTAGCGCATGCTGGGTTATCAAGTCAGCAAGTTATTCATATCGGCGATAATCCAATCGCTGATGTGCAAGGTGCACAACAGTTGGGGATGTCGACAGTTTGGGTCAATGTTATCACACAGCAGTGGTCGCATGATTTTAATGCAGATCAGCAGATTAGTTGTATTAGTGAGCTTCCAACAGCAGTGCAAAATATTGTTAAAGCTAGAAAGCTAGAAAGCTAGAAAGCTAGAAAGCTACTAATAGAGCTGAGCCATCTAGTGGATTACCTTTACGATGCAAAACTACAATTTTGCCACTAGCAAGTGCTGGCTTACCTGCTACATTTTAATAATGTAGCGCTTCTCAAAACAACGGCTGATTAAAAGAAGTAACGAGCCGCTAGTTGAATTTGTTGCTCAGTAAGGTTGGTTGAATATCCTTGATATGCTCTAGAGGGACGAGAGGATTTTATCCAATTGTACTCAGCTGAAAGCAGTAAAGGTTTAGACCAGCGGTAGGTATAATTAAAAGTAGCTGCTTTACCATATTCAGTATTGTTATCTCCAATAGTTTGGTCATTATCGGTGACAGAAAATTCTTCTAAACGTACCGTGTATTTGTGTTTTTTTACTTTACGAGATAGTGCGATAAATCCGCTTTTATAATCGTTATTTACCATATCGGTGCGCTGCGTAGACTGCATTAAAGTGGAACCTTGCAAAAACTGGGCACTTAACTCTAAGCCTTTTGCTAGACGCCAACGACTACCAGCATATAAAAATCTAGTTCTCCAGCCGTATTGCCCATCAACCACTATATAAGGTTTTGCGCGGTTATCATAATAACCGAATAAAAATTTACCTTTCTTATGCTGTTTCCAATCAAATTGAAGTTGATAACCTGGACGGTTATCAATTTCTAAAAAAGGATTTGATTTTTTTGCTTGATGCTCTAAAGCACCGCCAGGAGCACTGGCAGGTAATGCGGGAAATGGTTGGCTTTTTCGCCAAGAGCTTTGCCTGTTGCTTGTCGTCCAGCCGTGCCAAGAAAGCAAAGCACCATTCGGGTCATTACTGGCAAATAAACTAGTACTGAAAGAGATGTCAAAGGGGTTGCCTTTGAAGCGGCCTAGACGCGTTACTTTAACTTCGCTGCCTAGTACTCTGGTTTCCTCCCCTATCCAAGTATTTAAGGTTGAAGAATTCAAGGTGTTGATGCTTGCCCAGGCAAAAGCTTCATTCTCAATAGATATTTTTGGATAAAAAATACCACTTCTATTCTCCCAGCGATAACCTGATTCTGAGGGAATTGATTTGTATTTTAAATAAGCTTCAGTGACGCCTAGGCCTAATTGGCTGTTTTCACTGTAGCTATTAACCACCAGATTAGCGCTTAGACCGTTATCCCAAAGTAGTTGAAACTGTCCTGCAAATTGAGGTAATGAAAGTGCTGCTGACTTATCCGATGAAAATTTTCCATAACCACCGGAAAGATAGCTGTGACTACTTTCACTACTTTGGTTGCTGGATAACCGAAAATCTACTAATCCGTTGGCTTTGAATTCACTGGCAGAAACATAACCGGTGCTTGAGTAAATTAAAAAACAGCGTGCGACTACATTTATTTTTCGAGATAATTTTAACATGATCATCTTTGCTTAAATAAGAAGGTTAGTGCTTATGAAATAACCCTTTCTTCTCGATAGCCTAATTGCAGTTTCAACCAAGGGGAAAGTTCATCAGCGGGTTTAGGTTTGCTAATAAAGTAGCCCTGCGCTTTTTCGCAGCCATTCTCTTTTAGCCAATCTAAGGCGAATTGATCTTCTATTCCTTCAGCAACAACAGTTAATCCCATGTTATGTGCAAGCTCTATTGTAGAGCGGACAATGATCTGATCGTCAAGGTCATGCTCTAAGCGTTGCACAAAAGATTTATCGATTTTAAGCTCATGCACAGGTAGTTGTTTTAACTGCGCAAGAGATGAGTAACCGGTACCATAATCATCGATTGATAAAAATATACCCAAATTTTTGAATTTTTTAAGCAGTTCAATAGCTGATTTTGGATCATCTACTACTGCACTTTCTGTAACCTCCAATGTTAGTTTATTCGCATTAACACCTGCAGTGTCTAATGAATGACAAACAAAGTCAAAAAAAGCTGGATCGCGAAAGTTTTCTGCGGAAATATTGATGGCTATATTGAAATCCATCCCCATTGCCAGCCAGCGGTTGTATTGGTCAATCGCGGTTTTTAGTACCCAACAAGTTAAATCATTAATTTGCCCAGTTTGCTCAGCTACTGGAATAAAGTCATCAGGTGGAATCATACCCAACGATGGGTGTTGCCAACGTACCAGTGCTTCCATATGCGTGATCACGCCAGATTTAAAGTCCAACTTGGGTTGGTAATACAGTACCAGTTGGTCGCCACTAACAGCATTTTTAAAATCATTGATTAAACTTAAACGCTCAATAGAATTCGTGTCAAACTCGGCATCGTACACTTGGGTCGGCTGACGGTTCTTGCGCGTTTGATGTAGTGCTGTATCTGCCATTTTTAGTAAAATATCAACCTTATCTGTATGCTCTGGATAGAGTGCTATCCCGATACGCACTTGTAGTTGAAAGCAGAAACAATCATGATCAAAAGATGCTTTGAGCTGCTGTTGTACGCTAGAAGCCAATACTGAAATATTACACTTATCACGCTGCTGGCTAATTAAAATAAATTCATCACCGCCCATATGGTAAGCTTTTTTAAAACCCGGCGTATCATTTAAGCGCAACGCAGCTTCTTTGATAATTTGGTCACCCACTTCGTGACCTAAAGTGTCATTTACATCTTTTAAACGGCTTAAGTTTAAATGAAAGATGGTGAAACAATCAGCAGTGTTAGATATTGTACGTAAATCACTGAGCAACATGTGTCGGTTTGGCAAGTCAGTGAGCGGATCGTGATTTACACTGTGTTGTAAAGCTCTTTCACGTGATAGCACTGCGTTTTGCATCACATTAAATTCATTGGCTAACTGCCCCAATTCACTTCGATCACGCAGTTTTATACCTTGCGAATAATCACCAAGCGCTACAATCTTTACTTGCTTGACCAGTATTTTAATAGGTTTAGTGATAGATGCAGCTACTAAATAAGCGCCAGCTAAAGAAAGTACTAACGTTGAAAATATAAGCAGTAGCAGCTTGCCCCACTGTTCTTGTAGAACTTCCACTAAATCTGCTCTTAGGCCATACATAGCGACCCCAAGTTGGCTGTCGTCAAAATTGCTGATTAACTGACTTTGAGCAATATACTGCTGTGGAATATCGCCTTTCACGATGTTTTTGGCCAAGCTCAATTGTGCATTTAAGGCGGAGGAAGCTATCAGTTCCCACTCTTTTGTTTCACGCAGAATAAAAATGGTTTCTAAACCAGTAATTTCTTTGTATTTCATGGCCAAGCGGCGATCAATTTGAAAACCAAAACCGATCCATCCCAATACTTTCGAACCTATTTGAATTGGGGAAAGGCTGAGTTGGTAAAGCTCTCCATTAAGTTTGTATAAATGCTCTAATGACTGGCTTTTATTGAGCCAAGAAGTATATTGGAACGGTAAGTCAGCCTCTTTGCCACGCTTTATTTTTCTATCATCATCTTCGCCAGTGGCGACGAGTTGTGCGCTGATAATACCGTCATCGGTAATAGACATTACTAGATCAGCATTAATGCGTTTTCGGTGGTTATTCAATGCCACCAATAAACTACGCCTATCTTCGTTAAATACTTGTTTAATACCATAATCTTTGGAGGCTGTGGTGGAAAATGCTTTTAAGTATTTACTACGGCTATCGAATAGTTCAGAAAAAATGGTTTTAGCGGTATTTAAACGATTACTTATTTCTTGAGCTTCTTGGTTGTTTTTTCCAGACAGCACTGTCCAGACACCTATTAGCTGTACTAACAGGAGTAGTAAAACGAAGAATAAAAATATTTTATTCTGTAAGCTCTTCATTAACAACTGATCCTAATAATCCGAGAGAAAATCAAAGTCGTCATCACTTTTCTGTTCAAGAATTTTGTCCATTTTCTGAGATAGACTCATCGCTACTTCTAAATCTTCAGCTATGTTTATATCCTTGCTTATCCTATTATTTTTTTCAGTAATCTGCGGGTGCCAAACGATAATTTTGTAGCGCCCCGCACCTTTAATATCTAAATTAGCTAATCCATTGGCATCAGTTTTAGTAAAATATGGCGTATCTAAAACTAATAGATAGCCGCTCATCCAATCATGTATGTTACAGCCCATCACAATTTCATTGGATTGTGATAATTTTGGCTGTCCTACTTTTTGACCCGGGCGAATTAAAAAAGCGAACTTGCTGCCGCTGGCAGAGTATATGTGGTGAGTAATATCATCTTTGTTGCTAAAAACAATTGAATTACCTGTTTGAGCAACACTAATGTAAGGAGTGAATGATTTTTTTGCTTGAGAAATGACAATGTTCTTCTTAGTTTTTCCAAGAGGCTGTTGTTCAAGTGGTTCAGCGTAGACAACTACGTCAGCTAAGTTAGCGCCGCTACTATCTTTTACGATCACGGATAATGCATTAGCTACATTGATATTAAATAAAAACACTGTAGCTATGCAAGCATGCCAAATTGTTGTGCTCATAAAAACTCTCTATCTCTGTTAATTCTCAATGCACCATTTTAGCCATTTAAGAAGGAATTGTGCATTGAAAAACTGCTAAATCAACTTTAAAAATATTTGCATAACAAAATAATCATATCTGATAAATAAGATATTGCCTTTTGAGTATCGTTTCCAAGTATAAGTTTATATACTAAACAATTGAGTCGATAAAATATGAACTCACCACTCTCCAGGTTAACTTTAAATGTCAGTGTAGTTTTATGTATAGGTGAAAATATTTGCTACAGAACCGTTAGTGTAAAAATAAGAGCCTCTCCTGCTTAAGCTCAGCGGTAATACTCTGTCGTTTATTCATCAAAAATACAACTAATAATAAGCTAAGTAAGCTTATAACTGAATGGTTGGTTAGATAAGCAGCAAATTACACAAAAATAGTGGATAATTGACAACAATAAACTAGTTGCAGCAGATCTTTGAAAGGGTTGCATATTTAGCCAATAAATTGAGTAGTTGTTTGCAATCGATCAATAAAATTTTTTGTATGCAAATTAAGTCTTTTTGGTCTAGTAGTAATCTAGTTTTTATTGATCGATCGCATCTTTACGATTATTAGCATTTTAAATATACAATATTCACTTTTTGTTAATAGTGAAAGTAGTAGTGTTAGCTCGCTTTTTTTTGAATATATGATTTTAAGTAAACTAAGTACAGTGCTTGCAAGAAGTGGTCAAAAAAGCCATCGATAACAACTTACGGTTAGCTTATATACCGCTATAAACATTATTTATATCTACTTAGAAGCGAGGCCGTAGCTTGGGATTTTAAACGCTCTCAACGCTAATGTTAAATTCGTTTAAGGCGTTTAAAATAAGCGCGCCTTTCTGTTACGATTATCGATATCCTTATACATGCAACGGCACACCCTCATTACTGAACACTCATATTTGGATATAAATGACTTTATTTAGCGGCCAGCAGCTCATTAGAGATATTGCTAAGAGAAATGTTACCAGCTGTACACTTACACTATCGATTAAAGATGCCGCTAAATTTATGCATAGCCGCCGCTGTAGTTCTATTGTCATTGTTGATGATGGATTCCCAGTAGGTATTTGGACTGAAACGGAGGCTCTTAAGCTCAATTATAGTAAAAATAAAGAGATAAACCGGCCAATAAATAGTGTGATGAACGATCAAATTTGCACTGTTGATGCCGGTTTAGAAGTGAGCCAAGCTGCGCTAAAATTCAAAATATTTAATACCTCCCACTTAATTGTTTTAAATCCCGATAGAACTATGTTTGGTATTATTAGCCAATCAGATATGGTGGTTAACCAAGATGCAAATAATTTTTTAACTATTGCTGAACTGGGAGCCGTTAAAAGCGCTAATACACCCTTTATGGACAGTGAAACATCTATTAGTGGAATTGTTGATAATATGCGTCGTTTCCAATGTGATGCATTAATTATCAGCTGTAAAGGTCTGCCACAAGGCATAGTTACTACTCGAGATATAGTGCGTGCGATTTCTTTAAGCCAAACGCAAAATGCAGTTAGTTCCATCATGAGCCGATCATTGATAACTGCTCCAGCTTCAATGAATTTACTGGCAGCTCGCTCATTAATGGTTGAAAAACATATTCGGCATATAGTCGTGGAAAATGAGCAGGGGTTAGCTTACAAACTCATCTCATTTTCAGATATATTAGCCAATATAGATCACAGCTACAGTGCCAGATTACATGCATCTCTTGAGCATAAAGAGCTGAAGCTGCAAGTTGCAGAACGCCACTTACATCTCGCAAACGCTGTTATTAATGCCTCGAGTGATGGGATTATGATGACGGATGAAAAAGGCATTATTGTTGCTATCAATCCTGCTTACACTAGCCTTACAGGTTACAGTTATGAAGAGGCAATTGGGCAGCCATCAACGTTGACGAGCTCAGGCAAGCATAATGCGCAGTTCTATCAGGATATGTGGCGAGAGATGGCTGAAAAAGGAGTATGGCAAGGTGAGATATGGAACCGTAAAAAGAATGGTGAAATATACCCAGAATGGCTAACTATTAATAAAGTGTTAGAGCCCTATACAGGAGAAATAATGTATTCAGGGGTCTTTAGCGATGTATCTGAAGCTAAAAAATCTAAAGAGACTATTGAAAACTTAGCGTACTACGATCCTCTCACTGAATTACCTAATCGCCAATTACTCCACGATAGACTAGATGTCGCTATTAACCTGTCGCACGAGGAAGAATATAAGTTAGCTGTGCTATTGGTCGATTTAGATAACTTTAAACAAATCAATGATTCATTGGGGCACATAATTGGTGATAGGGTACTCAAAGAAGTCGCCCTTAGGTTAAATAATAGCATTACCCCTGGACGCACTTTAGCGCGCATTGGCGGTGATGAATTTATGGTATTTTTTAACTACCAGAATGTTAATCAAGTTTCAGATAAAGCGCAGCGTTTGTTAGATTCACTGAAAATCCCCGTACAAGTGAACGATAGTAAATTTCTGCTAACATTAAGTATTGGCTGTGCGCTCTACCCTAGTGATGGTGAGAACCAAACCGACTTAATTAAAAATGCTGAAACGGCGATGTACAGAGCTAAAGCACAAGGACGTAATAGGTTTTGTATGTATTCTCCTGATATGAATGCTCAGTATAAAGAGCGATTATTGATGGAGTATCAGTTAAGGCAAGCCTTAAAGAACCAGGAATTTCATCTTTTGTATCAACCAAAGGTGTGTTTAAAGAGAGATAAGATAGTCGGTGTAGAGGCATTAATACGCTGGAATAGCCCGGTATTAGGTCACATCTTGCCTGATCAATTTATCTACCTTGCTGAAAACCTTGGCTTGATACCCGATATTGGTCATTGGGTGATACGTGAGGCAATAGAGCAGGCGGCGTTGTGGCAAACGTTAGCAGAAGAACCTATTGTTATCTCTGTAAATGTATCGGCTAAACAATTCATTAAATGCCAGTTAGTAGACCAGGTAAAACAAGCGCTTAGATATTTTAATTTGGATCCAAAACTGCTCGATATAGAAGTGACAGAAAGCTGCTTAATTGATAATTTATCTTTGGCTTGTGAAAATTTGCAAACTTTAAGAGCATTAGGAGTACAAGTATCGCTAGATGATTTTGGTACAGGTTACTCAAGTTTGAGTAAACTAAATCAGCTGCCTTTAGATACTTTAAAAATTGATCGCAGTTTCATTAATGAAGTGCCAGGCAAGCAAGGATCACAAGCTGTGGTATCTACTATTATCTTTTTAGCTCACCAGCTTAATTTAAAAGTTGTGGCTGAAGGTGTTGAAAATAGTGAACAAAAGCAGTTTTTAAAAAAATTAAATTGCGAGCAAATGCAAGGGTACTATTTCAGTAAACCGGTTCAAACTGAATGCATCAGCGCCATGCTTGAAGCGCAAAAAAACACTAGTTAGTTCTCATCCTGAAACGCGGTGGTAGCGGGGCTGATCCAATGGTTCTAAATAGCCAACACTAGATGTGGGCGTTTGGTTGTTCCACATAACGACATCATGGAGGTTCGTCTCTGGATGGAAACTAGTTATGTATTCTTCAGTGATTTTAGTAATTTACTTCGACAATGTACAAAAAAAAGCGTTTGAAAGTGAAAGCATATATGGCAGAGGCCTTACAAATTAGTCAATGAAGTATTCTAATAAATCATTTAAAAACAATGAGCCTTGCGCCGTCGGTGCTATGTTTTGATCAACTTGTAACAATCCTCTTACTTGAGCGTCATTTAATGCGTTTTGCATGCTAGCTAAAGATTGTCCGGTACGCTGTTGATAATACTCAGTAGGGACTCCGGTTTTAAGTCGCAATGCATTCATCATAAATTCAAAAGGTAGCTCTTGTGCTGATAGGGTGTTTTCTCCACCCAATGGATTTACATGGCTTAAATAGCTTTTTGGCGAGCGTTTTTTCCAGCGCCTTATAATTTCCAGAGACTGCGATTGCGCGTCGTAAAAGCTCAGTTTGCCATGGGCGCCCGCGCCGATGCCAAAATAGTCCCCAAACTGCCAATAATTAATATTGTGCTGCGCTTGGCAGTTTGGTTTTGCATAAGCTGAAATTTCATATTGCTCAAACCCCGCTGTTGCGATTAACGCTTGCCCTGCTTGTTGAATATCCCAAAGCGTATCTATATCGGGCAATATTGGCGGGCGGGCATGAAACTCAGTGTTAGGCTCTATGGTCAGCTGATACCAAGATAAGTGATCGCTACCTAGTGCGATAGCAGTGTCTAAATCTTGTAGTGCTTGCTGCGGGCTTTGCTTGGCTAAACCATGCATCAAATCGATATTGATGTGCTCAAAACCTAATTGAGAGGCGGCTTTAATTGCTTTTATAGCTTCGTCTGCGCTGTGGATTCTACCTAATTGAGCTAAGTGCTCGTCATTAAAGCTTTGCACCCCAACTGACAACCGATTTACGCCAGCAGCTTTAAATCCTGCAAAGCGTTTGCGCTCAAAAGTACCGGGGTTTGCTTCCATGGTAATTTCGATATCAGTAGCAAAGGGGACTATCTTTTCAGCTTCGTGCAATATCTCGCCAATAGCGGCTGCGCTGAATAAACTAGGAGTACCGCCGCCAATAAAAATGCTACTGATAGGGCGATTTTGCGCGGCATTTTTCTCTGCAGTTAAGTCCGCTAATAACGCTTTTACATAGGCAGCTTCTGGAATTTCACCGCGCACTGCATGGGAATTAAAATCGCAGTAAGGGCATTTTTTAACACACCAAGGGATGTGGATATACAGTGCTAGCGGGGGTAAAGTGGGAGTTGCTTCAATAGAGCTTTTAGCAGTAGGTATGAGCTTGGACATTATTTTAAATAGTCTTGAATTTGTGTCACAAACTGGGCAACTGCTTTACCGCGATGGCTAATTTTATGCTTTTGGGCAGGGGTTAATTGTGCAGCTGCTAGCTGTTGGCCATCAATTAAATTAGGGTCAATTAGAAACAGCGGATCGTAACCAAAGCCAGATTCACCACGCGGGGCAGTTAAAATACTGCCTTCTAACGCACCTTGGCATATTAGCGGAGTGGGATCTTTTGCATGGCGCATAAAAACCAGTGCACAGCGAAACCTAGCGCTACGCTGCGCTGTTTCCACATCTGCTAATGCTTGTATTAATTTAATGTTATTAGCAGCATCTCCAGCACCAGAATAGCGTGATGAGTAAATACCTGGCGCACCTAGTAAAGCGTCAACTTCTAAACCTGAATCATCCGCTAATGCAGGTAAACCGGTTGCTTCACAGGCATGCCGTGCTTTTAAAATTGCATTCTCGACAAAAG
Organism: Oceanospirillaceae bacterium; assembly: GCA_036960485.1. Taxonomy (GTDB): domain Bacteria; phylum Pseudomonadota; class Gammaproteobacteria; order Pseudomonadales; family Balneatricaceae; genus Rs1. Next base: position 112,774 of record JBALXS010000002.1, read on the forward strand.
TTAACCCTGTTTCATCCGCATCGCTCACTTGTAACGTTTGTTGGCTAATCAGCTGAATATTTAAAGGGCGAAAAATCTCACTGAATTCGAGGATTTTTCCTTTATTGGAGCTGGCTAATACAATTTTATCTATCATTTGTCTACTCGAATTAAGGTATTAAGCTAAGGCGGTTTAGCAAGTATTCAATAACGCATTAATCCACGAAGAACTTTTGCGAAAGCTCTATTTCGATAGCCGCTTGGTTTGGATTGGGCTGTACTTGTACATTGAAATTCATTTGCTCTTCATTGGCAAAGCGAAAACTAGCAATATAGTAAATGGATTTTCCTTCAGCAATAGTGGCAAACTTTAATGATTGTTGTTGTCCAAGTAAATTTTGTACAGTGCCAGTGTTAATGCTTCTGACAGCTGTGGTTGTGCCATCAGCGTTTTTCTTTAACACCGCGATGTTGAGCATGGCATTAAACTTACTGCGCACTAGCTTATTCTTTTTAGCCGCATCGGCATCTATAACAGTGCTGTTGAAAGCATTGTAGTGAATTAGGTATTGCTCAGTCTCTATGACTTGCTCAGCCATTAAACTAGTGCTGAGTAAGCTAAGCAGGATCATTTTAAAGAGTTTAATTTTTAACTGTTTTATTGCGAAGTATTTTTTCATCAGGATCTCGTTAAATAGTTCGTTGACCAAGCAGTTGAGCGGCTATCTAAATTAAGAATGGACGCAGCTGTGATTGTATTAACTGGATGGCAATAAAAATCAAAATAGGTGATAAGTCGAAACCACCCATAGGGGGCAGTGCTTTGCCAACTAAACGATACAACGGTGAAGATATCTGCATAATCAGCTGCGGTGCAGGATGTGGACTGTCTGGCGCTATCCAACTAAGAATAACCGAACCCATCACCGCATAAAATATAATATCTAAAAAGATATTAAATACCCCAATGACAGCGTAGAGGAAGAGGCTGGCAATTGGGATCAATTGGCTGCCTAAGGCATACACCGCATACAAAATAATGGCGTTAAGCACTATCGCTAACAGCACTGGAGAGATATCAACATTCAGTACTTTGGGGATGATCTTTTGTAACGGATTGATGACCGGTTGAGTGATACGCACGATTCCCTGTGAAATAGGGTTGTAATAATCCGCTTTCGCTAATTGTAATATTAGTCGTAGCAGTAAGATAAAAACATAAAGTTGACCTAAAGTACGGATGATCAAAATTAGTGGATTAGAGTCCATAAGTTATTTGCCCAATTAGTTGCTATGAAAAATTCAGAAGTTTAGCATTCATTTGTAGCTAATGCCTGAAAAAAAGCTGAGAAAGCACGGAGATTAAGCGAGCTCTTTGGCTAACTGTTCAGATCTTGCTACGTTTGCCTGCATTCCGTTTTTAATGATTTGTGCAAAGCCAGCTTTTTCGAAGCTCAGTACAGCCTGCTCAGTAGTTCCTTTAGGTGACATTACCTGCTGTTTAAGCTGTGCAGGGCTTAAGTCACTTTGCTGGGCAATGGCAGCAGCGCCGCTCGCGGTTTGTAGAGCTAATTGCTCGGCTACTTTTCTTGGAAGCCCTTGTGAGACTGCAGCATCGATCATTGATTCCATCAACATAAAGAAATAAGCCGGGCCAGACCCAGATAGCGCTGTTACGGCATCTAGCTGCGCTTCGTTTTCAACCCAAAGCGCTATACCGGTAGTAGCAATTACTTGTTGAGTAACTTCTTTTTGGCTATCGCTCACTTTTGCATTAGCACATAAAGCACTGGCGCCAACCTTGACTAAAGCAGGCGTGTTTGGCATACAGCGAATCACCGCTAAATCGCCTCCTAACCACTGCTCAATGCTTTTTGAGGTAACACCTGCAGCGACAGATACAAACAATGGTTGGCGCTGTTGAGCAGCATTTGCCAGTGGACTTATCACTGATTGCATTAATTGCGGTTTTACTCCAAGTACCACAATATCTGACTCGATTACGGCTTGTGCGTTATCGACGGTTGTCTTGATGCCCTTTGCCGCCAAATCTTCTAGTTTCTTAATATCGCGCCCGGTGGCAAATATATGCACCGCTGGGTAACCATTTTTGAGCATGCCACCAATAATGGCTCTAGACATATTACCTGCACCGATAAAAGCAATATTAGGCTGAGATGTAGCTGATTGAGTGGATTGCATAAGTAGCTCTTAAATAAGTGAATGAATTTAGCTGTTTAAAGTAACTGTCGACTAGGAGTCTGACCGAGAATAGTGATTGTAGCGAGAGTTAGGCTATTTGAGTCAAATTTAGGGCTCGTTTGAGGCGAATAGTTGTTCTAATTAACGAAAATTAGCGATAAATTTGGCAAAATAGATTAGATCGCAGTAAATCAGTCTGTTCTCGGTCAGCCTCCTAGGTTGCACTAAACTTTATTGGAATAGTCTCTCGCACCAAATAATGCAGTACCTACTCTTATAATCGTCGCTCCACATTTAATAGCTGGGCCTATATCAGCAGACATACCCATTGATAAGGTATCTAAAGATGGATGCTGTTGCTGGCATTGCTTTAATAGATCAGCAAGAGCGCTAAAAGCTTGTTGCTGCTCAACCACATCAGTGGTGGCTTTAGGTATGGCCATTAAGCCACGTACTTTTAATTGGGGTAGTAATGCTATTTGATCGATGAGCTGTAACGTTTCATCGATTAAGCAACCTGCTTTATTGCTTTCGTTAGAAATATTAACTTGGATGCAAATATTTAGCGGAGCTAAAGAGCCGGGGCGCTGCTCAGCTAAACGCTTGGCAATTTTCAAGCGATCAACGCTGTGCACCCAGCTGAAATTTTCTGCAATAGCGCGGGTTTTATTTGACTGAATAGGGCCGATAAAATGCCATATAAGGGGCAAGTCTTGTAGCTGTTGCTGTTTATCCAAAGCCTCTTGCAGATAGTTTTCGCCAAAGTGCAGTTGGCCCAGAAGATGCAGCTGCCTTAGCTGATCGGCAGGGCGGGTTTTACTCACGGCAAGTAATTGCACCGATTGTGTTGAGCGCTGGGCATTTTGGCACAAATCGTTAATGTTATTGCTTACTTGGGTAAAATTGCTGGCTATATCGGTCATATGATTTTTATAAGTTAACTGTTGTTTTAAGTAAGTAGCGGTATAACTAAGTAATTTTTAACATTAGTAAGCATAAATATTACTAAAACGGGCTAAATCCTATTGGATTAATAGGCCGAATTTAACTATTGTTAAGCATCATCTATTCAAAGCCGTTGCTTCGGTGCAAAAAATATCACAAAAGAGATTATAAATATGGATATTACAGAGTTACTATCATTTTCTGTGCAGCAAAAAGCATCAGATTTGCATATTACCGCGGGATTGCCACCAATGATACGAGTGGATGGCGAAATCCGCAGAATTAAGATGGACGCACTACAAGACAAAGAAGTGAAAACGCTCATCTATGACATTATGAGCGACAGGGTGCGCAAAGATTATGAGGAGAATTGGGAGGCCGATTTTTCTTTTGAAGTGCCAGGATTAGCGCGTTTTCGTGTTAACGCTTTTAACCAAAATAGAGGTGCTGCTGCAGTATTTAGAACCATCCCCAGCAATGTATTGAGTATGGCTGAGTTAGGTATGGGTAGCATATTTGAAACATTAGCCAATAAGCCTCGCGGATTAGTGTTAGTTACAGGGCCTACTGGTTCTGGTAAAAGTACCACTTTAGCAGCAATGATTAATTATATAAATGAAACGCGTGCTGATCATATCTTGACATTAGAAGACCCTATTGAGTTTGTTCACGAAAGTAAAAAAAGCTTAATTAACCAGCGTGAAGTTTCGCGTGATACTCGTAGTTTTAGCGCGGCATTACGCTCGGCACTCAGAGAAGATCCCGATGTGATTCTAGTCGGCGAAATGCGTGATTTAGAAACCATTCGCCTCGCGATATCAGCTGCTGAAACTGGTCATTTAGTCTTTGGTACATTACATACAACCTCGGCATCAAAAACGATGGATAGAATCATCGATGTGTTTCCAGGTGGCGAAAAAGATATGGTTAGAGCGATGCTCTCGGAATCTTTAGAAGCAATAGTTTCGCAAAACTTACTGAAGAAAATAGGTGGTGGGCGTGTTGCTGTACATGAAATTTTAGTAGGGACACCCGCTATTCGCAACTTGATCCGTGAATCTAAAGTGGCGCAAATATTCTCTGCAATTCAAACAGGATCTGCACTGGGTATGACAACCATGGATCAATCATTAGCTAAATTAGTTCGTGAAGGGACAATTACGCGTGAAACCGCGCGTGAGAAAGCCAAGGTCCCTAGTGCTTTTTAAAGCATAGATGGGACAGTGAATTATATCTATAATAAATGATTTAATAGCAATTGCAGACAGCTAAAGGGTAATATTTACCATGTTGTCTGCATTTGATGTGAGCTATATTTTTACTGCCTCTTGCTATTAACTTTTTTATATTCAATTAATGTATAAGCCATAAAAAGCATAGTATTATATTGGGTTAACAAGGATGGAGTACTGTAGGATATTATTGCTGCTAGCCAATACTGGATGTATATGTAAATGCAGTGCACTTCAAAAACAGATTTTGTAAAATTAATGAAAAAGGTAAATTTGTGACTCTTGCTCAGCTATTGGCAGAAATTATAGAAAAAAAAGCTTCTGATTTGTTTTTAGTCGTTGGAGCAAAAGCAAATATCAGGGTAAGTGGCAAACTACTGCCCATATCTGAAGAGCCATTATCCGTTGAAGAAGTTAGCTCTTTAGTTTTCAGTTCTATGAATGCTCGCCAAAAATTAGAATTTGAAAACACTCAAGAATGTAATTTTGCAGTAGGGATCGAACAGGGTAGGTTTCGGGTAAGTGCTTATTTTCAACGCGGCACTCCGGCAATGGTGGTTAGACGCATCCACACACAAATACCGACCATGGAAAGTTTGCAGCTACCCAATATATTGAAAGAGTTGGCGCTATCTAAACGCGGGTTAATTTTATTTGTTGGCGCAACAGGTACTGGAAAAACAACTTCTTTAGCTTCTTTAATTGATTATCGCAATGCTAATAGCGCCGGTCATATTATTACCATTGAAGACCCTATTGAATACTTACACGAGCATAAAAAAAGCATCATTACGCAGCGCGAAATAAGCATAGACACTGAATCGTTTGAGAATGCACTGCAAAATAGCTTAAGACAATCTCCCGATGTCATTCTAATGGGCGAAATACGTAATTTAGATGTCATGCGTTTCGGCTTAACTTTTGCTGAGACTGGGCAGCTGTGTCTCGCCACGTTACATGCTAATAATGCAGACCAAGCTTTAAACCGAATTATCAATATGTTCCCGGTTGAGTACCACGTGAAGTTGCGCCTAGAGTTGTCAGTTAATCTCAAGGCAATCGTCGCGCAGCAGTTAGTTCCCGCTAAAAATGGTAATGAGCGCAGAGTCGCCACTGAAATTTTAACTAATACGCCTTTAGTGAGCGAATTGATTAGTAAAGGGCGATTCAGCGAAATCAAAGATGTGATGAAAAAGTCTAACAATTTAGGTATGCAAACCTTTGATCAATCTTTATACAAGCTCTATTTGCATGGTGAAATTAGCTACGAGTCAGCACTATCACATGCTGATTCTGCAAATGATTTACGCTTGATGATTAAGCTCAGTGCCGATACGCAACTCGACACCGCCGTTACTGATTACCAATTTTCTTTGCAAGATTAAGTGGCTGGCTGAATGACAGGGCGCCTTTAATCTTCCTCGTTTGTCGTCTGCTTTAGCTTTACTCTTCATCCTTCATAGAAAGTGCAATACGCTTGCGCGCTAAATCAACTTCTACGACACGCACTTGCACGATCTGACCTGTTTTCACCACAGTATGCGGATCTTTCACAAACTGATTCGCCAGTTGTGAAATGTGTACTAGGCCATCTTGATGTACTCCAATATCAACAAAAGCGCCAAAATTGGTAACATTAGTCACAACGCCTTCAAGTTGCATTGCAACTTCTAAATCATTAACCGTATTAACGCGCTCATCGAACTGGCTGGTTTTAAATTCAGGTCGTGGATCTCTAGCGGGTTTTGCCAGCTCTTCAATAGTGTCATTTATCGTGTATGAGCCAAAATTTTGATAATTGAAAGCGCCGGTTTTTAATTGCTCAGTTAATGTAGGATTACCAATTAATTGTTCAGTGGTTACTTTTAAATTGCCGGCCATTTGTGCAACTAAGGAATAGCTCTCAGGATGCACAGCGCTGTTGTCTAAAGGCTGTTTTGGATTATTTAAGCGTAAAAAACCTGCACATTGCTGATAAGATTTCGCCCCTAAGCCCGCCACTTTTAACAGAGATTTACGATCACTAAACTGGCCATTGTTATCGCGCATAGCAACAATATTTTCAGCGATAGTACGATTAATGCCTGCCACCTGCGAGAGCAATTGCACCGAAGCACTGTTTAGGTTAACGCCTACCTTGTTAACGCAGTCTTCTACCACTGCCGTCAGTTTCATTTGCAATGCTTTTTGATTTACATCGTGCTGATACTGCCCGACTCCAATTGCTTTGGGCTCAATTTTAACTAGCTCAGCGAGTGGATCCTGCAAGCGCCTTGCAATCGAAATAGCGCCGCGGATGCTAACATCGATGGTAGGGAATTCTTTACTGGCAAGTTCAGAGGCTGAATAAACAGAAGCGCCTGCTTCACTGACCATAACCGGAATAAAGTCTTGCTCACATTGAGTTAACAGCTCTCTTGCAAGTTGTTCCGTTTCTCTAGATGCCGTGCCGTTACCAATACTGACCAGTTCAACAGCGTGTTTCTCTATTAATACGCGCAAGCTCGCAAGCGCTGTATCCCATTGTTTTTGTGGAGCATGAGGATAAATAACACTATAGGCGAGTAGCTCTCCAGTATTGCCTACCACAGCAACTTTCACACCGCTACGTAATCCTGGATCCAGCCCCATAGTTACTTTTTGACCAGCGGGAGCGGCCATTAAAATATCATTTAAGTTAGTCGCAAAAACTTCAATAGATGCAAGTTCAGCACTTTCGCGTAACGTTTTGCTTAAATCACTTTCTAGCTGTGGCTGTAATTTAGATTGCCAAGCGTTAATCGCTAATTGACGCAACCAGTAGTCTTGACTGCGGCGCGTGTTATTTAGCTTTAAATGCTGCTCAATCAATTTGCTAGGGTAGTGAGAGCTGTGTTCAGGCGCACTAATTTGTAACTTTAAAACACCTTCTTTAATGCCGCGAAAAATAGCTAAGGCGCGATGTGCTGGGATTCTCTTTAAGGCTTGAGAAAAAGCAAAGTAATCACGAAACTTACTGTGTTCATCGTTTTTGCCACGTTTCACTTTAACGTCTAATGAGGCGTTGTCAGCTAACCAATTACGTAGCTGCTTTAATAGTTGAGCATTTTCAGCGAGCGTTTCAACGAGAATGTGCTCTGCACCAGATAGCGCTTGGTCAACATCCTCAACACCTAGCTTAGGATTTATAAATTGCTTGGCGATATATTCAGGATTAACACTTTGTTCGCCATTGATCTGTTCTGCTAAAGTTTGTAACCCAGCCTGTTTAGCAATACTGGCTTTTGAATTACGCTTCACTTTAAACGGCAAGTATAAATCTTCAAGCTCCGTTTTACTGTTACAGTTTTCAATGGCTTGTTTTAAGGGATCGCTCAACAATCCTTGCTGCTCAATGTTGAGTAAAATACTTTGGCGGCGCTTGTGTAATAAACGTAGATAATCAAGGCGCTCTGCTAACTTACGCAACTGAATATCATCTAAGGCAGCCGTTGCTTCTTTACGATAACGGGCGATAAAGGCCACCGTATCGCCTTGATCAAGTAGATCTATAGCCGCGCTAACTTGTTGCGGTTTTACGTTGAGTTCAGTGGCGATTTGTTGAGCAATTAACATAAATTAAAACCGAAATAAAAGAACATAGTATAAACATCTCAAGCGGTGATAGGTTACTTATTATTAACAGTGGCTATATGATCGATAACGCGATGCTCATTATACTATGGCTCAGGTTAAGGGGGTGTTATTACTCATAATTGCAGTAGAATAGAAATTAAAATTTTAAAAGTGGATATCTATTGTTGTGTTGAAACGCTCGCTGATTACTGTGTTACTCATCATTGGTTTAGTTTTAAGCTTAAGTACGGTTTCTGATTATTCACAACAAAGAGCAGTGAGTGAATTGCAGCAACGTACCCATGGTGATTTAAACCGCTATATTTTAACGATGCGCCAAAAGCTGGCGCGTTTTCGTGATATTCCACAGCTGTTATCTAATCATCCAGATTTAGTGAGAGCACTGCGCACACAAGCGAACTCGAACGACTTCATCAGAGCTAATCTACATTTAGCACAAGTGAATGCCATATTAGGTACTCGCGATACTTACTTAATGGATGCTCAAGGAGTCACAGTAGCGGCCAGTAGCTGGCAGAGCCCTAAATCTTTTATTGGGCGTAATTTCAATTTCAGGCCTTACTTCAAAAAAGCTATGGCAGGTGAACTAGGCCAGTATTTTGCTTTAGGGACCACGTCGAAAAAAAGAGGTTTTTATTACTCTTATCCAGTTGAGCATAGAAGCAAAATACTGGGTGTTATCGTGGTAAAAATAGATCTCAATGAAATAGAGCAAGATTGGAACGAGCAAGCTATTGAGCTGATTGTCAGTGATGAAGATGGAGTTATCTTTATCTCTACGCGTGAAGAGTGGAAGTTTAGAACTCTTAAATCCTTGCAAAGTGCTGATTTAAATAGAATACAAGCCAGCAAGCGCTATGCAGGTCAGAGCTTGATCGCCTTAAATATTACTAAGCGGCTGCCCAGTGACGGTAATAGCCAAATTATTACCCTACAAGAACCAAGTATAGGAAAATCAGAACAACAGTATCTAATTCAGCATGGCACGGTGGGTAACAGTGATTTGAATGTTTCTATCTTGGCAGATCTAGAAACTGCGCAGCGCCAAGTACTCGCTAATATGCTGTATGCAGGAACAGTGTATAGCGCATTAGTCCTATTGGTGATGGTGATTATCGCCAGACGTAGAATTGCTCGGCAGAAAACGGTGTTTGAGCATCGTGAATTACAAGCACTAGAAACTAGTGAAGCACGGGTAAAAGCAATTATCAATAATACTTGGGCTGGGTTAATTACATTAGATACAAATGGTTGCATTGAATCAATGAATGTAACGGCGCAGAAAATGTTCGTCTATACGCAGCAGCAATTGCAAGGCAAAAGGTTCGTACCTCTGTTAGCGGAGATCGATGAAAAGTTATTTTTGCAGCAAATTGACCCACACACTCGCACTGGTGAAAGCGTATTATTAGAAGGATTATTTGCACGTAGTGATGGCAGCAGAGTACCGATTGAATTTGTAGTGGGTAAAATGCAGCAGCAACAAGAGTTACGTTTTTTAATTACCGTGCAAGATATTACCGAGCGCAAGGAATATGAAGCTCAGCTTGATCAATCTAAGCGCTTGTTAGAAAGCCGTGTTGAGCAAAGAACACAAGAGCTCACTAGCGCCAACGAGCGATTATTGCAAGAAATTAAGCAGCACAGTAATACCCAGAATGAGCTGATACAAAGTGCAAAACTAGCGGTGATAGGGCAGATGTCAACAGGGATTAATCACGAATTGAATCAACCGCTAATGGCAATTAGGGGTTATGCCGATAACGCTAG
>JBALXS010000078.1:0-6972 GCA_036960485.1 Oceanospirillaceae bacterium
TTTATCATTATCTAGGTCCCTAGATAATGATAAAGAGGGATATCAGAAATCTATGAAAATAATTAAAAGGTATTTGGCTTTAGTGGAAAATATGCATAAAGATAGCGCACAACAGCAGCGATATACTGAATTATCAAAGCACTATGCATCGGGTGTAGAAAAAAACGGGATAGCTAATATAGCTAAAGGATCTTTGGGTAATTTATTAAGATAAAACTTAATAAAAACAGCTATTTAAGATATCACTCAAGGCAGTGTATGGTTACAAAGTAAGTAAAAACAGCATAGATGGCTGCTAATAACATACATTGAGTCGGTTTTTAGAATTACGTGTTAATTAGATTAACTATTCATGCTGGTTAAGATTTAGATATTACAAGTTGCTTAAAGTAATTACCTTAAAGTGTTTGTCATCGCTCACTGTAGTGATGTTTTTAAAGTAATGTTCTGCTTCTCTAGCTAAAGGGATGTGTAAATTGACCACGAAAATGGCGATGCCATTGCTCGATAAGCAATCAGCAGTTCCTTTGAGAAAGCGCTTTGTTAAATCATTTTCTACATTAAAGCCTGTATGGAAAGGCGGGTTACAAACAATTAAATCAAACTTTTGTTGTATATCTGCAGTACAGTCAGTAGAGATTACTTGATAATCTTTTTCAATCGTGGATAAATTTTCTGAGCAAGCAATAATCGCAGCTGCATTATTATCGCAAGCGGTAACCTCACAGTTAAACAATCTTGCGCAATGCACACTTAAATAGCCATAACCGCAACCTATATCTAATACCTTTTCTGGTGTGGATAAATGCTTAAAAACGGTGGGTAGGTGCTCAATAAGTAATTTACTTCCCTGGTCTATTTTATTCCAACCAAAAACGCCTGGTTTAGAAACAAATCTTAACTCAGTGTTAGGTTGCTTGTCAGAAATACTTCTAAGCTGTGTATAGTTTTTGTCATCTAAATGATTAGTTAATAATTCAACTTGGTTAAAGCTTGCTCCCCAATGCTGCTTATCAGCCTTGAATACTTCTACATGAGGGTAAAGCTTAGTAGCACGCTCAATATAGCCTTTTATGCCTTCTTGTTTCGCGCCACTGATGATTAAACTACCATCAGTTTTCATCAAGTTATGGGCTTTATTAATAATATAATGAGCGAGTGCTTTTTCTTTTGAAATGCGATAAAAGATGAACTGATAGCTGTTTTGCAAAAGCTCAGAAAAATCAAAATCACTAAAGTATGCTTTAAAACCAAGCGCCTGCATGCGCTGCACAACATCAAATCGGTTACTAATTATTTCTATATTGTCAGTGCTAGGCGGAAAATTTAGCGGCGGATTTTCATCTAGTATCCACAATGACTTAGTGGTTGCTTTGCTAAAAGATGCAAATAGTAATTCAAAACTGCTGGCGTTGTTCATCTTTTAAACTTACTCATTTTGCTTTTTCAATTTCTGCTGCTGTTAATTCACGATATTCGCCTAAACCTAAACTATCGTCAAGTGCGATACTGCCAACTTGATCACGGTGTAAGTCGGTAACTTTATTACCTATCGCAGCGAACATTCTTTTCACTTGATGGTATTTACCTTCAGTTAGCGTGAGGTATGCCATATGGCTTTCTAGGATTTCTAGTGTGGCGGGTTTAGTTGGATGTTTTTCATTTTTAAGTAATATGCCTTCTGCAAATACATCAACAGCTGAAACATCTATGGGATCTGCAGTTTCAACTAGATAACGCTTAGCCTGTTTGTAATTAGGCGAAGTAATTTTATGTAACCATTGGCCATCTGTCGTGATTAATAATAATCCTGTGGTATCTACATCTAAACGCCCAGCAATGTTTAGTTCGCCATGTCTAACTTCATCACTTAGTAATCCAGCAATGGTAGGGTGTGTCGGGTCATCATTAGAGCACACATAGCCTTGGGGCTTGTTTAACATAAAGTATCTATGCGTTGGAGCTGAAATGTTTTGCCCTTGAAACTCAACAGTGTCATCAGTGGCTACTTTATAAGTAGCATCTTTAGTGATAACGCTATTTACCGTGACATTCTTGTTGTGTAAAGCGCGTTTAACTTCTTTACGGGAAAGACCGGTGGCGTGAGCAAGGTATTTATCTAAGCGCATGATATGAGGCTCTATCAAAAAAAAAGCTATTATCCTCGATTGCGAGCACAGGTGCAAAAGATGTGAAACTTAATACGCAGATATGTGTTGAAAAATGATTGAAGGTTGGGTGAAACTGTTGTGTATGTGCTTTTAAAGGTGATCTTTGCACGTTAATAGCATAACGCTGTAGTAATGCGATTTATCAATCGTGCAAAGATTTACGAAAACTTGTAAATACCTATCTAGGAAAGCTATCTTTCAAGTGTCAGCGCAATACCCATTCCACCACCAATGCACAAGGTCGCTAAGCCCTTTTGAGCATTACTGCGTTTCATTTCATGCAGCAATGACACTAAAATACGACACCCTGAAGCGCCAATAGGGTGGCCCAGCGCGATAGCTCCACCATTTACATTTACTTTAGCAGTATCCCAAGCAAGTTCTCTATTAACACTAATTGCTTGTGCAGCGAAAGCTTCATTGGCTTCAATTAAATCTAGATCTGCAATTTCCCAGCCTGACTTTTTAAGAGCTTTTAAGGATGCAGAAATAGGACCTGTTCCCATAATACTTGGATCAACTCCGCTGGCAGCATAACCACGAATGGTTGCGAGTACTGGTAAACCAAGCTGTTCGGCTTTTTTCGCGCTGCAGACAACAACTATGGCAGCCCCATCATTTAAGGTAGAGCTATTACCGGCAGTAACGGTACCATCTTGTTTAAAGGCAGGGCGTAGTTTTTTCAAAGCATCAGTGGTGCAACTAAATCTTGGCTGCTCATCTTGAGTGAAAATGATAGGGTCACCGCGGCGTTGTGCAATGCTAATTGGTATTATTTCATCGCTAAACTTGCCTGCTTTAATTGCAGCTTCTGCTTTGTTTTGTGAATCGGTGGCAAATTGATCTTGTTCTTCACGGCTTAGCTGATACTTATCAACAATATTTTCAGCGGTGATACCCATATGATAATCGTTAAAAGCATCCCAAAGTCCATCAACGATCATGGTGTCTTTTAAAGCCCAATCTCCCATTGTTTTACCTTTGCGAGATTGTGGTAAAACGTGAGCGGCTAAACTCATATTTTCTTGGCCACCGGCAATGATCATCTGTGCATCACCACAAGCAATTGCTTGAGCTGCCATTTGTACTGCCTTTAAGCCAGAGCCACACACTTTATTAATGGTTAATGCTTCTACACTAGTGCTTAAGCCAGCTTTAATCGCGCTTTGGCGGGCAGGGTTTTGCCCGCAGCCAGCCGTTAGTACTTGGCCAAGAATGACTTCATCAATATGTTCAGGGGAAATAGCGTGATTAGCCAATAAATCTTTGATTACCGCTGCGCCAATGTCGGTGGCAGAAGTAGATGATAATGCACCATTAAAAGCGCCAATCGCTGATCGTCCTGCAGCTACAATAACAACATCATTCATGACAATTTCTCTGTTTAATTTAAATGATCTCTATCCTAGCGGGTTTTAAAAAAACAATAAATTGGTTTTTTTTATAGTATGGCGAACAAAAACTATTATTAGTTGAAGGTAACTAGCAGATTGGAGTAAGTATAGAGAGAAAATCTGATGAAGCGCCGGTTTCCCAGCGCTTATTTTAAGATGATTATCAGATGAGAAGTCGCTTCAATAAATTTTGATAGCTTGATTAGATAACTATTTGACCTGCCTTTACTACCATGTGATGGTTGTTACGATCTGCAGCGAATTCAATATCTATAGAAGGGTCTCCATTAACAATTAATAAGTCAGCGGCACATCCCTCTTTAATTAAGCCATGGTTATCAAGGCCCATTAAATCGGCACCGTTGAAAGTGGCTATTTTCAGCACATCTAAATTACTAATACCGATCCCAGCCATATAGCGAAGTTCTAAGGCATTTTTACCGTGGGTGTTGTGTGGTGTGCCAGCATCAGTACCCATCGCAAACTTACCGCCTGCATGGTAGAAAGCTTGAATAGACTCCTTATGAGTTTTTGCTATACGCTGGCACTTTTCTAACACAAAATCAGGCACTTTAGGCCCTGTAGTATCTTCAGGAATTGCCATTATGTTGTGAAGAGCAGCTAAAGTTGGCACTACATAAGTGCCGGCTTCAAGCATTATATCGATGCATTCTTGAGTTAGAAATATACCGTGCTCTACGCTGTCTATTCCTGCGTGCACGGCATTTAAAATACCTTCAGTTCCCTGTGCATGGCTAGCTGTGCGTTTGTTGAATCTATGGGCTTCGTGTACTCCACTAGCCATTTCTTCTGCACTGTAATGGGCGTCTTCTGGATTAACTCCCGGTGTCATTACGCCACCCGTTGCCATTATTTTTATCATGTCGCAGCCTGCGTGAATCTGTTCTCTCACCGCTTTGCGTACTTCTTCGACTCCGTCTGCGATTCGACCATGACTGTTACCATGACCGCCAGTCATACAGATCATTTTTCCTGAAGCGTGGATAGTAGGGCCTTGAAATTCTCCTTTGTTAATGGCATCACGTACTCCAAATTCAAGATAATCACGCCCACCACAGTCTCTTACGCTAGTTATGCCACCCTGTAATGTCGCTTGTGCATTTTTAAGCGCTGTTAAGGTGATCTGTGATGGGCCCATTTTCTCACCATCAGCTTTGGGATCTCCCGATGCAGTGTGACAAAGATGAATATGGCAATCAATAATACCAGGCATTAACGTCTTACCGGTAAAGTCATATTGCAAGCCAGCATAGGTTGCAAATTCGCTATCGTGTGCAATCTTGCTTATTTTCTTATCTGATATTAATACGCTGTGCACACCTTCGAGCATTTGCTTGCCGTCAAAAACTTGTACGTTACGCAATAAAGTTTGAGTAGTCATTCAGTGGGGCTCCTGTTCAGAGAAAAGTTACATAATAAATACCAAGTAAAGGGTTAGTCAGATATATTTTTAATTCGACTTTACCTTTTTAAAACCTATCCTTTTAGTCATAGCTAAATGGATAGATTGTGTTGGGAAAACAGTAAGGGTTTTTTATTTATCTAGTTGTTCAATTAATAGCCGCTATCGTTGGCATTAAACTTAATAAGTGCTTGGAGTACTCATGCTGGGGGTTTTCGAAAAGTTCTTCAGCTGGCGATAATTCTAATATTTGACCGTATTGCATAACCGCCACTGTGTCACACATTTGGCGAATAACCGGTAAATCATGAGAGATGAATAGCATCGTCAAATTAAGTTCTTGCTGTAAATCTTTTAGCAGATTCAAAATTTGTGCTTGAACCGAAACATCTAATGCGCTGGTTGGCTCGTCACAGATTAAAAAACGAGGTCTGGTAGCGAGTGCCCGTGCAATGGAAATTCGTTGGCGCTGGCCACCAGAGAATTGATGAGGATATTTGCTGTAAGCATCATCAGACATGCCCACTAACTTCAGTAAATCTAAAACAATTTGATGTGCCTCCGATTTACTAGGCGCTAGTTTATGAAATAAAATAGGCTCGGCCACAATATCTAAAACTTTCATTCTTGAATTCAATGAAGAGAAGGGATCTTGAAAAACCATTTGCATTTGGCGGCGATAAGCGAGAACTTCAGGTGTATGGTTTATCGCGCTGATTTCTTTTCCAAGAAAGTTTACAGAGCCCGAATGCGGGTTGTACAGCCCCGTAATCATCCGTGCGATAGTTGATTTACCGCTACCACTTTCACCAACAATACCAAAAGTCTCGCCCTCTTTAATCGAAAAATTAACATCTTTAACAGCGTCTAAAAATGTGCGTTTACTTTTAAATAGCGAGTTATTGGTTTGAAAGCGCATACAAAGATCTTTAACTTGCAAGATGGTGCCATCCGCAGCGGTTTGCATTGAAAAATCTCTAGATTGACCTAACCAATGGCTACCAACATCAAAAGGTTCTTGATTCTCAACAACATCTTCAATGTAAGTAACTAAAGGAAAACGCTCAATTCTTTTATCCGGGCGAGGAATAGCACTAATCAAACTCTTGGTGTAATCGTGTTTAGGCGCTTGTAGTATCTGCTTAGTTTCACCAATTTCCATCAACTTACTGTTATACATAACAGCAACTCTATCGGTAACTTCTGCGATAACACCCATATCATGAGTGACTAAGATCATACCTACGTTCGTTTGGACACATAATTTGCGCATTAAATCGAGAATTTGCTTTTGCACCGAAACATCAAGTGCAGTGGTTGGCTCGTCAGCAATAATTAAGTCAGGCTCGCCGCATAGTGCCAAAGCGATAACGACACGCTGGCGCATCCCTCCTGAAAACTGGTGAGGATAGTGATTAATTCGTAGCACTGGATCAGGTATTCCGACTTGCTCTAGTAGCTCTATCGCTCTTTTTAGCGAGCCTTTCCTGCCAAGTTGTAAATGTAGATCTATAGTTTCGACTAGTTGCTGCTTAATCGTTTTTAGCGGATCTAAAGAGGTTTGTGGATCTTGGAAAATCATGCCGATTTTCTTGCCCCGTAAGCGTCTTTTCTCCTCTGGTTCTAAGTTATCAATACGTGATCCCTTAAACCAAACTTCACCTGCAATAACTTCTCCAGGTGGCTCTAGTAACGAAATAATAGCATTACCGATAGTGGATTTTCCTGCGCCACTTTCACCGACTACCCCTAGTATTTCACCAGGATTAACACTTAAACTTACATTCTCAACTGCCACAAACATACCGTGTCTACTTGGAAATCCAATGGAGATGTTTTTTGCTTCTAATAAAGTCATTGTTATTCCTTAGCGCAATTTTGGATTAAGCGCATCGCGTAGCCAATCACCGAAAATGTTTACAGAAAGTACTAAAATAACCAACGCAGCACCTGGGAACAGGGTGATCCACCACTCGCCTGATAA
>JBALXS010000078.1:7072-22840 GCA_036960485.1 Oceanospirillaceae bacterium
CTAAAATAACCAACGCAGCACCTGGGAACAGGGTGATCCACCACTCGCCTGATAAGAGGTATTCGTTACCAATGCGAATCAAAGTACCTAACGATGGTGTCGTAGGAGACATACCGACACCTAGAAAACTAAGGGTTGCTTCAGTGATAATAGCGGACGCTAAATGAATGGTACCTATCACGAAAATTGGATTTAACACATTTGGCAAAATGTGTCGTACGGCAATGATTCGCTGTGGTAAACCGATAACTTGTCCAGCTTGGACGTACTCTTTGTTTTTTTCGACCATCACAGATCCGCGAATAGTGCGCGCGTATTGCACCCATCCAGAAATAGAGATAGCAAAAATAAGTACGTAAATAGCCAGTTCGTCATGTGCTTCTCTAGGCAGTAGCCCGCGCATTACACCATCAACTAATAAAGCGATTAGAATGGCTGGGAAAGAGAGCTGAATATCTGCTACACGCATGATAAAGCTATCAATACGTCCTCCTTTGTAGCCGGCAATTAAGCCCAGTGCGATGCCTAATATGGCAGAGATAATAACCGAGGTGAAGCCGACGAAAATAGAAATTTGGGCACCGTATAAAATGCCTGACCAGATATCTCTACCTTGGTCATCTGTCCCTAACATAAACCTCATATCGCCATCTTCCCCAGCCCAAGGAGGAGGAAGGTCAGCATCCATTAGATCTATGCTGGCTAAATCAAATATATTGAAAGGCGCAATAAACTGCGCAAATAAAGCTAAAAATAGGCAAGTGACTGTAATAGAAAATGAAATCCAAGCAACAGGGGTATGCTTGAAGTTATACCAAAGGTCACCTTCAAAAAACTGCTTAAGTTTTGAATTGTTATTATCCATGTTTAGCACCTCCATCAATCGTTAGGCGCGGATCTACATAGGCGTACATAATATCGACTAGCAAATTGATAGTGACGAAAATTAAAGAAATCATCATTAAGTACGCAGCCATAACGGGAACATCCACCTCTTCTATCGCTTGAATAAATAACATACCCATACCAGGCCACTGAAAAACGGTTTCTGTAATAATGGCGAAAGCCATCACTAGACCAAGTTGCAAACCAATAATGGTGATCACTGGGATTAAAGTGTTTTTTAGTGCATGGCCAAAATTGATCGAGCTTTCCTTTAAACCTCTAGCTCTTGCGAACTTAATGTAGTCAGTACAAAGCACTTCAAGCATTTCTGTACGTACTAAGCGCATGATTAAAGTCATTTGGAAAAGAGCCAGAGTAATTGAAGGTAAAATTAGCGATTTAATACCAGACCAAGTGAGTAATCCTGTTGTCCACCAACCTAAGTCAACAACATCGCCGCGCCCAAAAGTAGGCAGCCAGCGTAAAATAACACCAAATAAAAATATAAATAAAATACCAATGAGGAAGGTGGGTAGAGATATCCCCACTAAGGAAACAGTCATAAAGGAGCGAGAGATAAAACCTTTGCGATTTATTGCCGTATATACGCCCATCGGAATACCAATGAAAATTGACAGCAGCGCAGAAATAATTGATAGCTCTAATGTTGCAGGGGCACGTTCAGCAATTAAATCACTTACAGGTACTTTATGGCGATAGCTAATACCAAAGTCACCCACCGCAGCATCTTTCATGAAATTATAGAATTGTTGATGAAAAGGATCGTTGAGACCTAAGCTTTCACGTAACGCTTCACGCTCCTCAAGTGTAGTGTCTTGCCCAACCATATTGTTAATAGGGTCTCCGACAAATTTAAATAGCGAAAAAGCAATTAAAGCGACCGCAACAAGCACTACTATGCTTTGCAATAACCTTTTTACTAGAAAAGAAAACATGAAATTATCCCTTGTACAAAGCTTTGAAATCATTAAAAGATAAAGCGATATAGAAGCAAAGTGAACTTAATTAAACTTTGCATAGAAAAATACAAACTGAGAAGTAATAGCTAACTTGTGACTAAGTATGTCAGTCACAAGTTAGCTTTTTGCAGTGCTTAGTGGTTATTTATTTTTAGTCACATAACGGAAATCAAAAGCATTATCGGCACGTTGGTTAATAGTGAATTTATCATTCACGCCCCAAGATAATGGTTGTTGATGTAGCGGTAAATAACCGACTTCATCTTTAATGATTTTCATTGCTTCATCAATGTAAGCTTGGCGTTTAGCAGGATCTGTTTCTACACCTACCATTTGCTGCAACTCATCTACTCGGGCATTACAATAATTACCTAAATTGAACAAACCAGCTTTTGTTTCTTTGTTTTGGCAAGACAACAGGCCTTGTAAGACATTATGTACATCCATAGAACCTGGCGTCCAACCTAATAGATACATTGAAGTATCATAATTGTTCTGCGCAAGCACTTTTCCGAAATACTTAGATTTAGGTTGAGCTAGAACCTTCATTTTAATGCCTACTTTAGCCATCATTGACGCTGCAGCTTGACAAATTTTCTCATCATTTACATAACGATTGTTAGGGCAATCAATGGTGATTTCAAAGCCATCAGGATAACCCGCTTCTGCTAAAAGTTTTTTACTCATGGCAGGATCGTATTTATAAGGAGTATTGTATTTCGCATTGAAACCATTAACTTGGGGAGCGATCATCAAACCAGTTGGCGTAGAAGCGCCACGCATAATTTTCTTTTTAATCAGATCAAGGTTCAAAGAGTGCGCCATCGCTTGGCGGACTCTAATGTCTTTTAATGGATTTTTGCCTTTGATATTGGAATAAAGTAGCTCGTCTCTGAATTGATCCATGCCCAAGAAAATAGTACGTGCTTCAGGTCCGCGAATCGCGGTAACGCCATCTTCCTTATCTAATCGCTTCCAATCTTGTACCGGAATAGGGTACACCATATCTAATTCACCAGATATGAGCGCTGCTGTTCTGGTTGCTGCTTGTTTTACAGGAGTGAATACAATATCTGTGATATTTCCCGCGATGTTCTTATTCCAGTGATTTTTTGAACGTTTGAAAACCGTTTTTACATCAGGCTGGCGACTAACTACTTCAAAGGGACCTGTGCCATTAGCATGAGTCAGTGTATAGCCATTTGCATCTTTATCTTTTACATTGGCAGCACTAGCAGCTCCGTTTTCTTGTGACCACTCTTTATCCATCATGAAAATCCAAGCCCATTCGCTTGGCATGAGAGGTTGTGGGCCATTAGTGTGAACTTCTACAGTAAGGTCATCTATTCTTTTAATGTCTTTGACCATCGCGCCTCTTACTTTTTGGTCCGATCCTTCAGAGAGAGTACGTTTCCATGAGAAGATTACATCATCGGCATTAAAGCTATTACCATTTTGGAATTTAACCCCTTCGCGAAGATGAAAAACAATGGTGGTTGGAGAAGTAACTTCCCAGCTTGTAGCTAAGCCTGGAATAACCTTAATATCTTTATCTAGCATGGTTAAACCTTCGTACACGTTACTTAAAAAGCCAAGCGTGAAGGTTTCATTTAAACCGTGCGGATCGAGGCTCTGTGCATCCCCTTGAAAGGCAAACTTTAATGTATTAGCAGAGGCCATGCTAGCACTTAATATCACACTAGCAACCGCGCTGCTGACTAATAGTTTCTTCATTATTGACATAGATTACACCCTCTTAAATTTATTTTTTTGTTATCATTAAGTTAATTTCTAAATTCAAAGATTGAATTTAGAGCTATTAATATCTCAAAGATAAAAATAGCTGTGATTAATTATGTAATTAATCATAATTGCTCAAAAACTACTGAGCATGTTGTAATTGTAAAATTAAGTAGCTAAGAATTTGAATGGGAAGTTGGATTTAAATCGATGAATGTTCGATGAGCTTTTCAATAAAAATAGCACATTTTTCGAGTTGCGCTATTTCTACAAACTCATTGGGTCTGTGTGCTTGATCAATAGAACCAGGACCGCAAACTATCGTAGAATAACCTGCTTTTTGAAATAAGCCGGCTTCTGTTCCATATGCTACTGCAATAGCTTTATCATTTGATGACCATGCAAGTGCTAACTTTTCTGCTTCGCCATTTTCTTCTGGCGCCAATCCAGGAGCGGAAGCTTTATCTAAAATTTCAACTTTGCAAATAGGGTTTTGAGACTGCATTTGCTGTTCAATTATTTGGCTATATTGTTTGTAGTTATGAATGCAGGTATCAGGATTATCTTGTGGAACGGTGCGTAAATCGGTTGAGAATTCACAATACTTTGGAATAATATTACTGGCACTTCCACCGTGAAGCGTTCCAATGTTGAGAGTGCTAAAGTTAGGCTCTAAGCTGGTTAAATCTGTTTGTGGGTTGGCTCTGAAGTTATCCAGCTCATCGCTTAAAAAGTTAATGAGTTTAGCTGCTGCAAAGTTGGCACTAACACCCAGGTTAACTTTACTTGAGTGTGCTTCGACTCCGGTGATTTTAGTGACGATTGAGTTAACACTTTTATGCAAATTAGCTACTTGCATAGATGTAGGCTCGCCTACAAAAACGGCACTGACTGGTGGCAGGTTTTTGACAATATCTTTGACTAAATCAACAGCACCGATACAGCCTATTTCCTCGTCGTAAGAAAAGCATAAGTGAATTGGGCGTTTTAAATCTGCAGCCAGCATAGCGGGAACCGCTGCGAGGCAATTAGCTAGGTAGCCTTTCATGTCACATGTGCCACGGCCGAAATATTTACCATCTTTTTCAACCATATCAAATGGATCAGTATCCCAGTTTTGCCCATCAACAGGTACAACATCCGTATGGCCTGAAAGAATTATTCCCCCTGCTATATTAGGCCCAATCGTTGCGTAAAGATTAGTTTTAGTTTTTTCTGCATTTGGGACTAAGTGACTTTGTATTCCCAAATCAGAGAGATAATTTTGCACATATTTAATAAGATCTAAGTTGGAATGGCGAGATACAGTATCAAAACTAATAAGCTTTACTAAAATTTTTTTAAGTTGTGTCATTAAAAGTAATCCTGAATTAATACTGTATAAACATGAAGCTGAAGAGACATTATTCAATGCACTCTATCTGGCACTCAAGGCAAAAGTAATGAAACAAGTGTGTAGAACAATAGTGTTTGAAAAATCATTAGGCAATCGCTGATAATGTTCATCAAAGCACTATTTCCTAACCTGAAGGTAGCGCCATTATGCGCGATTCACAAAAGTTGAGAATTTAGAATAACTGGTAAAATAACCTAAAAAACAAGATTTTTTCATTATAAAAAAGTTATTTTAAACCAATCGACCAAAAGTATTTCTATTATTGTGAGTTTATTTAAAAGTACTACAGGTTTTTTTTAATACTTGTTTCTGTTAGTAAGAGGTAATAAAACACTAATTTATTAGTGATACAAGCAAAACTAAAGTATTTTAAGTAAAAAGTATTATTAGTTTAATAAAGGCTTAATTGATAGGCTGTTGCTTAAAAAGCTCTATTTCAGGAATGAGGAAGACAAGGATCAACGAATGATTAGGAAATAGTTGATGATAAACTAGAGTTAACAGTTTTGGCAGTAGGCTTTTTATCGACATTCATACATACACCAAGCTGAGTTGAATTTGCATGGTAATTGGATATGTTTTAAACCGCTCAATACGAGTGGTTTAAAAGATAAGGTGTAGATCTTAGAAGCTAGTGATCGAAGTGGATTGGTATTGCATAATTCAAGTAATAAGCTCAGTAGTCATTTAGAGATTACAAATCAACCACGATGTTATCGATCAATCTTGCAGCTCCCATGAAGGCCGCTGCTAGTATAACCAGTTGTTTGTCACCCGGTTGTGCCAGCATTAGTGTTTTGGCGTTGGCTATAACGAAGTAATCTCTGCTAAAATCTGCTTTCTCTAGCTGTTTTTGAGCTTGTTCGCAAAGTAGTGGAAAATCACAAGAACCTTGTTCTAAATAAGATTTTGTCATTTTTAACGTCTGATACAAAGCCACCGCTTTAGAGCGTTCATCCGCGGTTAGGTAGCCATTTCTAGAGCTCAACGCTAAACCTTGAGCATTACGCTCAGTTGCAGAGCCTATCACTTTCACATTAATAGATAAGTCTTGCGTCATTTGGCGAATAATATGCAATTGCTGGTAATCTTTCTCTCCAAAAACCGCTATATCAGGCTGAATCATTGCGTAAAGTTTACAAACAACGGTTGCTACACCTTGAAAATGACCGGGACGACTAGAACCACAATACAAGTTAGAAGTAGCAGGGACTTCTACAATTGTTTGATTATCTCTTCCATGCGGATAAACTTCATTATCGGTAGGGGCAAATAGCAAATGGCATCCCGCAAGTTGTAGCTCGCGTTTATCAGCTTGTAGTGTTTTTGGGTATTTTTCTAAATCTTCGCCAGTGCCAAACTGTAGTGGGTTAACAAAAATAGTGGCTATAACAATATCGGCGAGCTGTTTAGCACGATGAATAAGTGCTATGTGTCCTTCATGTAAATTACCCATAGTTGCGACCATAGCAATAGTTTGGTCTTGCTTTCTATGTAGATGAAGTTGCTTGCGAAGTTCAGCTAGTTTATTAATTGTTTGCATTTATAGATCCTAACAAATAATCGTTCAAGTTATTTAAAGCAATGCTCTTCAGCTGGAAAGCTGCCATTTTTAACTTCTTCAACATATGTACTAATAGCGGTTGGAATATCTTGTGCTTGAGCCATATAGTTTTTAACAAAGCGCGCTTTTTTCCCGCTAGGAATATTTAGCATGTCTTGTAATACTAATACTTGAGCATCAGTAGAAGGGCCAGCGCCAATACCAACCACAGGAATATTAACAGCTTTTGTAATGCGTTCTGCTAGATCTTTAGGCACGCATTCTAATAATAAGATACTGGCACCTGCTTTCTCTAATATTAGTGAATCATTCAATAGCTTATCACTACTGTAATCATCGCGCCCTTGCACTTTGTAACCACCAAATTTATTCACAGCTTGCGGCGTTAGCCCTAAGTGCGCACAACTAGGTATGCCTCTTTCGTCTAACATAGCAATGCTTTGCTCTAACCAAGCGCCACCTTCCAGTTTCACCATGTTAGCACCCGCTTGCATTAGTGCTGCACAATTATGCATAGTTTGTTCAGGGGTTGCGTAACTCATAAAAGGTAAATCGACAATTATAAGTGCGTTGGTATTACCAGCAACAACACATTTTGTATGGTATAGCATGTCCGTCATAGTAACTGGTAGAGTGCTATCGTTGCCTTGCAATACCATACCAAGAGAGTCGCCTACTAATATGGCTTCCACTCCAGCTTGAGAGACAACATTGGCAAAAGTTGCATCGTAGGCTGTTAATACCGCGAACTTTTCCCCGGTTTTTTTATAAGCATTGAGAGTGTTTAAAGTGACTTTGCTCATTGGGTTCGTCCTTTTGTATTAATTTATGTTAGATCTAGCTTTTGTAGAGTACCAGCGGGGCAATGCTGAAGAAGATATGTAATGGCTTCGCCTCTGATAGAAAGGTTGCTGTTGAGCTCTGTTAAAGGTACTAAAACAAAGTTTCTTTCTGCTATGAAGGCATGGGGGATTATCAATCTAGCAGTGTCAATTATGGAGTTGCCAAATAGTAGTATATCTAAATCTAGCGTTCTTGCTCCCCAGCGTTCTATTCGAACTCGCTGGTGGCTATTTTCAATGTGCTGTAATTGATCAAGTAATTGCTCAGGGCTTAAGGTTGTCGTTAAGCAAATTACAGCATTGATATAATCATCTTGACCCGGGGGGCCTACAGGGGCTGATTGGTAGATAGAAGAAGCCTCAACGAATTTGCAGTCGCTGAGGTTTTTTAATTCATGGATAGCGCTTTGAACATGGCTTAGTGGATTATCTAAATTGCTCCCCAAGCCTATGTAACAAGTTACTCCATTATTATCTGTTTCTAGGGTCATTTTTGGCACGGCTACGACGAGGTTTTCTAGGAGGGGTTTGAAGACTCTCAATAGTGCTGTCTTGAGGAGCTGTTAATACTTCAGTAGCAGCTTTCTCTATCTTCAGTTCTTTAGGTGTTTCAGCAATTGGTTTACTTGATTGCTGATTTACTTGTTGTGCAGAGTTATCTTGCGTCAAAAAACTATTTTCTGGAATGTTAGCGGCTGCAGAGTTATCTTTTGGCTTAAGAACGGGAGCTAGAACAGCAACCGAAGCTTTCGCCGGCTCAATAGCCGTAGATTCAGGTTTCGCCACAATTGTTGGCTCTTTTGGTTGAATAACTGCTTTTTTAACTCTCGGCTTTCTAACTCTCTTCTCTTTCGTATCAGGTATCACAGTATTTTGCGTATCGACGGTCTCAGGTGGTGTGCTTTTTACTGGCACATTCTCTGTAGGTGTTTTAACACGCGTTTTTGCTTTTACCTGTTCAACTACATCGAATTTTTCGAAAACAGCTTTTTCCATAATCTTTTTAGGCGCTGGCTTTTTCTTTTTAGCAGGCGGCTTTTGGCTGTTTAATTCGTTGCAAAGCAGTTCTCTTCGATCTTCATTTGCCGCTTGGTATTCTGTCCACCAAGTGCTGATTCCACCAAGATCTTCGCCACTTTTTTCTCTTAGAACTAATAAATCATAGGCGGCTCTAAATCTAGGGTGTTCAACTAGTTGATCAGCTTTAGTGCATGGACGACGAGTTAAACGAAATTGCAATTCCCATATTTCTCTAATATTCGTAGAAAAACGCTTAGGTATAGAGGTGCGTTTAACTTGCTCTAAAATAACTTTAGAAGCTACTTCATGCAAAGCTGTTAGCGGAGGTATTCTTTTGTTTGCTAGCACTCTATCCAATTGTTCTTGAACAGTAGGCCATAAAAGCACTGCATATAAAAAGCCAGGGCTAACACTTTTACGCTGCTTTATTCTTCTGTCTGTGTTTTTAAGTACATTAAGAATTAATTCATTAGCGTTTTTAGTGTCTAAATTTAAGGCCTGTGCTGTCTGTGGCAGAATAGTTTCAAGCAAGTGATACTCACGCAATAGCTTTAAAGATTCATTGCCATGCCCTGATTGTAAAAGCTTGAGGACTTCATCAAATAATCGCGCCGGTGCTATATCATAAAGTAGGGTGCAAAGTTCTTTAATCGGCTTAGCTGTTTGCTCTTCTATAGAAAAGCCAAGTTTAGCCGCAAAGCGAACAGCTCTTAACATACGAACAGGGTCTTCTCTGTAACGTTCGTTAGGCTCTCCTATCATACGAATTTGACGTGCACTTATGTCTTCATAACCATTGGTGAAATCATAAATGCAGCGGCTAGCAACATCATAGTAAAGCGCATTAATTGTAAAATCTCGGCGCAGAGCATCTTGATCGATAGTACCGTAAACGTTATCACGTAAAATCATGCCTGAATCGGCTTGTTTAGAGCTGTTCTCAGAAGCATCACTATCTTGTGATTGATTATCGTGAGAGGCTCTAAAGGTGGCTACTTCTATTAACTCTCTGCCAAAGCGTACGTGCAGCAGCTTGAAACGGCGACCAATTAAACGTGAACGGCTAAACACTTTATGCGCCTGTTCAGGATGAGCACCGGTAGTGACGTCGAAATCTTTTGGGCGTTTATTTAATAATAAATCACGCACACATCCACCAACTAAGTATGATTCGTAGTTTGCGCGATGTAGATCCTTTACAATTTTAACAGCATTGTTTTCGATATCACGAAAGTTAATTTGATGAGTTGATTCAGCAATGACAGTCGCATTGATTGAATGCGCCCTTGCGCTATCCAGGTAAGGATTTTCAACTAATGAGTTTTTCACCGTTTTTTGCGGTGTATTTTGACTAGGCTGAATGGGTTTTGGATTGGATTTTTTATTATCCAAATTATCAGGCTTCGAAAATAACTTTTTAATATTTTTAAAAAAACTAGGCATGTTGTGTTTATCAGATCAATGAATGTGATTTTGGGAGTGCATGATAACATTGATAAACAATAAGCATAAGGGAATTTTTGTGTAGATAGGGATAAGATCGATGAGATGTAAGTGTAGATTGTGAAGTGAGTTGTAAAAAGTCAATGAAAGTTGGTTTAATTGGGTTTTCGGTATGAGTGCTAGATATAAAAGTAGTATGGCAACGTTTTTGTTTTTATTATTTTAGTTGCCTGAAGCAGATTTTCTTTAATCTTGTTATTATTTTTATTTTAAGACATTTATGTTTGCTTTAAACCAATTGTTATTTTTATTGAAGGTATGTAAGCAGAATTTTTTATTTTTATAGCTTATTCAAAGCAGAATCCATGCCAGAATCTTTAAGTTATTGTTACTAAAGTCTAAGTTTTTATTTGCTACGATGTGGTACTGAAAAGTGTTACCTGAGCGAGTGTCAAAGTGTTACTTAAAGTATTGTTACTATTTTAGGTAACACATTAAAAGTAACACTCAGTTAGTACGGAAAATATAGTGGCAGATTAAAAAATTAATTTAATAGTTATTCGCCTGCTAGATAGATACTGTTTGGCAGCATCAAGGAACTAAATAAATAGTTTGTTGAAACGACACTAAGTATAGCGCTGTTCAAAGATGTTACTGAATTTTTATAAAAGAGGCGGTTACCATGAATCAATAACTGCTGGAAGTATGACATCCTAGATGTGCGCTCATTGTTTTCTAAAGCGCGATATCTAGGAAATTGTTAGACTTAATACTAATCTGATTTTTTATAATGTCAGGCAGTCTAATTAGTTCCTAGTAATTTTTATTAAGGAAATAAAAATTATATTGGAAGTAGATCATAAATTAGTGTCTAGCAAAGTAAAGTTGGCGATTAAGCTTTCGCTTTTCTAGGAATTCCCAGTTTCTGGCGTTTCTCCCAAAGGCACTTGCGACTCACTCCAAGACGTTTGGCTAATTCTGTTTCATTCAAGTTGTGTTGATGTTCCAAAACAAAACGCTGGAAGTAATCGTTTAATGATAGGCCTCCAGTTTGTTGGGAAGGTGTATTTTGCACCGGTTTTATCCTGCGCTCAATATAGGTAATAACAGCTTCGTTTAAATTGTTGTTTTCGGTATCAAGACCCAATAGTTCACTTGTGATTTGCCCTGTTTCGCATAATATAATAGCTCTTTCAATCGCGTTTTCTAGTTCGCGTACGTTGCCAGGCCAGCTATACTGTTTGAGCGTTGCTAATGCGCTTTCGCTAAAAAACGCGGGTTCACATTTTAAGCGAACACAAGATCTTTCAAGGAAAGTGTTAGCTAATGATAAAATATCTTCACGTCGCTCACGCAGAGGTGGCATACAGATATCCATAACATATAAGCGATAGTATAAATCTTCTCTGAATTGTCCGTTTTGAGCAAGTTTTTTTAGGTTTCTATGAGTGGCTGCGACGAGGCGAACATCGACTTTTTGTTGCTCTACAGATCCCACTCTGCGTACTTCGCTTTCCTGTAAAAACCTCAGCAGTCGCGCTTGAGCTTCTAAAGGTAGCTCGCCAATTTCATCGAGAAATAAGGTTCCTCCATTTGCAGCTTCTATCAAACCTATTTTTTGGTGCGTAGCTCCGGTGAAAGCACCTTTTTCATGTCCAAATAATTCCGACTCAATTAAATTATCAGGAATAGCTGCGCAGTTAACAGAAATCATTGGAGCATTGTAACGTGCACTTTTTTCGTGAATAGATCTTGCAGCTAATTCTTTGCCAGTACCTGATTCACCTAATATAAGGACAGTAGTATCAGTCTTGGAGACTTTGTCTATACGCTTATAGAGATCAACCATGACAGTACTTTTACCTATAAAATGGTTTTTTACAGGGCTTGGTTCGTTGAGTAATTCTTTTTTTTGCTTGGGAGAAGTAGGGAGAGCTTGTTGAGTTTTTGGGTTACTAGAAATAATTTGCTGAATCGTGCTCAGCATTTCATCGTGATCGAAAGGCTTGGCAATGTAATCTGTGGCGCCAAGTTTCATGACTTCAACCGCAGATTTCATACTCGCGTAACTTGTCATTATAAGTACTGGGGTATCATTTGCCTTCGCAATTAAATCGGTGCCTGGAGCGCCGGGTAACCTTAAATCGCTAATGATTAAATCGTAGTCGGCTAAATTGTACTGTTTTAATGCTTCATCTACAGACCCGCAATCGTCGATACTAAATCGGCTGTTAATTAAAAAGCGTTTAAGAGCCAAGCGGATAACTTGCTCGTCTTCAACAATCAGAATGTGACTCATATATACCTAATCTCCGTTGTGAGCATCGTTTTTAATAATACTCGGGAGCCCGGGTAAGGTGATTACCACCTGTGTGCCATTTTTCTGATTTTTATCGGCTGGGCTAATGATTTCAATACTACCATAATGTTCAGTGATTATGTTATGTACTAATGGTAAACCTAAACCTGTTCCTTTACCTGGATCTTTGGTAGTGAAGAAAGGTTCGAATAATTTATCGATTAGTTGTTGCTCTATTCCTGTGCCTTGATCGGTGATTTTTAACACAATAATTTCAGCGTTTATTTCACAGTCGATGCTGATTTTGCCCTTTTGTGGGGATGCATCGCAAGCATTATTTAAAATATTAATAAACACTTGTATTAATTGTTGTGAATCTCCCATTACACGGGTATTTGAGGGTATGTTGCAATTGAATATTTGCTGTTTACCACGGGCATCTAATGCCACTAAATGAATCGCTTCATCAATAATTATCTGTAAATCTACGGGGTCGTGTTGTATGTCCTCTGCCGATTGCCCAGAATGTGCAAAGCGCATTAGGGATTTAACGATACGGCTAATGCGCTTTGTTTGGTTCAGTATTTGATCACCGGTCTCAAGTATTGCAGGATCGTCAGTTTCAAAGCTTAAGTTCTGTGCAAGGCAGGCTATTCCAGTAACAGGGTTGCCAATTTCATGTGCAACCCCTGCTGAGAAGCGACCGATAGAAGCTAGCCTTGCCGTGTGCGCGAGTTTTTCTTCTAGTATGCGCTGTTCACTATCGTCTTCAAGTAGAATGACTAAAGAGAATTTTTCAGCTTCCCCTAATTGATTTTTGTGCAAGTTTAGCCAGTGCTTCTGATTGTTTACTTCTAGGCGAAGATCGATAACATGATTTTCGGGTGAAACGGCGAACTGCTCTAAAAAATCACCCCAAGGCTCGGGTATTTCAAGCAGCGGTTTGCCCAGTACGTCAGCTGCAGGGCATTGAGTCAGCAATTCCATTTGTAGGTTCCAAAAGATAATCCGATGCTGATTGTCAATGGTGCAGGCACCTAGTGGTAATTTTTGCAGTGTTGTACGGTGATGGCGACGTAAATTATCTAACTCTGAAGCTAGGCCGCTCAAACGCTCTTGATAGTTTTCTAATTGATCTTCGAGCATTAAAATATCAGGGGTTCTAAAGACCCGAATAGCATCTTTAGTTGAAAGTGGGGCGAGTAAAGAGGCAGCTTTGATGGGGCCTATTAACGCTGATAAGTTGTGTTCTAATAAACTTCTAACACGTAATAAATCGAAAGGCATTAACTGACCTGTGTTTAAAGACAGCGACGATAAAACTTTATTTAGTTCTCTTTGCGCTGCTTGCTCACCCAGTTTAGGTGTTAAAATTTGAATAATATCACTGCTATTAAAAGGCGAAAGATTAAGCTCAGAAGGTTGTTCTAAAGCATTGTAAAGGCAAGACTCAGCAGCTTGAAGTTCTTCTTGAGTGGTTTGGGTTAGTAGTGAAACGATAATTAGCGCCGCTACGTTGAGTATAAGCGATAATATAGCAGTTGATTGCCAGCTGAACTGTCCTATATCTAAATCGCTTAGTAATGTAGAACTTGAAAATACCAATGGATAAAAAGTAGTAACAAACCAAGTCGCAATCCCTAGAGATAACCCTGTAATAAAGCCAAGCTTATTAGCTTTGGACCAAAATAGCGTTACCATAATTCCTGGTAGGAATTGTAAAAACGCAATAAAAGCACTAAGCCCTAATAGCTGGATTTGCTTGGCAACACCATAATTTTCATAGAAAAAATAACTTATTAAGATGACAAGAATAATAAGCGCACGGCGCACCCAAAGTAGCCAGTTATAAAAATGTGCTGTTTTAGGTATAGGAATCAACGGGATAATAATATGATTTTGCAGCATAGAACCAAGAGAGAGAACGCAAATGATCATTACCCCGCTAGCAGCTGCTAAAGTGCTGATAAAGCTGGCTATAATTAGCCATTTCGAACCGAGTATTTCTCCAATATAAAACATAGTAAAAGAAGGAGATCCGGGTATGCCTAATTTAATACCTGCCCAGGTGATAACAGGTACAGCAGCGGCAAGTATAAATAAGTATAAGGGCATTCCCCAAGAGGCCGTGTATAAATTATTAATAGATTGGTTTTCATTGAACAGTAAATGAAACATGTGTGGCATGACAATAACAGCAGTAAAAAATGCTAATAATAGCGTTCTCCAGCTGTCTGTTTCTGGTTTGCGCTCTAATAAAGCGGTAGCTGCTTCAGAGTTATTGATCCATTGTGCGCTATCACTGACTCCGCCGAGCACTTCAAAATAAACATAGACAGCAAAACTGACAAATATCAGCAGTTTAATAACAGAGCTTGCTGCTATTGCTACAACTAAGCCACTATTTCTTGCTCTTAAAGAAGGTTTTCGGGTACCAAATAAAATAGCAAATGCAGCGATAGAACAGCAAAAAATAATAGCAATTTTGGAGTCAGAGCTATCTTGATACAAAATGCCTATGGAATCACTAACTGCTTGTATTTGAATGGAAATTAGAGGAAGGCTTGCGAATAAAAGTAGCAGCGAAGTCAGTGTTCCCACTGAACCGCTACGAAAACGAAAGGCGAACAAATCTGCCAGAGAGCTAAGCTGGTGGCGATTAGTAATATTAAAAATAGGAATCAATACCACAGGAGCTAAAATAAAAGCAGCTGTGGCGCCTAAATATGAAGCTAAAAACACTAGGCCAGATTGGTGAATAAAATTAAAAGACCCCAAAAAAGTCCATGTACTGGCGTATACACCTAAAGATAATACAAATACAGCAGGGTGGTTAGTGATTCGGCGAGGTATCACTTCTTTTTCGGCAAGGAACGCAATGCCAAAAATAAGGAGTAAGTATGAGGAACCAATGGTTAGCAGTTGCGTTAAAGTGAGCATTATTGATTTTGTCTTCTGTGATTTACGTAGAAACTAAGTAAAATGAGCATCATCCAGCTAATGTAAGTGTATTGCGGCGCTAGGTTTAATAAAAACCACCATTCAATCATTGCCGGAAAAAATAACCAGTAGGCAATCAGTAATAAAAGCAAAACTCTGTGAAACTGCATGTACGCCCTTTGGTTTATTGTTCAGCATTAGCTATTAGTGAGCTGGTGTCTTCAAGCAAGAAGCAACTGTGAATAGTTAAAAGCTCTATTGAGTTACATATTATTGTTCACGCTTGCTTGTGGATAATCGCTAGCTAGAGTGAGAGTTTAAAAAAGTATTTGGTACTGATGCTAGGCTCCAATTTGAAATAGCTTCTTGTAAAATATCATTTTTGTTCGCAGTTTGTAATTTTTTATCTGGTCTTTGCCCAAGATCGCTTAATGCTTTTAGTAATTGCTGGCTAACTTTGTGAGTGTCTAAGGGTGGAGCCAAATTTTGTTTACTTAATTTTTGGCCTAACTGATTAGTTGCTAAGGGAATGTGGCTGTAATTGATAGAGCGGAAGCCTAAAGCGTCAATGAGCAATAATTGCTTGGCAGATTCAGTAAGTAAATCTCTTCCTCTAACGATGTGGGTGATCCCCATTTGTTCATCATCAACGGTAACAG
>JBALXS010000079.1:0-22721 GCA_036960485.1 Oceanospirillaceae bacterium
CGCTATAACACCCGTTCAACCTAGATTCGGCGATTGAGCGCGGAAAAGAAGTGCATATTGGTGATGAAAATATTTTCTGGTTTTCTAGGTGCATCAAAAGTTTGTGCTTACTTATCGGATCCAACTGCCAATTTTAGGTTCAATGTTGCCAGGAAACGAAATATGAATGCAATGCATGACAAGCACGTTGTGATAACAGGCGGTGGTACCGGTGTAGGTAGTGCTATAGCGCAAGCGTTTGCAGCTCAAGGGGCAAAAGTGACGGTTACAGGCCGAACACTGGCGCCTTTACAGGCATTAGCTGCACAATTACCTAATACTATTGCACTTTGCTCTGATGTTACTGACAGAGAGAGTGTTGAGCAAATGTTGCTATTGGCAAGGGAGCACCACGGGCCAGTTGATATCGCAATTGCGAATGCCGGCGCGGTAGAGAGCGCTCCTTTTAGTAAAATAACTGGGGGGCAATGGCAGCAATCAATCGCGGTGAATTTAACTGGCACTTTTAATCTTTTTCAAGCGTGCTTATCGCAAATGCAAGATAACGGTTGGGGTCGATTAATCGCTATCGCATCAAGTGCAGGATTGAAAGGCTATGCTTATGTTGGTGATTATTGCGCCGCAAAGCATGGCGTTGTCGGCATGGTAAAGTCATTGGCTTTAGAGACCGCTAAAAAAGGAGTCACAGTAAACGCCTTATGCCCAGGCTTTGTTGAAACGCCCATGTTAGATAGATCCATAGACAATATTATGCAAAAAACATCGATGAGCGAAGAGCAGGCCAGAGCAGTATTGAGTAAAGACAACCCTATGGGACGCTTTATTCAGCCACAAGAAGTGGCCGACAGTGCTGTATATTTATGCACAAAAGGTGCGGCTTCTATCAATGGTCAATCGATTGCAATTAACGGAGGTGAGGCATGAGCGAGAGCGAAAATGCGAGCATAGAAAAACAAAAGTTAAGAGTGTGGTTACGTTTATTAAAAGTAACTCGCACTATAGAAGCAGAACTACGCGAAAGATTTCGCCGAGAATTTAGCTCAACATTACCAAGATTTGATGTACTCGCCGCTTTAGATCGCGTACCAGACGGACTGAAAATGAGCCAGCTGTCATCAGTACTAAAAGTCTCTAATGGTAATGTCACCGGCATCATTGATCGCCAAGTAAAAGATGGCTTAGTGGTACGTGTACCTGTTGGCGGCGATAAGCGCGCCATGATGGTGAAACTGACTGAGGAAGGTAAAGCACATTTCTCACAAATGGCAACAGCACATGCGCAGTGGTTAGATGAGTTAATGAGTGATACCAATGCTGAAGATGCAGCCATATTAATAGAATTATTAGACCATATCGGCTGCGAGAAAGGAGAGTAAGTGTGACAGATTTAAGTTGCTATCAAGCGCTAAATTTTAACTGGCAAGTCACTGAGCGCATAGCTACGTTATCGCTCAACCGAACTGAACGCAAAAACCCGTTGACCTTCGACAGCTATGCAGAGCTACGAGACTTATTTCGTGATCTTAGCCACAGCGATGATATTGATGTTGTGGTCATTAATGCCAATGGTGGCAACTTTTGCTCAGGTGGCGATGTGCATGAAATCATCGGGCCGCTAGTTGCCATGGAGATGAAAGAGCTACTTAAATTTACTCGCATGACCGGTGATTTAGTCAAGGCAATGCTCAATTGTGGCAAACCTATTATTGCAGCAGTAGAAGGCGTTGCGGTCGGCGCTGGCGCTATTTTAGCCATGGCCAGTGATATGCGAATTACCACTGCAGACTCAAAAACCGCTTTCTTGTTCACCCGTGTAGGACTTGCCGGCTGTGATATGGGCGCTTGTGCAATACTACCGCGTATTATCGGCCAAAGTCGCGCAGCTGATTTATTGTATACAGGGCGCAGCATGTCAGGTGAGGAAGGAGAGCGCTGGGGATTTTACAGTCAAGTCGTTAGTGCAGAGGAAATAGCTGATAAAGCCCAAGCAATGGCCAACCGTATTGCACAAGGGCCAAATTTTGCTCATATGATGACCAAAACACAGCTCAATCACGAATGGAATATGAGTGTAGAACAAGCTATTGAAGCAGAGGCCCAAGCCCAAGCTATTTGCATGCAAACCTCTGATTTCGAAAGAGCTTATCATGCTTTTGTGGCAAAACAGCGCCCTGAGTTTGCAGGGGATTAGTGACAGGGATTAGCAAAGGGAGTTAGTGCAGAAAATTAGTATAGAGCTTGAAGCAATATCGATTTAAGTTTTTTCACAAAAAAGCAGCTATTCAAATAGCCATTAAGCTGAACTGATGCAAGAGAGTGATAATAAATGTATACCGATAAGTCATTTTTAGATTGGCCTTTTTTTGAAGACAAGCATCGCGTTCTGGCAGCAAAGTTAGAGCAATGGTGTTCGCAGCACTTGCCGGTATCACACGAAGATGTTGACGCGGCTTGTATTGATTTGGTGGCGCAGCTCGGCGCTGACGGGTGGTTAAAGTACAGTGCTATTGATCCTGGTAATAATGATCCTGATGAAAGTGATGAATCGAGTCCAGGGCTGGATGTACGCAGCCTATGCTTAATTCGCGAAACACTGGCGCGCTATGACGCACTAGCTGATTTCTCATTTGCAATGCAAGGCCTAGGCACCGGTGCCATCAGTTTGTTTGGCAGCCCAGAGCAGCAGCAACAATGGTTAAGTAAAACACGCTCGGGAGAAACGCTTTCAGCTTTCGCTTTAACGGAACAAAGATCGGGTTCAGATGTTGCCAATATTAGTTTAAGTGCGCAGTTAGAAGGTGATCATTACCTTTTGAACGGTGAAAAAACTTGGATATCAAACGGCGCTATCGCCGGTGTTTATTGCGTTTTTGCACGCACATCTGAGCATGGCGCGAAAGGGCTTTCAGCGTTTATCGTAGCTGCTGACACACCAGGCTTTAGCATTAAAGAACGCTTGCACACTATTGCACCACACCCATTGGCAACGCTTAAGTTTGAGAATGCCAAAGTTCCTGCCAGCAGTAGAATAGGGGCAGAAGGCGAGGGCTTTAAAATTGCAATGTCAGTGCTGGATGTTTTTAGATCTACGGTCGGCGCAGCAGCATTAGGTTTTGCAAGAAGAGCGTTGAGCGAAAGTGTCGCGCGGGTGCAAAAAAGAGAATTATTTGGTAATCCATTAATTGAGCTACAAATGGTGCAAGGACACATCGCAGATATGGCGTTGGATGTTGATGCCGCGGCATTATTGGTTTATCGCGCAGCTTGGACCAAAGATAGCGGTGCCAGTCGCGTTACAAGAGAAGCGGCAATGGCCAAATTATATGCCACTGATAATGCACAAAAAGTGATAGATAAAGCGGTGCAGTTACACGGTGGTGACGGGGTGCGCAGTGGCACAGTTGTAGAAACGCTATACCGAGATATTCGCGCACTGCGCATTTATGAAGGTGCTTCTGATGTACAAAAAATTATTATTGCTCGCCAGGTGATAAGCAGTAGTAATGCTCAGTCATAATACAAAGTAGTAATTAATTAGTGTTCATCCTGAAACGGGGCTGTCCGGATGAGCGATTCAATGATTCAAGATACGTACTACTAGATATGGGCGTTTGGTTACTCCAAACAACTCTATCTAGTGGTGAGTAAATTGTGTCAGTGAGACGTTCGCAGTAGGCATTCGTTTCTGAATGGACACTAGTAGTGCTCATTTAGAAGGTGATGGTGGTTTAGAACCCGCTGTGTCCTGGGTGGTCAATATTCAAGCTTAATAGCCCTCAATAAATTTAAAAAATAGGGAAAAGTCATGCAAGAACCTTTAAATGCGAGTGCACACACTGATAGTTTTTGTCGTGATAACTTACCGGCGCAGCACTTATGGCCAGAGCTAAACGATAGCCTTTATTCGTATCCCAAGCAGTTAAATGTGGGCTGGGAATTAACCGACAAAATGGTTGAACAAGGCTTTGGTGATCACACGGCATTAATTGGCAATGGGCGCCATCGCACTTATAAGGAATTGACTGATTGGTCGAACAAGCTTGCCCATGCCTTAGTTGAAGATTATGGCGTTAAACCTGGCAACAGAGTGTTAATTCGCTCAGCTAACAACCCTGCAATGGTCGCTTGTTGGTTAGCGGCTACTAAAGCAGGTGCGGTGGTCGTCAATACCATGCCCATGATTCGCGCCGGTGAAATCACTAAAATAGTTGATAAAGCACACATTAGCATCGCGTTGTGCGACACCCGTTTAATGGATGAATTAGTACTGTGTGCGAAAGACAGCCAATATCTTAAAAACGTAGTCGGCTTTGATGGCACCGCTAATTTTGATGCAGAATTGGACCGAGTCGCTTTAAACAAGCCCGTTAAATTCTCCACGGTGATGACCAGCTCAGATGATGTGGCGCTGCTAGGTTTTACATCAGGTACCACAGGTGAGCCAAAAGCTACCATGCATTTTCATCGCGATTTACTAATTATTGCCGATGGCTACGCGAAAGAAGTACTCAACGTTACTTGTGATGATGTATTTGTAGGCTCGCCTCCCATTGCTTTTACCTTTGGTTTAGGCGGCTTAGCTATTTTCCCACTACGTTTTGGCGCTGCGGCAACGTTGCTAGAAAAAGCCACGCCGCCAGATATGATTCATATCATCGAAACTTATAAAGCGACTATTAGCTTTACAGCCCCTACTGCATATCGCGCTATGTTAGCGGCAATGGATGAAGGCGCTGATTTGTCTTCGTTGCGAGTGGCTATTTCTGCTGGTGAAACACTACCTCAAGCCATTTATGATGAATGGCATGCTAAAACTAACAAACCTATTCTGGATGGAATAGGTGCCACTGAAATGCTGCATATTTTTATCACCAATCATCTTGATGATCGCAAAGCAAACTGCACTGGTAAGCCAGTGGCGGGCTACCAAGCGAAAGTAGTGGATGAAAACATGCGAGAAATGCCACGCGGCACAGTGGGTAGGTTAATCGTTAAAGGGCCTACAGGCTGTCGTTATCTAGCTGACGATCGACAACACGAATATGTGCGCGATGGCTGGAATATCACCGGTGATGCTTTTTATCAAGATGAGCAAGGCTTTTTTCACTTTGCTGCGCGCGCCGACGATATGATTATTTCATCCGGATATAACATTGCAGGCCCTGAAGTTGAAGCAGCACTATTACTCAACGATGAAGTATCTGAGTGCGCAGTAATAGGCATTGCAGATGATGCAAGAGGGCAGCTGGTTTGTGCATATGTGGTATTAAAAGAAGGCATTGCACAAAACGATGCTACCGTTAAGCGTTTACAAGATCATGTTAAAGCCACCATCGCCCCTTATAAATATCCTAGAGAAATACGTTTTATTCCAGTGTTGCCAAAAACAGCAACCGGTAAAATTCAACGTTTTCAGTTAAAGCATTAAGAGAAGAGAATGAAAGTGACTAATTTAGCAAAAATATTCGCCAAAACCAAAACCGCTTTTGACCTGCCAGAAGGCGTTATTTATTTAGATGGCAACTCACTAGGGCCAATGGCGCATGCCTCAAGGGCTAGGCTGATTGATGAGTTAGATAATCAGTGGTCTAAAAAACTTATTCGCGGTTGGAACGAAGCCGGTTGGTATAATTTACCGCAAGTAGTGGGGGATAAAATCGCCACTATTATAGGCGCACCAAAAGGCACGGTTACGACTGCTGACAACACCAGCATCAATGTATATAAAGTGCTAAATGCAGCTATTTCGTTAAATCCACAGCGCAGAGTTATATTATCTGATAGCGGTAACTTCCCAACTGATTTATATGTTGCTCAAGGTATTATTGCGCATTTAAATGCCAAGTTAGATCCATCCCAGGCGTATCAATTAAAAGTAGTTACACCACAACAAGTGTGTGATTCCATTGATGAAGACACCGCAGTGGTGATGGTGACGCAAGTTGATTACTGCACGGGTCGCTTACATGATATGGCTAAAATATCTGCAAAAGCACAGCTGGTCGGCGCTATTTCTATTTTAGATTTATGTCACAGTGGTGGTGCATTAGACGTACAAGTTGAACAGCTTAATATCGATTTTGCAGTAGGTTGTGGATATAAATATCTCAATGGTGGCCCCGGTGCCCCGGCATTTTTATATGTCAAAGAAAGCCATATTAATACTATTCAGCCAGTATTAGCCGGTTGGATGGGGCACGAAAGCCCATTCGCTTTTGATGCACAGTACACACCGATGCAAGGGATCGGGCGGATGCGTGTAGGCACTCCTTCTGTCTTAGGATTAGCCAGCTTAGATGCGGCATTAGAGGTATGGGAAGATATTAGCTTAGTGCAAGTACGTGCAAGATCTATCGAGCTATCTGAGCTGTTCATTAGTGAAGTGCAAAAGCGCTGCCCAAATTTACAGCTAGCTTCCCCTTTAGATGCAGATCAGCGCGGTTCTCAAGTTTCTTTTCATTTTGACGAGGCCTATGCACTAGTACAAGCGCTAATAGCACAGGGGCTTGTTGGCGATTTTAGAATGCCCAATGTCGCGCGTTTTGGTATCACACCGCTCTATTTAGATGAGCAAGATATCATTAGTGCAGCAAAAATAATTGAAGATGTTATTACCCATAAACGTTGGGATTGCACTGAATTTAAAACTAGAAACGCCGTGACTTAAAGCTAATTTTGCACAGTATAAATGCATCGCTTAAACGGTTGCATTTAATTTTTTAATACAAACATTAACAGTGGATATTTATATGAAATTTTTACAACCACAGGGCTGGAAACCAGCACTAGGTTATGCAAATGGTATTATAGCCAGTGGAGAAACAATTTACGTTGGCGGTCAAATAGGCTGGAACGCAGAGCAAGTTTTTGAAACAGACGATTTTGTAGAGCAATGCTTACAAGCACTACAAAATATTGCAGCAGTGTTAGCGCAAGCGGATGCAAAACCTGAGCATGTAGTACGCTTAACCTGGTATGTTACTGATAAGCAGGAATACTTAAGCGCTCAAAAAGAATTAGGCGCAGCTTATCGATCAGTATTTGGTAAGCACTTTCCGTCGATGACCATGGTGCAAGTTGCCGATTTAATCGAAGATCAAGCGAGGGTAGAAATAGAAGCGACTGCGGTAATTTAAGCAACGCCTTGGCAGTTAAATAAGGCGATGATTATCGCCTTATTACCTTCACCTTTTAACAAAGTGCATATAAATCAATTAGTTATTCCTGTAATAATTTTTTCATGGCTTCAACACGTTTGCGGTTAGCGCCGAAATCACTTTTACCCACTCTTGACGCTGATCTAAAGTGCACTAGTTGCTGCTCTTGATCAAAGCGCACTTCAAAATCATCAACATAGCGAAATAATGAAGAGGTAAACGTGGCCGCTAAGTAATGGCTTTCGCGCGTTTTAACAACGCCATTAAGGGCAAGTACTGCTTTGTTTACCTTTTCCATTATCTGCTCAGGTGTTTGTTTGACTAAAGACATAGGAGTGATGAAGTGCTCTGGATCTACATTTTCTTCACTAGATACACAATTGGGTGTATCAGGGCAGGTTTGTAGCTTGTTATTTTGCAAACCTAACGGCGCGCCTTGCTGAGACTTTTGCCCAAGTACTATAAAAAACAAGATGATAGCGAAAACAACAATCAGGGCAATAATTAAAAATTTATTCATGGGTTGATTCCTGGCTTTAAGATAATAAAGTGGTTAGCTGGTGATGAATGTTAATACGATGATTATTAAGGCACGGATAATGTAAGAGTATTATTTTTTTGTACTAAAGTTAAATGTTTGAGAAAACTCATGCCCAGCAACACCGTTGATGAATCGGCATAAGGGTTAATATAGGCCGCTATGTTAGTTGCCGTTAATCCTCCTAAATTGACACTCTTTAACTGCGTTGCAGATACATTAATAACCCCATTCGCTGTCGATACTTGAGTTTGACCATTACGTTGTAACGAAAGTTGTGCCGCCAGTTCTTCGCCTACCACGACGCTTGTGGCGCCGGTGTCTAGTAAGAAAACCACAGGCGTATCGTTTATCATGCCAGAGGCAACATAATGGCCTTGTGAGTTTTGTCGTAACACCACCGGTTGCTGGCTATTGCTGCTCAAAGATTGATTTGGATTGCGTTTGTGATCGATCCAATTTTGGAAAAAATAGCTCGCAAGTGCTAAGCCTAGAATCCAAGTAAGATACATCATCCATTTGCCCATCACAGCTACGTTATCTTTGGGATTATCTGGCATAACCGTTATACGCTCTTTTTAATCAGAATTAACACAACGACTAGCAGGAACGGCTAGTTGCTTGAGTAAGTATTGCTTAAAATCTTCACTATAGTCGGTGTTTTGTAATGCTTTTTGCATGCAAAGCAACCAAGCATCTTGCTCTTTCACGCTGATTTTCAAATGCTGGTGGGCTCTAGGAATACTGATGCTGCCATATTTCTCGCGGTACAGTTTAGGGCCTCCTAACCAACCACTTAGAAAGCTTGCTAGCTTGTCGATAGATTGTGTTAAGTCATCTGGATGCATGCTGCGAATTAACTGCGCCTGAGGAAGTGTTTCCATTTGATAGTAGAAGTCTGTTGCTAAAGAAAAAAGACCTTCTTCACCACCGGCTGCGATGAATGAGCCGTTTTGAACACCATATTGCATCGAATTTCCTTGTATTTAAGTGCTGATATTGAACAATTGAAAAAATCTATTGATCTGTTATTTAAAACAGATAATAGTATACCTAATGTGATTGCACTGCGGTTAAAAAATGTAAGCCGCTAGTCATTGGTTTGTGGTTTTCTGGCATAGTTAAGTCAATATTTTCAGTAATATAATCATTGTCGTTACCGTAAAATCAACGAGCTAGAGCACAACAAAAATTAAACCGGACACCATTGCTTATAAATACTAGGAGGTTGTCGTATGGTTTGGTTTAAAAAAACTTAATTTTCGAGGTTAAAAATGAGTATTAAAAATAGCGTAATTGCATGTGGATTATTTTCTTTAGTAAGTATGGCAAGCTTTGCCAGTGAAACGTTTATCAAAGACGTACAAGTAAACAAGAATTCAGCTAATAATTACTCTTTTGCAGTGACTTTAAAGCACGCAGACAAAAGTTGGGATCACTATGCCAATGTTTGGCAAATTGAAACGTTAGATGGGCAAGTGCTAGGTAAAAGAGTGTTGCAACATCCGCATATAAACGAGCAACCTTTTACTCGCTCACTAGCATCTGTGACGATAGCTAAAGGCATTAAACAAGTGGTAATAACTGCTGGTTGCACTGTAGATGGTATGAATAGTAAGAAGTATCCAGTGACCTTAAAATAAGTGCTAATCTTCATTTTTTAGTTGAAAAAATGCGTTAATAAATAACAAGTTATTTATTAACGCTATACAACTAAGTTTTCAAGTAATTTGGTTAGCTTTAAAAGCTAATATCTCCTCTAAAATCATGGCTTAAATAAGTGCCTATTACTCTCATCTCACTGGAAAAGAACTCTAGCTCTTGTAATGCTAATTGCATTTGAGATTGCTCAGGGTGGCCTTCTACATCTAAATGGAAACTGGTGACTGACATAGAGTTTGATTCCATGTAGCTCTCCAATTTCACCATGTTAATACCGTTTGTGGCAAAGCCTCCCATAGATTTAAATAAAGCCGATGGGATGTTTCTTACGCGAAACATAATAGTGGTGATAAAGGTTTTATCTTTATCAAAAACAGGTACTTGTCGATTCTTGGCAAGAATAATAAAACGCGTGGTATTGCCGCTTATATCTTGGAAGTTCTCTTTAACTATTTCTAAGTTATATAACTGTGCGGCTAATTTTGAGGCAATAGCTGAATGGCTAGTATCTCTGGTCTTAGAGAGCTCCTCTGCAGAACCTGCTGTATCTAAATGTGCAATTTGTTGCAAGTTTAGTGCGCCAATAGCGTCATTACATTGCGCAAGGGCTTGTGGATGCGAAGCAACTGTTTTTAATTCCTCAATTTTGGTGCCAGGTATCGCCAGTAAACAGTGATTAACCGGTTCGTAATGCTCACCTATAATGTGTAGTTGTGTTTTAGGCATCAACCTATATATTTCCTCAACACGACCTGCTGTAGAGTTTTCAATAGGGATCATTGCCAATAAAGCTTCACCTCTTTCCACCATAAACATCGCTTGTGCAAAGCTGCTGCAAGCATGGGGGTTCATATCAGGGAAAACGTTAGTACAAGATAAATGCGAATAGGCGCCTGCATAACCTTGATAGGCAATCGTGTTTTTACTCATTAGATTTCAAACTTATATAAAGGAAAGAGCTCAAAAAATACAGGTTTTTAAGGTCAAATTCCAGAGTTTTACTGATAAATTCAAGATGGTACAAAATTAACAAGCAAATGTTAATGACAAAGATAGCGATAATGATTATCATTAGTATATTGCTAGTGAAATTATTAAAGTTGTTGTATAGATGTTCAAACAAAAGCTATCCCCTATCGGTTTTACAGTATTCGTGTCAATACTATTGCTGCCGTGCATTTTAGGTTTTTTTTATGCGCTCACCACTTTAGAGCAAAGAGAGCACCAGCGCTGGGTGCAAAGTAGAGCGCAAACCCAGTTTCAGAAAGTACAATCTGCCTTTAGTGAGCTAACGTCTTTGTTACAATCACTACGCAGTTTAGTGGAGCTAAGCCCTAACTTAACGCAGCGTGAGTTTGATTACTTTATATCCTCGCAACCCATTGCAGATTATGGAATTGGCGCATTCGAATGGATTCCCAAAGTAGCGGCTAATAATCTTGATAATTGGATTGCAGAGATAAAGAGCACGGGCCAGTTTAATTTCAGCAGTAACTATAATGCGCTATTACAAAATGAAAATATTAAAGATGTGTTTCCCATTAAATATAGCTCGTCGAGTCAAATGGAGGGTTTTTCATTAGGCAATAATCTAGCGCAAGATAACTATTTTGCGCCTCTGTTAATTAAAGCGCATAAAGCCACGAATGTGCAGTTAGCGATAACATCCCAAAGTCGTATTGAACAAATGCCTATTTCGCGATTTTTATTAGGTGCTTACAGCGGCGATGATTTGTTGTATGCCGATTTACTAGGCTTTGTGGGGGTATCTTTTAATTTTGAAGAAGCGATCAATATTTTAGTTGGTAAAGGCTTAAAAGATTTAAACTTATGCTTAAAAGTCAATAAAATTGAAAAAAGTGCTAAAAGTGTAAAAATTTACCACTCCCAATTGGAAGCAGTAAATGTACGTCTGTGTGATCAACAAATGAGTAACTACTGGTCAAGAAACTACAGTTTTGCAGGTGAAAAGCTGGTTTTTAGTTTTTATGATATTGAAAAAAGCGGCGTAAATTATTTTGTTAGTGCGAGTCAATTTGCCACCTTAGCTTTTGTTATCGCACTTTTTTGCTGTTTATTTTACCTGTATACCTCAAGGAAGCACTCTCTAAAAGTTGAAGATTTAATCCGCATAAAGCAGGAGCATTTAGAAGATGTTA
This sequence comes from Oceanospirillaceae bacterium, assembly GCA_036960485.1. Classification (GTDB taxonomy): domain Bacteria; phylum Pseudomonadota; class Gammaproteobacteria; order Pseudomonadales; family Balneatricaceae; genus Rs1. The sequence goes on from JBALXS010000079.1 coordinate 11,517, forward strand.
CCGCAGATTACAGTAATCTATTTATGCAATCCATAGACGGGCTTTACACGGCTAACTTGCAGGGAGAGTTACTTAAAGTAAACCCCGCTTTTTCCAAAGCTTTTAATTATGAAAATGATGCTGACATCTGTGGACAAATAAAAGACATAAAGTATCAATTGCATGCTGACCACAGTCGCTATCAGCAGTTTATGGACGTTTTATTAGCGAAGGGGCAAGTAACTAATTTTGAGTGGCTGGGCGTTACGAGTGATAAGCAATCTGTTTGGTTGCTTGAAAATGCATATCTGGTAAGCGACGACGAAGGAGTTGCTAGCCACTACCAAGGTTACATCAGTATTATTTCTGCGCGTAAAAACGCTGAGTTAAAATTACAGTATCAAGCGCAATATGACGCATTAACTGGCTTAAGAAATCGCGCTTCTTTCGTCACTTATATTGATCACAAGATAGAGTTTGAAAATGAAGGCAATTTTGCGGTGTTCTTTATTGATATTGATCGCTTTAAATCAATTAATGACAGCTTTGGTCACACCACGGGTGACGAGCTTTTAGTTAAATTTGCCAAGCGCATAAGCGATCGCTTTGATCACTGCCAAGTCGCCAGGTTTGGTGGAGATGAATTTGCTATCTTTTTAGATGGCGTGGCTGATAAAAATCATTTACAGGAGCTATCGCAGCGCTTAAGAGCGGCAATTCAGCCATGTTTTAATTTAGCTAGGCAAGATAAGTTAACGGTGACTGCAAGTATCGGTGGCAGCTTGCTAACTAGACACTGCACGGGTTCAACTCAAGCGCTTCAACAAGCTGATTTGGCAATGTATGAGGTTAAGCAGCAAGGGCGTAATAATATAGCGATATATGATCACCAGTTGAGTTTGCAGTTTGAGCGGCGCTTAAAGTTAGAATCATTACTTAATGAGGCGATCACTAGCAATCAATTTTATCTGGTGTATCAGCCAATTATGGATTTAAAGCGCTTAAAAATAGCAGGCTTTGAAACGTTAGTTCGCTGGTGTAATCCTGAGGTTGGAGAAGTTTCGCCGACTGAGTTTATTCCCATTCTAGAAGATTTGAATATGATATCTCAACTAGGTAGTTGGATTCTGGAACAAGCGTGTGAAAAAGCTGCGAAATTTGTTGGAATATCAGATAACAGTGAGTTGTTTCTCAATATTAATGTATCACCTAAGCAATTTATTTTTTCCGATATAGCCTCTTTATTAGAACAGCAATTAAGCAAGTTTAGGTTAGCTGCAAAAAACATTCACATAGAAGTGACAGAGACTGAAATATATGCCGGAGAAGAGACCTTGATGCGACAGTTGCAACGTATTCATGCGCTAGGTATTGGCATCTACATCGATGACTTTGGTACAGGGCACAGTTCCCTTGAAAGATTAGTTAACTACCCCTTGAAAGGCATTAAATTAGATCGCTCATTTGTCAGCGGTCTCAAACTGCAAAGTAATAATGCCATTGTATTAGAAGCGACCGTCAGAATGGCTGATCTATTGGGATTACAAGTAACAGCAGAGGGTATTGAAGAAAAATACCAGCAAGATTTCTTTAGCGTTTTAGGCTGTAAATACGCACAAGGCTATTTGTATGATAAGCCGTTAACGTTAGATCAAGCGATTTTGCGAATTTCTAAAGTGGGTATAAGAAAGTTGAAGAAGAGTGGACCCTGTGATTCCAAATAAATGAACTTAGATATGGCTGTTTTAAGTAGGATTGAGAAAGAATAGTCACAAGGCCAGTACCAGCAACAACCTGATTATATAGCAGTGGTTTTACATCAATAACCTTTACATAAAAGTACATTAACTGGGTTTTAGCAGTGAATTTTAATAAACAGATCGTCACGACAATAGAACTAATCTATCGGCTTTTAAGCTGCTTTAAATGGCACTTATTAATTGCTGTAAGTATTCAAAGTACTTATCTAGCGGCGGCAGAAGTCAATGTTTACTCAGCAAGGCAGCCTTTTCTAATTAAGTCTATTTTAGAAGACTTTACTGAGCAAACCGGCATCGTGGTTAATATTGTTTATTCAAACAAAAATATCGTTAAACATTTGTTGAAGGAAGGGGATCGTTCAGCTGCGGATTTAGTTTTAACCTCTGATGTAGCGCCTTTATATGAAATGGCACAGTTGGGTTTAACGCAAAAAGTGCAAAAAAAAATCATCAATGAAAATATTCCTGCACAGTATCGCGATCCTCAGGGGTTGTGGTTTGGTATTACTTCAAGAGCAAGAATTATCTATGCTGCCAAAGATAGAGTCGATGTTAGTGAAATCCAAAACTATGAAGATTTAATGGCTAAAAAGTGGCGTGGCAGAATTTGCACTCGTTCAGCTAAACACAATTACATGCTGTCATTGATAAGTTCTATTATTTTAGCGAGAGGTGCCGAATTTACTGAAAAATGGCTCATTGCAATTAAAGCTAACCTAGCACGCAAGCCGCAAGGTAATGATCGAGCGCAAGTTAAAGCGATTAGTGAAGGTGTTTGTGATGTGGCACTGGTTAACTCTTACTATTTTGCAAAAATGATCACCAATAAGCGCAAGCCTGAACAAGTAAGGTGGGCTGAATCAGTCAATTTGATATTCCCTAATCAAACTAATCGCGGCAGTCATATGAATATCAGCGGTATTGCTTTAACCAAAAATTCCCCGCACAAAGAAAGCGCGATAAAACTAATGGAATACTTGAGCAGCAGCAGAGCTCAGTATATATACGCACAACAAAACCATGAATTTCCGGTGAAGGAAGATATAGAGCCTTCTAATTTATTAAAGAAATATATGCCCAAATTTAAGCAAGATAACGCTGCATTAGCTGATATAGCTAAGAATCATAAAAAGGCGATAGAAATAATAGAACGCGTTAATTTTTAGAAACCAGAACTTAAAAAAACCAAGCAATAGATCTTAAAACAGCAGCTAGTACATCTAAGCAGAATAGAGGTTAGTATGAGCAGAGCATTACCTAGAAAGTTGGCAGTAGTAAACAAGCAAACAATTACCAGCAATATGATGCGTATCACCTTGGGTGGCGATGATTTAGTCACTTTCCCAGATGAGCAGGAAGGTGGCTATATTAAACTTCATTTTGCCAAAAGTGGTGTGCTTAATGAAAATGTACTTGCGCAACTACAAAGTGAAGATACACAGCAGCGCCCAATATTACGTACTTATACAGTACGCAACCAAAGGGAAGATCCAAAACAAATCGATGTAGATTTTGTAATGCACGATGCAGGGCCTGCTTCTAACTGGGCGTTAAACAGTGAAATAGGCAGTGAAATTTATATAGCAGGGCCTGGTAAGAAAAAATCAGTTGATGCAACAGCAGATTGGGTGCTAATTATTGGCGATATGACAGCACTTCCCGCTATTAGCGTAAACTTAAGCTCGCTGGCTGAAACAGCGAAAGGCTACGCTGTTATTGAAATACTGCATGAAAACGATAAACAAGCTTTAGCAGTGCCCAGTGGTGTTACATTAATATGGGTAGTGAGTAACCCAGCTTCGAAGTCATCTGAATTAGTTGATGTTGTAAAATCGCTCCCTGAACTAGCAGGTAACGCTAGTGCTTGGCTTGCTTGTGAATTCGATAAGATGCGCTTATTGCGTACTTATATTTATCAAGATTTACAAATTCCACGACGCTGTGTCTATGCAAGTAGCTATTGGAAACAAGGAATGACTGAACAAGAGCATAAAAGCGTTAAGAAGGCAGATAGTTTAACCGCCTAATTAGCATTAGATAAAAGAGCCAGTAGGAGGTTTAAGAAGTACATATTAAGTCTTCTTAAACTTTGTTTGGCCGTTAAAACCTAATAGCTACATCACTAATCAAGTGGGTCAGTATTTTCCAAGGTAGTTAAGCACTTTTCTTGATTACTGTCCTTGTTCTGTAAATAAAATACAAAGGCGTTAATACAGCTGCTAACCAATACCCCGAATTAAGAGCGGTTAAAGTAGTTACATTCATAAAAATCACACCTAATATTGCAAACGAGACCACAAGCGCAACTTGCGAGTAGTAACTTTTCATTAGAATGTAGGGTGTTTTAGGGTAGTGCACGGCTAAATCGTAGAAACGTTTATTAAACGCTAACCTAAATAATGCGGTTAAGAAAGCGATAAAGCATAGGAAAATAAACTGATAAAACAATGATAATTCGCCATCTAAATTTGCTCTTAATACCCAAGATATCCCGTAACCAACGATAGATACGCTATACACTAATTGCTCTGGCAGCTGATCTATTTTGTTCTTGAGTAAGAAAAACACCAATGAAAGCATCAGTGTAATTGCAATGATCATCATACCTAATTGCATGAAACTTTGCTTTAAAATCAAGAACAGCGACAGCAGCCAGAAAAAGCTCTCTACAAATAAGAATAAGCCATCTAAAGCAAAAATCTCTTTGGAACGGTAGTTATCTTTAAAACGAATAATTTTAGTAATACTTATCGTTGGCCATTGTAAAAAAGGCCACTCTAGTTTGCCGGGAATAAACGTAAGCGCTGTATAACTGGCTATGATAGTAATCAGCGAAATAACAAATAGCAGATGCAGACTTTGGCTTTCTAGTAGTATCCCGCCAATAAATACTCCAATTTTTAAAAAAACGACAACAAAAATTTGAAAATTTCCGTAGCGTGTCCCGGTGTTATTGCTGCCACTGCGCTGCACAAATAACGCTCTTTGCGTCGTCCAAAAAAAGCATTGGTATAAGCCATAGCACGCAGCAATGATGTAAGCATAAGCGTGATGATCGCTAATCTTAGGGGCTGCATAAATGACACTAGTAATGAGTAGTAATTCTAATACATAGCACAGTGCTAGCAATTGGGTAGGGCGCAGTTTTGCTTTTAGATGATCCCATAAATACATGCCGCTGCTAAAAGTAACAGCGCTGGTGGCAATGAAGAAGCAGATTTCACCCATTCCTAAACCCTGCTTAAAAAGATAAACAGGGAGAAAGAAAGGAAATAGGCCGATTAAAAAAGAGTGGCTACATACAAACAAATAAAATTGTTGTTGTTGCACTTTGGCAGAAACGGTGCTCATTAGTATTTAAAAGGTATCCGATTGAGAAATATTAAGATTATCTAATTTTTGATAATACTGACTTAGATCTTCTCTATTGCCTTGGCGAGGTACGTCATGCATTTTTAGGTAAGGTCTTGAATTTACTTCTAGCATGATGCATTTTTGTTGATCGTGGGGCACATCAATGCCTTGTTCCATAATAATATCGATACCAAGAATATTGGCGTTAAACATTTTTAATACTTTTAGGAATAACTCTTTGTTTTCTTCAGGGATAGTTGCTTTATCAATGGTATGCACAGTGCCACCAGGGGCGAGTGCGATACGATAAAATAACGTGACAGATTCATCTTTAGCAGGGACAGAATCAAAAGTAAGCCCTTGCTTGGCTAAGTGGCTGATGGTTTGATCTGTTTCCAAAATAGGATGAATTGTTGGAAACAAACCCATTTCTTCGCGAATTTCGTTTTCTGTTTTAGCGAGTTGGCGAATACTATCTACGCCATTACCTAATACAGTGGGTGGAAAGCGTTCAATAGCTGACATTATTTCGCCATCAATCACAACAACACGATAGTTTTTGCCTTGTAAGTATTGCTCAATAACCGTAGTAGGCCACCAAATTTTTGCCAAAAATAATGCTTTATAAAGTTCTTTGTAATTATTGATTGGGAAATAACTACCTCGTGAAAAACCACTAACATTCGGTTTGATCACCAGAGGAAAACCATGTTTTTTTGCAAAGTCACGCGCAGCAAACGGTCCAAAAATGATGTCACCTTGTGCGTGTGGCACATCATGAGCTGCAAAAATGGCTCTAGCTTGTTTTTTTGAACGACAACCGCGTCTTACTTCAAGCGAGTTGTAGCTACTACAATCGTTCATGAATTTTTTGCTAATAGCAGCATAAATACGTTGTTTAAAAGATAGCATTACAGATCTCACTTAGTTCTAGGTTGGAAAAGGGTTTTTTTGATAAACACAGATTTGCTTTGCTGTGTATCAGGAATGGTATTCACTAGCTTTGCTAAATGATGCATGCTGGTTTTAATGAACTTGAATTTTTCTCTAAAAGGTAAAGCGTTATCCATCAAGTTAATTGGCATAGGTAAATATAAATTGATTTCGATGACTTTAAAGTCACCGTTTTGCAGTGCTTCTAATGATTCAGCACGCACCCCTACTCGGGCAAAGTTATATTGACCAATGTTACCAATACTATTCCAAACGTTATCCAACTCTTGTGGGCTAAGTTTTTGTGTTACTGAGTTGTAATAAGTATGCTGGTTATTAATGCTATTTACAGGGAGCTCTTCATCACTAGTATTACAGGTTTCAGTAATAGTCATGGTTGCAAAATTATTTAGGTTTCGATAATCGCGAATATAGAATATTTCAAATTCGCGTTTTTGAGCCGCTGCTTGCTGAATCACGTACACCGTTTTAGGATTCATACAATGGTTGCGAATGTAATCTAATTCATTGGCATTATCTGCTCTGCGCACACCTTGGCCGTTTTGACCCCACTCAGGTTTTACAAAAACTGGAAATTTTTCAGGAATGTATAACCCATCATCGACAGCTTGGGGAAGTCGCCAAGTATTGGGGATATTACTATCTATATCGTCTTTCGAATAAATGCCCAATTCATCATTGAAATGTAGCGAATTGATTTGGAAATAACGCCAAGGACCTTTGAAGCGAATGGCACAGTTAACAATAAAAGTCATGACGAGCAATATGCGAATTAGCATAAAATATCCTTTCTATCTAAGAGCTTACTTCAGGAAATATTAAGGGCAGTATATTACAAGGTCAATCCCTTTTAGTATACGAAATATCACCGAGAAGGCAGTTTATATCAGTTATAAGTAAAGTTACTTTTAGTGTAAAAAAAAGTTTGAAATCAACTGTTTTCTAATACCTTGTTATACGTAAGGTTTTAGTGTTTGGTTTCAAAATAAGCTTGATAAGCTATGTTTTTAACACTTAAGCAAAAATCATCAAGCGCTGATAATAATTAATGCAGTTTTGTTCTAATCAGTAGTGGCACTAACAACCGTGCGATTATGTAAAGTGTGAAGGGGAGAGTTAGATTACCCCATTCACATGAGTCGTCAAGGTATTGGCTGTGTTTGACGGTTCCTTAAGCTGGCCTTTATTTTTTTATCTTACGCGCATGAAACTTCTCTAACCAGCTTAAAATGCGTTGTGGGGCATGGGCTCTCTTCCATTCGCCAGCAACATACTTGTTAGCTTCAGACATCGTAGGGTAAGCGTGAATAGTCCCTAAAATCTTATTAAGTCCTAAGTTATATTTCATTGCTAAAACGTATTCTGCTAAGAGTTCAGCAGCTTGTTCGCCGACGATAGTCACACCGAGAATTTTATCTTTACCAGGTACAGTAAGTACCTTTATAAAACCATTAGTGGCACCATCTACGATGGCTCTATCTAATTCGCTTAAGTCAAAGCGAGTCACTTCAAAACTAATGTTCTGTTCTTTAGCTTCTTGCTCATTAATGCCTACGCGTGCAACTTCAGGATCGATAAAGGTTGTCCATGGGATAACTGAATAATCAACCGCAAATTTTTTGAAACTGCCAAATAGCGAGTTAACCGATGCATACCAAGCTTGGTGTGCAGCAACGTGGGTGAATTGATAAGGTCCAGCAACATCACCTGCAGCGTAAATATTGGGGTAAATAGTTTGTAAATACTGGTTAGTGACCACGGTATTTTTGGTATCAATGCCTAATTTTTCTAAACCGTAACCACTTAATCTCGCACTGCGTCCTACCGCACAAATGAGTACATCAAACGGCAGCGCAATTTCTTGTTGGTTGTGCTCAACGATTAAGTATTTACCATCTGCTCTATTTTCGCAGCGTAGCGCTTGATGATCGGTTAGTACGCTTACACCACTATCTTTTAGTGCTTTTTGCGCTAATTCAGATACTTCAATATCTTCGCGCTTCATAACTCTTGAGTTCTTCTCTACTTGCCAAACTTGTGCACCTAAACGCGAAAAACTCTGCGATAACTCGCAACCAATAGGGCCGCCGCCTAAGAAAATCATCTTGTTGGGAATACTATCAAGCTTTGCCAATGCTTCCCACATAGTGTCGCTAGTTAAAAATCCTGTTTCTTGAATGCCTGGAATGTCAGGCACTATAGGTGCAGCACCGGCGGCTATAATGATTGATTGGCAAGTTATCTGCTGAACTTCGCCGTCGTTTTTCTGGATTTCAACAGTCCATGGATCGATAATTTTTGCGTAGCCTTGTACAACATCAACCCCTAAATTGGTATAACGCTCAACACTATCGTGAGGTTCAATTTTCGCGATTGAATCATGCACTCTTTGCATTACGTTTTTAAAACTAAACTGTAAATTTTCTAAGCTACTGTCAGAAAGTGTTAACCCGTAGTTCTCTGCATGTCTGATTTGCTCAGTGACCTTAGCGCTTTTAATGATCGCTTTTGAAGGAACGCAGCCATAGTTTAAGCAATCACCGCCCATTTTATGCGCTTCTACTAAAGTAACTTTAGCCTTTACCGCCGCGGCTATATAAGAACTAACTAAGCCTGCAGCACCACCACCGATCACTACCATGTTTGTGTCAAAAGTGCGTGGCTTTGTCCATTGCTTATATACTTTTCTGCTCTGTAAATAGGCAATGATTTTTTTAGCAACAATAGGGAAAACGCCAAGTAGTACAAAAGAGAATAGTAATGCAGGAGATAAAATGCCCGATAAACTGTCAATCTGTGCAAGCTGTGTGCCTGCATTTACGAAAACAACGGTGCCGGCTAACATGCCTATTTGGCTGACCCAATAAAAAGTGACAGTGCGAATTGGCGTTAAGCCCATGACTAAGTTGATCATAAAAAAAGGAAATAGCGGTACTAAGCGCAAGGTAAATAGGTAAAAGGCGCCTTCATTTTCAATACCCTGGTTTACCGCTTTTAGCTTATCGCCAAAACGTTTTTGTGCGGATTCTTTAAATAGGTATCTTGCAACTAGGAAAGCAATTGTAGCCCCAATACTTGAAGCAAAAGAAACTAATATAGTGCCCCAAAAAAGGCCAAAAAATGCACCTGCACCTAGGGTAAGTACTACAGCACCCGGAATAGATAGTGCGGTAACGATGACATAAATAGCTAAAAAGCTAACGGCGATTAAAAAAGGATTTTGTTGATTAAGCTCTGTGATGCTTGCTTGGCTTTCTTTAATACCTTCTAAACTTAGGTATTGATCTAATCCTAATTGATAAAATGCAATAGCAACCGCCAGCGCAATAACCACGATAATGATTTTTTTCATATAAATACCTAACGATAGAAGGGAATGAACTGGTGTATAAAATAGAGAGTAGCCAACACTCGCAGTTTAAACGCGTTATTGGCTACTTTAATGTCGCAGTAAAATTAACTGTTGGTTGTAGGCTTGTTGATGAAGGCCAAAATTAATCCTAAGAAGAAGATAGAAACAGCGGCATAAAATAAAGATCCACCGTCACTGCCACCTTCATGAATCACTTCAATACCTAGTGGTGTGAATAAGTGGAAAAATGCGGCTCCGCTCATAATGGCGGCTGATAACAAGCCTCCAACTAAAAAAAGATTTTGCTCATTGATGTTAGCGTCACAAATACTTGCTTTACGTAACGCCCAAATAGCACTTGCTACTAGTAATATACTTGCTGCAATTAACTCTACAGTTCCAACAATGTAAGCACCATAACTGGCAAAAAATACCCCAAGATCCACAGCTATAGTATCGCTCATCCATTGACCAATAGTACCAAATATATGCAAAGTATCTGGGTGATCGGTAAACTTGTAGGGAAGAGAGGATAAAAAGACTTTAGCTACCCACAGAGAAATTATTAAACTAGCGATTCTTGAAATTATTGGTGACATTCTAAGTTCCTTGTAATAAAAATAAAAATAGCGCTGTTTTGGTATTCAAAACAATAAATTTAAAGAGAGCTTATTGTTTGTAGCGCTATTGTTAGTGCAATTATATTCAGTGTAATTATATAGTGTGTAAGTTTTGAAAGAGAGCGATTATTAAGTTTGCGCTAATATAACCTTTGTAATTATATTGCTAATGTACTTTGTTAAATGGTAATTGGATTCAAACTGCTAATTAAATTGTTATGAAAGTAATAAACAAATAATGGTGTGAATACTGTTTTAGTTTGGTTGCGCTAAAAACACAAATCAATAGCGTTACTATATTTTTCTCATAGACATTCTTAATGCGCAGTTTTTAATGGAAGCTTTGCAGCAGCTAGCTGTGGATATAGTTTAAAGGTAATGCGGTTGTGTCTACAATTTTGCGCATAATAAAAGCCGACTTTACACCGCTAACACCTTTGATGCGTGTTATCTTTCCCAGCAGTAAATCGTGATATCTGTCCATATCGGGGACCGCTATTTTGAGTTGGTAATCAGCATCGTGACCCGTAATTAAATAACACTCAATTACTTCCTCGAAAGAGCTAATAATGCGTTCGAACTCAGCAAAGCGTTCTGGAATATGCTTATCCATACTGATATGCAAGATGGCAAATAGCGTTAAAGAAACCGCGCGCTCATCAATTCTAATTACTCTATCTTTGATTATGCCGTTATCTTCTAGGCTTTTTACTCGCCTTGAGCAAGGTGCAGCCGTAAGTCCAACCTCCTCAGCTAAATCTTGATTAGATAACGCACCGTTTTTTTGTAATGCACGCAATATTTTAAGATCAAAGTGATCGATATTGATGTTGTTTCTCATGATTAACTCTTTGTTAGCAATAAAAAGTATCTTCTTAGTATATAGCCTTGATTTATATTGCGCAAACGTATTAATTAAACTGAAATAAGATCGGTAATTGCGCTGCGCTTTATCTATAATTAATTCAAGTCAAGCCACAAGCTAAAGGGCTTATAGAAAACCTGGAAATTGGTTTCGTGTCAGTTAATTCACCGGTTAATTGGCAAAATTACTATCATATTTAGTAATTATCAGCATAATCGTCTACTCGACGCAGCTAAGAAAAATGTTAATAAAGTCAGTATGTTGTTAGTAAAAGTAGTTACATTATTGTGAGTCCTTTAAAACAACCCGAAATATTAGCAG
>JBALXS010000080.1:0-22399 GCA_036960485.1 Oceanospirillaceae bacterium
AGCAAAGGGGAAGCCGCTACGCCAAGCAGTAGAACAAGGTGCTTTACATTCAATGATTTATGGGGGCCTCCAGGCGTTGGCAAGACGACCTTAGCTAAGCTGTTAGCGAAAACTGCGAATGCTCACTTCATGAGTATATCGGCTGTTTTATCTGGGGTTAAGGAAATACGCAGCGCGATTGAAGAGGCAAAACAAGTAAATTATAGTGGTACCAAAAAAGTAATTTTATTTGTTGATGAAGTGCATCGATTTAACAAATCCCAACAAGATGCTTTTTTGCCTTACATAGAAGACGGTACTTTTATTTTTGTAGGAGCAACAACAGAAAATCCCTCCTTCGAATTAAATAACGCTTTGTTATCACGAGCTCGTGTGTATTTACTGAAAAGCCTAAGTGAGCAGGAAATTGCAAAAATCCTCAGCCAAGCAATACAAAATGAAGTTGAAGGTTTGGCTAAGATGAACTTAGTTTTTCAAGGAGATGCCTTTAGTCATTTAATAAATGCGAGTAATGGTGATGCTAGGCGTGCTTTAAATTTACTAGAGATTGCATCAGATTTGGCTTTAAAGAGCGATGATGTGAATATAATCGGTGAAGCACAACTCCAAGAAGTTCTGCAGTACAGTGCGAAGCGTTTCGATAAACAAGGTGATATTTTTTACGATATGATATCGGCATTTCATAAGTCGGTTAGAGGCTCATCTCCTGATGGCGCTTTGTACTGGAGTTGTAGGATTTTAGAGAGTGGTGGAGATCCGTTGTACATTGCTAGGCGCTTAGTTGCGATTGCCTCTGAAGACATTGGAAATGCTGATCCAAGAGCGATGCAAGTTGTATTAGCAGCTTGGGACGCTTTTGAAAGAGTAGGGCCTGCTGAAGGGGAAAGAGCGATTGCACAAGCCGCTGTTTATTGTGCTTGTGCACCTAAAAGTAATAAGCTTTATCTGGCTTATAAGCAATGTAGAGCTGATATCAAGGCAGAAGGTGATTTGGAAGTACCGCATCATTTGCGTAATGCGCCGACGGAGTTAATGCAGGATTTAGGTTTCGGGGATGAGTATCGATACGCTCATGATGAGGTTGGTGCCTATGCTGCGGGAGAAGTGTATTTGCCTAAGGAGATAGCGAAACGCCAATATTATCAGCCAAGCCCACGAGGGCTAGAAATTAAAATAGCTGAAAAACTACGTTACCTTGCTGAGTTGGATGAGAAAAGTCCTAAGCGGCGCTATTTGGAAGTAAGATCCTAGTTGTAGTAGTGGGCTAAAATTAAAAATAGAGCATTAGATTTAAAGTGCTTGGAATGCTCATTATTTTAATTAATTAAGGACAAAAACCTTAAAAAATAAATATATAAAATTTAAACTGTGAGTTTCGTATTTCGCATTCACCACTCACTATTAATTCACCTGTTAGGTGTAACGTATTTTCCGGCAGATAAAAGGAGCTAAAGTGTTTAAGATAGCTGTTGTTTTAGGTATCGTTTTAGGTGCTTCACTTGGAGCATTATTGAGATGGTGGTTAAGTGTTAAATTTAATAGCTTTCATGATAATTTATCTTTAGGTACATTATTGGCAAATGTCATTGCGTGTTTTTTCATGGGTTTGTTCCTTGGATATGAAGCGGGTGAAAGTATGGTGCATAATGTAGTTCGTGTCGCTTTTATGACAGGTTTTCTAGGCTCGTTATCAACATTTTCGACCTTTATTGGTGAAACTCATGGGCATTTGATGATTAAGGATTGGTTTAAATTACTATTAGGTTTTAATTTACAAATAGGAATGGGGTTGCTTACGTTCCATTATGCAAAGTTATTGGGCCACTACTGGCAAGGATGAAATTTACTAGGTGGCAATGAATATATCAGCGATAAGAATAAGCATGTTTTGCTACAGAGATTACTTAGAGCAGAGCTTGATTAAGTCAGTGTGAAATTAGAAAGTGAATTGGATCTTATTATTTAAGTAAATAAATAGAAAAAAGTATAGTTAGATAGATCACAATCTATGCGTGATACTTTATACTGCTTTTAATAAAATCAATTTCATTGAAGGACGTTGTGAACGCTCATGTTAGATCCAAAAATTGTTCGTGCTAACCCTGCAGATATTGCTGCACAGTTACTTAAAAAGAAGTATGTTTTTCCTGTTGATTTGTTTCAATCCCTTGAAGATCAGCGTCGAGAAGTTCAAATAAACACCGAAAGTCTGCAAAGTGAGCGTAACAGTCGATCAAAAGCCATTGGTAAAGCGAAAGCAGCAGGTGACGATATTGCGCCATTACTTGAGCAAGTAAGTGATCTTGGTACTCAATTGGAAGATGCCAAAGGGTCTTTGCAGCAAATTAATGACCAGCTTGATGATATCCTTCTTGGCGTGCCGAATTTACCAAATGATGACGTGCCTGAAGGTACTGACGAAGAAGACAATGTAGAAGTTCGCCGTTGGGGTACTATTCCCGATTTTGATTTTGATCCTGTTGATCATATTGATTTGGGTAGTGTTAATGGTGGTATGGATTTTGAAAGTGCCGCTAAGCTAACAGGTTCTCGATTTGTGGTACTCAAAGGAAAAATTGCGAGAATGCACCGTGCACTTATTCAGTTTATGTTGGATACGCATATAAATGAGCACGGCTATAATGAAATATACGTACCATATATGGTGAATAAAGAATCGTTAATGGGGACTTCACAACTACCAAAATTTGAAGAAGACTTATTCAAAGTACCTTTTGGTGAAAGGGATTACTATTTAATTCCTACTGCAGAAGTGCCTGTAACGAATATGGTGCGTGATCGAATATTGGATGAATCAGAGCTCCCTTTAAAATATACCGCTCATTCTCCGTGTTTCCGCTCAGAAGCAGGAGCGTCAGGGAAGGATACTAGAGGCTTGATTCGTCAGCACCAATTTGAAAAAGTTGAAATGATACAAATGGTTAAACCTGAAAACTCTTGGCAAGCGCTAGAAGATATGACAGGGCATGCTGAAAAAATTCTACAAAAATTGGAATTACCTTATCGCGTTATAAACCTTTGTGGCGGTGATTTAGGTTTTGCAGCTGCTAAAACTTACGATATTGAAGTATGGTTACCAGCACAGGATAAGTACCGCGAAATATCTTCTTGCTCAAATACTCTAGACTTTCAAGCAAGACGGATGAAAGCTCGTTGGAGGAACTCTGAAACAGGCAAGCCTGAATTATTGCATACCCTAAATGGATCGGGCTTAGCAGTAGGTCGTACTTTAGTGGCTATCTTAGAGAATCATCAAAATGCAGATGGTACTATCAATGTACCTAAAGCTTTACAGCCTTATATGGGTGGAATTAGTATTATCTAGTTCGCTATTGATTTTTGCAATTTCCTCATAAAAATGAGGGAATTGCCCTTCCGTTCGTTCTTTAAATTATCCTCGAAAACCCCCTTTATTCTTTTAACTGCAATATACTGATATATCTCAGTAAGTAGTTCAGTTTTCAGGTATACAGATCAGTAGTGATTATATTCAATTATTGACCAAGCTTAGTTCAATGATGCTAATCAATAGCTATAAACTCAATCCCTGTATGCGTATGCCTTTAGTGCAACTGGTTGAGCAATTATTCACTGTATAGCTGCATTGTTTTAAAATATTGAATCTATCCACGGTTAATGTGACTGTATGTTGAGCTGTTGGCTTTGTTAAAATTTGGTTGTTACATTGCTGATAAAGCTGGTCTAAAGTTTTTACACTAGCACCTTGCGTGTGTAGATTAAGTTCAGAGAAAGACTCGCTCCAGCTTAATTTTGGTGTATTGCCTGCTTGCCATTCAAAAAAATCTCTATATTCAACTTGATCGTTTTCAATGGTTAATTTGGTACTACTCATAAACTGTGTGCTGCTAATAGTGTCTCTTTCATAGCTGTAATTTGCATGGTGTTTATGTTTAAGGTTTAACCAAGATTGATAGCTGCTGTTAAAAGCTTTGGTAATATACTTCCCTGTAAATTTTTTTTCTTGATCTCTTTTTATATCAGAGCTTGAGCAACCAACAAGTGCTATAGCAACAAATAGTGTGAAGTATTGAGTCATTAAAAACACCTTTACTTGGTTGAGCTTGTTAAGTGTACATATAAACTAAGCTAGTTTTTGTTCAATTAGCTTGCAGCCTGAAGTATCACATTTGATGTACCAAAGGGAAGTATCCCAATCACCTAGCACCATTCTTACGCCTTTAGTGCTTCCTAGATCGAGTTCATGACAATTTGGCCTATGTGTATGACCATGGATAAGTAACTCAACTTGCGCATTCTGCATTGCTTGTACAACAGCTTGGGTATTTACATCGGTAATTTGGGTAGATTTTTGGCTGGTTTGTTCTTTACTAGTATTCCTCAAAAACTCAGCTATTTGTAATCTTTCATCAATTGCTTTATTCAGAAATTCTTGTTGCCATTGAGGAGATCTGACCATAGTTCTGAAATTTTGATAATCAGTATCATCAGTGCAAAGTTGATCTCCATGCATAACGAGAGCGTTAGTGCTGGGAAGCTTTACAATTAAGGATTCTGGCAAGAGTTGCGCACCAATCAAATCAGTAAATTTAGTGTTAACTAAAAAATCACGATTACCTTGTTGAAAATACAAAAGGGATCCGCGCGCAGAAAAATCCTGTAGCGCTTTAGTAACAGGGTCCAAGGTTGGATCTAGATAATCATCACCAATCCAAGCTTCAAAAATATCACCAATTAGATATAGCGCCTTACAATCTTTGGCGGTATCCTCAAGAAAAGAAACAAAAGCCCGAATTAAATCCGGGCGCTGATTTGATAAATGTATATCGGCAACAAAAAGTACTGTCATATATATTATTTACTCAGAAGTATCGATATCTTTATCATCTGTTGCATCATCAGCATCGTTCTTTACAACGGTTACTGATTGAATGAAGATATCTTCAACGGGTACATCTTGATGACCAGATTTCAATGTAGTTGAAATCGCGCCGATTTGATTAACAATATTCATGCCAGCGACAACTTTAGCAAAAACACAATAGCCCCAGCCTTCCATTGTTTTAGTGGTGTGGTTTAAAAAATCGTTATCTGATAGATTAATAAAGAATTGCGAAGATGCGGAATGAGGATCCATAGTACGAGCCATAGCAATAGAGCCAGTCGTATTCTTTAAACCATTATCAGCTTCATTCTCGATAGTGGCGATACCTTCTTTTTGTTTCATACTTGCTGTGAATGCGCCTCCTTGAATCATGAAATTTTCAATGACACGGTGAAATATGAGCTTATTATAAAAACCGCTATCGGCTAACTCAGCAAAGTTCTTAGCCGTATTAGGCGCATTGGCATAATCGAGTTCTATTTGAATATCGCCAAAATTGGTATGTAGTGTGATCATTTTATTGCCTTAACATTAAGTTGAATAATAAGGTTATTATACGCAGCAAAATCAATACTTCTATATCTGCTGCTATTTAAATAAAATTTGTTTTTCAAAGGCTATTTGCGATGCTTATAGCTGCCTTCTGATGTCGATATGTTTATAATGGTCTCAATTATAAAGATCATCTTATTCATAAGCTTTTGCATTCTTTTATCTTCGATAAATAGATCAAGTGCTTAAAATCAAGTATAGCTTTACCGTATGTTATGTTTAGGTTCTGTATGTAATTAAAGAAAATGTAGTTAGCTAAGCGGTCCTTTATTGAAGCATAAAGATAGAGCCAGTAATAAGTTGATATTAAATCGATAAATAAGAGATGTTACCACTCTATAAATTGAGGTTATTTTTAAAAAAATTCATGAATACTGATAAATTGAACAACGAAACAACACTTAAAGCGTCTAATTTCATTCATCAAATAATAGAAAAGGATTTGAGTGGACTTGATGCTCCAAAACAAATAGTTACTCGTTTCCCACCTGAGCCAAATGGCTATTTGCATATAGGTCACGCGAAATCGATTTACTTAAATTTTTCTACTGCCGAAAAATATCAAGGCGTTTGTAATTTAAGATTTGACGATACCAATCCTGAAAAGGAGAATCAGGAATATATCGATGCAATTAAAAAAGACATTGAATGGCTAGGTTTTAGTTGGAATGAAGAGGTACGCTACACTTCATCTTACTTTGATCAGTTATATCAATGGGCAGTGTATTTAATAGAGCAAGGTAAAGCTTATGTCTGTGATTTAAATGCAGAAGATGCTCGTAGCTATCGTGGGGATTTTACTACGCCAGGTAAGAATAGCCCTTATCGAGAACGTTCAGTTGAAGAAAATTTAGCGTTGTTTCTGAAAATGAAGCAAGGTGAGTTTGCTGAAGGCTTTTGCTCATTACGTGCCAAAATAGATATGGAATCAGCTAACATGAATCTTCGTGATCCGTTGTTATATCGGATTTTGAATGTTAGCCATCATCAAACGGGGGATAAATGGTGCATTTATCCTACCTATGATTATGCACATGGCCAATCTGATGCAATAGAAGGGGTTACGCATTCTATTTGTACTTTAGAGTTTGAAGGACACAGGCCTTTATATGATTGGTTTATAGGGAATTTGCCAGTACCTGCTAAGCCTAGGCAGTATGAATTTTCACGTTTAGAGCTAAATTATACCATTACCAGTAAGCGTAAACTTAAGCAGCTGGTTGATCAAAAAATAGTTAACGGCTGGAACGACCCAAGGATGCCAACTGTTTCAGGCATGCGTAGAAGAGGTTTTACTGCAAGCGCTATTCGTAAATTCTGTGATATGGTTGGGGTTACTCGCTCTAACGGTACGGTCGACGTAGGTATGTTAGAGTCAGCAGTAAGAGAGGATCTAGAGCAAAACGCAAAACGTGCTATGTGTGTTGTAAACCCGCTTAAAATTACTCTAAGTAATTTTGATGATGAAAAGGTGCAAACTTTAACATTGCCTGTCCACCCTAAATTAGAGATGGGTGCCAGAGAGTTGCCTTTTACTAAGAACTTATTGATAGAAAAGGAAGATTTTTCTGAAGATGTAAGTTTGGGACGTAAGAAATTCAAGCGTTTAGTGATCGGGGATTTTGTCCGTTTACGTGGAGCTTATGTCATTAAAGCTGAGGAAGTTATCAAAGATGCTCAGGGTGAAATTTTGGAAATTATTGCCAGTATTGTGCCAGGTACCGTTGGCGTGAATCCAGATCCAGAGTTTAAGCCACGTGGAGTAATTCATTGGGTAAGTGCTGAGTATGCCATTCCTTGTGAACTGCGTATTTATGATAGATTATTCACTGATGCTAATCCTGATAAACATCAAGACAAAGAATTCATTGATTTAATAAATCCACATTCTCTAAAGATAGTTGAGCAAGCGTGGGCAGAGCCTTCATTGCAGCTAGCGCAAGTAGAAGATGGTTATCAATTTGAACGCACTGGCTATTTTGTTGTCGATCAAGATAGTACAGATGAAAAATTGATTTTTAACCAAACTCTGCCGTTGAGAGACTCAAAAGCAAAGTAATAATCTCAATAGAATTGGTCTGCATTAGATACTTTGTAACAGTAAATTGGCAGTATGTATTGTTACACCTTAAGAATAATAGCATGTGGCGATAAAATTTATTTATTGCCATATGTTACTGGATTTTGGATAAGAGATGAGAATAACAAAGCAGTTTGCTAATATTTTATTGTGTTTAATTATAGTGTTTTATACGAATATTACGTATGCACAAAAAGCGCCTGATTTTACTTTGTTTGATCAGGCGGGGAATACAATTACTCTTAAGGCTTATCGTGGCAAGGGGGTGATATTACATTTTTGGGGTACTTGGTGTCCGTTTTGTAAAGAATTGCAACCTGGATTGGAACGGCTGTATAAAAAATACCATAAATCTGGTTTGGAAGTGCTTGCGATTAGTATTGGAGAGTCAGCAGGAGCGAACCCACAGCAGGTTTTAAAAGCATTGGGAGTTACGTTTAAAACAGCTGTACAAGGGGATAAGGTAGCTAGAATGTATGATGTTCCAGGGACTCCATCTACTTTTTTTATTAATAGAGAAGGCGATATAATTTGGAAAACTAACAGTTCAAATGCTGTTAAACCAGAAATAGAAGCTTATGTACGCTTAATATTAAACCTTGATCAGTAGCGTTGTTAATTTATTGAAAGCTAAAAATTCTGCATACAGTTTTGTAAAAAAGGTAGTTATAGGTGTTGAAATAAATGCTAGAAAATAGAGATTTGGTTTATGAACATGTATATGAAGCTATTTTAGGACAGAAACTAGCTCCCGGAACGCGGTTAAGTGAAGAGTCTCTCGCCGATATTTTTAGTGTTAGTAGAACTATTGTAAGGCGCTCTCTGCTTAAGCTCTCTCATGAACAAGTTGTGCAGTTAAGGCCTAACAAAGGTGCCATTGTTGCCAGTGTATCTGTTGATGAATCAAAACAGATATTTTTCGCGAGGCGTATTGTAGAAAAAGCAATTATTGAGCTAGCAATAGAAAACCATTCAGAGCAAGATCTGAAAGCTCTTTTAAGCATTGTTAAGCAAGAAAAAGCGTGCTTCGAAAGAGGTGATAGATATGCAGGAATTAGACTTTCTGGTGAATTTCATTTTAAAATTGCCGAAATAGCAGCCAATTCTCAATTAACAAAATTTCATCGAAGTTTAGTACCGCAAACATCTTTAATTATCGCTCAATATGAAAAGCGCGGTATTACACATTGCTCTTACGACGAACATCTAGCACTAGTAAATGTCATTCGTGAAAAATCAACATTGAAAGCAGTGAGTTTAATGATGGAGCATTTGGATCACATTGAGGAAAAATTGAATTTAGATGAGCTCTGTTTATCTGATGATTTGCATGCAGTTTTTGCTGGGATTAAGGATAACTAATTTATATTTTGCTGTCTAAGAGTTGTATTGAGAGCAATAGTGGAGAATAACACTTCGTTTAAAAAATAAATGAAGTGTTTGGTAGGAGTTATAAAAAGCTGTCGTTTTAATCTACCAACTATTGATTAAATACTGTCTTCAGTAATAGGTGTAATGCTTCCTAGCATTTTTGCTAGATCTAATAAAATTATTAGGTTATTTTCATAATAACTTACTCCTTGCACAAACCGGCGATCAGAATCATCACTGGCTACGCTTGGAGCCCGTTCTATGTCATTTTGTGGTATATTAACGACTTCATCAACGCTGTCAACTACCATTCCTACTACTTCTTGTTCGTTGTATTCAACCACGATAATTCGGGTATCATCGTCAATTTTTCGTGCATCCAATGAAAACAGTAACCGAGTATCAATTACAGTAACAACGTTTCCTCGAAGATTGATGATTCCACGAATATAAGTGCTTGAGCCTGGTACTGGTGTTATTTCAGAGTATCTCAGTACTTCTTTCACTTGCATTACATCTATTGCAAAAAGTTCGTTGTTAACTTTAAAAGTAGCCCATTGGTTAAAAACAATTTCTTCTTGTACGGCACGCGATTTAACCGATTTTTTTGACGAATCTGCTTTTTCCATCATTTGAAGTTGTGCTGCAGCACCATTCATACTCATGATAATTCACCTTTTAAATTCAGCAGCTGTTCTAATGCTGCCAACCCGTTCTGGGTGTCCTTTATTGGAAAGTACTCTAAACCTATATAATCAGTATAACCCAATAATGTTAATGCGTTGAATATATTTGAGAAGTTAATTTCCCCAGAATTAGGCTCGCCTCGCCCAGGAACATCTGCAATTTGAATGTGACCAATATCGTTTATATTTTGGGTGATAGTTTTAATTAAATTCCCCTCCATTATCTGCATATGATAACAATCGTATTGAAATTTAACATTATTACCATTTAGTTGGTTTATAATATTGATTGATTTGGTTGAAGTGCTGAGGAAAAAATTTTCAATATCTTCTGTGTTTATCGCTTCAATTAACAATAAGATATCCAAATTTTGAAAGTAACTTGCAGCATAATTTAAATTTTTTAATAGTGTTTTTTCAGCCATGCTCTCAGTTAAATCTGCTGGTTTTATTCCAGCGAGACAGTTAACTTTAGGCACTTCTAGGAAAGTTGCATATTGTGCTGCTAGAGAAACAGCTTGTTTAAACTCACTTGTTCTGTCGGGTAAGCAAGCAATTCCAAGTTCTCCTTTATCTAAGCTTCCCGCTGGTAAATTTATCAAACTAAGCGTTAAATTATGCTTGCGCAGTTGTTCTTTGATCGCTGATTTTTCTAATACGTATGGAAATTGAATTTCAACTGAGGAAAACCCTGCTGCTGCCGCAAGTGAAAATCGTTCAATTAAAGGCGCTTCTGTAAAGAGAGTGCTGATGTTAGCGCTAAATTTTGACATGAATTACCTTTCCCCTTAGTTGTTGTTCAGGATGGTATTATTGTTTTTTTCAAGTAATAGTAACAATGCACTGTGATCTAAATCTTGATAGCCGGCAGAGTTTAATGCTTGATATTGATGTGTAACAGATTGAGTTAGCGGTAGCTCTAAATTGTTTTGTTCTGCGCATTGTAATATATTAGTTAAATCTTTCAGCTGAACACGTGCTGTACCTCCAGCCACAAAATTTCTCTCTAACATGCGCAGTCCGTGCTGGTCTAATACTTTACTTGCCGCAAAGCCACCGAGTAATGCTTCTCTAACAGCTTGTGTATTAGCGCCTGCGCTATGCGCGAGTAGTAGCGCTTCGCTGACAGCGCCTATGGTAATGGCAACGATGGCTTGATTGGCGCACTTAGCAATCTGCCCACTACCTACAGGGCCGATATGTACGATTTTGGTGCCCAGGGTTCGAAGTACAGGCTGTGCAATACTTAAGTTTTCAGCGCTGCCGCCAACCATAATAACTAATTCAGCATTAATAGCACCTTGAGTGCCGCCTGATACGGGTGCATCTAAATACTGAACATTATATTGATCAGCTAACGCTGCATGGGCTATTGCCGTTGCTGGTAGTATAGAAGCCATATCAATGATAAGGCAGTTCTTTTTGCAAAAAGAAAGCATGTTAGCATTAAAGAGTACAGTCTCTTGTGCTTGTTCATTTTCGAGCATAGTTACAATAATATCTGCATTATTTATTGCTTGTTCAGCGCTTGAACATATTTTTGCATTTAGCTCGGCTAGCGGAGCTGTTTTTTCAATGCTTCTATTATAAGCATTAACACGAAAGCCAGCCCGTAATAGGTTGCTAGCCATGGGGAGTCCCATTAAACCTGTTCCAATAAAAGCGATAATCATAAAATATCCTAACTTAGCTGTTAACTTGCTAGAGTTGTTTAATAAAGCTCTTACAATACGGTAATTTAATAGCTATTCAAGTATATGGTTGGATTGTTTTAAAAGATGCTTACAGATTGTTATTCAAATATATTGTATTTGAAATGAGTCGCCGCTTACAAACAATTTAAAGGTTTTGGAAGGCCTGCATAGCGCGCAGCTTGTTTTGGTGGGCTTTGTGAAAACAGCTTCATTAAATGAATACTGCTGCCTTTTTCTGCGCCATATTTTAGTTTCATTGCTTTAACAAGTGGTCGCATAGCGGGGGATAGTTGATACTCGTGATAAAACTCGCGAATAGTTTCAATTACTTCCCAATGTAACTCTGTAAGCTCAAAATGATCTTCCTTGGCAAGTGTTAATGCGAGTTCTTTTGACCAGAGAGATAAGTCTCTTAGATATCCTTCTTGATCCAATAGATCTAATGCTTGATGTGATTGCATCAGTTAAAACCAGCTAATAGATTTATGATGAATACAACAAAGGTTTACAAACTGGTTGTCATCGATCAATTGAATTTCTTTATTTAGTTTATCAGTTAAACCTCTAGCAGCAACATCGACTTCAAGTGCGTAGATTGGAAAGCTAGTGGGAATAGCTGAATGGAAATTCTGCTCACATCCAGCATAAACAGCTGACTCTATTAGTAGCAGTTCGTCTCCCTCAAGCATGCTGTCGCAGCAATCTTGATACAGTCGAGCGTTAGTCGTTGTTTTGTTAATAATGTGAAGTGTGGTTTTAGTTGTTGTAGGCATTATAAGTTAATCACTATGTCGAATTGTCTTATGAAAAGTGCTAACTGAGAGTCAGTTAAAGTTTTGCAATTCAAAAGTAGCGCCTCATCTTCTAGTTGGTATCGCTGTAAATCCTTTTCAAGGATGTAATGATCTTGGATATCATACATATCGAGTGCTTTCAGCGTGGGAGATAGATCCTTTTGCTCAATCACTTGGCTTTCTTGATTGTTTAAAAGCTGAAATACAGCGTCGTTCAAAAATAATAAACTAACAGGGATATCAAAAACGGAGCACCCTAGTGCGATATCAAGAGTATCTCTATTGTTACTGCCGGCAAAAGAGGGGTTACGCAAAATAAGTAACAAAGATTTTTGAGTATTCATAGATCAGTTACCAAAGGTAATAAGTCGATCAGATTGTATAATTGCATCAGCTAATTGACCTAAACCAGATAGGTTAAATCCTTCTTTTATGTTCGCTGACTTTTTTTCATGACGCTGTGCTTCTTGCGTATCTAGTATTCCACGTCGAACTGCAGCAGCTATGCAAACTACAAGATCTATGTCAGCCTTTTGTGCCAGCAGAAGCCACTGATCAGTAATATCTACTTCGTCTCTAGGAGTTACTTTAAAACTAGAAATAGCATTAACACTTTCACCATAAAAAAATACACGGTGAATTTTATGGCCTTGTTGTAATGCACTGCGGGTAAAGCGAAGTGCGCTCTGTTCCGATTGTGCAGAGCTTTGTGAAGCGTAAAGTAAGATAGAAAAAATCATGTGCTGTTAGTAACCACGGTGAAAATAATTGTTAAAGTGATTTTTTATTAGATAAAACAACAACGCCCCATTATCAGAGATAACGAGGCGTCAGTTTTAGCTCGTTAAAGCTAGTCGTCGCTTAAAAAGCCAACTAAAACAAGCATGTGAATAAACATATTAAAAATATTCACGTATAGGCTAACAGTGGCCATAATGTAGTTTTGGTAAGTGCCGTTCACAATGTTGCTTGTGTCATACAAAATAAACCCGGCCATTAGCAGTACGATAGCTGCCGAGAATGCTAAGTGCATAGCCGAAACATCTATTCCAAACAATGGAAGGATAAATAAGGCAAGCATTGCGATGATTAAAATCATTGAGCCAGCAGCTAAGAAGCCACCCATAAAACTGAAATCTTTCTTACTAGTCAATACGTAAGCAGACAAACCAACAAAGGTTAGTGCTGTCATGCCTAGTGCAGTAACAACTATTTCACCGCCATTACTTAAAGCAAGGTATTGATTAAGAATTGGACCTAAAGCAAAACCCCAAAGGCCGGTGAAAAGAAAAGTAAGTGGCAGTGCTGCTGAGCTGTTTTGTTTTTTACTGATAAGAAACAACACACCCATGCCTGCAAGAATGCAGCCTAAATAAGCCCAAATACTGGTTACTTGCATCGCTAAGGATACAGTTGCCATTATCGCACTAAAAAAGAGTGTCATCGAAAGTAACATATATGTGTTACGAATGACCTTGTTGGTCTGCAGTACTGACTGTTTAGAATGAGTCATAGCAGTATTTAGATTGTTCATAAGCTTCCTCGATTTGTAATTAACATCGTAATAGTAGTTATAATGGCGACTTTTATAAATAATTCAAGGTTTTTAGATACGTGGATAGCTTTCAGTTAGAAATATTATATGAAGATGATGATTTAATTGTCATTAACAAACCAGAAGGGTTATTAACCCATCCAAGTTGGTTAACTAAAAAGGGCACTGAAAATGTAGCATCTATACTCAAGCAATACTTCAATGGTGCAAAAGTATTTACAGTACATCGGTTAGACAGAGCAACTTCTGGTGCATTAATGGTCGCTAAAAATAAGCTCACAGCTCAACGTTTATCCGCAGATTTTGCGAATCATAACGTTGTTAAAACGTATTTATGTGTGGTGCGAGGGTATGCTCCAGAATCAGCAACGATTGATCACCCTTTGAAATATCAACACGATAAAAAAGCAGAGCCTTTCGCGGCAAAGGATCATGAGCCTCAAAGCGCGGTGACTACATTTGAGAGATTAGCGACTGTGCAGCTGCCTATAGCTGTTGGGAAATGGACTACTGCGCGATATTCATTGATCAAGGCCACTCCGTTAACTGGAAGAAAGCATCAATTACGCCGTCATTTTAAGCACATTCTTTGTCCTATAATAGGAGATACTAATTATGGAGAAGGCCGCCATAATGCCCTTTTTAGAGAGCATTTTAAGGTGAATCGATTATTGTTAATGGCAACATCATTGCATTTTGTACATCCTACTAGTGGCAAAGAAATGATAATTAAGGCTCCATTATCACCTCAGGTATTAGAATTATTTGCCTGTTTTAAATGGTGCGAAAGTGATTATAGGTGAATGTGCTAGTTTGTGAAAAGGTCTTTATATAAAAGGAGGTTGTGGGTGGGTTGTCAGGCAGAATAATGATGATTTTTAGAGGTGAAATTAGTTTTAATACACTAGGATATTGAGTAAAATTGTGAGCTATTATGACTCTATAACATTTGAATAAGAGATAAAAATTATGTCAGCAGCGCAATCTTTAGCAGCCACTTTACGCGAAAAGAAACAGATTAAGGTTGGTATTATAGGTGCTATGGAGCAAGAGATTGAAATACTGCGCGATAGTTTAATTAATCGTGTAGATCATAAACTAGCGGGTTTTGATATTTATACAGGTAGCTTGGAAAACGTCGATGTTGTTTTGCTACAATCTGGGATAGGTAAAGTTAATTCTTCTGTTAGTACTGCGTTGATGCTACAGCAATTCTCACCAGACTGTATTATTAATACTGGTTCGGCAGGAGGGTGTGATGACTCATTAGAAGTAGGTGATATTGTGATTTCATCTGAGCTTATCCATCATGACGTGGATGTGACTGCATTTGGTTATGAATTAGGCCAAATGGCGAGAATGCCTGTTAGTTATAAACCAGATGAATTGTTAGCGGAAATTGCAAAAAATTGCATAGAGTCTGTTTCCGAGGCAAAAGCGGTAAGAGGAATAATTGCTACTGGTGATGCTTTTATCAGCGATCCTGAGAAAGTTGCCCATATTAAAAATTCATTTTCTGATGTGAAGGCTGTTGAAATGGAGGCTGCGGCGATTGCTCAAACATGTTATTTGTTTGGTGTGCCATTTATAGTGGTGCGTGCACTTTCTGATATCGCAGGCAAGTCTTCAAACTTATCATTTGCGGATTTTATCGTCACGGCATCAACGCATTCTGCTAACATGGTTAGAGCAATAATTGTAAAGCTGGCGACAAAGCTTTAGGTAGTATGCACAGTAATGCAGTGAGTAATAAGGTTCGCTTAATTGAACCGTGCTAGCTGCTACTTAATTGAATGAATATTCGAGTTTTAAGAGGGTTATTATGAATGGCTTTCTTAAATTCTAGTATAGATTTATTTATATAAATGAAAGAGATCGTTAGCTGTAGATGAATAAAGTTATTATTAATGTGCGTATTTCAAATGAGGAATACTTAAAGCAATATCGTTTGCCGAACTGTATGGTTAATACAGTTTCTAGAGATGGGCGTACTATTCAGTTTCCTGCAAATATTCTAAAGCCATTTCTGTTGCATAATGGCATATCGGGAAGTTTCTGTATTATTTTTGATAACCAAGGTAAGTTCCAGTCTATCAACCGCCACTAACGTGTTAGTTAATGGTGATTGATCTCGTTGCTAATATTATTCAAACCGTTCTATATATGGCAGTGACAAGCAGTGCTTTTAATCTCGGCGCAAGTTATCTTTAATAGCAATTGGCGATGGGAAGTTGAGTAGCACTATATATGAGGATAATAAGAACGTTAAAATTGCAGTAGCTTGAATGATATGAGATGCATTGACTCCAATCATTGAAGAGCTAGCTGCTACATAGGCTATAAGTAATGAAAATTCACTTGTTTGACCTAGTCTAAAACCCACTTCCCAAGCCATTGCGCTATCTTCTTTTATTCGCAGTAAGAAGAATCTAAAAATTATAGGTTTAAAAACCACAACAATTAGTGCAAGTACTATAGCAGGTAGTGCTATTTCAGAAACTAATCCTAAATTAAAGCTGGCACCAATAGAAAAGAAAAATAAAATCAAGAAAAAATCACGTAAAGGTTTTAAGTGAGTGGCTATATACTGTGATATTGGACTTGATGCTAAAGAAACCCCGGCAATAAATGCGCCCATTTCTCCTGAAAGTCCTACCAGCTGAGCGCCTTCAGCCATGCCTAAGCACCATCCAATTGCTAACAAAAAAATGTACTCGTGAAATCGATCAAAACGTTGTATTAAAGGAAGAATAATAAATTTAATTGCTTTGAATGCTAGGTAAGTTAGTAGTGGCATAGCAATCAACGGTTTAAGCATTGTTAGAGTATTTGGTTCTGCAGAGCCTTGGTTAGCGTATATGATAATAAGGACAACAATAGCAATAATATCTTGTAATAAAAGTAAGCCCACTACCAGTTCGCCGACGTGGCGATGATGTAGCACTGTGGTAGGGAGTAATTTAATACCTATTATTGTGCTTGAAAACATTAAAGATAACCCAATGACAGCTGCTTCAATAATAGTAAGCCCAAATAAATAGCTAATGATAAAGCCTAGGCTGAAAAATGCAATTGAGCTTCCTATCGCCACAGAGCTGGCTTTTTTTAACATAGCAACCAAGTGAGAAGGCTGCATGTCGAGGCCTAGTAGGAACAGTAAAAATATAATACCGATATGAGAGGTATCTTGTAATAAACTGGTGTCGGAAATTAAGCTGTAGCCGTAAGGGCCAATGAGTGCACCGAGCACAATATAAGCCACTAAAAGGGGTTGTTTTGTATAAAGAGCAAAGGAAGCTAATACTGCAGCACCAGTAAAAATTAGGAAAAGCGAAAATACAAAAGATTGATCTGCCAAAACTGCGAAGCTCCTTAGGTGATGGAAGTGTAACTTTACTAGGCCTTGTCTATTACTAAGTTTAGGGGAAATCAAATTAACATTAAAGGGCTAGAAGCTGGTTAGTATAGCAGAAGCATTTACTAATCTGGCTGTTGTATTTTAAATTAAAATTATTCCAATAATAGCTATGGCATTCAATGAAATCGGTCAGTTTTAAAATATTATCTAAAAGTGCGTGCTTAAGCAAAATACAGATGCTGTTATTATGCCAAGGGTGAGTCTATTTGAAGTGAGTAATTATATTAAACGTTTTGGTTTGAGCTGTAGGGTTGATAATAATATATAGATCCTGAATTTACTGCTATTAAAAATCTATACCTGAGTGATATACTAAGGTATAGATTGAGTGTTAGTTAAATCTGCAGTTTGTTAGTCTCAGCATAAACTGCAAAAAAATTAACAGAAGTAGAA
This sequence comes from Oceanospirillaceae bacterium, assembly GCA_036960485.1. Lineage (GTDB taxonomy): Bacteria > Pseudomonadota > Gammaproteobacteria > Pseudomonadales > Balneatricaceae > Rs1. Next base: position 17,429 of record JBALXS010000080.1, read on the forward strand.
TTAAGTTCAAATGATTTGCGTATTAAGCAAGGTGTATAAATGAATATAGAAGTTACAGAAAGTGCTGAAGGATATTTAGCTGAATTACTGGAAAAGCAAGATGTTGAAGGTATTGCCGTGCGCATGTTTGTTACTCAGCCTGGTACGCCATACGCAGAGACATGTTTAGCTTATTGTAAGCCAGAAGAAATTATAGAAGATGATATCGTATTAAATTTAACCAAATTACGCTTTTACTTCGAAAAGAATAGTATGCCGTATCTAGAAGAGGCGACGGTAAATTATGCAGAAGACAGAATGGGTGGTCAGCTTACGATTAAAGCGCCCAATGCTAAAGTGCCTAAAGTTTCTGCAGATAGTCCTTTAGAAGAGCAGGTTAACTACATTCTCTATACTGAAATTAACCCAGGTCTAGCATCTCATGGCGGAGAAGTGAGTTTGGTTGAGTTAGTTGAAGAAGAGCAAGGGTATGTTGCAGTGCTAAAATTCGGCGGTGGTTGCCAAGGTTGCAGTGCGGTTGATTTAACACTCAAAGATGGTGTTGAAAAAACTTTACTGGAAAAGATAGGGCCTTTAGTGGCAGTGCGTGATGAAACGGATCATAGCGTAAATGCTAATGCTTATTACCAATAGCCAATAACAGCGACGATTATACGGTACTCGTTTTAGTATCGTATTTTTTGTAACCACCTTTTACTACTACTCACCAAAATTATTTGTCATTCCTTCCATATGAGCCATCTATAAGTGATCAGAGAATTGATTCACTCGGTTAAGAAATACATTGTTGACCGTTGTAATCAACAATAACACCCCCATAATTATTGAATTCAAGCTTTATGTTGCAAAAAACGATTTTTCATATTTGATAAATTAGTCTATTTTAAAAGCATAGAGAGCATAACTATTTGCAGTGGTGTCGTTACCACTGAACACAGTTTGAATATATTTTATTGATTAAAGATGCACTGCGCCTCTTCATCTTTGTGAGGTGCCTGCAATGAGGAAATTATCATGGATCAGTTAGACGAGCCGAACCACCAAGAAAATACACTATTGCCCGTATTGCCTCTGCGAGACGTTGTGGTGTACCCACATATGGTAATACCTTTATTTGTGGGAAGAGAAAAGTCAATTGAAGCGTTAGAAGCGGCTATGGCAGGAGGTAAGGAAATCTTATTACTCGCCCAACGCAAGGCTTCTGATGATGAACCAAATAGTAAAGATTTATTTTCGATAGGAACCGTTGCCAGTATCCTGCAAATGCTAAAACTGCCAGATGGCACAGTAAAGGTGCTAGTTGAAGGTGATTTTCGAGCTAAAGTGACCGAAATATATGAAGTAGAGAGCTACTTTACTGCAGAAATTGAAGTGTTAGATGTGCAAAAATCTAAAGGCACAGAAAGTGCTATTTACAAACGCACAGCTCTTGAGCAGTTTGAACGTTTTGTACAAGTAAATAAAAAAATACCTGCAGAAGTATCAACATCGCTACAGAATATCGACGAAATTGATCGCCTGGCAGATACTATTGCGGCGCACATGTCGTTGAAACTTCCAGAAAAGCAAAAAATTCTGGAAATGCTGGATGAAAATGAACGTCTTGAACACTTAATGTCTTTGATGGAAGTGGAGATAGATCTCGTTGAAGTAGAAAAACGTATTCGCGGCCGTGTCAAAAAACAGATGGAAAAAAGCCAGCGTGAGTATTATTTGAATGAGCAAATGAAAGCGATTCAAAAAGAGCTTGGTGATCTAGATGGTAATACGAGTAACGACATTGATGATCTGAAAGAGAAAATTGTAAAAGCTGGGATGCCAACAGAGGCAAATGACAAAACCTTAGCTGAATTTAATAAGCTTAAAATGATGTCGCCAATGTCAGCTGAAGCCACAGTTGTTCGCAGCTACATTGATTGGATGCTACAAATTCCTTGGGCTAAGCGCTCTAAATTGCGCAATGATATGAAACGCGCTGAAGAAATACTCGATCAAGATCACTTTGGGCTTGAAGAGGTAAAAGAGCGCATTATAGAATATTTGGCCGTACAGCAGCGCGTTAAAAAATTAAAAGGACCAATACTTTGTCTAGTTGGACCACCAGGTGTGGGTAAAACTTCTTTAGGGAAGTCAATCGCACGTGCCACCAATCGTAAATACGTGAGAATGGCGTTAGGTGGTGTTAGAGACGAAGCTGAAGTAAGAGGGCATCGTCGCACTTATATCGGTTCTTTGCCTGGAAAAATTGTTCAAAAAATGGCAAAAGTCGGCGTGAGAAATCCATTATTCTTACTTGATGAAATCGATAAGATGGGTATGGATTCTCGTGGGGATCCAGCATCTGCGTTATTAGAAGTGCTAGACCCAGAGCAGAACGTTAATTTTAACGATCATTATATTGAAGTTGATTACGATTTATCGGATGTAATGTTCGTTTGTACCGCCAATACCATGAATATTCCTGGTCCTTTACTCGATAGAATGGAGTTGATTAGAATTCCTGGCTATACCGAAGATGAAAAGCTGAATATAGCGACTAAATATTTATTGCCAAAGCAGCTTAAGCAACACGGTTTGAAAACAGCTGAAGTCACCATTGAATCAGAAGCGATAGTGGATTTGATTCATTACTATACACGTGAAGCAGGTGTAAGATCGCTTGAGCGTGAAATTGCTAAAATTTGTCGAAAATCAGTTAAAGATTTATCTTTGAAAAAGATAAAAGCTGGATTTACGGTTGACTCAAGTAATATTGAGAATTATAGCGGTGTGCGTAAATTTAGTTTTGGCTTATCAGAGAAAGAAAATTTAATCGGCCAAGTAACCGGTTTAGCTTGGACCTCAGTTGGTGGTGAGTTGTTGAGTATCGAAGCCTCAGTTGTTCCCGGCAAAGGGCGTCAGGTTACCACTGGATCGCTTGGTGACGTAATGAAGGAGTCTATTCAGGCAGCGATTACCGTCGTTCGCTCACGAGCAGAAGTTTTGGGCATCAAAAGTGAATTTCACGAAAAACAAGATATTCATATTCATGTGCCCGAAGGCGCTACTCCCAAAGACGGACCAAGTGCTGGCATAGGTATGTGTACTGCTTTGGTATCGGCACTAACTGAAATTCCAGTTGTAGCAGATGTGGCTATGACAGGAGAAATTACGCTAAGGGGGCAAGTGTTACCTATCGGCGGTTTGAAAGAGAAATTACTAGCAGCACATCGCGGTGGAATTAAGACAGTTATTATCCCACAAGAGAATGAAAAGGATTTAAAAGAAATTCCGGATAATATTAAAGCTGACTTAAAAATTATCCCTGTGAAGTGGATAGATGAGGTATTTGATATTGCTTTGGCATATTCGCCTGATCCATCTTCCCCTAACACAAAAAAAACACTAGCAACAGATCAAGAAGTACCAAAACCCCAAACGGGGCAGATAAATACGCATTGAGCTGAAAACTAGCTAGAATAAGGGGTTCAGAGCTTGACACCCCTTTCAATCAGTTGGTATAAAGTGTCTTGGTATTTATACTGAGCCCAAATAACAGAACATCATAATAATTGACTCGATTATACAAAGGGGAAAACTGTGAACAAGTCTGAATTAATTGACGCAATTGCAGCATCTGCTGATATTCCAAAAGCAGCAGCTGGGCGTGCATTAGACGCAACAATGGCAGCGGTAACAGAAACTTTAACAAAAGGAGAATCTGTTGCATTAGTAGGTTTTGGTACATTCTCTGTTAAAGAACGTGCTGCACGTACAGGTCGTAATCCACAAACGGGTGAACCGATCCAAATTAGTGCTGCTACTTTACCAACTTTCAAACCTGGTAAAGCTTTGAAAGATGCGGTAAATAAGTAAAATATATTAGATTAAGGAGTGGTAGTTCAGTTGGTTAGAATACCTGCCTGTCACGCAGGGGGTCGCGGGTTCGAGTCCCGTCCATTCCGCCAAATATGAATTTCCTAGTTTTTTCTTATTAGTGCTAGGAAGTTTTTATCAGATAGGCGTATTCAATTGAATACGCCTTTTTTTTGTAAATGATCAGGAAAATTCGTTACTAGTTGATTAATCGTTCGACCATCAAATTTAGGTTAATTAAATAGTCATTTTTAAGATTTTTGAGGTGTAGTTATGCTGCAAGGCATTAGAGATAGTTCTAAAGGTATAGTAGCCAAAGTTATTGTTGGATTTATAGTGTTAACTTTCGCTATGTTTGGAGTTGACTCATTAGTTGGTTTAACACAAGGCTCTAACGCACCAGCAACCGTTAACGGTGAAGAAATCACCGAAAGAGATCTCTATCAAGCGACACAATTACAAAGGCGCTCAATACTTGCCAGTATGGGAGAGCAAGCAGATCCTAGTAGCATTGATGATAATATTTTACAATCTATGGTGCTCGATTCACTCATTCAACAAAAAGCATTATTAGTAGAAGCTGCTGATAATGACATGCGTATCGCTGATAAAACAATTGACGATATCATTGTAAACACTCCTGAATTTCAAGTAGCGGGCGCTTTTAATCCAGCCCAATTCGATGCGACTATTCGCAATGCTGGGTTTACTCGTTCAACTTATCGTGAGTCAGTGCGTAAAGATCAGTTAATTCGCCAACAGCGTGCTGGGTTTGCACTTTCAAGCTATGTGATGCCATCTACCGTAAAGCGCATTGTAAACCTAGATAGACAAGAGAGAGATATACGTTATTTCTCTATGCCCATTGAGAAAGTACGTGAATTAACTTCCGTTTCTGATGCAGAAGTTAAAGCTGAATTTGCAGCGCGTAAGAATAGTCTAAATACGACTGAACAAGTAGCGATAGAATATGTTCAACTTGATCAGCAAACGTTGTTAGCATCCATAGAATTAACCGATGCTGAAATAGATAGCGAATATCAGCAGATAGTGGCAAATTTCGAATCACAAGAGCAACGCCAAGCAGCGCATATTCTAATTGAAGTTGATGACTCG
>JBALXS010000003.1:0-121124 GCA_036960485.1 Oceanospirillaceae bacterium
GGTACGGGTTATTCTTCTTTAAATTATTTACACCAATTTACTTTTGACTATTTAAAAATAGATAAAAGCTTTGTGGATAATTTAAACGACATAAGCGAGAAAGTATTAATATTAAGTGCGATGGTTAAGTTAGCTAAGTCATTAAACATAAAAACCACAGCAGAAGGTATTGAGACATTTGAGCAATATCAAAAAATTAAAGAAATTGGCTGTGACTTAGGTCAGGGTTATTATATTGCTAAACCACTTTGTGATACTGACTTTAAACAATTTATGTTAAAAAAGACACAATGATGGAATAAGTAGTAGGCACTCGCGATTTGCTGAATAACTCATAGCGTGATTTTAGCGCTAAACAAGTAGTGCTAATTAAACAGCAGCGCAGTCTAAAGCTCAAACCGTTGTGCTTAATGGTAATGTGTAATTCATTAGATTCTCTTCATTTATCAATACTATAAAAGAGTAGCACGCTTTCATTAGAATGCTTAGAAAGTTGCATGCCACTCAAGTTAAGAGAATTTATCTATTTTTAATCAACCGCACTTACTATCTGCGCAGTTCAAGCAAGTATAGCAATTGTCCATCAGTATCACCGCCTTAACTAAGCATTGATTACACAATTGCGATGCATGCGGAAAACCAGTCTCAGAGACCGTTTGTTCGATGTCCTTTTGGTTTCTTTCTTTAAACTCAGCTCGCTTTTTATCAACTAAGCACTGTTGATGTTCATCGAGCTTGGATGGCTTTAACAGACCAATGTTTGTTAAATGGCTTTCAATAGCTTCACCTATTTCAGCAACTAGCGATGGCATATATTTGCCGCCTTTTTTGAAGTAACCCCCTTTTGGATCAAAAACAGCTTTTAGCTCTTCAACCATAAAAATCACATCGCCACCTTTACGAAATACCGCCGAAATGACTCGGGTTAAGGCGACGACCCACATAAAATGATCCATATTTTTTGAATTGATAAATATTTCATAAGGGTGACGTTGTTCGTGGGGTGTCCCATGGTTTAGTAATACATCATTTATAGTTATATACAAAGCATGTGCTGACATCGGTGTTTTAATTTTATAGGTTGATCCCATTAACATCTCAGGCCTATCTAAGTGCTCATGTACAGCCTCAATTTCAATATCTGGTGACTCGTTGCTCGCGGGATTTTGAGGTAAGCTTTCGCTATCATCTGAATGAGTGACAATTTCAAAATTTATTATTTTACGGTCAATGTGGGCAATATTTAGCTTTTTGTGCTCTTTAATATCGGTGTTCATAGTCTTCTCTCGTTATTTTACGACAAGCAACTAGCTAAAGTGAACTGGCCTTAGGGTAATCTTAGTTGTAAAGCCAATCACTGGGTTAAGTGTCTTGTTTGAATAGCTACAAGCTTAAAACACAACTTCAAAATTACAGGGGCGTTTAAGCTTCGATTAAGTTAATTAACTTCGGCTAAAGTCGACCGTAATATCCTTCTTTTAAAGCGTCATACAAATTGGCAGCACTATGCACTTCTCCATCATATTCAACATCTTCATTGCCTTTTAAGGTAACTTGATCGCCACCTTCTAAGGTAAAACGGTATTCAGTATTTGCTAAATCTTGTTCTTTAACCAGTACACCTTGAAAGGCTTCAGGGTTAAAGCGGAAGGTAGTGCAACCTTTAAGTCCTTGTTCATATGCGTATAAATAGATATCTTTAAATTGCTCGTAAGGATAGTTACTTGGGATATTGGCTGTTTTTGATATTGAAGAATCAATCCAACGCTGTGCTGCAGCTTGTACATCAACATGTTGTTTTGGATGAATATCATCGGCAGTTATAAAATATTCAGGTAACTGCTTATCTGTATCTTCAGTGTAAGGCATTGCTTTAGCGTTAATTAATTGTCGATAGGCAAGTAATTCATAGGAATACACATCAACTTTACGCTTGGTTTTTTTACCTTCTTGAATGATGTTTCGACTGTAGTGATGAGCAAAACTGGGTTCTATACCATTACTGACATTATTACCCAATGATAATGCAATGGTTCCCGTAGGGGCTATAGAGGTGTGGTGAGTAAACCGACTGCCGTGTTTTGCTAATTGATTTACTAAATCAGGCTCTTGTTCAGCAATTTTTTGCATATAATGGCTATACTTTGCATGTAGCACCTTACCGGGTATTTCATCACCAAGTTTATAACCATCTGCTAATAACTTAGGCCGTTTGTTTAACATAATTGCTGTTACAGTAAATAATTGGTCCATGATAGGAGCAGCACCTTTCTCTTTTGCTAGCTCCAAACCTACCTGCCATCCAGTAATGGCTAATATCTTACTGACTTCCTCAGTGAAGGCTAACGATGCTGCATCACCATATTTAAAGCACAGCATAGTTATGGCAGAACCTAAGCCCAAATAGCCCATGCCATGACGGCGCTTATGCTCAATTTCATGGCGTTGTTCAGCTAAAGGCAAACCGTTGATTTCAACTACATTGTCGAGCATACGAGTAAACACCGCGACAATCTCACGAAACTTTTGCCAATTGAATTTTGCGTTATCAGTAAACGGGTTAGTGACAAAGCCGGTGAGATTGATAGAACCTAATAAGCAACTACCAAAGGGTGGAAGGGGTTGTTCACCGCAAGGGTTGGTTGCGCGGATATCTTCGCAAAACCAATTATTATTTAACAGATTGACTTTGTCGATGAGAATGAATCCCGGCTCGGCAAAATCATAGTTCGAGTTCATGATGGTATTCCATAAACCTTTAGCTCTTACCCACTGGGTTATTTTGCAAGCTACAAAGCCTTTTTCATCACTGATATAATTTTCAGTTGTCGGCCATTCTCGCCACAATACTTTTTGGCAATCATACAGGTCTAGAGCTTCGCTTTGTTGCTGCTTTAGGGGAATTGGAAAAGCGAGTGGCCATTGCGCATCCTCTTTAACAGCTTGCATAAAAGCATCACTAATTAACAAAGATAAATTAAATTGACGCAATCGCCCATCTTCTCTTTTTGCTTTAATGAACGCTAACACATCTGGATGACCTACATCGAAGGTCGCCATCTGTGCACCACGCCTACCTCCAGCAGATGATACGGTAAAACACATTTTGTCGAATACATCCATAAAAGATAATGGGCCGGATGTATAAGCGCCTGCACCTGTAACAAAAGCTCCTTTAGGGCGTAATGTAGAGAATTCGTAACCGATACCACAGCCTGCTTTTAAAGTTAATCCCGCTTGATGGGTTTTAGCTAGAATACTGTCTAACGAGTCATCGATAGTTGCAGAGACGGTGCAATTTATAGTGGAAGTAGCAGGTTTGTATTGTTGCGCTCCCGCATTCGCGATGATTCGCCCAGCGGGCATTGCTCCGTTACGCAAAGCGTCTAAAAACTTTTCATACCAGATTTCTTTTTGATCTATTTCAATGTCTGCCAAGCTTTTTGCGATACGTTTTAAAGTATCATCAGGTGTTATGTCTAGCTGCTTCGAAGACTGGTCATGTAATTGATATTTAGCGGCCCAAATATCTTGGGATGCCGGTTGGAGAGGTAGCTCTCTCAATGGATCGAGTGCTTCGAATGTCGATTTATCATCAGTTTTAATATTCACAATTAACACCTATTAAATTACAAAATCTATATATGTGTTATTAAGTAATTTAGCATATATAGTGTGTCTGGTAATATACACATACTACATATAGTTATTTTGATGCATATCAAGATATATATATTTGGCTTTTATATCTTCTTCACTATGCGTTGCTCTGCTCTTGATAGTCTAAATGCTATTACCGGCTGGTTAGATTAGTGAGCAATGGGTGGTTCTAATTATCTGCCCTGAACTTGGCATAAAAGCTTGTTGTTTTATATTGATTGCTACTGTGCCAGAGGCTTATTTTAGTTTTATCTTCACTCAAAGGCGAAAATATACTGAAATATCTAGCTAATGTGGATGATGTTTTTAGCTATAAAGTGTTAAATAAGGGAGTTTTTTGCAATGGTGTACAATCAAGGTAAAGTGTTTATATTAAGCTATCAGGTTTTAGTGTCAGCAAGGCATTATATGGTTCTCCTAAAAGTAGGTAAAATAGTTGGATAAGACTAAGCTAATGCATGCACTTGTGCCTGGTATAGTTTTAGTGTCTTTTGAATAAAGTGTATGTGGAGCAAGAGTGTCGTTTTTGCGAAAAATCCATTGCATATATGCTATATAATTGCTCAATATTAAATAAACAAAGTATAATTTTAAAGCTGCTGATTAAAAGTTTTAAAAGCTACTTTGATCACTCACATAAGCATAAAATTATTGGCTATCTTATTTAACGTTTTATTAAAGGAAAGAGTTGAATGCGTTACTTTATTTCATTTTTTTTTGTTGTAGCATTAAGTGTTTACAGCATTCCTTATCTAATAAAAGATCAAGTGCTGGTTTGGTTAAAAGAGCAGGGAGTAGAAGGCGCCAAATTCAAATCCGCTAATATTAATTGGCTTGAAGGAAGTGTTGAACTTAATGAGTTGTATGCCAGTAAGCCGACAGGGCAAAAACTTGATGTTTTACGAGTGGCCCTAAAGGTTGATTACGCTAGTTTATTTGATAGAAAAATATTAGTACACCAGTTATCTCTAGAAGGTCTAGACACTTCTATTATTAAAAATGAAAATGAGTTCGAGATAGGCCCTCTCGATATTAAAAAGCTGTTAGCCAATTCACAGTCAACAGAACAGCAACAAACATCGGCTTCGCCAGAAAGTGCATGGCAGTTTGGTATTGATGAGGTTGTTTTGCAAGATATCAATATACAAGCCTGGGTACCTAATTTCGAAAACCAGCATTTGGATTTAAAAAAAGCTACGCTTAAGCAGTTTTACCAGTGGGATAATAATCAATTATCTACTTTGCACTTAACCGCAGTGTTAAATAAAGCACCTATTGAGCTAGATATTAAAGCAAAACCACTAGCATCTAAAAAAGTAGCAACCATCAAAATAAACGCAACAGCGTTTGAAGTGGCAAGCCTGACTAAAGCGCTATTGCCAGAACTAACAACAACAGCGGATTTAGCCTTAACGTTTAAGCTTGCTAGTGATGACAATAAGATAGAGTTTGTACAAGAAGGAGAGTTTACGCTTTCAGCACTTGCTTGGGCCGATACATTGCAAGCGAAACTACAAAGTGTTCATTGGCAAGGAACAACTCAAGTTAACCTAACCGAAAATGATTTAGATAGTGTGAGCGCGAAGGGTAGTTTAAAAATGCGCAAGCTCGCAGTAACTCCTGATAAAAGTACGACATTATCATTAGGTGGATTAGATTGGCAGGGCCCTGTTTTAGCCACTTTTGTAAAAGGGAAGATTACTGAGTTAGCTGTATCTGATCAGTTTTCTCTCGATCAATTAAAATTAACGCAACCAGGCCAAACAATTAGCGCTAAACAGCTTGTATCCAAACCTGCAAGCTCGCCAATAAAATTAAGCCTTAGCGATAACCAGCCTACGCGTTTAGCTTTTGCTAATACGATATCCGCGACCAATTTACAAGTACAGTTACCTCAGCAGCAAGTTAAAATACAACAGCTGCGTTTAGTGCAACAACAGCCTGCTTTTATTAGTTTTAAAAACTCGGTTGCGCGCGCTTTATCTAGCAAATTAAACCTGAATATTACTGGCTTATCTTTGAAAGCAGCTAATGTTGATGTCAGTGCAAAAGCGCTGACATTGCAAGGGCCTGTTTCGCTGGATAAATTAAGTGCGACGCCTGTTATTACCAGTAACACTCAGTTTAAAGCGACAGCGTTATCTATAGCGTTAAATAAGCAGTTCTCAGTTAAAAGCGCCAGTTTAGCGTTGCAAACTAAAACAGAGAAAATGGTGGTTGACCAACCACGCATTAGTAACCTAAATTTACAGGCATCGCAATTTTCAGTTACTAGTTTGGTTAATCAATTAGAGCTTGTGCACCTTAAAAAAATGAAGATAGAGAACGCAGCGTATGCACGTGACAGTCTCCAAGTTAAAGCGCTAACAGTAAATAAGTTAAAGCTAGCTAAGTCTCAAAATAATGGAACTTTAAGCACTGTAGACACACTGTCTATTGATAATGTGAAGCTTAAAAACGCTAATCAACTCACCATTGATAAAGTGACGCTACATAATGCGGGCGGAGCACTTGGTATTAATAGTGAGGGTGAGTTGTCGTTAGGAGTTTTACTTAGCACTGCATTAGCGACTAACAAAGCAATAAAACATGCGAATGTAAAAAAAGTGAACTCAGGGAAGGCTAAGCCTTTTCAGTATATGATTAATAATTTATCTATGACGGGTAACAACATCATTAATATTGAAGATAAAAGCGTAGATCCTTGGTTTAAAAGCACTCTTGATATTACGCATATTCAAGCAAAAAACATTAATAGTGCCAGCAAGCAGCTTATTCCTGTTCAGATGAAAGCACAGATTAACAATGAAACTAACATTGAACTTGATGCAAAGTTAAGTGTATTTGCGCCTGTCATAAATGGTAGCTGGCAAGTAAAGCTTGATCGCTTATCGCTGCCGGTTATTAGTCCGTATGCTGGAAAGTTCTCAGGCTACTTTTTAGAAAATGGCAAGTTATCTCTACAAAGCAGCGGGTCAATTAAAAGCAATAAGATAACAGGCGAGAATAAAATAAAGATTGAGCAATTAGCCGTGCGCTCTGCACAAACCGCGGCCACAGCCAAAACTAATAGCTCTTTGAGTATGCCGGTTGATGTTGCTATATCTGTTTTAGAGAATGACGATGGCACTATCAACTTAGCGGTGCCGGTATCAGGCTCTATGGATGATCCTAACTTTGGCTATTCAAGCGTTGTCGGCATCATTGCCAAAAAAGGGCTTAAAAAAGCCGCATTTGGTATTTTAACTAAAGCATTACAACCTTATGGCGCGCTAATTACGTTAGCGTCTACGGCTATCAATGCGCAAGAATCGGGTACTTTCATCAATTTGGCGCCCATTACTTTTGCGGTGGGCGAGCAAAGAATAAGCGGAAAAATGCAGGGCTATCTTAAAAAAATTGCTAAAATGATGAAAAACAAGAAAAAGCTAAAGCTTAAAATATGTGCAACGGCGGTGCTGCAAGATAAGGTTTTTATTAGTGCTGGTCAGCATGAAGATAATCAAAAATTAGCAAAACCTTTAACTGCAAAACTGCTGAATAAATCAATTGCCAATGCAGTTCAAGTGCTGGCAACGGCACGTGGCAAAAATGTAGAGAAGGCTCTTAAAAAACTGAAAGTGAATAGTGATCGCTTGTTTGTATGCTTTGCTAAAACTAATTTCAAACAAAAGAAGCTAGCACCAGTGGTTACTTTAGGGCTGTAAGTATTGCAATAAATTGATAGTTAGAAGTAGTTAGTTATAGAGAGTTAAAGCTAATGAAACAGCTCACTGTGGTTACACAGTGAGCTTAAACTAATAATTAAATATCAAACTCGGCCCAAATAGGGGCATGGTCCGACGGTTTTTCCATGGCACGAATATCATAGTCAATAGCTGCATCAGTACACGCTTGGTATAAACTCTCAGTTGCTAGTACCGCATCGATGCGTAGGCCGCGTTTAGGCTCATCTGCAAAGCCTTTACTACGATAATCAAACCAGCTATATCTTTGGTCTGCTTCAGGGTGATGCAAGCGATAGGTATCTTTTAATCCCCAAGATAGTAATGTTGCTAACCACTGTCTTTCAATTGGTTGAAAACTCGCTTTACCGGTTTTTAGCCAACGCTTACGGTTAGGCTCGCCAATCCCGATATCCATGTCTTCAGAAGAGATGTTTAAATCTCCTAGTACAATAACATGATCATCTGCGCTGCATTTTTCTGTTAAATGTATCTGCAAATCTTCATAAAATTTCTGTTTAGCCGGAAACTTAGTTTCGTGTGCAATGTTCTCTCCCTGTGGAAAATAACCATTTAGCACGGTAATTAAGTTGCCTTTCTCGCTTTCGTATTGCCCAATAATCATGCGTCGCTGGGCGTCTTCTGCATCGGTCGCAAAGCCTTTTTGAATGCTAATTGCTGGTTTTTTAGAAATTAAACACACCCCGTAATGACCTTTTTGCCCGTGATAATCGACGTGATAGTTGAGATCTTCGATCATCGACACAGGAAATTCATCGTCGTGTACTTTGATTTCTTGGATGCCAATCACATCTGGATTATGCGTTTTAATGAGTTCGGCAATTTGGTGGGGGCGAGCACGTAAACCATTTACGTTAAATGATATTATTTTCATGACTTAAGCTACCAGTAAATTATGATTGTCAGCTATTCTACCAGTAGCTAGAAGGTTTTAAAGAGCGCAGAGTTATTAATTTTATTTTTAAAGCTTAAGTTACATCTAAAATGTATTATTTAGCGTAACTATTGAAACACAATAGCATTATAGGCTTGTAGTTAAGTATTAGAGCCTTATATACACTGTAAAGATAAACGATTTATAAAACTATTTGGAGAAACATTGTGGCGGAATTTGAATTTGATTTGTTTGTCATTGGTGCAGGGTCAGGTGGTGTTCGCGCCGCACGTATGGCAGCGGGAAAAGGCGTAAGAGTTGCCATCACTGAAGATCTATATTTAGGCGGTACTTGTGTCAACGTAGGTTGCGTACCTAAGAAGCTGTTCGTTTATTCATCCCACTACAGTGAAGATTTTCAAGAAGCGAAGGGCTTCGGTTGGAATGTCGGTGAAAGCAGTTTTGATTGGCCAACACTGCGTGATAACAAAACCAAAGAGATAGAGCGTCTTAATGGTATCTATCACAATATGCTGGTTAACTCTGGCTGTACTTTGCTGCAAGGCAGAGGTGTGATGATTGATGAACATACTGTGGAAGTTGCAGGTGTACGTTATAGCGCTGAGCGTATTTTAGTTGCCACCGGTGGCTGGCCGTTTGTGCCAGAATTTGCTGGCAATGAGCATGTTATTAGCTCTAACGAAGTATTCTTCTTAGAAACCTTTCCAAAAAGAGCAATGGTTGTGGGCGGCGGATATATCGCTGTTGAATTCGCCGGTATTTTTGCAGGATTAGGTGCAAAAACAGATTTGCTTTATCGTGGTGATTTATTCCTACGTGGCTTTGATCAAGAAGTAAGAGAATTTGTTGCTCAAGAAGTAGCGAAAAAGCATGTTAATTTAAACTTTAACTGTGATATTCAATCTATTGTAAAACAGCAAGATGGATCTTTACTTGTCACTACTAAAGCTGGCGATACTATTGAAACAGATTGTGTCATGTATGCGACAGGCAGAGTGCCTAAGGTGCAAAATATTGGCCTTGAGGAGCTAGGTGTTGAGCAAGCTAAAAATGGCTCGATAATTGTTAATAATAACTTTCAAACATCAGTACCTTCTGTTTATGCATTAGGTGATGTAATTGATAGAGTTCAACTGACACCTGTCGCACTCGCTGAAGGAATGGCGCTAGTGAATCACTTATACAATGGTGGCAGTGCAGATGTTGATTATGATTTGATTGCAACGGCTGTTTTTTGCCAGCCAAATATTGGCACTGTGGGTTTAAGCGAAGAACAAGCGCGTGAACAGTATCAAGATATTGAAGTGTATGTCAGTGATTTTAGAGCGATGAAGCACACTATGTCAGGTAGTGATGAGCGTACATTGATGAAAATGATCGTTGATAAAGCAACTGATAAAGTACTAGGTGTGCATATGGTTGGCCCAGACTCTGGAGAGATCATTCAAGGCATCGCTATTGCATTGAAAGCAGGGGCGACTAAAGCGGTGTTTGATTCCACTATTGGGATACATCCTACTGCGGCGGAAGAGTTTGTCACGATGCGCACTGCAACACGTTCGTAATAATTGGCTAATAGCTTTATGTATAATTGATAGCATTAGTGCTATTTAAAGATGAAATTGCTTAAATATAGAGAGAGCTGGTTGGTCAGCTTTCTCTTTTTTTTGCAAACTTAGCATTGGCTTATAGCGTTGAAAATTGGATCAAGTTTTAAAGAAAGCTCTTAAATGGATCAAAGCTAAGTATTGGGGTTAAGTAGCGAGGAAAATAGAGCTAACTAGATAGGCAGTTACAAGGACTTGCTCGGTGAATTAACTACCAACAACTATTTTATTGCGACCCGTCTCTTTAGCGCTAATAAGTGCTTTTAAAGTACGATTAGTCAGTGTTTCACTAGTATCTTCTTCACGCATTTGCGTAATACCAAAAGAAACTGAAAGTGTATTGTTTATCGCGCTAGAGTTTTTTTGACGCAAGCGTATAGAAGCAACTTTTTTACGCATCGATTCAGAAATTTCTGAAGCTTGGATAATATCAGATCCTAATAGAATCATAGCAAAACGTGTACCTGAAAAGCGTACTGCCATTGAAGGCGCTTTGCACTGTGTGGTTAACAAATTAGCCACAAACAAAATTATTTTATCACCCATTTGCTGACCATAAGCTTGATTAAAGTCCTGAAAATTATCGAGTTCAAAAATAGAAATACTAGCATTAGTTCCTGCAGGCAACTGTACTAGCTGTTCCACTTCAGACTCAAAGACTTGATGATTAAATAATTGTGTCACGGGATCTACGCGTGGATCATTACGAATACTTTTTAGCTCGCTTTTAAGAGCTTCTATTTGTGACTGGGCTGCGCTGATTTGCGCTTGAAAAGCAAGATTCGATTGGCTAACGCTATCTGTATTGGCTGACAACGTCTCTATGATTTGCTCTTTAGAGATATTACTCTTTTCATTACGCAGTTCGATTAAAGTGTGATCTAGTACTTCTTGAAACTCAGAGGCACATTTACTGGCTGTTCCCGCTTGTTTATGTAAGTCATTTACCAGCGATACAATCTTTGCCTGAAAAAGATCAGAATCTTCAATTTCATCCTTAATAAGATGGTCACGAAACATTTGTTCGCAAATTAAGGTAGGGCAGGTGCCGTAAGTATCTAATGCTTTTTCGAGCTCAAGGTTAAGCTTTGGAGCTCGCTTGGAAACATAGGTATACCATAATGCATAATTCAATGGATTAGGGGGTATTTTATGCTTCACCATTAGCGGAATCGCCTGGCGCAAATACTCAGCAGATTGTGTCGGTTTCTCTGCAAATTTCATGTGTAGCTAGGTTCCTCATCTAGATCTCTTGTCGGCGCTAGTTCAATACTAACAGAGCGGTCTGTGCCTCGTATCGGTAATATATAAGCTAACGATCTATTAATATATGCTTAATAATAAGTGGTTTAATTCGATTATCTTAAAACCGTACTAATACCTATATCGCCATTAAAGCAGGAAACTTAAGGTAAAGTCTTAAAAAAATGAGGTTTTTTTCTAAATTGCAAAATCATCTATATATTTGTATCAAAAAAGAGACAAAAATATCTAATCAGCACACTATATTAAGAAAACTGATGGATTTTAATGAGAGCTTGTTGATACTTTTAATAATTCGACGAGTTAAGTGTTATCAATTATAGGACAATTTCAACTGGTGTTTGAGTTACCTTCGTATACAAATATTTTGATTTGAGCAAGGAATTTGGATAACGACATTTTTAAAGTAGCTTGCAGAAAAGCATGTAAACTTTTGGTTTTTATCCAAAAAAGTAAAGTACATCAAGCTCGTGATAACGAGTCAAAGTTTATGTTTAAAAACTCGCTTATTTAGCAATGGAATAAGCTGAAGAGTGAAAACTGCGGAACGAACACTGTTCTTTACTTACTGCGGTTATAGCTGATAGGGAAAGAGTAAGGCAAGGCTTATTAGACTTAGCTCTTTTTCCATGTGATTCATCTTACGGCATTAAGCTAAACTGATCTGGTTACTAACAAGGCATGTTGAATAGTACTGTTAATGATGCGTTTTTTTTAAACGCTTTCGCTGAGCAATTTTAACGCGTAACAGTGCGTGGCATATCAAAGTAATTACGACGACGCTCCCCCCTTGCAGTGCTGCTGTGTTTGGTGCTTCATTTAAAAACATCCAGATCCACAATGGTCCAATGACTGTCTCGAGTAACATTAGCATGCCAACTTCAGCCGCTGGGATTCGCTTAGGGCCTAAAGTGATAAAAATAAACGCTAAGGGCACGATGAAGAGGCACAAAGTAGTGGTCCAAAGCCATTGATGACCACTTAACATGATTGTTTGGGTGGTGAATAAAGCGAAGATAGACATGAGCAGCCCGCCGCCAATTAAGCTTGGCACCATAGAAAATTGCTTTTCCGATCTATCGTTTACAAATTTGCATGACAAAGCCAGACCGCATAAAAGAGCCAGTAGATCTCCTTTTAAGTTAGGGCTTTGCCATGAATCTAGCATTACCCAAGCGATGCCTGAAACGCAAAAGAAGATAGCTACCCAAGTAATAGGTGGTGATCTTTCTTTGAGAAAAACCCGTGATAACACTGCAGCAAATAGAGGTTGGACACTAATGATGACCAGTGCATTGGCGACGGATGTCAAAGTAATTGCCATAACAAAACATATAGAGCTAATGGCAAAAAGGAGCGTAGATCTAAAATAGCACCAATCGCTGCGAAAAAGCGCCTGCTCTGGATACTTGATTTTGCAAAAGATGGCGATAAACAAACTGAGTAAAATGCCGCGCCAAAATAAAATAACTGAACTGTCAGCGTCTATCAAGCGAATAAATAAGGCGTCAAAACTGAGAATAGTGGTGCCTAAAGCAGTTAAGAGAAAGCCTTTTAGGTAATCATTTGTCAATGCAGGTGCCTATTATCATTACTACAGATCCTTTTGTATTTGCTGGCTGGTTTACCGGTTAAAGTACAGTGTCGATAATTATTTGTTGCCTTGCTTATGAAAACAACTTAAAACACTATGTATGTAGCTAAATAGTAGATAATAATCGATCGAATTTCGAACTGAAATTTAGAGCTTCAGCTCAGGTAATGCAATATTTATTTACTTGGTTAACGCTAAATATTGTAAAAAAAGCGTTAGATTATTGTAATGAGCGATGCAAAACCAACGTGGAAATTACCAAAAAAGTGGCTTAAACCAGAAGCTTCTTTAGCATAGGTCCAGCCCGTAAGCCACGCACTGTCTGCTGGTATCAATATAGATAAAGATCTGGTTCTAACTGCTGTTTTAGGTTCCGCTATAGCTTTAGGGAAATCAACAAAGTGATGCAGTGTTATTTTTTAGTGCACTCATTATCTTTGCAACACATTAATAATGAGTGTGAGCGCTTAAAATCTGTGGCTTAAAGCAGATTGACTCACTAAGTAAAGCTTGGAGATAAAAATGACAATAAACATAAATGAATATGATGCAAAAGAAGTAATCGCCAATGACCGTAAATACGTATGGCATCATTTATCTCAGCATAAGCCTTATGAAGAAGCAGATCCGATGGTTATCGTTAAAGGCAGCGGCATGCGCGTTTGGGATGCTAAAGGCAACGAATACCTAGATGCCGTTTCTGGTGCGGTATGGACTGTAAACGTAGGCTATGGCAGAACTGAAATTGCCGATGCTGTACGTGACCAACTAGTAACAATGAACTACTTCGCACAAACTGCCGGTAACATTCCAGCAGCACAATTTGCTGAAAAATTAATTGATAAGATGCCTGGCATGAGTCGAGTTTACTACTCAAACTCTGGATCTGAAGCGAACGAAAAAGTTTTCAAGATGGTGCGTCAAATCGCTGCCCGTAAAAATGGTGGGGTTAAGCACAAAATTTTATACCGTGAGCGCGATTACCATGGCACAACAATCACAGCATTAAGTGCGACAGGCCAGTTTGAGCGTAAAAACCAATACGGACCTTTTACACCTGGTTTTGTTGAAGTCCCACATTGTTCAGAATATCGCGCTCAAGAAGGTGCAGATTTGGAGAACTATGGCGTATGGGCTGCTAACCAAATTGAAAAAGTAATTTTAGAAGAAGGTCCTGAAACTGTTGGTGCATTGTGCTTAGAGCCAATCACTGCTGGTGGTGGTGTAATTGAGCCGCCTGCCGGCTATTGGGATCGTGTACAAGAAATTTGTAAGCAATACGATATTCTATTGCACATCGATGAAGTTGTGTGTGGTTTAGGCCGCACTGGTACATGGTTCGGTTATCAGCATTATGGTATTAAGCCTGATATGGTAACGATGGCTAAAGGTGTTGCTTCAGGTTATGCTGCCATCTCTTGTACTGTAACCACAGAAGCTGTGTTTGACATGTTCAAAGAGCCTGAAGATGGTCGCATGGATTATTTCCGCGATATTTCAACCTTTGGTGGTTGTACTGCAGGTCCTGCTGCTGCATTAGCTAACATGAAAATCATCGAAGATGAGAACTTGTTAGAAAATGTACTAGTGCAAGGCGAGCATTTGATGAATCGTTTAAATGGCCTTAAAGACAAATATGAAATTATCGGTGATGTTCGCGGTAAAGGATTGTTTGTTGGTTTTGAAATGGTTAAAGATCGCGTTAGTAAAGAGCCAGTAGAAGAAGGCATTGCAATGGCAATTGGCGCTCACTGTATGAAAAATGGCGTGATTATTGGTCGTACTAACCGTTCATTCAGAGATTTAAACAACACCGTTTGTTTAAGCCCTGCACTGATCGCTACAAAAGCAGATATTGATGCAATTGTTGATGCGATTGATAATGCAATGGCAGAAATTGTACCAAACAAATAACTGATTGAGTTAAAAGGTTGATAGCGAGCGAGTGTTAATAAATAAGCGTTTGCTAAAGCCAATTATACTTAAATAAGCTGAATATTTGTTTAAAGCCAAATCTAGGAAAACTAGGTTTGGCTTTTGTCGTTTTAAATACACCAAAATGAGCGTAATCTCAGCGTATTGTAAATTTGAGCGGCTTTACCTATATACTACTTACACATTACCTATACTATGCAATAGCTATCTAATAAGTAGCTGGTTGTTAAGCGAAATACGCAAGTGATAGGGATAAAGACAGGCTAAAGGAATAATTTAACTAAAAAAGCTGCAAGCTATGGATGGAATGCTCAGATTTAGTGTATAACAGCGCAAAAATTACGGTTAAGTTGTAAAAGGTTGACAACAAATAAGAACTTATCAATAAATAACAAATGATAGTAAGGTTAGAAACATTTTTAACCTCCTGTCTAGAAGTGCAATAGGCGGCCTAAGGTTGCGTATTTAGCAGCTTCGACCTATATCTATAAAGGCTATCTAAATGTTTCAATTGTTTCATTTGACCCAAGGCAGCGGAGCTAGTTTACAGCAGCAATTGCGAGAACAAATCGCTGGGGCAATTTTAAATGGAAACGTTCCTTTAAATAAGGCATTACCTTCAAGTCGTAAATTATCTCAACAGTTAAAAGTAGCCCGTAACACAGTGGTTATCGCTTATGAGCATCTCTTAGATGATGGCTATATCGTGGCAAAAGAACGTTGTGGTTATTTTGTTAATCCCGATATTCTCAGCGGTAAAGTTAAGTTAGACATCCCAGAACCTAACGATAATCCGCATGTAAAAGGCACCTTACCTAACTGGCAACAGCGCTTTAAACTAAAGCCAAGTGATCAAAGTAATGTTATCAAGCCAAAAGATTGGCAAACTTACGACTACCCATTTATTTATGGTCAGTTTGATAGCAGTATGTTTCCGATTGTTAATTGGCGAGAGTGTTGTAAAGATGCAGTCAGTGCACCCGCGATTAATAAATGGGCTTCAGATCGCTTTGATAAAGATGATTCACTATTAATAGAACAAATTCGCACCCGTTTATTACCTCGTCGCGGTGTTTGGGCTAGTGCAGATGAAATTTTAGTAACAGTAGGTGCACAGCAAGCGTTGTATTTGCTGGTGAAATTGCTGATGGATAAAAACAGCACTATTGGTTTAGAAGAGCCAGGTTATGTGGATATTCGCAACATTGCCAGTTTAAATCCGGCCAAGATAAAGTCGATTCCAGTTGATAGTGATGGTATGTTGGTGGGGGAGCCGTTGCAAGGCTGTGATCTAGTTTATACCACGCCTTCGCACCAGTGTCCGTCAACTGTGACAATGCCTTTGGCGAGGCGTTATGAGTTATTGCAGCAAGCCAGTGATGAAGATTTTGTCATTGTTGAAGACGATTATGAAAGTGAAACTAATTTTAATGCTAACCCAACGCCTGCATTAAAGAGTTTAGACAAAAACGGCCGTGTGATCTATGTCGGTAGCTTATCTAAAACACTGGCGCCTGGGCTTCGCCTAGGTTATATCGTGGGTCCTGCAGAGTTTATTAAAGAAGCACGCGCTTTGCGCCGTCTTATGTTGCGCCATCCCGCTTCCAATAATCAGCGTTCAGTTGCGTTATTTTTAGAGCGCGGCTACCACGATTCTTTAATTATGAATATCATGCGTAATTATCAAACACGCTGGCGCGCCATGGATGAAGCATTAACCAAATACTTACCTGAATCTCATGACCAGCCGACATTTGGTGGTTCTTGCTATTGGGTAAAAGGGCCAGAGGGTTTAAATGCTAAAGAGTTACAAGAAATAGCGATTACAAAAAGTATTTTGATTGAAGCAGGTGAGATACATTTTCATCAAAAGCCAGCTCCACAAAACTACTTCCGCTTAGGATTTTCATCAATATCGACTGATAAAATAGAGCCCGGCATCAAAGCTTTGGCAGAACTTATCCACGAAATGGTTTGATTTCGTACTTTTTTTTGCAAAAAGCTTTGCTTATGTAGATTGGGTTTCTAACAATAAAAGATATTATTTTCGTTAAACTGGATAATAAATATCTATTGTAGCGAATAAAAGCCTGTTTTTGATCAGTAAAAGACAGGCTTTTTTATTTCTATCTATCTGTTGTTTAGTAATAATTTATTATTCAAACTCTGAGGAATCGCTTGTGAATTTGAGGCGCTTTCGATAAAGATCAAAAATTGCTGTGTGCAATGACCTATAAATACCGATGCTAAGATAGCTGGCTTATCGAATACCCTAAATCTGGTTCTATGGTATTTTTTGACTAACCACTACTATCTTACTCAAGATGACGGATAGGGCAGTGAATCAAGCTTATTAACATCACTGACTATTCACTTAGTAATAAATCTGGCATAAGGCTCAGAAATAGAATAAGGAATGCTAATTATGGCACGTATGACCCCGAGTGAAGCGTTTGTAGAAACGTTAGTTGCGAATAATGTAACAGATTGTTTTGGTATAATGGGTTCTGCATTTATGGATGCAATGGACATTTTTACCCCAGCAGGCATCCGTCTGATCCCTGTTGTGCACGAGCAAGGCGCTGGTCACATGGCCGATGGTTACGCTAGAGTTTCTGGCCGTCACGGTGTATGTATCGCACAAAACGGTCCTGGTATCACTAACTTCGTAACATCAATTGCTGCTGCATACTGGGCTCACTCTCCAGTTGTTTGTATTACTCCTGAAACGGGTACTAACAGCCAAGGCCTTGGTGGTTTCCAAGAAGCTGAGCAACTACCGTTCTTCGAAACAATCACTAAGTATCAAGTAAGTGTTGTAAACAATGCACGTATGGCTGAGCTTACAGCGCGTTGTTTTGACCGTGCTATGCTCGAAAATGGCCCTACACAGCTTAACATTCCACGTGATAACTTCTACGGCGATATCGATTGCGAAATCCCACAGCCTATCGTTATTGAACGTTCTGCTGGTGGCCCTAACGCACTTAAAGAAGCAGCAGAAATGCTAGCTAACGCTGAGTTCCCAGTAATGGTTTCTGGCGGTGGTGTGGTAATGGGTGATGCTTTTGAACAAGCTATCGCTATTGCTGAACAGCTAGAAATGCCAGTTGTATGTAGTTACCTACACAATGACTCATTCCCAGCGTCTCACCGTTTAGGTACGGGCTCTTTAGGTTATCAAGGTTCTAAAGCTTCAATGCGTGTTATCGCAAAAGCTGACGTAATCTTAGCACTAGGCACACGTCTTGGGCCTTTCGGTACTCTTCCACAGCACGGCATGGATTACTGGCCGAAAGACGCTAAAATCATCCAAGTTGATTGCGATGCTAAGATGCTAGGTCTTGTTAAAAAGATTTCTGTTGGTATCCACGGCGATGCAAAAGCAACTGCGCAAGCACTAATGGCATTGCTAGCTGACAAGTCACCTAAGTGTCTTGAAAACAAAGCAGAGCGTTTAGCACTAGTTGCAGAAGAAAAGAATGCTTGGGAAACTGAGTTGACAGAGTGGATCCACGAGAAAGATGATTACTCTCTAGAAATGATTCAAGAGCAAGCTGGCGAAGAAGGTAGTTATATGCATCCTCGTCAAGTGCTACGTGCACTTGAAGAAGCAATGCCTGCTGATGTAATGGTTTCTACTGATATCGGTAACATTAACTCTGTTGCGAACAGCTACTTGCGTTTTGAGCGTCCTCGTTCATTCTTCGCACCTATGTCTTTCGGTAACTGTGGTTATGCACTTCCTACAATCATGGGTGCTAAAGTTGCTGCTCCTGAGCGTCCTGCTATCGCTTACGCTGGTGACGGTGCTTGGGGTATGTCTATGATGGAAACCATGACTTGTGTACGTGAAGATATCCCTGTAACGGCGATTGTTTTCCACAATCGTCAATGGGGTGCTGAGAAGAAGAACCAAGTAGAATTCTACAACCGTCGCTTCGTAGCGGGTGAGTTAGATAACCAAAGCTTCGCTGGCATTGCTAAGGCAATGGGTGCTGAAGGTGTTGTTGTTGATAAGTTGGAAGATGTTGGTCCTGCACTTAAAGAAGCTATCCGCAAGCAAATGGAAGAGCGCATCACCACAGTAATCGAAGTTATGTGTACTCGTGAACTAGGCGACCCGTTCCGCCGTGATGCACTAGCTAAGCCTACTCGTCACCTAGACAAGTACAAAGATTTCGTTTAATCGATAAGTCTTTGCGTTAAATATAAAAGCTCAACTTGGAGAAATCTAAGTTGAGCTTTTTACTTTTCAGCTCAAAAAAATATCAATAGTAATGAAATATATTTAAACTGTGTTTTTAGTAAATGCAGCTTAAATATATTTTAATAAAAGTGTAAAGCCTTGAAGCTGCTGTTTTTAACGGTTATTAGTTTTGATAGCAGCATTGGGCATACATTTTTATTTCACCTCTATGATTCAGTTTTAAGGAAAGCGCAAAATGAAAGCTTTGAACAATATTTTTAAACGCGCCGGCGAAGCACCTAAGCATATTGTACTCGCAGAAGGCGAGGATCCACGCATTATTACTGCTGCTGTGCAAAGTGTGGCTAAGGGTATTGCGAAAATTACGCTGCTAGGTGGTGAAGAGCGTATTGCAAGAGAAGCAAAAAAACTAAATGTAGCGTTAGACAACATTGCTATTATTGACCCTAAAACGGCTGACAACAAACAGCAATATGCGCAAGCTTTGTTTGAACTGCGCAAAAAGAAAGGTTTAAGTGAAGCGCAAGCTTATGAGTTTACGGACCATCCTTTGTATTATGCACAGTTAATGGTGCATTTAGGCGATGCCGATGGATCTGTTGCAGGCGCGGTTTACACTACGGGCGATACAGTACGTACAGCACTACAAATTATTGGAAAAGCTGAAAACAGTGCGATTGTGTCAAGCTTCTTTTTGATGATGCTTTGCGAGCCATTTCATGATATGCAAGGCGGCGTTATTTTCTCTGACTGTGCGTTAATTATAGACCCCGATGAAGAACAGCTTGCAGAAATCGCTTTAAGTGCTGCAAACAGTGCCACTATGCTATTACAAGAACCTGCACGTGTTGCCATGTTGTCATTTTCTACTAATGGCAGTGCTAAGCACCCAGCGGTAGATAAAGTGGTAAATGCCACAGCATTAGTGAGAGAGCGTAATCCGCAGTTGATGGTGGATGGCGATGTGCAGCTTGATGCTGCAATTGTGCCACAAATCTCTGCCAGCAAAGTCAAAAATTCACAAGTGAAAGGGCGCGCTAACGTACTAGTATTTCCGTCATTAGAAGCAGGTAATATCGGTTATAAATTGGCAGAACGTATTGGTAAAGCTGAAGCAATCGGGCCAATTCTACAAGGCTTAAAGAAGCCTGCAAATGATCTATCAAGAGGTTGCAGCGCCAGTGATGTGCAAAATGTTATCGCTATTACAGTAGTACAAGCGCAAGCATAAAGGTTTAAACCGCGCTCAAAAAAAGCAACAAAGCTAGCTTGCGCTCACTTTGTTGCTTCACTTTTTCTGTTCTTAAATTCTTAAACGCTCAATCTTTATAATATAAAGCCTTCCTATTTGCCTTCCCTGCCGATTACTATTAACTTAAATACAAATCTATATCTAAGCAGATACAGATCAAACGAAGATACTGTATTTATAACTGATAATACTTTTTAAGTTTAGGCAGTAATGCAGCATCCGCAAATAGCTGAATGAAGTGAAACAGCACGCAAAACAGCACCGCATCGCCTACATTTTGATTAAAACTTGCCAGTATACTTACCGCTACTGGTAAGGTTTTCTGCGAAGCAGTAAGAGCCATTGCAACTCGCGCACCGTTATCTATCGGCAAAAATTTTGCTGTTAGCATAGCGATCAACATCAAACCAAAGTGCACAATAATGGCCGCTAAGGCAATTTTTGCCAGTGCTAACAGGCTAATGTCGTAGAGAATTGCTGCTGATGCAGAAAGCGATAACCATACTGCCATAATCACCATGCTGGATGGCAGGTAGGTTAAAAACGGATGTTTTGGAGAAAACATATCTAATTTTTTAAACAAGAAGCCGGCAATAAATGGGCACAGCACTAATATCACTAATTTTTGCAGCAGCGCTAATGGATCTATCGCAAAGTCTATATTCTCACTGGCAGTTATATCTAACATGAAGGGAATCGAAAACACCCCTACAATGTTGATGATTACTGTCATCATCAAAGCCCAAGTGGCTCTACCGCCCGCTAAACTTGTCATGACGATACAGGTAGATAATGTAGAAGGTACTGCAGACTTAACTAACAAACCGAGCGTTAAGCCTAAGCTCAATTGCAGTAAGCTTGCAGTTAATAAGCCCAGAAGTGGCGATATTATTAAACAAATAAAACTAGTGGCAAGTAAGGTATATACAAAAGAGCTATCTGTTGGCAGTTCTTTTAATTCTGTTTGGTAACCATTGACAAAGAATATGATCACCACACACCAAGGTATCAAGCCTAGATCTTTAAGAAATACACCGGGTTCTGGAATAAGTAGTGAGATCAATAAACTTAAAAAAAGTCCAACAGGTAAAAAATATGTCTTCATAGTAAACTCTTATCAAATAAGTTATAAAAAGTAACGCGAGTATAGCGAATAATCAACTGGCTTTGCTATCCATCTACTTAAAAAGTTCTGATTTATTCTAAACTAAGCTATTGATTCCTTTGGATGATAATTAGCATTGATGTCATGCATCTAAGGCTAATACTGGATACCTAAAACAAAGCGTACATTCTGTCTTATAGATTTAAGAGGGAGTATAGGAGAGGTTGTAAGAATAGTAATTTGCAAGGAATTAGTGCGAAGGCAATAAAAATTAAGAGGTTCAATAGTCGTTAGATTTGTTTCGCTAGTCGTATTAGCATTAATGATTTTTACTGTTATATGCGACTTTAGTAACCAATAAAAGGAATATCCCCTTTATTAGTTACTAAAGTTATTGAAGCCTGCTAATTTTCATTTAACCGATTAAGTTCAGTAAACCTCGAACTAAGTAGCGAAAAACCTGCTATTGAACGCTTTCGTTGTCGCTAAATAAACCGTCACATAAAACAGTTGATAAATAGCGCTCTCCAGAATCGGGCAGAATAACAACAATCACTTTATCTTTATTTTCGGGCTGTTCAGCGACCCTAAGCGCAGCAGCAACCGCAGCGCCACAAGAAATACCGGCTAAAATCCCTTCTTTGGTCATCAGCTCTTTGGCAGTATCTATCGCTAACTGGTTATCAATAGTTTCCACTTGATCGACTAGATCAAGATTTAGGTTACCAGGGATAAAACCTGCACCGATTCCTTGAATTTTATGAGGTGCTGGTTGTAGCGCTTCGCCTTTCATTGTTTGGCTAATAATCGGTGAATCAGTCGGCTCTACGGCAACGCTGATGATTGCTTTGCCTTTAACATTTTTAATGTAGTGTGATACCCCAGAAATAGTACCACCTGTACCAACCCCTGCGACAAAAATATCGACAGTACCATCGGTATCATCCCAAATTTCAGGGCCGGTTGTTTCTACATGAATAGCGGGGTTAGCGGGATTTTGAAATTGCTGCAGCATTAAATGAGTTGTACTATTTTCTGCAATGATTGATTCAGCCGCCGCGATAGCGCCTTTCATGCCCTTTGCAGGTTCCGTTAAAACAATTTCGGCTCCAAGCATTTTCATCAGTTTACGGCGCTCTATACTCATAGAAGAAGGCATCGTTAGCGTGAGTGAATAACCTCTTGCCGCCGCTACAAATGCAAGTGCAACCCCAGTATTACCGCTTGTTGGTTCTACTAAAGTCATACCTTTTTTCAAAGTGCCTGCTTCTTCTGCCGCCCAAACCATACTGGCACCAATTCTACATTTAATAGAACCTGCTGGGTTGCGCGACTCTATTTTGGCGTACACCTTGGCATTAGGTGCTAAATTTTTTAAACGTACCAAAGGCGTTTTGCCGATAGATTGTGAGTTATCTTCAAATACATTCATTATTATTATCCTATAAGGTTTAGATTGTTGGTCATAAGCTGTGAGTTGTTATTTTCAGGCTATAAGGTTTTGCTCATCAGCATTAAACAGACCATTGTTTTTGAGCTTTGGTATTCTTTAACTTTAAAATTATATGGGTATCTTAATTAGCTATGCAACTAAAATCTCTAGCTACTATTATTGAGGGCATTTCGATATTTGCCAAGCATAAAAATCCAATTGTTTTGTTATATAGATATAGCAGATAGTTTAGGTCGATTCGTGTAAAAAAACGCGGTGTGTCAGCAGCCATCTGCCTTGGCGCAGTATTACCGATGTTTTGTTTAATCGCTATTTATTAAAAAAATGCCACTATCAAAATCACTCATGTTGACATGAAAGAGCTTCAAACTGGTGAGGCATGCAATCGTTTATACTGTGCCTAAGTTATTGAATACTGCTGACAGATTCGATTGATCATTTAAATATAGTTAGGAATCCTCGTGAAATCTTTTGCCCATATTGTCGATAAAACTGAAGAATTAAAAACATTGCTAGCCAACAGAATTATTTTTCTAGATGGCGCTATGGGAACAATGATTCAAACCTACAAACTTGAAGAAGTAAATTATCGTGGTGAGCGCTTCAAAGATTGGCCGGTGGATGTAAAAGGTAATAACGATTTACTCACGCTTACCCAGCCGCACATCATTCAAGAGATACACGAGCAGTATTTAGCTGCCGGTGCTGACATTATTGAAACTAACACTTTCAACGCCACCGTGATCGCCATGGCTGATTACGATATGCAAACGTTGAGCTATGAAATCAATTACCAAGCGGCGCAACTCGCTAGAGCCGCTGCAGATAAATATGCAACACCTAAACATCCACGTTATGTTGCAGGTGTTCTAGGGCCAACGAATCGTACGTTGTCCATATCACCAGATGTGAACGATCCAGGTTTTCGTAATGTTTCTTTTAAAGAACTGGTCAGTGCGTATGTTGAATCAATTGATGGTTTAGTTAGCGGTGGCAGCGATATTATTTTAGTTGAAACTATCTTTGATACGCTTAATGCAAAAGCGGCAATCTACGCAATAGAGCAGTTCTTTGATGATCATCACTGTCGTTTACCAGTGATTATCTCGGGTACGATAACCGATGCATCGGGGCGCACATTATCTGGGCAAACCACAGAAGCTTTCTACAATTCAGTACGCCACGCTAAGCCAATTATGATTGGTTTGAACTGCGCACTGGGCCCTAAAGAGTTACGCCAATACGTAGCCGAGCTTTCATCCATTGCCGATACATTTGTATCAGCGCATCCCAATGCAGGGTTACCTAATGCATTTGGCGAGTACGATGAAACAGCTGAACAAATGGCTAAAGAGATGGCTGAATGGGCGCAATCAGGCTTCGTCAACATGATAGGTGGTTGCTGTGGCACTACACCTGAACACATGGCGATCATCAAAGCTCAAGTTGAGCGCCATGCAGCACGTGAAATTCCAATCCTAAAAACACAGTGTCGTTTATCTGGTCTAGAGCCGATGAATATCGCTGAAGATTCATTGTTTATCAACGTAGGTGAACGCACCAACGTAACGGGTTCTGCGCGCTTTAAAAGACTAATTAAAGAACGCGATTATGAAACAGCTTTAGAAGTTGCACGTGAGCAAGTAGTGAACGGCGCTCAAATTATCGATATCAACATGGATGAAGGCATGCTTGATGCTAACTTTGCCATGGAGCGTTTCTTAAAGCTGATCGCCACTGAACCCGACATTTCAATCGTGCCTATTATGTTAGATTCGTCAAAATGGGAAGTAATGGAAATAGGCTTGCAGTGGATCCAAGGTAAAGGCGTAGTCAACTCTATCTCGCTCAAAGAAGGGCGCGAGAGCTTTATTGAAAAAGCTCGAATTATTCGTCGCTATGGCGCGGCAGTGATCGTAATGGCTTTTGACGAAGATGGCCAAGCGGATACTTATGAGCGAAAAATTGAAATCTGTGAACGCTCATATCATGTGTTAGTGGATGAAGTAGGCTTTCCTGCTGAAGACATTATTTTTGATCCCAATATTTTTGCAATCGCCACCGGCATTGAAGAGCATGATAACTACGCAGTCGATTTTATTCGTGCCTGCGCTTGGATCACAAAAAACTTGCCATTTGCCAAAATTTCAGGAGGTGTCTCAAATGTCTCTTTCTCATTTAGAGGCAACAATCCAGTGCGCGAAGCGATCCACTGTGTGTTCCTTTATCACGCGATCAAAAATGGCATGAGCATGGGGATCGTCAACGCAGGTCAGTTAGCCATATATGATGACTTGCCTGAAGAACTGCGCGAACACGTAGAAGACATCGTGCTCAACCGTCGCTGCGATGCTACCGAGCGTATGCTTGATATCGCAGAAAAATACCGTGGCGATGGTAGTGTGCAAGAAGAAGAGCAACAAGAATGGCGCTCTTGGGAAGTTAATAAACGCTTATCGCATGCGCTAGTGAAAGGTATCGCTGATTTTATCGATGAAGATGTAGAAGAATGTAGACATTTATATAGCAAGCCTTTAGAAGTGATTGAAGGCCCGTTGATGAATGGCATGAGTGTGGTAGGCGATTTATTTGGCTCAGGTAAAATGTTCTTACCACAAGTGGTGAAATCAGCACGTGTTATGAAAAAAGCAGTCGCATATTTAATGCCTTTTATCGATGCACTGAAAAAAGAGGGCGAAAGTAGCAGCGCTGGCAAAATAGTGATGGCGACAGTGAAGGGCGATGTACACGATATCGGCAAAAACATTGTAGGTGTGGTGTTGCAGTGTAATAACTATGAAATTATTGATTTAGGGGTAATGGTTTCAGCGCAAAAAATTCTAGAAACCGCCAAAGAGCACAACGCTGACATGATTGGGCTCTCCGGCCTAATAACGCCATCACTGGATGAAATGGTACATGTAGCAAAAGAGATGCAGCGCCAAGATTATCATATTCCATTATTAATCGGCGGCGCCACTACTTCAAAAGCACACACGGCGGTAAAAATTGATTTAGGCTACAAAAATGATCAAGTGGTGTATGTATCCAACGCTTCAAGAGCAGTAGGTGTAGTAGGTACTTTGTTATCTAAAGAGCGTAAGCCTGCATTGGTGCTTGAAACACAACAGGAATATCAAGAAATTAGAGAACGCTTTGCCGCACGCGCTAATGATCAGCGCCGTGTAACCATAGAAGCTGCTAGAGCGAATAAGCAAAAAATAGCCTGGAATAACTATGTACCTCCAGTGCCTAAAAAGCTGGGCGTACAAGTAATAAAAGATTTTGATATGAAGGAGCTAGTCAGCTACATAGATTGGAGCCCGTTTTTTCATACATGGGAGCTAGCCGGTAAGTATCCTAATATACTCACCGATGAAGTAGTTGGTGAGCAAGCGACTATCTTATTCGGCGAAGCGCAAGAAATGTTAGAGCAAGTCATTGCTCAAAAGCTATTCACCGCGCACGCAATTGTTGGTTTATTTCCAGCATCTGCTATTGAGGATGATATAGAAATCTACACGAATGATGAGCGCACGCAAGTGCTCTGTACTTTAAACAATTTGCGTCAACAAACCAGTAAAATCACCGGTAAAGCCAACCACTGCTTAACTGATTATATCGCACCAAAAGAAACGGGTTTAAAAGACTACATTGGCAGTTTTGCGGTGACCACTGGTTTTGGCGTAGAAGAACTGGCTAAAAAGTATGAAGCAGATTTTGATGATTACAACAGCATTATGGCTAAAGCCATCGCCGACAGGTTAGCTGAAGCTTTTGCGGAGTACATGCATGCTAAAGTGCGCTGCGACTATTGGGGCTATATCTCAGATGAAGGCTTAGATAACGAAAGCCTAATCAAAGAGAAATACCAAGGTATACGGCCAGCACCGGGTTACCCTGCGTGCCCTGATCATACCGAAAAAGCTAAAATTTGGTCACTGCTTGATGTAGAAGATAGTATCGGTTTGAAGCTTACAGAATCATTTGCAATGTTCCCTGTCGCTGCAGTTAGCGGCTGGTATTACTCACACCCTGAGTCGCAATATTTTGGTGTTGCTAAAATTAGTGAAGACCAAGTTGAAGAATATGCAAAAAGAAAAGACATGCTACAACAAGAAGCCGAGCGCTGGTTATCACCTAATTTAGGCTATGAGCCCGAGTAATTAATAAGCTTTATGAAGAGGTAGATCTGCTTAGTTCAAGCGTATGAATAATCTTTTATTCTTGAATAAAAGCAGTGAATGAAGAGCCGTCTAATTAGTAAATTAGGTCGCTCTTTGTGTTACTAAGATTGGTGAACGCTAGTAATGAATACATTACTAAGCTGCTTAGTAGGATAGATCACCCGTTCTTATATGGCTTTGATAGCACCAGCCAACAAGATGCTGATAATGGCTACTCGACAAGCTTGCAAAACTAGATGTAGCATTGGTATTTATTCCTATGCGATAGTGTCAAATCATTATCGTTTTGTACTACGCATTAATAAAGTAGAAATTGACCAGATATGTGGCTTTCAAATTATTGATATTATTAGGAAAAAATATAAATTGCTTGATGTTATTGAGCGTTATATTAACGGCGAAAAGCTATCAAAAGAGTATCATCTTAAAACTTCAATTTCCTTAACTTGAACCCTAAAAATACAGCTATAAACGGCTTCTATAGTTTCTAAATTGATGACTATGTAGTTTACAGTGGCAAAATTATGCATTTTCGATTTGTGCATAACCGTTACGGATCAATATCTAAATCAACTGGCATGAATATAGATAATAACAAAACCGGTGTCTTTTCTATTCTTGTTTTTATATTGGTTCTGTGAGAGTCTAAAACCTAGTGGCAAATTAACATGCTTTTCATACGGATTTGATTTATTAATTATTGTATATGTTGTATAGGTTTGAACATATGACTGCCTAGCTAAACCCATTTCTAATAGAGGGAACAAGTAACACATCAATAATATTTAAATTGAAAATTGATGTTAGCTACGAAATAGAGCTCATCAATAGTTAATCTATACTTGAATGATTACATTTTATGTAGAGTTCAAAACTTTTTAACGATATTTTGACACGGACGCTAAAATATATGAAACGATTTAATATTAAACAACAGTTATTTGGGTTGTGTTCAATTTCCCTCATAGCACTGTTATTGGTGATCACCACCACTATTACGCAGTTAGTTTCCATTAAACAGGAATTAGTAAGTGTAGTAGAACAGAATATTCCGTTAACCTCGCTGGTTACTGAAATCTCTGTCCAGCAATTAGCGCAATCCATCGAATTTGAGCGGATCCTCCATTACGGCGTGCTTTTAAATTTTTCTGAAGGAGAATCTAGCGCTGTAAAAAAGTATCAGCAAGCAATAGATCATTTTACGAAACTATCGAAACAAGTAGATACATTATTTGTCGATACTGAAAAATTTATTGAAATGAGCGTAGAGCAGATTGCCACTGATGCCGATATAATTAAATTAAATAAATTTTTAGCCACCCTCAAAGAGCTTGATACAAGTCATAAGGTATATGAAAGTCACGCAAGAGAGGTCCTAGTAAAAATTGATGCTAAACAGTTTCATGATGTAGAGCGGCTAGCAGAAGCCGTTGAGGTAGAAGAGGACACTTTAAACCATTTATTAGAAGGAATACTTAAGGAGCTTGAAGCGTTTACCAAGGTATCAGGATTAAAAGCTGAGCAACATGAGGAAGAAGCCCTTGAGCAAGTTATTTTAATTGGCAGTATATCCACATTGCTTATTTTAATTTTAGGCTATTACATTTCTCGCTCTATTACAGGAAAAGTATCAGCTGCTCGTGCGGTTGTAAGTCGCATCAGCGATAGCCTTGATTTAAAGCTGCGTATTGATGTAAATGGAAGAAGCGAGATTGATGAGCTAGGCCAAGATTTTAATGCTTTATTAACTAAGTTGAATACTTATATTTCTAGCGTGATCTCCAGCTCAACACAGCTTGCTGCTGCTTCTGAAGAATTATCGGTTATTTCTAGTCAGAATACTATAGCAGTATCACAGCAATATAATGAAACTGATCAAGTAGCTACAGCCATTAACCAGCTATCGTCAGGTGCTGAAGATGTGGCGAAAGTAACACATATTGCGTCCCAAATGGTTTCTCAAGCAAATGAAGCCATCTGTGAAGGAACCGAAATCGTCAATGAGAATTTAGCTGCAATGCGCAAACTAGAAAAGAGTATAAATAATACAAGTCTAGTCGTAGAGCAGTCTCATAAATATTCAATCGGAATATCGAGCGCTCTAGATACTATTCAGTCTGTGTCCGAACAAACCAATTTATTAGCCTTAAATGCAGCGATAGAGGCTGCTCGTGCCGGGGAAGCAGGCAGAGGGTTTGCTGTGGTGGCAGATGAAGTAAGAGATTTGGCAAGTCGAACTAAAGGGCTAACTGATCAAATACGAGAACAAATCGCTAACCTGCAAAAAGGATCTGAAGATGCGATGGAGATGATGAGCCACTGCCGTAAAAATACCAGTGAGGTGTTAGACATGGCGAGTAAAACAGAATTGGCGCTAGCGAAAATAGGAGGTGCCGTGGGCTCAATGACAGATTTTAATTATCAGATTTCAAGCGCTGCAGAAGAGCAAAGTAATGTAACTTTAGAAATTAGTAAAAACCTATTGAGTATCCGTAATATTGCTGAAGAGAATTCTGAAACGACCCGCCAAACTACCACAGCAAGTGAAGAGCTTTCTTCCTTAGCCGCTGGATTACATAGAAGTAGTATCATTTTTAGTGTTTCTTAATGAATAATTTTTTATTTTAGTATTTGCCGCCCAAAGCGGCTATGGTTGTGTAATTACACATATTTCAATCCTTAGATCTATCTTTTTGTATTTGTTCTTATGCGATTATATGAAATCACTATCATTTAGTGCTACGCATTAATAAAGACAAAAATTGACAAGCTATCTGACTTATAGATTATTGATCGTCGGCGATGAAGTTATAGAGGCTTTGGTGTTATTTCGTACTACATTTACAGTGAAAGCTATCAAAAGAGCAGCATGATTTGAATTGTGAAATTGTAAATACTTGGCACGAATGTTTAGCAGCTATTAACTGGTTTATGCGATGTTTAAATGAACATATCGCGCGTAAAGAAAACTTTACAGATTGTTGGAGGAGTTGATTGTATTTGCTGCCATCCATGGCTTACGTAGAACTAAACCCAATACGCGTAAAAATGGTTAATGAATCAGAGCCATCTTGATTTTACTTCGATAAATTGGTGCATTGGTAAGCAAAAAGTAGCAGAAAATAGAGAGCCAATTCAGCAGGGTAATTTGTGGCAAGAAAAATGTTTGACAAACTCTAACGCTCATCTTTCTTGAGTTGATTGTTCTCATTTATAGCGTCTTCAGCCGACATTGCAGCTGCGCCCGCCAGTTGTTGCTTCTGTGCTTGTGATAGCTTATCTAGCTGGTTATCAGCAAGACGTACAGTGACCTCCCTATGTGCAAACCTAATACCTTCTTGTAAAAATAACTCACGTAATTTTGCGTATACTGTTTTTCTGATCACCCATTGATCACCGGGTTTAGTCATAAATTTTACTCGAATAATCATTGCCGAATCTCGCATTTCAATAACTCCTTGAGATTTTAGCGGCTGCAGAAACTGTGAGCCAATTTCAGGATCTTCGAGCAGTTTTTGGCCAAGTTTTTTTACCAGTTTTCTAACTCTTTCGACATCAGTATCATAAGTTACCCGCAGTGGCAGCTTCATCATGACCCAATCTCTAGAATAATTAGTTAAAAATTTTATTTCTCCAAAAGGCACTGTATGTAACTTACCTAAGTGATGACGCAATTGGAAAGAGCGGACCGATATTTTCTCGACAGTCCCTTTAACTTCACCTAGATCAATATATTCACCTTTGCGGAAAGCATCATCAAAGAGGAAGAATGCGCCTGAAAATACATCTCTAACTAAGGTTTGAGCACCAAATCCAATCGCCAGTCCAACCATGCCAGCACCAGCGAATAGCGGTGCTACATTGATGCCCATTTCCATTAGAGCGATAAGAGAGACGGAAATAAAAATGAGCGTTAACAAGAAATTCCTGAATAGTGGTAGTAATGTGGCAACTCTGCTGGCACCACCTGCACCGCCTTCATCACCGGGAGGGAGTTCCACATCTCCACCTTCAGCGGTAATTTTATTATCAATCCAAATTTTGAATAAATTGTAGGCAATGTAACCGGAGAACAGAATGAAGATGACATCATAGCTGTTGTTAATAAGGGTGTTGCTTTGCAGTAGGTCCTCAATATTCCAAACACTCAGTAGTGCGTAAAACCCAGCAACTAAAGCTAATATAGAGGCAACTCTGGTGGCAAGATCCTCAAAGGTCAAAATAGATGAATTACTTTGTTGTTGACGGTGGTTATCAATGAGAGCTTCGTTCTCTTCCTGCTGTGCTGATTCTCGCTGATTAAAATGCCCCTGGCGTTGAAAAAACTGCTCTATAACGTAACTGACAATTGCATAGACTACGATAATCGATAAGATAATAATATAGGTGCTAGCGATAAGTGGTAATCGAGTTACATTGCCATTGATCAGATCGTAAGCTAGATCGAGCCAAGCCACTATAAAATAAGTAATGGCAGTAAGAGCCCAGAATCTAGCGGTTATCCTGGCGGGAATAGATGATCTATCCATTTTTTTTCCCTGCAAGATAGCGCGACTTAAAACAGTTCTATTAAAATGAATTAGGGCAATGCTATAGAGTGCAGTAATGCCCGTAAGGTATAAATTCAGCACTCCATAGCTAGTGGCTGAAACCCCTAGCTCCGCTAACCATGAG
Organism: Oceanospirillaceae bacterium; assembly: GCA_036960485.1. Taxonomy (GTDB): domain Bacteria; phylum Pseudomonadota; class Gammaproteobacteria; order Pseudomonadales; family Balneatricaceae; genus Rs1. The sequence continues at coordinate 31,582 of JBALXS010000003.1, forward strand.
ACTGTTAAATAGAATATTATGCCTATAGTTGCACCTATCCACAGCCACATATATAGCTTTTTAGCGGCTGCGGTGCACTTTTGTAAATCATCGGGATGTAATTTCGGGATTCTATATTTTGCAAGATAAGGTGATAATATCATTCGCCATAAAAGTGAAACCACATTGATCATAGCGAAGGAAGCGTATATGTAGCCTACGCTGAGCATCTCCGTATCCGTTTTCGCTTTTCCATTAACAAGACTATCTATAATGTAAGCGGATAACATGATTAGCAGTGTGCCACCAACACCGAGTATAAACCTCATTACCAAAATGGGTAGTTTTTCTATATAACCTACAGGGTTGGCATTTTGTCGGGCAACATCTTTGAACCAAGGCCCTACTATTCTCTTTCCGTATGTTTCCCGAGTAAGGACATAACCTGCCGCAAAATATAGCAGTGAATATAGGATGATTTTCAGATAAAAGAACAGGCTTCCGTCCGGACTACTGCTTCTGAGGGTTGCTAGAATTTCTGTTTGAGCTTGGGGAAGTAGTAAAATATAAGCTTGTGCTGAATTTCGAAATTGATCAGATTCGATACGTAATTTTGCTAAATCAGAACGTCGATCAATTACAGGTTCTTTTTCGGGTGTGTTTATTGGGTTATTTGGATTGAGCACAACAATTTGGATATCTGCCCTAGTCGCTGCCTGGATTAACTCATCCATTGCAGAAGCATCTTTCTGTGAGGCAATGGTTGCTGAACAAAATACTAGCAAAATGAGGGCTAAAATATTTAGAGAATAAGTAAGTGGTTTTGTTGCTAGGCTAAAAGGTCGTATGTTAAACATTAAAGCAGTCCTTATTTAGTACATCTAAGTAAGCAGCTAATTTTATAGGTGCTTATCTACTTCGTATCAGATTGCTACACCTTTCATCATACGGTGTTTGCTTTTGTAAAATATAGCAATTCCCTGTTGGGGGAGTGTTTTGAGACTACCCCACGAGATTTACACTGGGGTTAGATGTTGCATGGATAGCCACTGCTTCATTATCTCGAACCAATGGTTATTACCCAGTTCGGGAGCCTTTTAAATGGTATTTTTTTGGAGCGCAGTGCTTATGTGTTCTAGTAGCCATAGAGTTAGGTAAATATTGGAATCTATCATGCTGACAGAATATACGGATTTGCACAATTTAACGACATAAACAGCTAGGTAACAAGAGTATCAAAAAGGAACAGTTAATGGTCAAGATATAGATTGAGTTCAGTTAATTAATGATGCAATGTGAATTTTTGCAGAAATAGCGAACAAACGAGATAGCTAGCTATAGCATAATTCCATGCCTAGCCTTATTTACGAGTAACAGTTACTGAGCAGCTCTTTAAATTAGCTGGTTCGGTTCGAATACAGATAGCTAATTTTATCCTGAAACTGAGCCGCTGTAGGTGTTCATTTCTGGAGAGAACAACCTATAAATCAGGATATAGCTTCAACTTTAACTTTTATTAATGACACTGCTTATTTTAATTTTTCTAGATGTGAAATATGCATTTCTAACGCATAGACGGTACTTATCGGGTTTATTATTTAAGTGTTAGTAACAAATATTCGCTCTGCTAACGTCAGAAAATGAATAACATATCCTTCGCCACTATAAGGGTAACGCTTAAAATCCAGCGTGTTATTAAGGTTAGTTTTGTGCCCTTTTTTTACTTATTGCTCACCTGTGGTAAATAAAATTGAATAACGACAGCCAGCGATAGTGTGTTTTTCGACTTCTGACTAACCTAAATACTGAGTAAGTTTATTTAAACTAACTCCAGTGTAAATCGCTCATCAACTTGATCGTTGACAGTTTTAATATAGTGTTCTAAATAGTTAAGCGCTAATGCTGTTTTTATTACTAATGAACAAAAAACTGAAGCAGCTATGAAATAGCCATAATACACCCTTGTTTTTGCGTATTGTCTGTGCGCTTTTTATTGAAGGGGTTTGTAAAATCAGAGATACATCAGAAGTTGATAGTAAGTGTATTTGTCTGGCGATTTTGATGCTGAGCTGAGACGTCACATATGAGCTCAAATTATTCATGCTGAGGAGGGGCTTGGGACGTTAGGATAAAATGTTTTTTTGGCTTGAATTCATATATAGTTAACGGTATATAAATCACTAAACAACCATCGTTTAAATGCAGAGGGTTAAACCAAACCTTGCGAAAGAATGAATATTTAACTAACGAAGCAAAATGACGAGGGTCGTTTTTAGCTCCCTCCTTCCCTAGTTAGCTAGTTAGCTAGTTAGCTAGTTTAAATTGACCGTTACAGTTCATTAAAGCCTAATGAATTTTTAATCAGATGTGGCAGTTTTCTACAATCGCCTATTATTGAGTTAGATACGAATACGGGGTGACTGATGAAGCAAGTATTACGCACGGCTGGGTATTGTGAGAGTTTTGTACAAGTAGAAAAAGTCGCTGGAAAGCGATCTTCCTGGCGTCAAACATGGTCCAAACAATTAGTACCATTTCAAAGTGACATGGTTATAGACAATGAGCGGAATATATTACTCGAGTTATCTGGCGCAGGTGCACCGCGCTTAAAGGTAATAAATGAGAGAGATAGTCGTCCTCATGTGGTTTCTATTACTAACGATACTTTAGCCTTGGATCTTGAGTCTGAGTGTGAATATTGGTTAGCAGATATTGACATTGAGATGCTCTCTGACCAGGATAAACTCAATATTGCGATCGCTTTAGCACGAGCATTAGTACAAATACACAAAGCTGATATTCTTCATTTCTCTTTGCGACCAGGCAGTTTTCTCATCAGTAAAGATTTTTGCCATGCAGAAATTATCGATTTCAGTGCCGCGAAATTGTGTCCCAAGCATATTCAAGGCATCAGTGCCTTTGAAACCATCAATAATAATGTTCGTTATCAATCTCCAGAGCAAAGCTATTTGTTTGATAAACTGCTTGATAATCGTAGTGACTTATATTCTCTTGGCTGCGTGTTTTACTGGTTGTTCTCTCAAAAGCAGCCTTTCGAAGAGTTAGACAACGAAACTGATATTCACTATGCCCACATGTCGCTTAGCTTTGCTTCCTCTTCACTGAAATTGGCTCAAAAAAAACAATCCTTAGTGCTAAATGATATTATTAATAAGCTAGTAGAAAAGGCACCAGATTTTCGCTACCAAAGCGGTATTGGGCTGTTATGTGATCTTCAAGCCTTACAGACTTGGCATGGTGATACTCCGCTTGGTAATGGAGTACATGACATCAGTGACAGAATGATGATTCCTCAGTGGCTCTATGGACGCGATGAGGAACTCAATTTACTGATGCAAGCCTTTGAGAGAGTAAAAGATGGAGAAAGCGAGGCGCTGTTGATAGGCGGTTACTCTGGGGTTGGTAAATCTGCCTTAGTTGATGAAATTCGCATGCCTATTATGCGTTCTAATGGATTGTATGTTTCAGGTAAGTTCGAACAATTTAAACGAGAGACTCCTTACAGTGCTATTTCACAGGCATTCAGTGGGTTTATCGATTATATTCTTTCCCGGCCTAGCAATGAGGTGACGTCATGGAGAGAACGGCTGTTAGAAGCACTTGGCAACAACGGTCAAGTAATTATCGACATTATCCCTAAATTATCTCAATTGCTTGGTGAACAGCCTGAGCCTGCCTCATTGGGAGCAGAAGAGCAGCAAAACCGATTTAATCAATTATTCCTACGCTTCATCCATCAGATTTGTAATATACATAAGCCTTTAGTGCTGTTTATAGATGATTTGCAATGGGCCGATTCGGCGAGTATCAAATTGCTAAGACTGATGTTGGCGGATGTATCTAGTCAATACTGTCTTATTATCGGGGCGTATCGTGACAACGAAGTCGATGAGCGTCATCCATTCATCAGAATGCTTTCTCAACTTGAGCTAAGGCAACACAATATAACTAAAATACGTTTGCAAAGCCTTAGTCAAAACACTCTTGCCGAAATCATTGCCGATACTTTAAAACAACCAACAGAAAGTGTGACTCAACTGACTCAACTTGTGTTTGAAAAAACAGCGGGAAATCCATTTTTTTTCAAACAGTTTTTACAAGAGCTTTATCAAAGTGAGCTACTCACTTTTGATTATGATGAAAAAGTTTGGTGCTGGTCTATAGAAAAAATAGAGCAACAGAGCATTACAGATAATGTAGTACAGTTAATGACCCGAAAGCTGGTTCGATTGCCTGAACAAAGTGCTCAATTGCTGCAACAGGCAGCCTGTATTGGCTCGGAGTTTTCACTTGATAGCCTTGCCTGTTTAGAAAGAGGCAATGCGCAACAGCTTAGATCTTTACTTCGCTGCGCTTTGGATGCTGGGCTTATTCAATCATTAGTGAAAATATCAAAGCGACGCAGTCATACGGACGAAAAATTTAAATTTCTGCATGATATGGTGCAACAAGCAGCGTATGGCCGCAACACTCTTGAGCAGCGACGAGCTGTCCATTACAGGGCAGGGTGCTTTTTACTTGGGCAATACAATGCAACAGAAATTGAAGAGCATTGTTTTGATCTGGTAGCCCATTTCAATCAAGCTTTTACGCTCTTGGATATAAAGCTGCTACACAGAGCTAAGCAGCTAAACTATCAAGCTGCACTAAAGGCTAAATCAGCAACGGCCTATGTTACTGCCGTCAATTATCTGGAGAATATGTTTGAATTGGATAAACTGATTGATGAGGCAGTTTGTAGTAAAGCCCAAACAGAGACCCTTGAATGCGATAGAACCCACGGGCAACAACTAACGCTATTGGCTGCAATAGAGAAGCTTGAATGCTTGTTTTTATCCGGTGAATATGACCGCGGCGAAGCATTTCGAAGCGAAGTAGAAAATGGCTGCAACTCGCTAGAGTTGAAAATCAAGTTATTCGGTATACTGATTACTCAATACACCCGTTATGGACAGCTTAAGCGGGCAATAGCAAAAGGTTTGCAAGCGCTAATATTGCTTCAGTGGCCGATGCCAGACTCTCCTTTGATGGACGATGTAGAAAATGCGATCACAGAGTCTCAAACTGCACTGAAGAGCGTCAGTTTTGCCACGCTTGGTAAACAAAAAGACATTGAAGATCCACAGCTGCTAATGACACTCGATACTTTAATAGCTATGCAACCATGTTGCTATAATTCAGGTTCTTTGCTCTTTCCTCTTACTATTCTAAGTATGTTTAAGTTGACCTGCCAACACGGTAATAGCCCCTATTCATCCTATGTTTTCATGATGTATGCACTATTGAGTACCAAAGTACTTAAAGATTACCCATTAGCTTTTGAGGCCGCTAGCCAATCTGAAACCATCGCGACTCGTTACCCAGCTAATCCTGTATTGGAAGGGCGATTACTTATGATGAACAGTAATTTTGTCTTGCCATGGAAAGCGCCTTTGCAACAAAGTCTTGAGATGCGTAATAGCGCCTACCATTTATGCTTAGAGCATGGTGATTACTACTGGGGAGTACATGCGTACATTTTTGGTTTTTATGCAGATTTACTCTGTTCCCCCTCAATTGAACATTTATTAAACCGCAGCCGCAATGTAGTGTCTACTTGTGAATTAATAAAGCAACCTGCTCAGATATATTTAAGTACGTTACAATGCAATCTGTTGGAGATTTTGCAGGGGAGCCTAGATAATCAACAAAACCTAGATCATGAGCCAGGCTATGAAGCGGCTGCACTCGAACATTTCGTTGATAATCACTATATGTGTGGCACCTATGATCGATTGCTAGCGAGACTAATTCAAGGTTATCTATTCGGTAATTATCAAGAGGCACTGGATATTGCTCTGGCCAAAGACCTCGATCTAGCGCAGCTTGATGAAGGAATATTTCATGAAGCGGTTTATACCCAGTTTAACCTGCTATGTATTTTAGCTTTAAAGCAGTTAGCCCCGCAATGTATTGCTCAGCGCCATGAAAATTGGTTTGAGTTAGCATGGCACAAGTATCAGATTTGGTATCGCATCGCACCAGCAAATTTCGCTCCTGGTTTTCACCTTATCAATGCTGAACTTGCGGTTATCGGGCAAGATGAAGTAGGTGCTTTGTGTCATTTTGAACGTGCAATTTATGCGGCTAAAAAATCAGGTTTTGCGTTATATCAGGCGATAGCTAATGAGCGTTGTGGACAGTATCGGTTAGTACTGCAACAAATGACTATTGCGAAAGGGTACTTACAACAGGCTCAGTTAATCTATCAAACCTGGGGAGCACATGCTAAAGCCGCAGATATTGCTCCCTTACTAGATAATGGCGTAGTTTCGTCTTCTCAGATAGCCAGTCAAAACTTAGACTGGCAGTCAGTAATCTCTGCATCCCAAGATATTTCTCAGCCTTTATCGCGTACTGAGCTAATTAGCCGTATGTTACTGCGCGCAGCAACAGCTACTGGGGCTCAATATGTTGCGTTGTATCAAAAACATGACACTGATTGGCAGTTAAAAGCTCAATGTTTGCAAGGAAAGGTGAGTAAGCAAATAACCCAGCCTCCACTCTGTCCTAGGTCTATCTTGAATTACTGTTTGAATAGTGGGCAGACAGCTGTGCTAAAAGATGCTAGCTGCGAAGGGGATCATATTCTCGATCCCTACGTAATCCGTCATCAAGTAAGATCTGTATTGAGTTTACCGCTGAAGGTGCGAGAAGAGATCGTTGGGGTAATATATCTTGAACATAATATTGCAGTTAGTTTATTTACTCCTCAACGATGCTTAGCAATGGAGTTGTTGGCAGGGCAGTTTGCTATTACCTATCAAAATACTGCTTTTTATAAAATGCTTAAAGATCAGAACAAGCAGCTTGAGAAAGCTGTGTTGCTCAGAACAGTGGCTTTAGATAGGCAGAATCAACATTTAGAGTCGATTCTTGAGGCCCTACCTATTCCCTATGTAATAACCGAACTTGACGGGACACTGATCCGAGCGAATGAACTTTTCTATGAATGTTTTGAAATTCGTAAAGCAAAATTTGAGCGACAAAATGCATTGAATTTCTATCTCTATCCAGAGGACAGAGAAAGAATGTTCAAGCAGTTAGAAAAACGCAGTGTACTTAGCGATTTTGAATGTGAATTGAAAACTTCTACAGGTAAGCTTTTTTGGGCACAATTTTCAGTCACTCGAATCGATCTTGAAGACAGGCAAGGTATATTTTCTGCCATCCGTGACATTTCCGACCGCAAGCAAAGAGAACAGATACTCGAACAGCAAGCCAGTACAGACCCTTTAACTAATGCTTATAATAGACGGGGATTCAATGAACTTGCAACAAGTTTGAGATTAGCAGATGATGCGCAAGATATATGTATTGCTATGCTTGATCTGGATGACTTTAAACAACTCAATGATACTCATGGTCACTCAGCCGGTGATGAAGTGCTAAAGCAGTTTGTAATGAACTTGCAACTTCACCTTAGAGATAATGATATATTGGGGCGCGTGGGTGGCGAAGAATTTGCTCTGATAATAGAGGGGTTTGCTCTAGCTAAGGCGCAGATAGTCATGGGGCGTATTTGCGTGTTAACTGAGCAGATGGCAGTATCTTTCAATGAAGTAACAATTCAATTTACCGTTAGTATAGGGCTTACTACTTGGCATAAAGAGGAACCATTAGATTGTGCCATTAAGCGTGCTGACTCCGCTTTATATAGGGCTAAACGGGGTGGGCGCAATTGCGTGATGTTTGAATAGCCCTTCACGAAGTGAGGAACCACATGGTCATATGTTGCCTAATTCTTTAAAGGGTTATTTGATGGGAAGAGTTAAAAGCACAGATGGGCCATGAACGCACATATTAAACAAAATGAAGCTTATAACATTATTAGTGTGATTGAGAATCAGGCGGCGAAGACATAATATTAAAGTATTGCAATTAAATAAGTGTAATTTGAGAACTTGCTCTTTTAATGCTGCTATTTCTTCAGCCACCCTTAAAGGGGCATAACCAACACTAAAGATTGCAGACGATAGTTCACCAGCGCGCTTTTTAGCATCAATGGAGGGCTATGCTGTTAGAGATTAGACTTAATCGTTGTAATGTTTATGAGAAAGTGCCCAATAAAGCCCAATGTATCCAATATTCAAAGCGGCAGCTGTATTGAGCTATAACAGCATATGTGAATATCTCATAGTCGTCATATCGTAGTTATTTTATATGGCGTATAAAGATGCCATTGTGGTTTTGTTAGCATTAGTTATATCCATAGCTTGCTTGTTTTGTCGGTACATATCGCGAAGTCGAAAGAGTAGTTCAACTAAAGGGCAGTGAATAATCGTCATCACTTGGATTATATTTCGCCGAATAATCTGTTTCATAGCAGCTGTGTTTGGTGTTTATTGTCTTTATATTCTATGTGTCAGTATAAATTCAATCACCAAAAGATATTTGGCAATGTAATGATTACTTGTTTAGCAGTATTTTATGTTTATGTTGGTGTTGTAGCGCAAGGCTGGAATCGATATGGATTTAATGATGATCTAAGCTTGTATGTTAAAGTTAAAAAGAAAGATGGCATTCGTTGGTAAAATACAGCTAAACAAGTGATTTAAACAGAAGAGCTGGTGGTCAAGTACTGTGTTTTACTTGTAGGTTAAAGGGCGATGATTACCTCCGAAAGCTCTGTTTAATGTTAATAAAATATGGATATGAAAATCACATTAATCATGCTTAATGTATAATGTTGCGACAGGAATATTGTGATCCTAAATCGTAAAATATTGACGTAGCTAAAATCAGTAAAGACCAAGATTGATTAATCTGCAACAAGAAAAAGCATGCCATAACAAGAAGCTGAATATAGATTTCCTAGATATATCATCTGAATATTATTACATTGACGCCATCTTTATTAATGACTATGGTGTCATAATCATAAAATAAGATGGCAAAACTAAGCTATGCAAACAATTTATAATTATGCACGAAACATAGTGGCAACAAACGCAGATAAGAAAAAAAGAGACCGTACCAAAGCTGCTATTCAATTTGCGATGTGCCAATTGTTGGAAAAAAAGCCGTTATCAACTATAACGATTGCTGATGTTTGTATCACTGCAAAGATCGCTCATGGTACTTTTTACATTTATTTCACGGATCGCGAAATGCTAGTTGATGAGTTGTTGACTGGTTTTGTCGATTTCATTCAAAGTACGATGCTGCTCGAGTCGAGCGATGTGCCAACAGACCCTGTTAAAAAAACCACGGCAGCCTATATAGAGCTGTTTGAGAAAAACACCGGTTTAATGAAGTGCTTACTCAATCATCATGAGGATTTCACAGTGCCGAGTGAGCAATTTCATAAATTAAACGTTACCTGGGCAAGGATAGTGGTGAGTGCAGCAATTAAAAAAATATCAGAGAAACCTAGTGATAGCGATTCTCTGGAAGAGGAATTGTTGCGTAGGGCATTTGCACTAGGGGGCATGGTAGATCAATATTTAGCAACGGTTTATATTCATAAAGACTCAGTGCTGAAAAACATATCACAAGATAAACAAAAGGTGATTGAGACGCTCTCATTCATTTGGAAGCAGGGGATGGGGTTATGACGTTACTTAAAAATGCGATGCGATTATCACCAGATCAAATGTCATTTCATCAGCAATCAGCCTGGGAAAAACAAAGTAACTATGTGTTAAATAACTCGCCTTTCTATCAAAACTTGTGGAACGGAGTATTACCACCAAAAAACTTAAGAGATTTAGCAAGTTTACCTCTATCTGATAAGTCCCAATTGCGTATTTCTCAAGAAATCAGCCCTCCTTATGGGAATTATCTAGCTGCACCGCGATCTGCTGTGACGCGCCATCATCGCACTTCTGGCACAACAGGACAGGCGATGAACTTGGCTTTATCAGCGCTTGATTGTGAAATTACTGAAGTTGTTGGTGGTCGTAGTCAACAATCTGCAGGTTTAACGCCAGCTCATACTGTTGTGCATTGTTTGAATTACCAAATGTGGATGGGCGGCGTAACAGATCATTTAACCCTAGAGCGGACAGGTGCAACAGTTGTGCCGTACGGGGTTGGGGGCACTGAAAAATTGATAGAAACAATTCTGGCTATTGGTATCAATGCCATATCTTGCACGCCATCTTACCCAGCGGTTTTAGAAAGGGTGCTTAAAGATAAATACCCAGACCTATCACCTAAAGATTTAGGGCTAAAGTTGGGACTTTTTGGCGGTGAAGCTGGCCTCGATGATCCACTTTTACGGGAAAGGATTCGTAGCACCTGGGGTATGGAGCCGCGTAATGCTAATTATGGCGTGTCTGATGTGCTTTCAAATTTTGCCGCTCAATGTGAACATGATACTAGCTTACATTTTTTAGCAGCTGATGTTTTATACCCCGAATTAATTGATCCAAATAGCGGCGCGCAAGTAGCACTTAAGGCAGGTAATGAAGGTGAACTTGTGCTAACCCATCTAAAACGAGACTGTCAGCCATTAGTGCGGTTCAGGTCAGGTGACATTATCGCTATAGATGAAACAGAGCCATGTCAGTGTGGACATAGCGGGTTTCGCTTTAGGGTGGTGGGGCGCAGCGACGATATGATCGTTATACGCGGCCTTAATATATTCCCGACAATGGTTGCTGCTGTAATTAACGGATTCAATGATTTATCCGGAAATTACACCATCGTACTAGATAAACAGCCGCCATATGATTATTTGCCGGTACAGGTGGAACTTGCACCATTTGGCCAAGCTTGCGAAAATTTAGCTGCAATTATTGAAGCTGCAATTAAAACTAAACTGGGAGCTAGTGCTCAAATTACCATTTTACCACCAAACAGTTTCCCTGTCACAGAGGGTAAAACCAAACGAGTTGTGAGGACCTATTAATGAAGAATTTTACCTATGAATGCGTACAATCTACCTTAAGTGACAAGGGAGTACGCACCATCGCACTAAACCGACCCGCTAGTTTGAATGCCATGAATCGACAGCTAATTGAAGACGTATCAAGCGCTTTTAATGATGCAAATGAAGATCCAAAAACTTTAGTAATCATCTTTACTGGTGTAGGGCGAGCGTTTTGTGCGGGTGATGATCGTGAACAGCATGTCCACCCAGAAAACGAAGCACAGGCGCGTAGTTTAGTCGCTGCCATCCAGCGGGTTACTCAGGCAATTACATTCGGTGCAAAGCCTGTTGTGGGAGCCATTAACGGATGGGCAGTTGGTGGAGGATTTGAGTGGGCTATTAATTGTGACTTTCCGCTTTGGGGAGAAAGTGCCAAAGCTTTTTTCCCTGAAGTCTCTTTGAATTTGTTCGTTACGGGTGGTGTTACATCCTTATTACCAGCCTTAGTTGGCTTGAATAAAGCACGTGAAATGTTGATGCTTGGCGAAAGGTATAGCGCAAATGAACTATTAAAAGCAGGTGTTGCATGGCGGGTCTCAGCAGATGAGGAGCTATTGGAAGACGCAAGAAACGTCGCAGAAAAACTCGCCTTGCTACCTCCATTGTCATTGCACGCAATGAAACGTGTTTTAAATCAAACAGCCTCAAGTAATATCAATGCAGCGATTTTGTTGGAAAGTGAAGCAACCATTAGCGGGTTTATGGATCCTAAAACTACGAAGCTATTAACAGATTTTTCATGAGATAAATAGCTATGCTACTGTCAATGATTAAAGTGTAGTTTCAGTATAGCTACAGCACTCAATAATACGGTGTATAACGATAATCATACACCCAGGTGAGACAGGATTGTGTCATGAAAGGCACTGGGTCGAGTGAAATTAGTAGAAAATTGAAGGTGTAAACCCTCTGCTTAGTGGGGATAGTAAATCAGCAAGAGTCCAGGTGATAAAATTTGCACCTTAAGGTTATCTGGATTCTATAACTGTATCGGCAAGATTAGCTTCCCGAAATCGTATTCAACACTTCTTTTGTACGTCATTTTCAATTAGAGAAAACAAACTCTATATTTAGTTTTCCATTGCCCTATAAAGCTTACCTATAACAGCGTAGAATTGACGCCCTTTAGATGAACTTAGGTTTGCACTGCGGTGCACGAACATAAAAATATGCAACTAACAGAAAAAGCATTACTAACTAACGCTCTACTTATTTCTATTGCTACACCAGAGCTTAAAGGTGATGAAGCAATTGAATCACTAGCAGAGCTTGCGCGTTTAGTGACAACACTTGGATTTAAAGTAGTCGGCACCCAATCGCAAAAACTGAGTTCAACTAAAAGAGTGAATGTACTCGGTTTAGGAAAGCTGGCAGAAATAGCGCAGCTTACTGGTAATCAGGGCGTGCTTGAGGGTGCAGAAGAATATGAAGACCTCTCTAAAGTAGATATTAATGGGATACCTTCAACTATACCGTCTGATAATCTTTCGTTTGGCTGTGCTGATGTGGTGATCTTTGATTGTGATTTAAGTCCGTCTCAGCTACGTAATGTCGAGAATCAATTAGGCGTAGAGGTGTTTGACCGTACCGGCGTTATTATTGAAATATTTAGTCGCCATGCTCGTACTAAAACAGCGAAACTACAAGTTGAAATAGCTCGCCTTAATTACGTAGCGCCACGACTTCGTGAGTCATCATGCGGTGATAAAGAACGTCAAATGGGCAAAGGCGCTGGTGAAACGACGCTAGAGTTAAACCGCCGTAAAGTACGTGATCAATTAGCAGAACTCAAGCATGAATTGATTAGCGTTCAAGGTGAGATGAAAGGGCGGCGCACACAGCGTTCTGAGCTTTTTTGTGTCGCTTTGGTAGGCTATACTAATGCGGGAAAATCATCAATGATGCGCGCGATTACCGGTAGTAATGTCGAAGGTGAAAACAAGCTTTTCGCGACACTGGATACCACGGTTCGCGCGTTATATCCTGAGACTCAACCGCGAGTACTAGTGTCAGATACAGTCGGTTTTATTAAGAAATTACCGCACGATCTAGTCGCCTCATTTCATTCAACTTTAGCAGAAGCACACGATGCATCATTGCTGTTATATGTGGTTGATGCCTCTGATCCTTCGTTTCGTGCGCAGCTAGATGTTGTGCACCAAGTGCTGGAAGAAGTTGGTGTAGCGGACAGCAAAAAGTTACTGGTATTGAATAAGTCAGATTTACTTAGCACTGAGCAAAAACAAGCATTGATGGAAGAATTTCCAGATGCCATGATGACATCTGCTAATGACCCTGATGATGTAAGAAAATTGCACAAATATATCGTTGGTGTTGCGCAAGACGAGATGATTGAAGATGAAATCATTGTTCCTTATACAGCCAAAGGTATCATAGGTGAAATTCGTTCGAGCATGAGTGTGGCTAAGGAGGAATATGAATATGATCATATTAAGCTAACAGTACGCTCAAACGCAATTAACTTAGCAAGATTGAAAAAGCGGATGCTGAACTTATAAAGTAAAAAGTAGATAATGAAATCAGTAGCAAGCAAGGGCTAGCGTGAAAATATTATTATTTTAACCGCCAAGTCCTTCAGCTAATCTAACCGAGAAACATCTCTCGCCGCAAAGGCAAAAATTGTAGCTTTCATCCCCCGTAACACTCTGCAAAAACTTACAGATAGCCACTTTTGTATAATAAAAAGGCGTCTGCGGTTTTCGAGAGTGCTATCTGATAGCTAATTGAAAGCACGTATTTTTTGCATTTAATAGCAGTGTGCTTTTATTAAAGTATCCTGTATTAAAGCCTCAAGGCACTAATACTATTGGGATCCCCGCACAGTGTGCCACTTTGTTAGCAGTACTGCCTAACAGTAAATCAGTTAATCTTGATCTACCTCTGCGACCCAAAAACAACATATTGGCATGTTTTTCTTTTGCTTGCTCAAGTAGTACTTCAACAGGATCTCCCCAAATAAACTCACTACTTAGTGCTACTTCATCGCTATATTTGTCAAGTAATGGCGAAATATCGTTTTCCTGGGCTTGTTTCTCTTGTTTCGCTTTTTCTTTGGCATCAAACGCTGGCATAGAATAACCGTATGCAACTACTTCTGACTCATAGCTCGATTGAAAATTCATCACATACACTAATTTAACACAAGCTCCAGTATCTTTAGCGATACTAACTGCCCTTTGAGTTGCTCGAACTGACCACTCGCTACCATCTATTCCAACTATATATAAGAGCTTTTTCATACTAACCTCCTCAGATTAGGCTTTAACAGCATTAGAATAAAACCTATAAAAATATTTTTTTATCACGTAGGAACTAAACAACACAACCATATTAATTAATATAGTCAGTCATACTATAGACTAGGCGTGAGTAGATGTTTTTGATTTGCATCAACAGATATAATGGTTTATCTATGCTTATGCATCAAAATTTCGAGCTTATGCGCTGTCAAACATACCAAGCACTGTTATTATCTGATTAGTTATAAAGTTATTTAGAGGCTATTTACAGAATCTATTGATTAGTGGTATGTGGAGAGTCGTCGTGGTTTATTTCTTGATGTGGATATTGGTACGCAGCTATTTACAGCATTACTTTTATATGACGATAAAGCAGAAGGCTTAGTACTGAATGTTTTAAAGCCATTGATTTAAAATAAAAAATTTATTAACAACTAAGTTCTCTGCGAGAACTATTAAAACAGGCTCATGAGCTGAGTGCTGTAACTGTCAGCGTTGGAAGGTAAAAAATTGGTAAATGCTAATGGATTTACACGGCGAGTAATGAACTTATCGTGACTAAACAAACGGTTAAGTAAATGTATGTGCATATTTAATGTCAGCTGAAGGCTAGATGCCTTCAGCTATTCGATTGAATGTCTCTATGGATGGAGTGGAAATTATTTGAAGGTTAATGTTAGCTTACTTTTAATGATCTGAAGTGAATATAGTAAGTATAAGTAATAAGTATTGTGTTCTCTGAACTCTGATATATTGCCATCTAGTGAACCATCAACAACACCAGAGTCTGGGTTGTTCAAACCATGAGCAATACGAGAGTAGATAATTGTCAGAAGAAAACCAATTATAAAAAAGCGATTAGGAATAAGGCATTTAATGATGGGTGTTGTTATTTTAGCGGCGAATAATGGCAAAATGATAAACCATAGAAAATTCGCCAAATCAATTAATTGCTTAAAATAATGAACATTTTGCCGATCACCATCTGCTGATTCATTATGCCAATTTCTAGCAGATCCGTTAGTATGCTCGCCAGTGAAAAATTCATACAAACTTATGCCATAATCAATTTCTTCCAAAAATAGGAATAGAAATAGAAGAGAGAGTGTGAAAAAAAACAATTTCTCATGAGTATCTGTTCGCTTTACTGAAAAGTAAAAAAACATTGCAAAAATAGATAGTAAATAGATATTTTGTAACTGTTCTAGAAGGCCTGCTTCTCTCGTTAAAAAACCATTGTTAGGCGATATTATTTGTTGTAAAACATCGATACCAGAAAAATAAAAACCCATTAGCAGTAAATTTAATATTACTGGGATAATAATAAACAAATAAATATTTTTAACTTTAGTCGTTCTGTTTAATGTATTCATTGTGCACTCAATTGGTCATTACTTAGAAAATATGGTGGAGGAACCATATTACATATACTTTCTATTTTTCTATTGGATACATATCAATGGGTTAATGTATAAATTTTTGGATTAATAATGGCGGCGCCATATTAAACATTAATTTTTTTGCTTTAGGTATTGCATGCATTAGGGATGAGATGTAAATCGTGCAGCAAAGAAGCTGGCGCGCATATCCTGTAAAAGATCTATTGAAAGGGTGTGGATTGCGCTGATACCTGAAGCTAGTACAACCAGTAGAGAGGTGATTAAAATCTGCGAACTGATCATATGAATACCATCATTTATTGTAAAGTAAAATCAACCTGCGCTTCTTAAAGTTGTAATCATGTATTGATACTTACCATTCACGCCAGGCTTGTGTGATGTCTTCTTTGCATTCATGCCCTGCGTTCTCAATAACTAAGTTGATAAGTGCGCAAATATCTTCACGTTGATGGGTTTCAATTAATTGATGTGCGTGCTTTAAATTTAGCTCATTAAGGTTTTTTACTAAAGCTTCAGTTTTTGCACAAACCCAGGAAAAATCTGTCCGATGACTGCTTTCGTTTACTTCTTTAATAAAAGCAGATGTTATTTGATCGAATTCTTCAACATCTGCTTTAAAGTACGCAGGCTCATCATCACCTTCGATAAAATCATACATCCAATGTAGCAAGTACTTCTTCTTTTCTGCAATCTGTAGAGTCATTTTCATTATCCTCAAATGAGCTGCTTAATGTGTGTAATGCGCGCTAGGGTTCATCAAAAAGTCTTTTGGTTCAAATAGAGTGCTTTGATGTCTCAGTGTAGCTAGCTCAAAGGACGTGATAACTACGTTCAATAGCGTGTTGTCCAAGAAGCGAATCTCACTGAATGCTCAATTGCATCAGTGAATTCGTTATCTTGGCGCTTTTCTTGGTATTATAATTGTTCAATACACTATGACAAGGTTTCAACCTATACAAAGTTAAAATATTGCTACTAGCTTCGCATCATTAAGAATGACATGACAATTTTATTTGTCAGATAATGTGACGTTTAATTCCAAAATATTTAATCCCCCGTCATTATCGACTTCTAGCGTGATATCTTGCTCGGAAATTTTTACGTATTTAGAAACTACTTCTAGAATGTCGCGCTTTAGCTGCGGTAAGTAATCTGGTGTATTTCTACCTTTGCGCTCATGAGCGACAATAATCTGTAAACGCTCTTTTGCCAGCGAGGCAGTTTTCTTTTTATTGCTCTTAAAATAATCAAAAATAGCCATCGTTAGGTTCCAAATAAGCGGTTGAACAAACCTTTTCTTTTTACATTCATAAATCTTAGCTCTACATCCTCTCCCAAAAGCCTATCGATAGCATCTGAGTATGCTTGGCCCGCATCACTTTGTGTATCATGTACTACAGGTGTTCCTAGGTTTGATGCTTTTAATACCGCTGGTGATTCCGGAATAACACCTAGCAGTTTTAATGCGAGGATATCGTGAATATCTTCGACACTGAGCATTTCACCTTCATCAACTCTTTTAGGATTGTATCTGGTGATTAGTAAGTGCTCTTTAATGGGCTCCAGCCCTTCTTCAGCGCGCAAGGATTTGCTTTGCAAAATCCCTAGAATACGATCTGAATCACGCACAGATGAGACTTCTGGGTTAGTGGTGACGATAGCTTCATCGGCAAAATAGAGAGCCATCATTGCACCAGCTTCAATACCTGCTGGAGAGTCGCAAATGATGTATTCAAATTGTTCGCGAAGCTGTTCAATGACTTTGCCGACACCTTCTTTGGTTAAGGCGTCTTTATCGCGTGTTTGCGATGCGGGTAATATGTATAGCCCTTCAACTTTTTTGTCTTTAATCAAAGTTTGGCTGAGATTAGATTCACCATTAATCAAGTTAACAAAGTCGTAAACGACACGTCGCTCGCAACCCATAATTAAATCTAAGTTTCTAAGGCCAATATCAAAATCGATAACGACTGTTTTGTGACCCTTCAATGCAAGGCCTGTCGCGATTGCCGCGCTGGAGGTGGTTTTGCCCACGCCTCCCTTTCCCGATGTGATAACGATTACTTTAGACATGAATGTTCCTAATTCTTTTTTCCATTGAAGCCGATTGGCTGGGCTGATAGTTTATCTGAATAAAAATTAAAAAGTGCTGACTGTTGCCATATGTCATCCGGTAGCTGATCACTTAACCAATAGTTACCTGCAATTGAAACGAGTTCTGCTTCCATTGACTGGCAGTAAATTATGGACTGCGTATCGCCTGAGGCACCTGCTAGGGCCCGGCCTCTGAGGTGGCCGTAAATATGGATGTTACCGTCTGCTATTACTTCGGCGCCATTACCTACTGATCCGATTACAATCAGATCGGTATCTTTAGCATAGATTTGCTGCCCTGAGCGCACGTTTTGTTTGACTACTTTTACTGTTCTTTGTTTGAGCGTCGTCTGACTTTCAGGTTCTATAGTCTTGGTTGTTGCTTGTGATTGTGTATCGGGTGGTTCATTGCTATAGGGGGCATTACTAGATGAATCCTGCGTAGCCGTTTCTTTATGAGGCTGCTCTTTGTTGAGAGGCTTTGATGAGTCAGATCTGGGCTGCTTGAGGATAGCTAATCCAGCGCTCATTGCCGCGGTTACTTGCTCTGTTGTCGCATTACAAACGCCAACACAGATGAAATGATGATCTTCTATTACTTGTTTTAGCTGTTTAAAATCGAATAGAGCACCTTGTGTTTTCTCGATATTAATCACTAGGGGCGCGCGATAGAAGAAGTCTTTAGCTTGTTGGCGTTTGCGTTCAAGTTGTGTGGCCAAAATAGATAAATCGGCTGCTTCTAGTTGCAATATTGATAGCGGAAAAAGGCTGCCTTTGATTTCTACGTCTTTGACTAAGCCATTGGGTTGTACCATTAATTGAATAGCTCCAAACTGATAATATTACTATGAGATGTAGTTGCTTTTTATATTTAATAAAACTGTTTGTTTAACAAGCAGATAAATATAAAGTTGGTCTGTCGATAAACGCGTCTAATTTAAGAGCGACAGTATAATCTACTCATTACATAAAACAGATACTTTTTTACTATTTAGTCAATTTTTATAGTTGTCTTTTCGTGCTAGAGACGCTCTCTTATTGCGGTTGTTTAGGTTTATGTCGTTAAATACCTGAAATGCATTATTGATCTTGGTCGCAGTTAGATGCGATTTCTGTAGTTCCTAAGTTTAACGATAGAGACAAGTATGATCTAACTGAAATAGCTTCTTTAGTTATAACCTTTAAAAATCAATTGGTTAGAGAGGTTGTGTTTTTGCCAGGCAGCAATAAGCGATCTTATTAGGCTCACAGTGTCGGTAATGTGCTCAGTTTATCAGTACTTGCTAATTGAATAACAATACTAGTACCGAATCGCCAGTATAAATAGAAAGGGGTTGTCTCTTTTACGTTTATATCTATCGGCATAATCTAGATATACCAAAAAGCTATATCTTTATATATCAAATGAATATAGAAATCTCTTGAGTAACTATTAATATCAAAGACTGTGTTTAGCTTCATGTAGAATACTAATGTAGCTCATTTAAAGTGGCGTAAGTTATTATTTGACACTATCAAAGACGCTTTTAGTGCCCAATAGCAGTTAATAACTATATTTTAGCCTAGCCTAATGCTACTTATTCACGGATAATATCGAATCTTTATTTTCTGTCATGCTTTAAGAATAAGTTTCAAAACGTGGCAGGTAACATTTTCAACTAACAAAAGAGATTAATAATGAAACGTGTAGGTTTTGTCGGTTGGCGCGGAATGGTTGGTTCTGTGTTAATGCAGCGCATGATAGAGGAAGGTGATTTCAATCATATTGATGAGCCTGTTTTCTTTACCACGTCACAAGTTGGGCAAGCGGGTCCGGATATTGGTAAAACCATCCCCACCTTAAAAGACGCTGCTGATATTGAGACGCTGAAAACCATGGACGCCATTATTTCTTGCCAAGGCGGGGATTACACTAATGAAGTGTATGGTCCACTGCGTGCAGCAGGTTGGAAGGGTTATTGGATTGATGCTGCCTCTAGTTTACGTATGAGTGATGACAGCATTATCGTGTTAGACCCAGTGAATCGCAATCTTATCGATAAAGGTATTGCTAAAGGTATTAAAACCTTTGCTGGCGGTAACTGTACTGTATCGTTAATGTTGATGGCGCTTGGCGGTTTGTTTAAAAGCGGCCATGTAGAATGGCTAACATCAATGACGTACCAAGCAGCATCAGGTGGCGGTGCGCGTCATATGCGCGAACTAGTCAGTCAGATGGGAGTGATTCACAACTCAGTGGCAGATCAATTAGACAGCGGATCAGCGATTTTGGCGCTAGATAAAAAAGTGTCACAAACACTGTTAAGCAAAGAGATGCCCGTTGATCAGTTTGGTGTTCCTTTAGCAGGTAGTTTAATTCCTTATATAGATGCGCAGCTTGAGAATGGCCAATCAAAGGAAGAGTGGAAAGGTTTTGTTGAAACTAACAAAATATTGGGCAAATTAGATACGCCAATTCCGATTGACGGCACTTGTGTGCGTATTGGTTCAATGCGTTGTCACTCGCAGGCTTTCACTATTAAGTTAAACAAAAATATCCCTATTACAGATATTGAAGATATTCTAGCGCAAGGTAATGATTGGGTGAGTGTTGTGCCTAATACCAAAGAGGCGAGTATGGCGGATTTAACGCCTGCAAAAGTAACTGGCACTTTGAATGTTCCTGTTGGTCGATTACGTAAAATGAATATGGGCACCCATTATTTAAATGCTTTTAGTGTTGGTGATCAATTATTGTGGGGAGCGGCTGAGCCGTTACGTCGAACCTTACGAATTTTACTAAAAGCTTAAGGCTATAAATGAGCGTGTTACAGCCCGATTTATCGGGCTGTTTTGTTTGTACTGGAATTAAAAAAAAGTGCCTTTGTTGGTAAAAAAACAAAGACGTTAAAGGTTATGGTGATATATGAATAAAGTTTATGATGTGGCAATAGTGGGTGCAACTGGATTAGTTGGAGAAACAGTTTTATCTATTTTAGAAGAGCGTGAGTTTCCTGTTGGCAGTTTGTATTTGTTAGCGAGTGAGCGCTCAGCTGGCATTAAAGTTCTTTTTAATGGTAAAAACATCAGAGTTGAAAGTCTAGCAGATTTTGATTTCGCACAAGTGCAGATAGCTTTGTTTTGTGCTGGAGGTGCAGTGTCAGAACAATACGCACCTATTGCTGCTGAAAGTGGCTGTGTGGTCATTGATAATTCTAGTGTCTTTAGAAATGACTTTGATGTGCCATTGGTTATTCCTGAAATAAATCCAGATAGTCTTATTAATTACAGTGCTCGCAATATTATAGCCAATCCTAACTGTTCAACTATTCAAATGTTACTCGCTTTAGCGCCCATTCAAAAAGAAGTGGGAATAGAGCGTATTAATGTATCGACCTATCAAGCAGTGTCAGGCTCAGGTAAAGCAGGGCTTGAAGAGCTAGCCAAGCAAACCACATCATTGCTTAACGCAAGAGAAGTAGAAGTTAACGTTTATTCTCAGCAGATTGCTTTTAACGTGTTGCCGCATATTGATGATTTTCAGGACAACGATTATACGCGTGAAGAAATGAAGATGTTGTGGGAAACGCACAAGATTTTCGAAGATGAAAGTATTGCAGTTAACGCGACATGCGTAAGAGTGCCTGTTTTTCATGGCCACAGTGAATCGATACATATAAATACTAATAATTACATTAGTGCTGCTGAAGTACGAGAGTTGCTTAAAGAAGCTGAAGGTGTCGAAGTGGTTGATTCGCCTGAACATCAGCATTACGCTTCGCCTGTTGGTAATGCCAGTGGTAAAGATGCAGTCTTTGTTAGTCGTATTCGTGAAGATCTGGCAGATAATAACGGCATTAATATGTGGGTAGTTAGTGATAACGGACGCAAAGGCGCTGCACTAAATGCAGTACAAATTGCAGAGTTATTAATTGAAAAGTATTTGTGAACGTAAATATATACAATTGTTAATTAAAGAAAACTATGGATAAAAGTAGTCTGTAAAACGGTTTTAAGCTCCTGTTTGTAAATTTGTTTTCAGCTACTTAGTTTTATAGAAAAGCTTATTTATGACGGTAAACAAGGATTAATGGTAGATAAAAGTCTATTTAATTGACCTATTCCAGTGAAATAGGTATCTTCAATAATTAAATTTTTCGATAACTTGTTGATTTGTTAGAGTTGCTGCGGTATATGATAGTAGATTGAATTTACTGTTTTATTTAGTATGTTGATTTCATAAATAGATGTTTATTAATGTGTTTTTTTGTTTGGCCGTTTTTATAATCAGTAAAGCAATTAATTCGATGTAAACGTATTCAGTTTAATAGTTGTAGTGACCTGATTCAATACAGTGCTTTTAGGTAAAGGGATAATAAATGCTTCGCAAACTTGGGTTAAGTATTGCCATAGCTAGCGTGTTGTTGGTGGCTAAAGTTCATGCATTAGGTATGGGTGAAATTCGTGTTAAATCAGCGCTTAATGAGCCGTTGCATGCTGAAATTGATTTGTTTCAAGTTAAGAATTTAAGCCCTCTACAGATAAAATCTAGGATGGCAGATTTAAACGATTTTGCACTATCAGGCTTAGCTACACAACGAGCTTTATCAGACGTGCGTTTTCAAATCAGGGTAAGGGCAAATGGCACTGGGCGGATTATACTGACTTCGAAGTTGCCAGTGACAGAGCCTTTTATGAATTTTTTGGTAGAAGTTAACTGGCCCAGTGGGCGTTTGATCAGAGAGTACACTTTACTATTAGATCCTCCATCGCATTTATCTATCCAAAATAATCAAAACTTTGCACGAAACGCAACCATTGGCGTTAACAAGGTTAAGATTCCTAAAATTGCGAGCCCCAAGAAGAGTGTTAAAAATACCGCTCCTAAGCCAGCACCTGCATCACAGGGCTTGAAAAAAGGGCAGTACTATATTGGCCCTAAAGATACGCTTTGGGATATTGCATTGGCTACTAGGCCCAATAAAAGAATTACTCCTCAGCAAATGATGGTGCTAATACAGCGTAAAAACCCACAAGCTTTTCCAAATGCTAACATTAATGTTATGACGGCCAGAAAAGTAATTGATTTGCCAACACAAGCAGAGATTGATGCGCTCAGTGTAAAAGCGGCACAAGATGAAGTAACCAAGCAAACTAAGTTATGGAAAAGTGGCAATTTACCGAAAGCTGTCGTACCGCAAGCTACTGAGAAAGCAAAAGCGGCTAAGCAAGAAGTAGCCAAAGATAGTACTGTTAACAAACCGGTAACTGACAGTAAATTATCAGACAAAGAAAAAGCAGAGCAAGCCAAACAGAAGGCTATGGCAGGCGAAGTCACTGCAAAAGATACAATGGCTGCGGCTGTTGATGCGCAAGGAGGTTCTGTTCCTGCCGAGAAGGGAATGCTAGATGTTGTTACCCAAGAAGAAGCGGATAAGAAGCGCGATCAACAAGTAAAAGCACAGGCAATGGCGCTGGCAGCAAGTAAAGATTCCGAAAAAATTGCTGAACTATTGAAGAACAATACTGAGTTGGATGTAAAGCTGGCTTTATCTCAAGAATCTATTGATAAGCTAGAGCGAGATAATATCGAGTTAAATAAAAAGCTAAATACCATCATTAAACAGCTTGATGATATCAATAGATTGGGCATGCTCAAAGATGAGCAATTAGCAGCGTTGCAAGCAGAGCGTGAAGAGGCAGAAAAAGATCAACAGCAGCAAGCCAAGCAAGAAGGCGACAAGAGCTGGTTAGATAGGTTGTTAGATAATCCGGTTGCAATGGCGGCTACAGGCATTGGTTGGTTACTTGCCGTTATAGCAGGTATTTTCTTGCTATTAAGGCGTAAGAAAAAAACTCCGGATGCAGAGGAGGCGAGTTCAAAGTCTGAGCCTACCATTAGTTTGCCAGATGATGTGATTGCAGAAGACCTTAAGGCAGTTGAGGAATTGAGTGAGCTAGGTGATGAGTCCGAAGCTGAAAAACTTGCAAGTGATGATGTTGATGATGTTGATGATTTGGATCTAGATTTGGATCTAGATATGGATATGGACATGGATTTAGACCTAGAAGAGTCATTAGATATAGGGCAAGGCGATGATTCAATCGATGATGATGATTTAGCAGCAGAATTAGAAGCTCAATTAAATACACCTAGTGTAGATGATGATGACGACCTAGAAATGCTTGAGGGTATTGATAGTTTAGAGTTTGACCTAAGTGAGGGTGATGAGTCTTTAGACGAATTAGCAGATGAATTAGAGTTAGATGTAGAGCTGGATATAGATGAAGATTTAGATCAGGCGAATGATATGGATGCTGAACAGCAAGCATTAGCTGAATTTGCGGCAGCGATGGAAGAAGCTGACCCTGGCGCGCTTGACGAAGATCAAAGTGCTGATGACGTTGAAATCGAGTTAACGCCTGAGGATGAAGCTGCGGCAAGCGTTGATGAAAATAATCAGATGCCAGCTATGGATGCTGAGGAGCAAGCACTAGCTGAGTTTGCAGCAGCGATGGAAGAAACTGATCCTGATGCGCTTGCAGAAGATGAAAATGCTGATGAGGTTGAAATCGAGTTAACGCCTGAGGATGAACTGGCGATAAGCGTTGAAGAAGATGAAGTTGATATCAATGAAATTAATCAAGTAACGTCTATAGATGAATTAGAAGCGTTGGAGCTGAACGAACCTTTGGAAATTGAATTGGATCAGCATTTGGATGAAGATTCTGTGACTCAATCGTTATCCGAAATAGACAGTGAGTTAGAAGGTGATTCAGATCTTGCTGAAGAAGGTGTTGATGATACTGATTTAGAAGATCTTGAAATTGAGCTCGTTGGAGATTCATTAGAAGTTGAAGACTTTTTAGGAGATCAAGACACTTCGCAGGACGATGATTCTTTAGATGACGGCTCATTAGAGCTAGAAAGCGCTTTTGAGATTGAAAATTCCTTAGACCTTGAAGAGCCTTTAGAAGATGAGGACTTACTAGAAATCGAAAACTCTTTAGATGATGCCGCAACAGATATTGAAGAAGATATTCAAATTCCGATGGATGATGCTTTGGGTAGCTTATTGGATGAAGAATTAGATGATGAACGTGGTGGCGAGGTAGGCGAAGAGTTAGATAAGTCAGAGTCTCTTAATGAACAAGTAGATGAGTTGCTAAGTAGTACTGATGATGAAATCGCTTTCGAAGAAGTGGCTCCGGCTTTCGATGCTGAGAATGAAAATGATATAGATCTGTTATCTGGAGAAGACGGCTTACGTATGAAATTGGATTTGGCAAGAGCTTATATTGAAATGGGTGATGAGCAAGGCGCTGCAGACATTATAAGTGAAGTGACTAAAAGCGGTGATGAAGAGCAGCAGCGCGAAGCTCAGCAATTGCTTAGCAGTATGCAAACTAAATAAGAGGAGAGGGTTGTTTGGCTTCAAGTGAAGAGCAATCAGTAGAACTAGAGGCGACACATGTCGCCTCTAATCGTTTGGCTTTATGCGTAGAGTATGCAGGCGAAAAATATAAAGGCTGGCAAAAGCAAAAATTCGATGATTTACCAACGGTACAAGAAGCGGTAGAAAAAGCAATTTCTAAAGTGGCTGACCATCCTGTTACTGTCGTTTGCGCAGGGCGCACTGATACAGGGGTAAATGGCTCATATCAAATTATACACTTTGATTCACCTGCAGTACGCAGTGAGCGAGCTTGGGTGATGGGTACTAATACCAATTTACCGCAAGATATCGCCATTCAGTGGGCAAGAGTTGTTGATGATCGTTTTCATGCGCGTTTTTCAGCGTTAAAGCGTCGTTATCGCTATATTATTTATTCAAATCCGGTGATGCCTGCAGTATTGGCGAAAGGAGTCACTTGGACGCATAAAAAACTTGATATAAATCTCATGCAAGAGGCTGCCGGGTACTTGCAGGGCAAACATGATTTTACTTCTTATCGCGCCGTAGCTTGCCAGGCTAATAGTCCAGTGCGAACAGTTGAAAGTATAGATGTGTATCAGCGTGGCGAATTAATCGTGTTAGATGTGCAGGCTAATGCTTTTTTACATCACATGATACGTAATATAGCTGGGGTGTTAATGGCAATTGGTGCCAAAGAAGCCCCACCTATCTGGGCGCAGCAAGTGCTAGAGGCAAAGGATCGTCGTAAAGGAGGTGTGACCGCACCGCCGCATGGTTTGTATTTTATAGACGTAGAATATCCCGATGAATTTGCGTTGCCTGCATCTAAGTTAGGTCCTTTTTTTATAGGCGCTTAGGTTTTTTATATGTGACAGTAGAGTTGGTTGCGTATCAGAGTACGAATGCTGTCAGCTCTATTGTAAAAAGCGTTGAAAATTATAGTCCCTCAACTGGAATGCTGGTAGAATCCTGATCTGGAAAATTGGCTAAAGTGACTTAGAAATAAATGATATCTCGTGTAAAAATTTGTGGAATAACTCAGTTACCAGATGCGCTAGTAGCAATAGAAGCTGGAGTGTCGGCCTTAGGTTTTGTGTTTTATGCGCCTAGCCCGCGTTTTATTGAAGCAAATCAAGCTCAACAAATTATTGCCCAGCTACCTCCTTTTGTAACCACAACTGCTTTATTTGTTAATGAGCAAATTAGTGTCGTCAACAGTATTATTGATCAAGTTCAGCCTGATTTATTGCAATTTCATGGCGATGAAGACGAAGCATACTGTGCTCAATTTAACCGCCCTTATATTAAAGCTTTACGTGTACGTCCTGACGCAGATTTGATTAGTATTGCTAGTCGATACTCTTCTGCGAGAGCGTTGCTATTAGATACGTATGTAAAAGGGGTGCCAGGTGGAACAGGTGCTGCGTTCAACTGGCAGTTGATTCCAGAAGCGATGCGTTCAAAAATTATCTTGGCAGGTGGGTTAGATAGCACCAATGTTGCATCGGCAATAAAGCAGATTAGGCCTTATGCGGTTGATGTCAGTGGTGGTGTAGAGCTCGAAAAAGGGCGTAAGTGCCCAGTGAAAATAAAGCGCTTTATGCAAGAAGTCGCTTCTGCAAATGATGAAAATTAAGAGTACTTAACAGTGGCTGCCAGGTACTTGCGTTTTTTGTTTTAATGCAGCACCTTAATAAATTGTAAAAGACTAGCGAATCACTGAAAGATAAACACGGTAATTAATGTTATCTTATGCGAAACGATAGCCAGTAGTTAGAAAACGAATTTCCAAGTGAGTTGTTAAATTAACCGTTAACAGCTTATGATCTTTAATTATTTTAGCAAAGCCTTGGTTGTATAGGGCTGTTCAAGATTGATTCCATCTCAGTATAGATGGTATAGAAACGGATTATAAATATGAGTAATTGGTTCGACAAAATAGTACCCTCCCTGGTTCGATCTGAATCTAAACGCGCCACCGTTCCTGAAGGGCTTTGGAAGAAGTGTCCAAAGTGTGAGGCTGTGCTTTATTTGCCAGATTTAGAAAAAAACTTAAGTGTGTGCACTAAATGTGACCATCATATGCGCATGGTCGCACGCAAGCGTCTAGAGAACTTCTTAGATGAAGGTACTTATAGTGAAATAGGGGCTGATATAGAGCCTGTAGATCATCTTAAGTTTAAAGATACCAAGAAGTATAAAGATAGACTGACTGCTGCACAAAAAGCAACAGGCGAAAAAGATGCGTTGATTGCCATGCGTGGTGATATGAAGGGCATGCCAATCGTTGCGGTAGCTTTTGATTTCCGCTTCATGGGTGGTTCT
The DNA here is from genome assembly GCA_036960485.1 of Oceanospirillaceae bacterium. Taxonomy (GTDB): domain Bacteria; phylum Pseudomonadota; class Gammaproteobacteria; order Pseudomonadales; family Balneatricaceae; genus Rs1. The sequence goes on from JBALXS010000003.1 coordinate 58,973, forward strand.
ATGGGCTCTGTTGTGGGTGAGCGCTTTGTACAAGCGGCTAATATCTCAATCAAAGAAAAAATCCCGATGGTTTGTTTCTCCGCATCCGGTGGTGCAAGAATGCAAGAGGCATTGATTTCTTTGTTTCAAATGGCAAAAACGTCAGCAGTGTTAGAGCGTATGCGTTTATTAGGTATTCCTTATATTTCGGTACTAACGGACCCTGTCTATGGCGGAGTTTCAGCGAGCTTATCTATGCTTGGTGATCTAAACGTTGCTGAGCCTAATGCTTTAATCGGTTTTGCAGGACCTAGAGTTATAGAGCAAACAGTAAGAGAAAAGCTTCCTGAAGATTTTCAGCGCGCTGAGTTTTTATTAGAGCACGGCCAAGTTGACATGATTATCTCGCGGCTAGAATTGCGTGACAGGTTGCATAATCTTTTAGCGATGATGGTTGAGCAATTTATAGTACCAGAAGTGGTCGCTGAGCCTGTTAATGAAGATGATATTGAAAAAGAAGAAACGGCTGTAACTATCGATAGCGAAGCGTCAGATAGTGATGCGCTAAGCAGTGATGATTCAAGTGCGACTAAAAAAGCAGAATAAGTATCGTTTTTATAATACTAGCCTTGTTTAAGGTGTTTAAGATGGTTAAGCAATGAATCGCAGTGATTACAACTTAGCACAATGGTTGCAATGGATGGAAGATAACCATCCAACCGAAATAGATTTAGGCCTTGCCCGTGTAGGGCAAGTGTATCAACGTATGCAGCTAGATTTATCGGCAACTAAAGTAATCAGTATTGCAGGTACCAATGGTAAAGGTTCTACAACTACCTTTTTAGAAACCATTTACTTGGCGGCTGATTACACGACGCTTGCTTATACTTCTCCCCATATGTTGTTGTATAACGAAAGAGTTAGGCTCAATGGCGTTGATGTTAATGATGAGCTATTGATTGCCGCTTTTAGGGCAATCGACCAAGCAATGGGTGTTGATGAGCAGCGTATTTCTTTAAGCTATTTTGAAATCGGCACCTTAGCCGCCATTTACTTGGTTAGCCAACAAAAGCCTGATATAGCACTTTTAGAAGTGGGTTTAGGTGGGCGTTTGGATGCCGTTAATATCATTGATGCTGATGTGGCGGTTATTACCACATTAGCGGTAGATCATATTGATTGGTTAGGCGATGATATTGAGCAAATTGGCCGTGAAAAAGCCGGTATTGGTCGAGTGGGTAAGCCACTTGTATGTGGTGAAATTCAGCCGCCAAAAAGTATTGCTCAGTTAGCGAGCGAGCAAGCATTTGCATTAGTGCAGATTAATCAAGATTATAGCTATCAAACGGCGCAAGATCAAAACAGCTGGAGTTTTACGGGTGTTGATCTGCTAGGAAATAAAGTTACATATCAGCAATTACCTATGCCAAACCTTCCTTTGCAAAATGCAGCTACAGCCTTACAGGTGATTGAACAATTGGCAATGCCTTGCTCATATGAGGCGCGAGTTAAAGGTTTATCAGCAGCTAAATCTCTTGGGCGACAGCAACAAGTTCGCTATTTAGATAAAAATATATTATTGGATGTAGCACACAATCCTCAATCGGCGCAATTGTTAGCTCACTCGCTGTTAAAGCGTGGTTTGCAAGGGGAAGTACAATTTGTGCTAGGTGTGTTAATTGATAAAGACGCACAGGGGTTGATGCTAGCACTTGAGTCTGTCGCTGCGCATTGGCATTTCGTGACGCTTGATGTTTATCGTGGTCAAAGTGCTCTTCAACTACAGGAAAAATCTTTAGCTTCTAATATTGATCAGCACAATGTTAGCTGTTATCAAGATATGCGCAGCGCGTTAGAAGGTGCGTTGCTAAAGGCAAGCGCTAGCCAAGTAGCCGATGAAGAGCAAAATGAACATTTAGTAGTGGTTGCAGGATCGTTTGTGACTGTCGCTCAAGTACTTGCGTTGCAAGGCGTTGAGCAAAAGGTTTTACAGGTAATATAAAAGGGTAGATGTAATGGACTTAGTTGTTAAGAAGCAAATAATTGGAGGACTTGCGATTGTTTTTGTCGTACTGGTCTTTTTTCCTTTGTTTTTTAGTGGAAATGGTTACAAAGAGCGCCATTTGCCTTCTATTATCCCAGAGCGCCCAGCGGCAGAAACTTTTCAAAATATAGAGCCTTTATTACGGCCTTTGGCGCAAACTAAGCAAATAGGTGCTGAAAAAAAGTCAGCGCCAAATTCCAAAGAGAATAATGAATCAGCTGATACTGCTGATATTGCGAACTTAGATCAACAGGGTGTGCCCGTTGCTTGGACATTGCAGTTGGCTAGCTTTAAAGATGCCGCAAACGCACGGGCACTGCGCAAGCAGTTGTTAAAGGCAGGGCACAAGGTTTACAGTCGCAAAAATGGCTCTTTGGTTAAAGTTTATGTAGGCCCAGAGCTAAATAAAGAGCGCTTAGAGGCATTGAAAAAAGGCCTGAAAGAAGAGTTTGCACTGGATGGGTTATTAGTTAGATTTACCACACAATAGAATTGTTTTAAGCGTGAGGATTTAGATTTTGATGAACTGGGCCGATTGGGTCATTATTGGTATATTAGTTATCTCCGCGCTATTTAGTCTGCGCCGAGGCTTTGTCAAAGAAGCATTGTCTTTGGTTACTTGGGTGTCTGCTTTTATCGTCGCTAGATTGTTTTCTGGTGCTTTAGTTGTAGTGCTGGAGCCATATATAGACACACCGTCTATACGTATAGCGACTGCATTTGCTTCTTTGTTCGTGGTTATGTTAATAGCAGGAGCTATTATTTCCAATTTGTTTGAAATGCTCGTCAGTGCAACCGGCTTAAGTGCAACAGATAGAGTATTAGGAATGGGTTTTGGTGTAGCTAGAGGCGGTTTAGTGGTTGTGGTTTTAGTCGCTTTAGTAGGGCAAACACCTGCTGCAGAAGATGAGTGGTGGGGGTTGTCTCAGTTGATCCCACACTTTGTTTTGATGGAATCGTGGACTAGGGATATCGCCTCTGATATAGGTCAAATAATATGGCAAGTTGGCAGTCCCGGAGCTTCGGGATCTTAAAAGATTTATACATTTTATAAATAATAATCTTAATATCAAAACCTTTGAGGTGCTTAAATGTGCGGAATAGTTGGCTTGGTCTCCAAGTCATTAGTTAACCAGACAATCTTTGATGCGTTAACGGTGTTACAGCATCGTGGTCAAGACGCTGCAGGTATGGTTACTTGTGAAGGTAATCAGTTTTTTCTTCGTAAAGATAATGGTTTAGTGAATTCGGTTTTTCGTACTCGACATATGAAAAAATTATTGGGCAACATAGGCATTGGCCATGTTAGATACCCAACGGCAGGTAGCTCATCAGCAGCAGAAGCACAGCCATTTTACGTGAATGCACCTTATGGTATTGCACTTGCACACAATGGTAATTTGACCAATGTAGAAGATTTAGCAAAAGAAATGCGTGAAGTGGATTTGAGGCACATCAATACCACATCGGATTCTGAAATATTAGTTAATATTTTAGCGCATGAGCTACAAGCTCAAGGAAAATTAATTCCAACGCCAGATGATATTTTTAGTGCGGTAGAGCGCGTACATGCACGAATTAAAGGTGGCTATGCTGTTGTTGCTGTAATTACTGGATTTGGCGTATTAGCTTTTCGCGATCCACACGGCATTCGTCCTTTAGTATATGGCGTACGTCAAACAGAAACAGGGCAGGAGGCAATGGTTGCATCTGAAAGCGTGGCATTAGATATCGCAGGCTTTAAGCGTGAGCGTGATGTAGCCCCGGGCGAAGCCATTTTTATTGATTTAGATGGTAATGTACATACTAAAGAATGCGTGAAAGACGCTAAGCTTTCTCCTTGCTTATTTGAGCAAGTGTATTTTGCTCGGCCCGATTCAGTCATTGATGGTATCAATGTACACAAAGCGCGCATGAGAATGGGTAAAAAACTTGCTGAGCGAGTAAAGGCTGAACGTCCTGAGCACGATATAGACGTGGTTATACCGATACCAGACACAAGCCGCACATCTGCTTTAGAGATGGCAGAGCAGTTAGGGGTATTGTTCAGAGAAGGCTTTATCAAAAACCGCTACATTGGTCGTACTTTTATTATGCCAGGTCAAATTGAGCGTACTAAATCTGTCAGACGTAAGTTGAATCCAATAGAGTCTGAGTTTAAAGATAAAGTAGTTATGTTGGTTGATGATTCTATTGTGCGCGGCACGACATCGCAGCAGATTGTGCAAATGGTTAGAGATGTTGGCGCGAAAAAAATCTACTTTGCTTCAGCGGCGCCGCCAGTTAGATATCCAAATGTATACGGAATTGATATGCCATCTCCTGCTGAGTTTGTGGCTTTTGATCGTACTGAAGATGAAATCGGCGAGGCAATTGGTGTTGATTGGATGATTTATCAAAAACTGGATGATTTAAAAGAAGCCGTAGCTGGTGATCAGCATTTTGACAGTTTTGAAACATCAGTGTTTGATGGAAAGTATGTTAGCGGCGACATTAGCGAGCAGTACTTGCTTGATATTGAAGCTAAACGAAAAGATGCTTCAAAATTAGGCGACGAAGATTTACAAGAAGGTGAAAATGCCGCCGGTGATTTACACGATAAAATTCATTGATTGAAGTGTGTTAGATCTGAGTCATTTTTTTTGAAGTTCAGCGGTTAGTTTAATGAAAGCGCAGCCTTGTGGTTAGCGCTTTTTTATTGTTTGTTTGTTAGTGAGCGATGCGTTTCTATAGAGATCGCATTCTATTTTAGGGTTTGATATGTCAAAGATAATGTTGGCACCTATGGAAGGTGTAGTAGATGCCAATATGCGCGATTTACTGACAAGTGTGGGCGGTATCGACAGTTGTGTAACTGAATTCATTCGTATTACAGAACAGCAGCTTCCCAAGCGAGATTTGTTAAAAAAAGTGCCTGAGTTGCTCAGCGGTGGTTGTACACCCAGCGGTGTACCAGTGATCGTGCAGTTTCTAGGTTGTGATCCGCAGATGTTGGCTTATCACAGCGTAATGGCTATTGAGCTGGGTGCTAAGGGGATTGATCTTAATTTCGGCTGTCCTTCCAAAACAGTGAATAAGCATCGTGGTGGCGCTGTATTATTGGATGAGCCAGAAACTATTTACAAGATTATCAGAGCAGTACGCACAGCGTTGCCACAAGAAGTGCCAGTTAGCGCTAAAATGCGTTTAGGCAATAAAGATAAATCGTTGGCGCTTGAAAATGCACAGGCAATTGAAGCGGCAGGTGCTAGCTCTTTAGTGGTACATGCAAGAACGAAGCTAGAAGGGTATCGGCCACCTGCGCATTGGCAATGGATTGCCAAAATAAAAAATTCTGTCAGTATTCCGATCATTGCTAATGGCGATATATGGGATTGGCAAGATTTTCAGCTATGTCGAGCTGCAAGTTGTTGCGAGGATGTAATGATAGGCAGGGGAGTGTTGGCTAATCCCGCTTTAGCGCTCACTATAAAGCAACGCTTAGCTGCGGGTGTTGTGACTGAGCATCACTGGTTTGACACAGTGGTGTTGTTAATAAAGTACTATAATAATGTACAGGGCCAATTGCCGCCTCCTTTTGTGCCGGGGCGGGTGAAGCAGTGGCTGAATATGATGCGCAAGCAAAACCCCAAAGCACAAATTTTATTTGATAAAGTTAAACAGGTGAATGAGCTGGCGCAATTGACCGATCTTTTGCATCAAGAGCTACATGACGCTAGATTAGTTTAAAGAATTCTTTCTTAAAGCTAACTCAAGGGTGAAATACCCTTTGTATTCAGCATGTGTAGTAAGCGAATTAAGGGTAGGCCAATTAAGCTATTAAAATCATCGCCTTCTAATTTATCGAATAGGCAGATGCCTAATCCTTCTGCTTTGAAGCTGCCAGCGCAATCTAATGGTCGCTCAAGGCTAATGTAGCGGCTGATTTGGGTTGCTGATAATTTTTTGAAATGAACTTTGAAAATGACCTCTTCAAGTTGGTAGCTATTGTCTTTGCTGTCTAGCAAGCATAGTCCAGTGTGGAAACTAACTATCTTCGCTGAACAGCTAGCAAGTTGGCGTTCAGCGTTTTCAACAGTATGTGGTTTGCCAAGGATATTGCCTTCTAATAGTGCGACTTGGTCAGAGCCAATAATTAAGCTGTCGGGATTGTTCGCAGCAACTTTTAGCGCTTTTTGATGGGCCAGTCTGCACACTAAATTTGCTGCGGTTTCATCTTTTAGTGATTTTTCATCTATTTGTGGGCTAATAGAGTGGTAAGTAAGCGCGATTTTATCTAGAATAGCGCGCCGGTAGGGTGAGCTTGATGCCAATATAATATCTCTCAAGGATATAACCTCCGATAAAGTAGTTAGAAAATTAAAAATCTTTTAGCTTTTGTTGAAAAGGCGTAGAATATACGCGATTTTTCACGACAAACATACGTTTCCCTTTGACAGAAGGGTTCAAGGTACATAGAATTGCGCGCTTATGTTAAATGTTAAATTACCAAAATTTGTAGATCCTCGAAAACTGGCTGACCGGGAAATAGAAATTTCGGGAGTTATTGCTGTTAAAGATATGGCAGAACTCTCTCCAATGTTAGTTCATTCTGATGTTGATGTCTTTGCGGAACTAAAATTCTCAAGAGACCATTTAAGAATTAGAACCATTTTAGGAAGTGTTAAAGTTACTGTGCCAGTACAGTGTCAACGCTGTTTAGAGCCGGTAGATGTTGAATTAGAAGCAGCATTGAACTTAGCTATCTCTTACAGCGAAGAAAAAGCGCAAACACTGCCTAAATACTATGATCCTCTCGTTGTAGAAGGTGATGATTTAGAGTTGCTGCCGTTAATCGAGCAAGAGTTGATACTAAGCTTACCAATAGTGTCATATCATGCTGACTGCAGTATAAAAACCAGTTTTGGTGATGGAAGTACAGTTGCAATTCAAGAAACTGAAAAGCCGAATCCATTTAGTGTGTTGGCTGCTTTAAAGGGCAGCACCGACAAGAAATAAGTTATTTAGGAGTTATATCAAATGGCAGTACAGAAAAGTAAGAAGTCACGTTCACGCCGTGACATGCGTCGTTCACATGATGCACTAACAGGACCAACTTTAACAATTGATGAGACTACAGGTGAAACTCACCGTCGTCATCACATGACAGCTGACGGTATGTACCGTGGTCGTCAAATCACAGCGGCTGACAGCGAGTAATCGTTGACTGATCGCGTTTTTATTGCGATCGATGTGATGGGTGGAGACTTAGGTCTCCACGCTATCTTGCCTGCTTGCGTTGCCGCCATGGCTCGCTACCCCTCCCTGTATTTATTGTTGTGTGGTAAGTCCACCGATATATTAGCTTTTATTACCCCTCTTAATCTCAGTGCCCAACTACATGATCGTTTTAAAATCATTGAAGCGGCCACCGTTGTAGCTATGTCTGAAACACCTAAATTTGCCGTGCGTCATCGTCGCAATTCATCCATGTATTTAGCTTTGTCACAGGTTGCACAAGGAAATGCTCAAGCTTGTGTGAGTGCCGGTAATACTGGTGCGTTAATGGCAATGAGTTGTTTACTTATTAAAACAATTGAAGGAATCTCAAGGCCAGCTATTGTTGCGAATATGCCTACTGTCAAAGGGCAGTGTACGTTATTGGATTTAGGCGCTAATATCAATTGTAAAGCCGAGAACTTATTTCAGTTTGCAATAATGGGCTCTGCGCTGGTAAAAGGGATGTTCGGGGTGGCACAGCCAAAAATTGGATTGTTGAACATCGGATCAGAAGCAAAGAAAGGGTTGGTACAAGTAATAGAGGCAGCGGAAATGCTGCAGTCACGCAAAGATCTTAACTACACAGGCTTTATAGAAGGGGATGATGTTTTCTCCGGTAAGGCAGATGTAGTCGTTTGCGATGGCTTTGCAGGTAATGTACTGCTAAAAACAAGTGAAGGGTTGGCGAAGTTTATTAATCTCAAAGTGGCGAGAGATTTGAAAAAAAGTATTTTCAGGCGTGTATTGACCTGGTTTGCTGCGCCAATTTTAAAAGAAATACGTCAACAGTTAGATCCTGCAAGGCGCAATGGCGCGGTATTATTAGGATTGAGAGCTGTGGTGGTTAAATCTCATGGTTCAGCTAATCAGCAAGGATTTGGTTGTGCAATCGATCAAGCGATAAAAGCAGTGGAATGTGAGCTGCCAAAAATGATCAAAGAGACAATGCATCCACTAAATTGATTTTCTGCGGTGTCTATTAATAGCAAGATAAAAGCAGTAGCTTTTTAGCTATTAATTTTTGCGTTATATTGTAAGATGTTATTAATTTTAGTTTGCTTGTCGAGCGTTTATTAACGCGTATGAATAGTAAAATGTGTACCTTAAAAATTCTTCAAGGCTGAAATTTGCTAAATAAAAGCAACGCCTTGGAAGATATAAATGATAATAGCGAAGTGGAGCCTTAAATGTCGCAATCGAATGTATTTGTTTTTCCGGGACAGGGTTCCCAGCAAGTTGGAATGTTAGCAGAGCTCAGCGTTGAAAACCCTGTAATTGAAGCGACTTTTGCAGAAGCTTCAGCTGTTTTAGGTTACGATTTATGGGCGCTGGTGCAAAACGGCCCTGCAGAAGATCTAAATCAAACCGATCGTACTCAGCCTGCGTTATTGTGTGCAGGTGTAGCACTGTGGCGTTTGTGGTTAGAAAAAGGTGGTGAGCAGCCAGCTGTAATGGCTGGGCATAGCTTAGGCGAGTACACCGCTTTAGTGTGTGCGCAGTCACTCGCGTTCACAGATGCGATAGATCTAGTGAGATTGCGTGGTGAATACATGCAACAAGCAGTACCTGCTGGCACAGGCGCTATGGCGGCTATTTTGGGTCTAGCAGATGAACTAGTAGAAGAAGCGTGTAAAGAAGCAGAGCAAGGTCAGGTAGTGGCAGCAGTGAATTATAACTGCCCAGGGCAAGTGGTTATTGCCGGCGAAAAAGACGGTGTTGCTAGAGCAATTGAAAAATGCAAAGAGAAAGGCGCAAAAAGAGCAATAGAGTTACCGGTAAGCGTGCCGTCTCATTGTGAATTAATGCGCTCGGCATCGCAAAAGCTTGCTGCTAAATTGCAAACTATCACCGTGGCAATGCCAAGTATTCCAGTAGTGCAAAATGTTACGGCTGAGCAGCCGAAGTCTGTTGCCGAAATCAAAGATAACTTAATAGCGCAGCTTTATAGTCCTGTTTTATGGACAACATCAATGCAAGGTATCTTAGAAACTGGCGTAGAAAGATCGATTGAGTGTGGACCAGGTAAAGTGCTGTCAGGTTTAAATAAGAAAATTCATAAAGCATTAGTGATTAATAATTTAACGGATGCGGCCGGTTGGGATAAAGCGTTAGCTGAGTAAATTAATCACCTTGGTAGATGATTACAGCTAGTGTTGTTCGGGTTGAGCGTAAAATTGCTGGCTTAAAATGTATAAAGTAGCAGAAACTGCGCTATAAATTATAAAAGAATAGGAATAATGAAAATGAGCATAGAAGGAAAAATCGCTTTAGTCACTGGTGCAACACGTGGCATTGGTAAAGCAATAGCCCAAGAGCTGGGCCGTCAAGGCGCTATCGTTATAGGTACTGCTACCAGCGATAACGGTGCAGCATCTATCTCTGAATATTTAAATAGCGCAGGCATCAAAGGCGCTGGTGTAACGTTAGATGTAGGTAGTGATGATTCAGTTAATGCGGTCCTTAAACAGATTGGTACTGATTTCGGTGTTATTGAAATTGTCGTTAACAATGCGGGAATTACTAAAGATAATTTAATGCTACGCATGAAGGCAGAAGAATGGGACAGTGTCATTAACACTAACCTGTCTTCATTGTATCGTGTCACTAAGGCGTGTTTGCGGGGTATGAGTAAAAACCGTTGGGGGCGTATTATCAGCGTTAGTTCAGTTGTGGCTTCTATGGGTAATGCTGGGCAATCAAACTATGCTGCTTCCAAAGCGGGTATGGAAGGTTTTTCACGCGCGCTAGCAAGCGAAATTGGCTCTAGAAATATCACTGTGAATTGTGTTGCTCCAGGCTTTATCGATACAGATATGACCAAAGACTTGCCTGAAGAGCATAAATTACAATTACAATCTAAAATACCGCTGAACCGTTTAGGTCAGCCGCAAGAAGTGGCTTCTGTTGTTGGTTTTTTAGCCAGCGATGCTGCATCATATGTGACTGGCGAAACAATACAAGTGAACGGCGGAATGTATATGGCTTAATCAAATAAGCTGCATTCAAAGGCCAATTGCCAATGAGATTAGAAAAAACCAACAAATGTGATTGATATTTTCATAAATTTGTTGATAATTGCTCCATCTGAATCGATTAAAATTATTAACCTAATGCTAGGCTGATAATGTTGGCACAATCAATGTCACACATGAGTGTGATGTTATTTGATAAAAAATAGGAAAAGTTATGAGTAATATTGAAGATCGCGTTAAGAAAATTGTTGCAGAACAGTTAGGTGTTAAAGTAGAGGAAGTAACTAACCCTGCTTCTTTTGTCGATGATCTAGGCGCGGACTCTCTAGATACCGTTGAGCTAGTAATGGCTTTAGAAGAAGAATTTGAAACTGAAATTCCTGATGAAGAAGCAGAAAAAATTACCACTGTACAGTTGGCTATCGATTACGTTAATTCCAACCAGTAATCAAAACTAAGCTTTACTAGTTATGATCGATTTAAAGCCGTTACTATGAACTTAGAACGGCTTTTCTTTTGCCTTCAAAACATAATTTAAAAATAAATTTGGTAAAAGGAAGTATTGTTAATAACGCAAGCTGCTATGATAACTTAAGGCTTTAAATTTAGAATGTAATAAATTTAAAATCGGTTATTAGTTTTTCGTTTCTATTTTGCTATCCAGCAAAAAAATTATAATATTTGATTTGAAGTGCATGTTGTTATCATGCAAATCAAGAGCATAATGGGAGAAGTACGATGTCTCGAAGAAGAGTGGTAGTTACCGGATTAGGCGCATTGACTCCGGTAGGGAACACCGTCGAGGATAGTTGGAAGTCAATACTCGCGGGACAAAGTGGTGCCGCTCCCATTACGCATTTTGATGCATCCAGTTACACTACACAGTTTTCAGCCTCAATTAAAAATTTCGACATTGGCGCTTACATGAATCCTAAAGATGCTAGGCGTATGGATTTGTTTATTCAATATGGTTTGGCAGCGGCGTTTCAAGCAGTGCAAGATAGTGGCATTGAAGTGACATCCACTAATGCTCCACGTATCGGCTGTGCTATCGGTTCTGGCATTGGTGGGCTTTCTATGATTGAAAGCACTTATGATTTAATTAGTAAAAGTGGCCCGCGTAAAGTGTCACCTTTCTTTGTGCCAGGCAGTATCATTAATATGATAGCAGGGCACTTAGCGATTAAGTTTGGCTTTAAAGGTCCTAATATTGCGATAACCACGGCCTGCACCACAGGTACCCATAACATTGGACAAGCAATGCGCATGATCCAATATGGCGATGCTGATGTAATGATTGCAGGTGGCGCTGAAATGGCCACAACGCAACTAGGGCTAGGTGGCTTTGCAGCGGCAAGAGCGCTTTCTAAGCGCAATGATGATCCTCAGGCGGCTAGTCGTCCTTGGGATGCCGATCGCGATGGCTTTGTATTAGGTGACGGTGCGGGTATTCTGGTATTAGAGGAATACGAAAGTGCTAAAGCACGTGGTGCTAAAATTTACTGTGAGCTAGCAGGATTTGGCATGAGTGATGATGCTCATCATATTACTGCACCACCGGCTACTGGTGAAGGGGCTGCTATGGCAATGGAAAACGCCTTAAAAGATGCTAACAAGCACGAGAATGTTGCAACTGTTGATTATGTCAATGCGCATGGAACATCAACACCCGCTGGCGATATCGCAGAAACACATGCTCTGAAAAGACTATTTGGTGACCAATCGAGCTCAATGCGCATGAGTTCTACTAAATCGATGACAGGTCATTTGCTTGGTGCTGCCGGTGCTGTAGAAGCTATTTTCTGTGCCTTGGCAATAAGAGATCAAATTGCTCCGCCAACCATAAATTTAGATAACCCCTCACAAGGTTGTGATCTAAACTATGTTGCACACGCTGCTCAAGATTGCAAAATAGAGACTGCCATTTCTAACTCTTTCGGATTTGGTGGCACTAACGGTAGTTTGCTGTTCCGTAAGATCTAATCGATAATCAATTGATGTCTGCAAGTTTAATAAATGGCCAAGCTGCTCAAGAACTAGATCACGCTGATCGTGGTTTAAGTTACGGTGATGGCCTTTTTGAAACCATTCAAGTGCTTAACGGCAAGCCTTTATTATGGAGTGCGCATTTACAGCGCATGAAAGTTGGCGCCGCGCGTTTAAAAATCCCTTTCGATGCTCAGCTGAGCAGCAGCTTTGCGACGGACTTTAAAACCTTAGCAGGTCAGCAGTCAGTGGATGGTGTGTTAAAGCTAACGTTAACGCGTGGCAAGGGTGAGCGAGGTTATAAAGCGCCTCTCGACCCTATCGTTACGCGTATAAGCAGCTTAACAGTCCAATCAAATTCGGCAAAAGCACAAAGCATAGATCCTAGAGAGTCAGCTCAACAGGGTATAAGCGTTTGTATTTGTGAAACCCTATTAGCTAGACAACCTTTATTGGCAGGTATTAAGCATTTAAACCGCTTAGAGCAAGTGCTAGCGCGCAGTGAATGGCATGAATCAAAGTTTAGTGAAGGTTTAGTGTGCGATACACAAGGTTTTCTAGTTGAAGGCTGTATGAGTAATGTATTTTGGATAAAAGAAGGAGTGCTATATACACCGCAATTGTCTTTTGCCGGAGTTGAAGGTGTGATTCGCAACGCCATTATTAATATCTGTACACAAGATCGTTTAATCCATATAGAGCAAGGATACTATAAAATAGAGCAGTTATTTGATGCACAAGAGGTGTTTATTTGTAACAGTGTTTTTGATATAAAAGCGGTTAGCAAAATCTGTATTGAGCAGGATGGCTCTGAATACATTGAATTTAATATTGGATCAATGACAAAATTGCTGCAAAAAAAATTACAGCAATATTATTTAAAGGAAACCTAGTGTGAAAAGGTTTGTTGTATCTTTATTACTATTTGCGCTGTGTGGCGCAGGAGTTGGCTATTACCTGTGGCAAGACATTCATAAAGTTATGTCACAAAGTGTTTATACCCAAGTGAATCAAAAAACGTTTATTATTAAGCGCGGTGTGGGTTTTTCGCGTTTAACTGCGCAATTGAAAGCTGAAGAGTTAATTACCAATGATTTGTATTTTAAGTTGTATGCTAAATACTACCAGTTTGGCCGCAAGATAAAAGCGGGTGAATATCTGATAGCATTAGATTCAACACCTGTTGAGTTATTGAAGCTGTTTTCATCGGGTAAAGTTGTACATCACAATGTGACCTTCATTGAAGGCTCAAATATTAAAGAGCTAAGAGCCCAGTTGCTGAAGTTTAAAGATGTGCTCACCCTTAAAACAACCGATATGACTGAAAGTGAGTTGCTTAAAGAGTTAGGCGCAACCCAGAAAAGTATTGAAGGTATATTGTTAGCCGAAACGTATCGCGTAGAACGCGGTAGTACTGATATAGCATTATTGAAACGCGCTTATCAAGGTATGACCAAACTATTGCAGCAGCAGTGGCAAGTGCGAGATAAAAAGCTGCCCTACAAAACGCCTTATGAAGCACTTATCATGGCCTCAATTGTTGAAAAAGAAACAGCTGTTGCTAAAGAACGCCCTATTATTGCGGGTGTCTTTGTTAATAGAATGCGTATTGGCATGAGATTACAAACAGATCCCACTGTCATTTATGGCATGGGTGACAAATATAAAGGCAACATTACTAGGGCAGATTTAAGACGCCCTAGTGCTTATAATACCTATGTAATAAAGCGGTTGCCGCCTACGCCGATAGCGACTGTTGGTCCAGAGGCTATTCGAGCGGCGTTAAATCCTGTAAAAACCAAATATTTATATTTTGTGGCTAAAGGTGATGGCACACATTATTTTTCAAAAAATTTACGTGAACACAATAATGCAGTGAAACGCTTCCAATTAAAACGTCGTAAGGGATATCGCTCGTCTCCTTCAAGTTAGTTGTATGCTCTGTAGGATAATAAAGCGAATTAACGTAGCTCAGCTATTAGGAAAGAAAATGCACACAGAACAGGCAGAAAAAGGGCGTTTTATAACTGTTGAAGGCACTGAAGGCGTCGGTAAGAGCACTAATATAGCTTTTGTTAAACAGTTAGTCGAAGATGCTGGAATAGAGCTGATATTAACAAGAGAGCCTGGGGGAACCGCTTTAGCTGAGCAGATTCGTGAACTTATTTTAACTCCTAGACAAGAAAAAATGTCAGTTGATACCGAGTTACTACTCGTTTTTGCGGCACGTGCTCAGCACATCAATACTGTTATATTACCCGCTTTGGATAGAGGGGCATGGGTACTGAGTGATAGATTTACCGATGCGACTTACGCTTATCAAGGATTTGGGCGCGGTATCGATATACAGCGTATCCAGCAACTGGAACAATTTGTACAAGGCTCTTTACGGCCGGATTTGACATTGCTACTTGATGCACCCGTTGAGCTTGGATTAGCAAGAGCTAGTGCAAGAGGTAAGTTAGATAGGATAGAACAAGAGCAGCAGAGCTTCTTTGAAAAAGTGAGGCAGGGTTATCATCAACAGGTGCTAAAGGAACCCTCTCGTTTTGCTTTAATCGATGCCAGCAAAAGCTTAGTGGATGTCAAAGCGCAAATAACTGATGTCGTACGTACTAGATTGGAAGCTTAGCATGGATATTTCCACTAGATACCATCCTCTGACGGCAAAGCTATATCCTTGGTTTGAACCTCAATGGCATAAAATTAAACAATTACATAACGAAACAAAACTTTCACATGCTTTATTGGTAAATGGTAAAAAAGGCATTGGGAAGTTGCACTTTGCCGGCTGCATAGCGCAGCTAGTGTTATGTCAAGAGCCGCAACCTAATGGAGCCTGTCAAGCGTGCAGGAGCTGTCAGTTGTTTTCTTCTAGTGGTCATCCTGATTTATACCATTTAGCGCCTGAAGAAGTAGGAGGGCTGATAAAGGTCGATCAAGTCCGTGATCTCAGCCAGTTTATGCAAAGCACCGCTCAGCAAGGAGGCTATCGAGTTGTTATTCTTGATCCTGCTGAAGCGATGAACTTATCAGCTGCAAATGCGTTATTAAAAACACTGGAAGAGCCTGGTAAAAATTCACTGCTACTGTTGTTATCCAATCAAATTGGGCAGGTGATGCCAACGGTAAAAAGCCGCTGCCAACGCATTGATTGTGCTATTCCTAATCAGGATATAGCTAGTGAATGGCTCAGTGATAAATTAAACATTGAGCGCAATACGGCAGTGCAATTGTTGAACGTTGTGCATGGTGCACCCTTAGAGGCATTGCATTTTAAAAAGCAAGGTAATCAAACGCTGCGTGCAGAATTTATCTTAGGATTAAAGAGTTTATTACAGAAAAAAAGCACTGCGATTGATATAGCGCCGAAGTTTGCAAAAAGCGATATAATTTTGCTTTTATCTTGGTTGTACAGTTTGTTAGTTGATATCAGTAAGCTACATTTAACTGGAGGGGACTGTGATTTGACCAATGCGGATATGTTAAAGATGTTATCAGCTTTAGCAAAACGTAGTAAAATACAAAAGGTGTATTTATTGTCTGATAAAGTCCAGCGCCATAGAAGTGCACTGTTATTACATCAAAATCCGAATAAACAGTTGTTACTAGAAGATTTGTTGTTAGATTGGAAAAATTTAATATAGAATAAGCTGATATATAGGTTAAATATAACTTAAGATCCCAAAACAATTTTATATGATTAAAGGTTATCAACTTTGGCAATAATATTAAGTGACAGTGAATTAAACTTAGATGGGGTAGGAGAACCTATGCCTCCTAGGCCTAGAATGAGTCATGGTATATTAACGCTGCTGCTTTCCCAGAAAGAAGATCTGTACGAGGCTTATATGCCTTTTGTTAAAGGGGGTGGTTTATTTATTGAAACTAATCGAGATTTTCATTTAGGGGAAGAGGTTTTTGCTCTATTGCAAATTATGGATGAAGTTGACAAAACACCGATTACCGGTAAAATTATTTGGATGACCCCGAAATCTCCGCAAAATGGTAGAAAGCAAGGTGTTGGTATTCAGATTTCCAATGAAGATATCGATTTAAGTAAGAAAATCGAAACCTATTTAGCTGGTTTTGATGATGGTATGGCCACCAAAACAGTCTGATTAACAATATTTGTACCTGCCTTTCTTCTTCCCCACTTCCATTATTAGCGTATTTTAAAAGTTATGTTTATAGATTCTCACTGTCATTTAGATAAACTAGATTTAGCGGATTACGCTGGTTCATTTGCGCAACTATTGGCTGCAACAAAGCACAGCAAAGTTAATAAAATGTTATGTGTTAGCATCAGCTTAGAAGATTTTGCAGCTATGTATCAACTGGTAGCTGGGTATTCGCAAATTGATGTGTCTATGGGGGTACATCCCTTACATGTAAAAGATGCTGCGAATATCGCAAGCGTAGATAAGTTACTTGAAATGGCGCTCGAATATAAAAAAGTAGTGGCTATTGGAGAAACGGGTTTAGATTATTTTTATGATGCTCAAAGTAAAGAGCTGCAGCAGCAAAGCTTTGCAAACCACCTAATAGCTGCTAAAAGCTTAGATCTTCCAGTGATAGTGCACACACGCAATGCCCGTGAAGATACATTAGCCTTAATTAAAGAGCACGGTGGACAAGCTGGAGGTGTGTTGCATTGCTTTACAGAATCTTTAGCGATGGCAAAAAAAGCTATCGAGCTTAATTACCTGATTTCAATCTCTGGAATAGTCACTTTTAAAAATTCCACAGAGCTACAAGATATCGTTAAAAGCATCCCACTAGATAAGCTACTAATAGAAACAGATTCTCCATATTTAGCTCCGGTTCCTTTCAGAGGAAAGCAAAATCAGCCTAAATATGTCGTAGAAGTAGCACAGTTCATTGCTGACTTGAAAGGCATTAGTGTTAGTAAACTCGCTGATATTACTAGCGAAAACTATTATACGCTGTTCACGAAATCTACTGCGGATTAAACAGTTTTTATCCATAGTAGATTTCTTTAGCATACTCCTTTCTGAAATTTGCTGGCGTCACTATCAAATCCGAAAAGGCAGTATTTTTTACGATATAGATGAACCTTATTAGTTAGTTTAAGATGACCGTTATTACACAATGATGACGACCTGTACCAATATTAAACTAGCTAAGTATCTGGTAATCGCTAGCAACTGCTTATAAAAAGGCTTTTTACGGGTGTTTGATAACACTTAAGGTCAATCTAGAAATACAGTTTATGCGCTGTTGCTCATCGCGTATTTTTATTTCCCACACTTGTGTGCTTCGCCCTATATGTAAAGGTGTGGTCGTGGCGGTAACGATACCTGATCGAACTGCGCGTATATGATTGGCGTTGATCTCTAAGCCAACACAAGCAAAGCCTTCAGGGCAAGCGAGAGTTCCTGCAGTGCTGCCCAGTGTTTCAGCTAGTGCTACCGATGCGCCTCCATGTAATAATCCCATCGGTTGATGAGTCGTTTGATCAACGGGCATTGTAGCCTCGATAAAATCATCACCAATATTGGTAAACTTAATATCCAAATGACGAATTAGGGTGTTTTCACTGATCTTATTTAGCTGCTCTAAATCAATTTGCTTTTTCCATACAGACACTGCTTTTCTCCCTTGTAAAATCGATATAGAGTTGCTTTTAATAAAGTTTTTGTCAAGCATTGAATCTACAGGTAAAAAGGTGCGTATAATGTTGGCTCATCTTGGGAGGCATTAATGAAAAATAAATATGATGTGGTTATAGTCGGAGGCTCAATGGTTGGAGCGACTTTAGCTTGTGCGCTGGCTAATACCCAATTACGCATAGCATTGATAGAACCTTTTATACCGCAAGATTTTAGTGACGATCAGCCTCATGATTTACGTGTATCAGCTATCAATATTGCCTCAGAAAATATTCTACACAATATAGGTGCTTGGCGGGGTGTTGTAAGTCGTCGCAGCTGTGTTTATCGGCGTTTAAAAACCTGGGAATTGAATGAACAGCATGGCGCAACGTTGTTTGATTGCGCTCACCAAGGCATTGATCATCTAGGTTATATCGTGGAAAATCGCGTTATACAATTAGCTTTACTTGAGCAAATATCACTGGCCGATAATATTACATTATTTAATCAAAAAACCACCGCTATTGATTTTAATGCAGGCGCGAGCTTAGTTGAACTCGCCGATGGTCAGCAATTAATTGCCAAATTATTAGTCGGCGCAGATGGAGGTAATTCAGCGGTGCGCACCGCATCAGGCCTAGGTATTCACAGTTGGGATTACGATCAATCAGCATTGGTGATTAATGTTGAAATGGACAGTGAGCAGCAAGATATCACTTGGCAGCAATTTTCACCGCAAGGCCCATTAGCTTTTTTACCTCTCAGTGGGAAAAGTGCATCACTTGTTTGGTATAACAGCCCAGCGGCCATCAAAACACTGTTAACTTTAGATGATCGTCAGTTTTTAGCAGCAATAATGGCACACTTTCCGTCTACGCTCGGTAAAGTGAATAAAATATTGCACAAAGCTGCATTTCCTTTAAAAAGACAACATGCTCAGCAGTATGTCGCACCAGGAGTCGCATTAATTGGTGATGCTGCACATATGATTCACCCATTAGCTGGGCAAGGAGTTAACATTGGATTGCTCGATGCAGCGCAACTAGCTGAATCAATTTTATCAGCACTTGGCAGTGAAATTAGTAGTGCAGATGAGTATGCTTTCAGTACAGATAACGATATTAGTTCACTTGCAGTATTAAACGATTATCAAACAAAAAGGCGTAAGCACAATTTATTAGTCATGCAGCTAATGGATAGTTTTTATCGCGTATTTAGTAATGACAACCCAGGATTAAAGATCTTAAGAAACATTGGATTAGGGGTTGCTGGTAAATTACCTTTTGCTAAAAATAAAGTAATGGCACTAGCCATGGGTATGGAAGGCCCGTTGCCCGCATTAGCGCGCAAGCTAGTTAAATAGTGGTTCGCTAGCTATTCGATCGGTGTAAAAAGCAATAACTTAGCTACGCTTTATAACCCATTACAGTTACAATGCTCGACATCATTTTTCGATAGCCTAATATTTTTCTCTGCACGTTTAAGGGCTAATCATTTATTAAAGGTCCGCTTATTAAAGGGCCTCTTGTTAAAGGTTCACTAATTTATGTCTATATCTGAATGCCATAGTAGTTTTGAATTTATTCGCCAACAAAAGATTGATTCACTTAATGTCACCATGTTGGAATTTCGCCATAAAGAAACAGGCGCTTTGCACTACCATATCGATGCCGATCAGCAAGAAAATGTTTTCTTAGTTGCTTTTCGTACCGTGCCAATGGACTCAACGGGCGTGGCTCATGTTTTAGAACATACTGCACTATGCGGTAGCGATAAATACCCAGTACGTGACCCTTTCTTCATGATGACACGACGTTCATTAAACACCTTCATGAATGCCATGACCAGTTCAGATTGGACTGCATATCCGTTTGCCAGCCAAAACATAAAAGATTATTACAACTTATTAGAAGTTTATCTCGATGCCACTTTCCACTCACGTTTAGATCCGTTGGATTTTGCGCAAGAAGGGCATAGAGTTGAGTTTTCTGAAAAGGGCAATGTTGATTCGAAACTAGAGTACAAAGGCGTTGTATATAACGAAATGAAAGGAGCAATGAGCTCTGTCACATCCACCTTATGGCAAACATTCTCAAAGCATCTTTTTCCAACGCAAACGTATCACTACAATTCTGGTGGCGATCCTGAATCGATCACCGATTTAAGCTACGAACAACTTAAAGATTTCTACCAAAGCCACTACCATCCAAGCAATGCTGTGTTCATGACCTTTGGTAATATCCCCGCGGCTGATTTACAACAACGTTTTGAAGAAAACGCCCTAAAAGACTTTTCAAAATTAGATATCAATATTGTTGTTAATGACGAGAAAAGATACTTCTCACCAGTAAGAGTTGAAGAAGCCTATAACTTGGATGAAGAGAGCATCGATGCGAAGACTCATCATGTAATGGGCTGGTTATTAGGTCAATCTATTGATTTAAAAGAGCAACTAGAAGCACATTTACTGTCTAGAGTATTGTTAGATAACAGTTCTTCTCCTTTACTATTGGCCTTGGAATCAAGTGATCTTGGTAAAGCGCCTTCTCCATTATGTGGTTTGGAAGACTCTAATCGTGAAATGACCTTTATGTGTGGATTAGAGGGATCAGAGCCTGAGCAAGCAGCTGCATTTGAAAAAATGGTATTTGATGTACTCGAGCAAGTAGAGCGTGATGGTGTTTCCCAAGAGATAGTAGAAGCGCAATTACACCAGTTAGAATTGGGTCAGCGAGAAATCAGCGGTGACGGCTATCCGTATGGTTTAAACCTGATTATGGCGTCTATCTCCAGTGCAGTGCACCGCGGTGATCCTATTGCGCTGCTCAATTTAGATCCCATTTTAGAAGAGCTACGTGAATCGATTAAAGATCCACAATTTATCCCTCAGCTTATTCGCAAGTTATTGTTAGATAATGCGCATTACGTGCGCTTAACCATGCGCCCAGATCAGCAAATAGCAAAGCGTAAAGCCGCTGCTGATGATATTAAACTCGCGCAAATGCACGCGCAAATGACGGCGGATGAACGCCAAGAAATAATCGAACTTGCCGCAGCACTTGAGCAACGCCAAGCACAGATTGATGATGAAAGCGTGTTACCACAAGTGACTTTAGCGGATGTACCTAGTGCGCAATTTATTGCACAAGGTGAAACATTAGCTATCGCCGATCAGCCAATAGATTGGTATGGCCAAGGTACAAACGGCTTAGTTTATCAGCAAGTTATTTCGCAACTGCCTAACTTTGATGCATCTGAATTACAATTATTACCACTATTTAGCTTATGCATGAGTGAGTTAGGTTGTGCAGGGCGCAGTTATCAAGAAAATCAACAATACTTAGCACAAGTGACGGGTGGCGTAAGTGCTTTTTCATCTATTCGTGCATCACTAAGCGATGAGCAGCAAGTCAGTGGCTATTTTATTGTTTCAGGTAAAGGCTTAAGTGCCAATCAAGATGCGCTATTAGCACTGGTGAAAGAAACTTTACTAGAAAGTCGTTTTGATGAACTACCAAGAATTAGAGAGTTAGTTGCCCAGCAGCGTAGCCGTAAAGAGCAGAGCATCACCGGTAGTGGCCATAGCTTAGCGATGATGGCGGCAAGTGCCGAATTAGCACCAAGTGCTTTGTTATCTCACCAAACTCGCGGTTTGGCGAGCATAGCAGCTATTAAGTTGTTGGATGATAGCTTAGACGATGATCAAGCGTTGGCTGATTTGGCAGATAAACTTACTGCAATGCACAAAAAGTTAGTTAAAACCGCAAGACGTTTCTTAGTGGTCGCAGAGCCTGAATTAAAAGACTCTTTATTAGTGCAAATGCAAAATCATTGGCAACAAGGCGCAAGCGAAGATAAAGCAAACTTTAGCCTAACGCCGACTAGAGCCAATGTTAAGCAGCTTTGGGTCACTAGCACTCAAGTGAACTTTTGTGCTAAAGCTTACGCAACCGTTAGTGTAGATCATGCAGATGCGGCGGCGTTAAGTGTGCTTGGCGATTTCTTACGTAATGGCTTTTTACATCGTGCTATACGTGAGCAAGGTGGAGCATATGGTTCTGGCGCTGGACAAGATAGCGGCGATGCTGTTTTCCGTTTTTTCTCGTATCGTGATCCACGCCTTGAAGAAACTTTAAATGACTTTGATGCCTCG
Organism: Oceanospirillaceae bacterium; assembly: GCA_036960485.1. Lineage (GTDB taxonomy): Bacteria > Pseudomonadota > Gammaproteobacteria > Pseudomonadales > Balneatricaceae > Rs1. The sequence continues at coordinate 80,981 of JBALXS010000003.1, forward strand.
CTTACTTGGCTCGCGGAAACGGTTCATGAGGATAGCAAGCTAACAGAAGCGATTCTGGGTGTTGTAAGCTCTATTGATAAGCCAGCCTCTCCCGCAGGGGAAGCAAAGCAAGCTTATCATTCGGCGTTGTTTGGCCGTAGTGCACAGCAGCGTAAAGCGTTCAGAGCTAAAATTTTGCAAGTGACTATTGCCGATTTACAAGCGGTAGCAAAAAGATACTTACAACCAGAAAATGCAAGTGTAGCAGTCGTTACCAATGCTGAGTCAGCCGCTGCATTAGCGGGTGATTACGCTGTTATAACGCTTTAAAGCAACGGCTTTAGAAAGATGGTTTGCAGCCTTTTTTGGTAAGAAACCTTTCTATAAACACTATTTTTATAAAGAGTGTTTATATGAGAGGCTTTATTAAAGGTGTAAACCATTTCTATTGTAGTAAAAAAGCACAGATAGTAGCAGCCCACATCTATAAATAAGGTAGATTACAATCGAGACAACGCTAAAACCTCATCAGTTTTTTACAACTAATGGGCCATTTCTAATTATCTTATCTGAGTTGTTTTTAATTATCTCCGGCATGATTATTAAGCATTTGTCAGATGAAGTGCCGACTGGGCAAATTATGTTGTTTCGCAATGCCTTTGCATTGTTAATACTGACACCCTGGCTGGTAAGTGCCGGCTTTAGTGTGCTTAAGACCCCCTTACTGAAGTTTCATTTTTTGCGTGCTGCTTTAGGTGTTTCAGCAATGGGTTGCTTATATTATGCATGGGGGCACTTGCCTTTAGCGCAATCAGCATTATTAAAGCAAACCTCACCGTTTTTTATTCCTGTTATTGCTTTTTTTTGGTTGCAAGAAAAAATAGCCAAGAGAGTTGTTGCTGCAATATTTGTAGGGTTTAGTGGAGTTTACTTCATACTAAACCCCGAAGAAGGCGTTATAAATCAAGTGGTACTGCTAGCCTTGTTAGGAGCCGTTATCGGAGCTTTCGCCAAGGTAACTATTCGCAAATTAGGTAAAACAGAAAACTCGAAGCTCATTGTGTTTTACTTTTCACTATTCGCTACTTTGCTTTCTATAATACCGGCATATTTTAGTTGGCAAGCCATTACAATCACAAACCTTGGCTATTTATTTGTATTGGCGGTGGCTTCTACCATTGCGCAGTTACTGCTCAGTAAAGCCTATAGGATGACTAAAGCTGGAGTGCTAGCACCTTTTACTTACAGCTCGGTATTTTATGCTGCGGTTTTAGGCTGGGTATTTTTTGCAGAAGCGATTGCACTGCAAACAATGATCGGCATTACACTTATTTGCAGTGCGGGTTTATTAACCCTAAAAGCAGATAAATAATACTAACAAGCGTTTTGCTTAAAGAGCGTTTTAACCATTGCGTAAAGCACCTTCACAACACTATTTTATTTCGAAAACATTGCTGTCCGGTTAAAAAATGTAAGCTCTCTCACTCATTGGTTTGTGGCTTTCTATCATGATTAAATTGATATTTTTTAGCTAAATAGTATTTGTCGTTGACGTAAAATCAATGAATTAGAGAACAACAAAAATTAAACCGGACACTAATGTTTCCAAAAGATAAAGATTAAGGATAACTAATGAAAATAACTAATGATTGCGTTGTACAGTTTAACTACGTACTAACAGATACCGATGGCAACATGCTTGAGCAAAGTGATGAAGGCAAGCCTATCGCTTATCTGCAAGGCCATAATAATATGCTCGCGGGCATTGAAAATGCATTAGAAGGGCATGAAGAAGGCGCAGCGGTTAACATAACCCTAAGTCCTGAAGATGGTTATGGGCTAGTGCGTGATGATGCTGAAATGAAAGTACCTGTTAAACACTTACAAGGCGCTAAAAAATGGCGTCCGGGTATGATTGCAACTGTTAATTCTGAGAAAGGGCAGCACCAAGTCACTATCATTAAAATGGGTCGTTTTATGGCAACGGTTGATAGCAACCATCCATTTGCTGGCAAAACACTCACATTTGACATGCAAGTCATTAATGTACGTGAAGCGACAACAAGCGAGCTAACACACAAGCATGCCCATGGCGATGGCGGTCACCAGCACTAACCGCGGTTTTCAAACTCAATCCATCAAGCAAGTGTTTCTAGTAAGCGCTTTAGAAACAGATTATACAAATAGGTTTAAGCATGCCCACGCCGTTAGAGTTATATCAACAAGATATTGAAACAAAGGGTTTTAAAGAGGATGAGCATCAAGCATTCGCTATTAAAGCATTGCATCAATTGTATCTAGATATAATGGCTGAAAAAACAACTGCAGCTTCCAGCGTTTACCTATGGGGAAAAGTAGGGCGTGGCAAAACCTATTTGATGGATTGCTTTTTTCGAGCATTGGGAACGCGGGTAAAAAGATTACACTATTACCGCTTTATGCAGTACCTACATGCACGGCTAAAAGCCCATCAAGGGCAGCCAGATCCCTTAACATTAGTGGCGAAAGACTTATTAAAAGAGCATAAAATTCTCTGCCTAGACGAGTTTTTTGTTGCTGACATTGGCGATGCCATGTTGTTGGGGCGCTTAATGCAAGTGCTGTTCGAGCAAGGTTTAATTTTAGTCACCACCTCTAACGTTGAGCCTTGCCAATTGTACAAAGAAGGCCTACAGCGCGATAGGTTTTTACCCGCTATAAAAATGTTAGAAAGCCATTTGCAGATAGTTGCCATGCAAGGGCGTGAAGATCATCGTTTGGCAAAATCCCAAGGCTTTAAGCATTATTTTGTGCAGCAATCCCACGATGAAATAGACAGCAGCGTGCTTAAGCGTTTTACTGATGATGTTGAGCAGCAGCACAATTTGTTAGAAGTAGCAGGTAAGCCAAACATTGAGCGTAATCTCACTTTGCAAATCGAGTCGCGCCCCGTTGCGTGTCTTGCACGTTACAATGACTTATATTGTTTTAGTTTTGAACAGTTATTCATAGGACCAAGAAGCGTTAACGATTATATTGCGCTTTCAAAAATTGCCCAGCGCCTTTATTTAATCAATGTGCCACAACTTGGTGGAGCCTTACTTGAACGCAAAGTAGCAAGAGGCACTGAAGATACTTATAACATCAATCAAAGAGTCGCTGACAGGCCTTTCATAGTAGCAAAAGGCGATGATGAAGCGCGCCGCTTTATTAGTTTTGTCGATGAAATGTATGATCAAGGAAAGTTAATTGTGATCGGTGCACAAGTACCCTTAGCAACGCTCTATTTAGGTGGGCGAGTTGTTTTTGAATTTGCAAGAACCAGCAGTCGAATTATTGAAATGCAAAGTATGTAAGCTGTAAAAGTATCCAAATATCCTCGCTTGATTTGATATCTTGCTTATTAACAGCAAGTCACTCTCCTTTAGCTAGCCTTTTTAATGTCATTGTTATTTAAAGTAGAGCAAGTCACTCTATTATAGTTATCGCTAAATAACTTTAAAATGTTATTATTTTCTATTATGTTCATTTAAATGAACCACATATAAACTAAATGTAATTATTATTTCATTTATTTTCGTTTATGTAGACTTCTAGGGCATTACCTTTTATGGTTAGAGGCTACATTGAAATATCTTATTGAAAAACAAGGGAATAACAATAAATGAAAAAGATTTTATCTACTGCAATCGCATTAGCGGCTATTTCATCAGCAACAGTATCTGCAGGTACTTTAGAAAACGTCAAAGAACGTGGCGTATTAAAGTGCGGTGTATCTCTTGGTTTAGCAGGCTTTTCTGTACCTGACGATGCAGGTATGTGGAAGGGGCTAGACGTAGATTACTGTCGTGCAATTGCCACTGCAGTATTAGGGGATCCGGCTAAAGTTGAGTTTGTACCGCTTTCATCTAAAGTACGTTTAGAAGTATTAAAATCCGGTGAAATTGATGTGCTTTCTCGTACTACAACCTGGACATTTACCCGTGATACTAGTTTAGGTCTTAACTTTGCAGGTGTTAACTATTATGACGGCCAAGGCTTCATGGTACCAACAGCACTAGGTGTTACTTCTGCTAAAGAGTTAGATGGCGCGTCAGTTTGTGTACAAACAGGTAGTACAACAGAATTAAACCTAGCTGAATACTTCAAGTTAAACGGTATGAGCTATGAATCAGTACCGATCGAATCACCTGCTGAAGCACGCCAAAACTACATTGCTGGTCGTTGTGATGTATACACCACTGATGCTTCTGGTTTAGCTGCACAGCGCTCAGTATTTCAAACACCAGCTGATCACTTGATCTTACCAGAAATCATCTCTAAAGAGCCTTTAGGCCCAGTGGTACGCCACGGTGATGATCAATGGTTCGATATTGTTAAGTGGACTCACAATGTATTGTTGTCTGCTGAAGAAATGAACATTACTTCTAAAAACTTAGATGAACGCGGCGCAAATAAAAATGATCCAGCTGCGCAGGCTCTTTTAGGTGAAGGTAATGCAAAGTTAGGCTTAATGTTGGGCTTAGAGAAAAAATGGGCTTATAACATTATCAAAAATGTTGGTAACTATAGCGAGATTTTCGAGCGTAACGTTGGTAAAGAAACTCCGCTTAAATTAGAGCGTGGCTTAAATGCTTTATGGACCCAAGGTGGCATTCAGTACTCACCGCCAGTAAAGTAGTCTCTTGAATAAATTCTTGAGTAAATAGTCTCATACTAAAAGCCTCTTTTCAGAGGCTTTTTAACAATCAAAAATTATTACTCAGCTTAAACGCTGGTGGTTTTAGCCAAACTGAATTTACTAACGTTGCTTTCAAGTGTTAGCGACAATCCACCTAAGTTACTGGTAATTTCAGACACTTCAACAATAGAGCCTTGGTTATTGATCGCCATAGTTTGAATTTTCTGCACTTCTTGACCAATCTGCTCACTATCTTGAGTTTGTGATGCGACCGCTGACTCGAGTAAATTAAGTTGCTCAACCGATGCCTTAGCGCCTTCATTAAGCTCATTTAATGGCTGCACCATTTCACGAATTAATAAAATACCTGCTTCTAACTCTTCTCTACCACTGCTGATGCGTTGCACCGAGGTATCAGTTTCTTGATCAATGGCATCTATTACCTCGTTTATTTCAGCAGTGGCGGTTTCTGTACGTAAAGCTAAATTACGCACTTCATCGGCAACTACTGAAAAGCCACGCCCAGATTCGCCAGCTCTAGCGGCTTCTATAGCAGCGTTAAGCGCTAGTAAATTGGTCTGTTCGGCTATTTTTCTAACAGTGGTAACAAGGGCACGTACAGATACAGAACGCTCTTTTAAGGTATCTACCGCTTGTGCAGAGCTTTTGATGGATGCTGAAATCACATCAAACTCTTGGGTAGCACGTTCAATAAGTTGCTGACCTGTGGCAGCAAGCTGTTTAGCGTTATCAGCTTGCGCTTTCGCTTGAGAGGTCGTTTGATTTGCAGCCGCGCTTTGAGCTGAGAAATGGCTAACAGTATCGGCAATGCTGCTTACAGCTTGTAACTGCGTGCTGGAGGTTGCCGCCATTTGCTGTACTGAGTTGTCAAGAGATTCGCTAGAGCCTTGTACCTGCATTGCTGATTCGCAAATAGTAGAAATCAAACCACTAAGCTCTGAACTCATTAAAGAAAATGCGCTAATCAGCTCACTGAGCTCATCTTTGCCCGCTATTTCTTCATCAAAGCGTAAATCACCTTTACTCATTTTTTTAGCGACAATAACAGCCGCTTGAATAGGGCGCACAATACTGCGACTAACAAATAATGCTAACAAAAATCCAATAACAACCGCTGCAATAGAAAGGCCCGCCATTAAATTAATTGAATGGGCACTGTTTTTTTTGATTTGGCTAAAGCTATTTAAAGTCGTTTGGTTTTGCTCACCAATATACTGTTGAATAGCTTGCAATAAAGCATTCAATGCAGGGTGAGTGTTGTCATTAAACTGGCTAAGCGCGCTTTCTGGATCCCATTCAACAAAATCGACATTTTTAAGGAATTCCTTTGAATAGCTGCTGCGCATTTGAACAATATTCTCTAACTTAGCGTTGACCATTTCGCCGTTGCGTATCGCTAAACTATTGAGAATTTCATCTAACTGAGCATTGTGCTTATCCATTTCTTTGTAGAGTTTGACGCGTACATCTCTATCCTGGGTATTGAGTATTAACAATAAGCTAACCACTGAGGCTTGAGCTAAGTACTGTACCTCAGCGGCAATGGCACTTTGTGCAACATCATGAGTTATTAATTTTTCGGAAAAATGTGAAGAGCGTTGTAAATTAGTGATAGCTAATACAGAAATGATAATCAGTAATGCGAGTAAGCTGACATAGCTTACAGTTAAGCGCGTGCTGATTTTAAAATTTCTAAGAAATGACATAAACTTCTCCGATAAGACGACCATAGAGTTTTACTAATTGAATAAGCATACAAGCCTTTGATAAATAATAACTATCTCTATTTACTGAAAATCTGTGCGAGCAGGGCCAGCAGACAATCAATAACTAGCTAGGATTTACTATTTAGGATTTAGTAAAACTTAAATGCTTTAAGGTGCATTGTTATATTGTGATTCTGAAAAGAGCGAATAGTTTTAATTATCTGCTTTGTTTAATCACATATTAGCAGTTAATTTAACTAGAAAGGGAGAAAACTAATAATCTTGGTTGAAAATTAAATTATAGTTGAGTATTTAAAACACGCTTAAGGTTGGTAAATTAATAGCAAATTAATAGCAAATTAACCTCAGATAAAGGAACAGTGATAGAGTGCTTTTTTACTAAGTGAGCAGAGGTGTTTGTAGTTTTAAAATCAATGATAGAATGTAGATTAAGAGCGTCAATCAAAAATGATTTCTTGAAAGTGGGGATTTTCAATGCACACTTGTAAAGTAACAATAACATCTAAAACAACTAACGTTTCTCTATTATCTGTTTTGATTTTAATTAGCTCTTCGCGCTGCTGGTTACGCAGCGTATCTAAAGCGACCCCTTCAATGATTTCCCCTGTATTTAGCGTCAATTTAACTGGGTAATTAAACATACAAACAATTTCAATGTAATCATATTGAGCGCAGCTAATCATCTATATTATCCTTAAAAAATTAAAACTGAGTAAACAAAGTTTTACTCAGTTTATTATCCAACAAATAAGTACTTGTGGTTATCGTTAAATCAATGAGTTACAGAGCAGCAAAAATTAAACCAGACTGCAATGCCAACAGATACCTATTTACTGGTTGCTTTAGCGCTTTTAACAACAAACAATACCCCGACAACAGTGAGTACAGAGCCAAAAATGGCGATTAATCCTAACTTCTCATCAAAAATTAGCCAAGATTGAAAAACGGCAGCAGGAGGCACTAAGTAGAAATAGCTAGTGACTTTTGCGACTTCACCTTCACGTATCATATACAGTAATAGCAATATAGCCAAAACCGACAAGCCTAGGATTAACCAAGCCATGGCGGCAAAAAGCTCAATGGTATAACTAACCTGCTGTTCTTCTAAGCTAAACGTGAGTAAGGCCATTACCATAATAGCGCCAACATATTGATAAAATGAACCGGTTAGCAATGATACATTTCCTGCAAGCTGTTTTTGCAAAACGGTGCCAAGGGATATGCAAAGCAAAGCGATGACACAGGCTAATATCCCCAGCGAGCTCATTTGACTAGCATCGACATTGGTGCTGTCTAAAATAACCAAACTAATCCCGGAAAAACCTAAGGCTAAACCAATTAATTGCTTGGCGTTAAGAGCTTGATTTAAAAATAAGCGGCCAATAATCGTGGTGATAATAGGCTGTAGTCCCACAATAATAGCGGAGATGCCAGCGGGAACTCCCAGTTTAATGGCAAAAAATACTCCGCCCAAATAACCTCCATGTATTAATCCTCCGATTAATATTTGCTGCCAGCTCTGTGTCGTATTAAGCCATTGCGATTTGTAAATTTTTATCAAGAAGCAAAAAATCACGATAACGACACAAAAGCGGACAAAAAGCATAAAAAACGGTTCTATGTAGGGAAGTCCGTATTTGGCACCAATAAAGCCTGTGCTCCATAGCCATACAAAAAGAAGTGGAATCGCGCGGGTCAATTTGAAAGACATTGTCTATCCTTGGGTAATATTCTGCTGTAACACAGAATTAAAAATATTGATTAATGATTGGTTGTTGGAACGCTTACTGGATATCGCTTTAAAGGTATTAGTGTACTCATACTTGTTGCCTAATAGAGGTCGTAACTGCGAGCTTACTCCCCATTGTTCAACTAACTGACTCGGCAGGTACCCTAAGTAATGACCACTAAGTATCAATGACATGCGTGCTTCTTGGTGATGAGCTTGGCAAGCTATCTGCCAATGCTTCATTTCTTCGAACGGCTCTTGCCCCACTCTAAGCCTGGGAGATTCTACAAACTTATAGTCTGAAAAATCAACACAATTAAGCTGTGAATCCGACAAACTAAATAATGGATGTTTGACAGAACAATAAAGTTGCATACGTTCGGTGAACAAATCAGTGGCATTAAGTTGCGCTAAATTTTGCATTGGCACCGTAATACCTATGTCAGCTTCACCCTCAATTATCGCACTGACAATAGCGTTTGACTCCATAACACTGATATTAATATTAACTTTGGGAGCCAATTTTAAAAAATCATCGATGGCATTAACGATGCAGTAATTATCAATACCTAAGGTATGTTCAGCGCAAATAACGTGTAATTCACCTAGCAGTAACTGGTGAGAGTCGTTGATAGTGTTACGAAATTTTTGTAGTGCAGATAATAGCTCTAAAGATGCGTCATATACTAACTTACCTTGCTCAGTGACATAGAAGCCCTTACGTCCACGTTCACATAAGCGCATATCCAAACGTTTCTCTAAATCTGATAAGTAATTTGAAATAGTAGAGTTGGCTAGGTTTAATTGAACCTCTGCGGCGCTTATACCATTTGCGTCGACCACTGCTTTAAAAATGCGCAATAATTTTATATCTATATCAGCAAGTTGCCCACTTAAGGCGATTTTTTTGAAGCCCATCATACCTCCAAATAATTACATTTGCTTATCCAATGATAAACCTTTAAATAGTTTTATATAAACAAGAATAAAAATATTTTATAAAGGCGTCAATAAACATTTAAATATAAACGTCATTTTGTGAGTTTTCTTTATTGAAGTTAACTACAGGAACGCATAACGGAGTCAAACATGAGTCAGCAACTTATTAATAAGCTACAAGATCCACAGTTACTTAAGCAGCAAGCTTTTATCGATGGTCAATGGGTGGATGCGAAAGATAACACTACTTTTGACGTCATCGATCCTGCAACAGAACACGTACTCGCAAAAGTGGCTAATCTAGGCGCGGAACAAACAGCGCAAGCCATTGATAGTGCTTATGCTGCGATGTGCGAATGGCGCGCTAAAACACCTAAGCATCGCAGCGAAGTACTCGAAAAATGGTTTGCTTTAATAATAGCTAATACCGAAGATTTAGCGATCATCATGAGTGCTGAAAACGGAAAATCGTTAGCAGAATCACGCGGTGAGGTGGCTTATAGTGCTTCGTTCCTCAAGTGGTTCGCAGAAGAAGGGAAGCGAGTATACGGCGATATAGTGCCTACTGCACAAACCGACCGTCGCGGAATTGTGGTTAAGCAACCTATTGGTGTGGTTGCGGCTATCACACCGTGGAATTTCCCTAGTGCAATGATCACCCGCAAAGTAGCCCCAGCGCTGGCAGTAGGTTGTGCTGTAGTGTTAAAGCCCGCCGCCGAAACGCCTCTTTCAGCGCTAGCATTAGCTGAACTTGCTACGCGTGCAGGTTTGCCTGCTGGCCTTTTAAATATAGTCACAGGTGAAGATGCTGTGGCAATTGGCGCAGAGCTGACCTCCAATTCAATCGTAAAAAAATTGACCTTCACGGGCTCTACACCAGTTGGTAAAATATTGATGGCGCAATGCGCTGCAACGGTAAAACGTACTTCAATGGAGCTAGGAGGCAATGCGCCAATCATTATCTTTGATGATGCAGATCTGGATTTAGTTATGCCGGGGATTATTAATGCGAAATTTCGCAACAGTGGCCAAACGTGTATCAGTGCTAATAGATTAATCGTACAAGAAGGTATTTACGCTGAATTTGTAGAAAGATTAAAAGCTGCCACACAAACATTTTCCTTTGGCGCTTTCACAGAAGAAGCTAGTACCCATGGACCGCTGATCACAGCCAAGGCTGTTATAGGTCTAGATAAAAAAGTACAGCAGGCGGTAGCCCAAGGAGCGAATGTTGTTTGTGGTGGAGAAATAACGAAAGGTGCAGGGTATTTCTACCCGCCGACAATACTGACCAACCTAAATGATAGTATGACTATTTTTAAAGAAGAAATTTTTGGTCCTGTTGCGGCAATATACAAATTCAGCACACAAGAACAAGCCGTTAAAATGGCTAACGATACTCAATTTGGACTAGCCGCTTATTTTTATACAGAGAGTATGCGTAGAAGTTGGAGTGTTTCAGAAGCCTTAGAATATGGCATGGTCGGTGTCAACGAAACAGCTATTAGTGCTGAAATGGTGCCTTTTGGTGGCGTTAAAGAATCGGGACAGGGCAGAGAAGGTTCAAAGTATGGACTAGATGACTATTTAGAAATTAAGTATATCTGTATGGGTGCATTAAACGAGAAAAGCGCGTAGCGATATTTTCCTGTTATCTAGATCAACTATCTGTGCTAACTATTAGATAAATTAAGAATAAGAATATTAAAGCTGTCTTCAGTTTTAATAATAATGAAGGAAATAATCATGAATAACGAACAATTACAACAGCGTAAAAATAAAGTCATCGCCCGTGGGCAAGGTAACCTATATCCCGTTTACGTAGAAAGAGCATTGGGCTCAGAATTATGGGATGTTGAAGGAAAGCGCTTTATTGATTTAGGCGCTGGTATTGCTGTGTGTAATACCGGTCACAGTCATCCTAAAATAGTGGCTGCTGCAAAAGAGCAACTTGATAAGTTCAGTCATACTTGTGTCATGGTAAATCCTTATGAAGTAGCGGTAGAACTGGCTGAAAAACTGGTAGAGATAGCACCAGGGGAAAGTGAGAAAAAAGCGATATACGTATCAACAGGTGCAGAAGCAGTAGAGAACTGCGTTAAAATAGCGCGCGCATATACTGGCCGCAGAGGCGTTATCGCGTTTAACGGCAGCTTTCACGGCCGTACGAATCTTACGATGGCACTAACCGGTAAAATATCGCCTTATAAAAACTTATTTGGTCCATTTCCTGGAGAAATTTTTCACGCGCCTTATCCAATTGATTTACATGATATTAGTGTTAAAGATTCACTTAAGGCATTAGATAACTTGTTTAAAGTTGATATAGCACCTTCTGATGTTGCAGCGATTATTGTTGAACCTGTACAAGGTGAGGGTGGGTTTTACGCCGCTCCCAAGGCCTTTTTGCAAGCACTTCGCAAGCTGTGTGATCAACATGGTATTATGTTAGTGGGCGATGAAATACAAACAGGCTTTGGACGTACCGGTAAAATGTTTAGTTTAGAGCATGCAGGCGTTGAACCTGATCTAATGACAATGGCTAAAGGAATTGCCGGTGGTTTTCCGCTGGCGGCTGTAGTCGGTAAAAGTGAAATAATGGATGCGCCTTTACCAGGTGGTTTAGGTGGAACTTATGCAGGATCGCCAGTGGCTTGTGCCGCGGCGCTAGCAGTGCTTGAAATAATAGAGGACGAAAATTTAATTTCACGTGCTCAAACAATTGGTGATATGTTCAACCATTCTCTAAGTGCTTTACAAGCACAGTACCCTTCTTTAATCAGCGAAGTGCGTAATCAAGGCGCTATGATTGCGATGGAGTTAATGCACGATGGAGATGTTGAACAACCTAATACACAGCTAACGCAAGCGATTATTGCCGGTGCCGCGGAGCAAGGGCTAGTGCTCTTAGCTTGTGGTTTTTACAGTAATGTGATTAGATTTTTACCAGCTTTAACCATGAGTGATGCACTGGTTAATGAGGGTTTAGATAGCTTCGCTGACTTATTTAAAAAAGTGGTTAAAACGGCTGCTGTTTAACAATAATTCTAACTTAGCAGTTATCCAACTGTCGATTTTGATGGTGTTAGCTGCTGGTGGATTATCTCTATTACAAAGCGATTTTTAAATAAAACAACTATTTAGCTAGCAGCTTATGCTAAATAGTTGTTTGTGATATAAAGATTTAAAAACCTTTGAAATCAGAGTTGTTGTTAGTTTCTTGCTTATAGTTTAACCAGTGGCCGTGGTGGATAGCAATGTTGTTTATTAACTCTTGGTTGTAAATATAAGTCCAAACATTGATATTATCTATCGCATACTTGGCCGGCGAAATTAGAGAAACTTTTTCTCTAATGTACAAAGATTGCTGTAGATTGCCTGCATCATATCTCTCAAAGTGATCGAGTGTTTCTAGTACTGTACTATCGGTTACCTTGAATAGTTCCCCATGTACAACCCCTTCGCCTTGAACGCAGGCAGGGTATTGGCCCATATCAAATAAATTGCCTGTTATAGTGCAGTTGTCAACAAATTCAAGTTTCGCGCTCAATTTTAAGCTGATGTGTGGATACTCGCCTCTTTGTAAAGAGCCGTAAAACATAATTAAATCATTTTTAGCAATCGCTGTAGTCATGTAAATCGATCCATCAAAAAATTAACAAAAAAGTGCAATTTGCCTACAATGGAATAGGCCAAGTACTCAATATAGTAAAGGGGATTTTAATCGCGTTGAAACTGTTAAGCGATAGCGGTTTCAGACTTTAAAAGGGCTAAAACTGACAAACGGCTACATAAATAAGTGTTAGCTGTTAAACCTTAGGTTTCGAGAGCCTCTGAGTTTAAGCTAAATAGCTTTGAATCAACGGTAAATAAATTAACAACCAAGTGATAGCGGCTAACAACAAACTGATGAAAACAGCTGCAGATCCCATATCCTTAGCTGCTTTACTGAGTATATGAAACTCTTTGCCAAAGCGATCAACAATTGCTTCAATAGCAGAATTTAAAATTTCCACAATGACGATAAAACCAACACTAAAAATAAGTACTGCTTTTTCTAAGTTTGAAACGTTACTAGTTAGCGCAATAATTGTGGCGATAATAAATAACAGGGTTTCTTGCCTGAAAGCAGCTTCGTTTTTCCAAGCATAAGTAATCCCCTGGCATGAATAACCAATAGCTTTTATGACTCTTTTAAGACCCGTTGCAGGTGGTGGTATTTTATTGCTCATTTTGTACTCTAATATTAAGAAATGGAGTGAATTTATTAATGGCAGCTAGTTTTTAATAGCGCGTAAAATAACAAATTTTTTGCTGGTCGCCACCTTTTGGCAATTGCCAAAGAGCTTTTTTAAGGTTTGTGCATAATCCAAATGAATATTACCAATCACCCAAAGCTCACCTTTAGGTTTTAATACCTTGTATGATTGCTTGAACATTTGTCGAGCTATGAAATCACCGATGGCGTTTTGCTGGTGGAAAGGAGGATTATTAAAGATAATATCTGCGCTTGCAGGTTGCGCTGAACTTAAACAGTCATCAACGTGAAATTTAGCCTTATCCTGCTGTGCAAACATAGCTAAATAGTTATGCCGGGCACTGGCAACGGCCATATAAGATTCATCGTAAAACTCTATCAGTGAATGAGGATTATTTTGTGCTGCAACTAAACCCACAATGCCATTTCCACAGCCTAGATCAACAATCGTTTGCTCTTTATCACTGCTGGGTAAATGCTCTATAAAAAAGCGACAACCGATATCTAGCTTGCCTTGAGAGAAAACGTTGGCATGATTTAATATGCTCCAGTTCTTTTCTTCAAGTAGAAATGTTTTTGGAAAAGGGTTGGGTTTAACATCTAAGTGCGGATTAAATTGCGCAAAAATAAGGCGTGCTTTTTTCTTCGCTAAAGACGTTTTAGTATCGCCAATGATGGTATCAAATAATTTCAAACTTGATGTATGAATCATCTTTACCATCGCCGCGCCAATAACCACACTTTGTGGACTTAAATGCGCGCGTAAACGGTGCAGTTGATCTTCTAATTGCGCCAAACTCTTTTGTACTTTTATTAACACTAAATCATAAATACCTGCTAATGGTTCAAGAGAACTAATCAGGTTAACCGCCGTAAGCTTGTTGTTCTCTATATTGTTCAAAGTTGCCTGCTGGGCAATAAAAGAATCGCTTAACATGCTCGGCTCTAGACGATGTAAAGCGGTTGATAAAGCGCCAAACTGATCGTTTATAATTAATACTCTGCAATCTTTATGCAGTAATTTAGGATCCAGATCATTGACATAATCTAGTAATAATTCGTCAGCTGCATCCCAAGCTCTTAGCTGGTCATTATTGCGTAGCGGATATCGGTGTAGCGTGAATTCACCTTGAGGTACCGATAAAGTTGTATTTGACATTTATGATTAAAGCTCTAATAAAATATGAATGGATTTTAACATAAAGTTAAATCATGCCTATACCGATAAAATGCTAAATGATGATTAAAAACTGCAGGCTGAAAAGTTTAGAGCAAAGCACAGGGGCCGAATACAGAGTAAAAGAGAAGAGAGCTGAAGCCTCATATTATGAAACAGGTGAGCAGTTGTTAGTTAACAGCTCGCTTGCTATATTAAATTTTAAATTAAGGTTTTTCAAAAAAATGTGATTAATATAGAAAGCGAGTCAATTGGCTTTAAGTTAAAAGTAGCGATCTAACGTAAATTTTAGGTAATCATCTTGATCAAAATTGACTAGTAGGTCCTGATTACTACCTGAAGCAAAAGCACGCGCCTCAACTGAAATCTTCCAGTTGTCGCCAATACGACGATCCGCTTCCAGTGAAAAACTATTACTATTATAATCTAAGTCATGGATAACACCGGCCAATAAAGAAGTGCTTTGCGCGTCGTTAAGTGCGAGCCTTGCGCCAATGCCAATATCATTTTGCATGATGGAATTAGCTGATTTACCACGTTGATCTTTACCGTATTCAAATAATACTCCTAAATCTGTCGCTGATTCAAAAATACCGTAAAAAGTATATTCGGCACCTAACTGACTTGCCCAATAATTATCGACAGGATTGTGTTGGTAAATAACTTCACCTTTAAATAACCAGCTATCAATAGTGGCTTGTATATCGATTCCCACTTGTTCAATTTGTTGATAATGAGCACCTAACACATTACTGCCATTTTTGTTAATGACACGATACTGTGGAGTACGATCTGTTCCTTTGTACCAGTGAGCACCTATATCATAAACATCAAATGAATGGCTCCAGCGCAGCGCTAAATCGACATGTTTCTCATCGTTACTTGACTCAAAAGTAGTTTCATCTTTATCGACAATTAAAGAGGATCTAAGGCGACCATCAGTGCCGGTATAGGTCTGTTCTCTAAAACCCGGTAATAGGTAAAAATCGAGGATACCCCAGTCTTTAACTAACGACAAATTAACCATCGGCTGGCCTAATTTATGCTCTTTATCTAAGCCTTCAACGCTGTCTTTTTGGTTGATGACATCCACAAGGTTTTGAAATTCAGCGACACCCCAGAATACTTTACGAAAACCTGTCCGCAACTCCCAATCTTCGCCTAAATGAACCCAGTTTAACTCACGAATATCGGCATGAGTACGTTCTGAGTCTTGCTGGTCCTTTCTAAAAAAAGGTGTAAAAGTAACGCTGTCTTGTTCGTCATTCCAAGACCAATACAGTTCAGGCTCAACTGAGAAGGAGGTATTAGTACGATAATCTTGGTTAGCGAACTTACCGTCATCAGCGTATAAGGATATTTCAGTGCTTATTTTGGTGTTTGCTTCAAAAAATAGCTCATCTGCGATAGCAGGTTGCATAAGCAACCCACTACCGATCGCTAACCATGCGATCTGCTTCATTTTAACGTGCTCGTTTTAAAGTGTTTTTGTTGAAATCAGCAGAAGAAAGCCCCGTGCCAAACTTGTAACCTTTCCACTTCAAGTCAGTACTTTTTTGATTTTGATGGTTAACCATCTTAGCCATATCTGCTCTCCAGTACTTTGCTTGGTACTGTTTGAAATCATGATTTGTTAAGGTCTTTAACAGGCTGTTTTTACGGTCGTAGAACTCAGTTTTAACATTGCGATATTCTTTAGTATCCAACCAAGAAATACGTCTGGTATAACCCGAATTTTTATCTACTGGGTATTGCTCTACTACAAAACAAGTCCCTAAATCACAGGCTTCTTCTTTGAGGAATTTGTAAGTATATTTTTCAATCTCAAATGAGGCTAAATCTTCAAAAGAAAACTCAGATCCCATAAAAGGGCCAGATTTGTTACGTGATGAAATACGCTTTACGCGCTTTAGAGCAGGTAAATACAGCCACTGATCATCATTGCCAACGGTATGTGAAAAACTTAGGAAAGCGGTTCCTTTAACATCACGAGGTTTATCAAAGATACTTAAACTTTTATCGCCGTCATTAGCGATTTCTAAGGTTTTACTACGGATGTCGCGAATACTTTCTTGGCCCTGCTTGTTGCGCAGTACCATGTTCATTGAGGATACTATATCTACCCAGCCTTCATCACGTGCTTTAGCTTCTTTTGAGATCGCCAAGCCTTTTTCTTCAGCTGTCTGTGCAAATGCTGTGCTAGTACCTAGTGCTAATACAGAGCTGACAACAATAGCAGTAGTTAAAGTTAAAAGTTTCATTCTGCATTTCCTTTAGCAAGATTTTGAGGAGGAGTTTGTGTTGTGTTTTGTTGTGCGTTTTTCGCTTCTTTCTTGCCATCTAACATCATAAGTAGCGGTGGTAAGAATAAGAAATCGACAATCAAAGCAACTGCGATAGTTACCGCAGTAAGTAGACCCATATCGCCATTGAGCTTAAAGCTTGATTGAGCTAATACCATAAAACCAGCGACTAATACTAAAGTGGTCACCCAAAGAGCACGGCCAACACTATTGAAAGCATATTTAACTGCTTCTTCACTGCTCTTTCCGTATTTATCTATAGCGTGCTTATATTTAGACAGGAAGTGCACCGTATCATCTACCACAATACCTAGTGTCATGCCGGTCACTACTGACAATGCTAAACCTACTTGCCCGTCTAGGAAATACCAAAGTCCGAAGCCTACAGATGCAGGGATCAAATTAGGCAAAAGGCTAATAAAACCGTAGCGAACAGAGCGCAGTGCAAAAGCTAGTAGCAATGAAATCAATAGCAATGCGACAGTCGTACCTAGTAACATGCTATTAATATTGCGTTGGCCAATATGAGCAAACATAAGCGTAGGACTAGCAATATCGATACTATAATCCGGTGCATTCGTAGCGAACCAAGTATACATTTGGTTTTCAATATTAATCTGTTGTGTTGAAGATAGGTTTTTAAATGTGCCGATAATGCGCGTTGAAGATTTATCAACGTTCAACTGGTTATTTAAATCAAGTCCGTAGGGAAGTGACATTTCATATAGCAGTAGGTACTGCGCAGATAAATCTCTCTGTGAAGGCAGTTTGTAATAAGCTTGATCATCAGCGTGCATGTTTTTATTGAGACGCATTAATGTATCTGAAATCGTGCTGACATGATCTGTTTCAGGAAGTGATTTTAACCAACTACTGAAATCACCAATCGCTTTAAGAAACTTAGGATCGTTAATACCGCTAGAGACCTTGCTATCTACTGACACTTCTATAGAGGATAAGCCAGATAGATTAGCTTCCATAAAATCTGTTGCAGATCGAAAGGGAACGGAGCTATCAAAGTACTCAACAAAGTTATCATCTAATTTATTTTGCGGTAAAAATGAGGCGATAAAGATAATGAATACCGCTGAAAGTGGTAACAGCATTTTACGTTTATTGACGACAAATTCAGCAAATTTTTCCATCAAATCACTTTTCTTATTGGCAGATACTTTACTCGCTTTAACAGGTAGTATCATCAATAGAGCAGGGAACACTGTAATAGAAAAGATGAACGCTAACATTACGCCTATCGCAACCATGTTGCCTAAATCCCTAAAAGGTGGGGAGTCAGAGAAATTCATGCTCATAAAGCCAATTGCTGTGGTAAGGCTGGTCAATAAAATAGGCTTAAAGTTAATGCGCAAACTTTCTTGTAAGGCATCTTTCTTTTCTTTACCGTGACGCATTTCATAATAGTAACTGGTTAAAATATGAATACAGTCGGCGACGGCTAAGGTCATGATCATAGTAGGTGCACTCGCCGATGGGCCGGTTAGATAAAAACCAAACCAACCTACAGTACCCATTGTGCCTGCAATACTAAAGATGATGACAATGAGTGTAGCGAATGTGCCACTAAAGCTGCGCAGTAACAAAATCATAGTGAGTAACACAATACCAAACATGGCAGGTACTAGCGTTGCGCTGTCGCCTAGTGATGTTTCAGTAAAGGTGTTATTCATTATCACCATACCGGTGAGCTGTACTTCAAAGTTAGGAAACTTTTGTTCAAACTGCGCTTTGATTTCTCGAACTTTTGCTGTGACTTCGGGTACTTCAGTAATTGGGTTAATAGCGGGTAATTGCACAGTGGTATTAACAATAGTGATATGACCCGTTTTAGATACAATTTTATTGAGTAATAAAGGATCTGTGGTCGCCACTTGTTTTATGCGTGACATATCAGCGGCAGTTAATAGCTCTGGATCTAGCACTAAGTCTTCTACGATTAAGTCATCTTCCTCAGCGATTGTATGCTGAAAGTTT
This sequence comes from Oceanospirillaceae bacterium, assembly GCA_036960485.1. GTDB lineage: Bacteria > Pseudomonadota > Gammaproteobacteria > Pseudomonadales > Balneatricaceae > Rs1. The sequence goes on from JBALXS010000003.1 coordinate 99,763, forward strand.
GAAACAGAATCGACTCGTGTAGAGTAGGGTATCTGCCAAGATTCATTAGTCAGCCAGTGAATTGCACTGAGGTTTTCAGGTGTAAACACGTCGCCGTTTTTCGGGTTTAGAATAAAGACAGCGTTATCACTTTTTGCGTAGACTTCCTGCATGGCTTCGAAATCAGTTAACTGTGGGTTTTCTTCACTAAAGAAGACTTTGTAGTCTCCTTTAAAGACCAGTTTTTGAGCTCCAGACGCTGCGCCAAAGACAATACATATTGTCAAAAGCAGCACGAGCCAAGGTCGATTGAGTGCAAAGTTATATATGCGTTCTCTCATGTGTGCTCCATAAGTTTGAAATTTGATAATTAAAAGACTATTGTCTGGTAAATTGTTTTTACGAGGTGATTTTTAAAGTTGCAATTTTTGCAACTTCTGCAGCAAATATTTCTGTTTTCATTCGAGCTATCGATGCTTTCCAATCAAAATCTTTCGCTAATGGCTGCCAGCACATCCCGTCTAAAATTAAATTAATGCTATTAATTAGTTCTCTTTCTACATTCAGTTGGGAGCGAAGAGAGCATGAGTTCATATCACCCATCAGTAACAACTGGGTTCCAAAGTCGACACTCCAACATGCAAATGCTAACTGCTCAATCATCATGCCTTCTGGCAGAGTGCATTCACCTGAATCTACAGCGGTTCTAAAATGTGCGAATATAGGGGAAAGTAAAGATGTTTCGATTTGTTGATGTTGTTGTTGACGAAGTTCAGACGCTTTGAATGTACACCCTGCTGTTTTGACTGTAATCCCAATCATAAAGTCTTGGGGGTTGGCTTGAGCGTTCAATAAAGAGCCAACATGTACCGCTAGTGCTTTTTCTCGACTACTGCCCTCAAAGGTTAGCGCTCGGTTAAAAACTTGCGAGATGCTCGCCATATGTGCATTACAAAGCGCTAGAATAATATCTTCTTTACTGGTGAAATGGTTGTAAACAGTACCTTTAGAATAGGGGAGTTTCTTTACGAGTTTATCGATAGTGAGAGCGGCTTCACCTTCGGTACAAATAATTTCTTTAGCACAGTTGAGCATTTCCAACTCTCTGGCATCTTTTTCTTCTGGGCTAAATATTTTCGGGCTCATAGTTTCTGCTTATTTAGTTTATTATTGACGATTCGTCAAAGATAACGCTGAAATAGGGTGTTGTAAAGTAAAAATCAATTTATTTTGACGCTTCGTCATTATTTAACAATGTTACATTGAATTGAATTTAAAAGGGGTTAGTAGAAGCAGGATTCCAAATATCATAAAATATTAGCTGCGGTATTTAGAATTGATCTTAAGGTGATTATCCAAAAATTGGCTATGGTTATGACTATATAGACTATAGTGATTGATAATGTTTACAGACTAATAAAAATAGCTGCTTAAACAGCGCATTTAATGTGTTTCAAGTAATTGAAAGCATTTCAGTTCGGGAGCTTCCCTCTGCGATTAAAAAACAATACCTATTGAAAGGGAGGTTATGGACTCAAAGGTATTTAATGGAATAATTGGCAACATCAATGAAAAGGTAACAAGGAAGTATATACGAGAGTAGCTATTAGTCATTAATAAAAGTAACCTAAATCAATTAGCTAGTGCCATTTTAAAACTCGATCGGTTGCGGCCGAGCTTTATCTTCATATATACCTCTATACTTCAATAAATAGTATAAATATAAGCTAGTATTACCTTTTTTATGATTCGGCTATATTGATTTTTAGTTGATTCCTGCCTGCATCTTTAGCTGCATATAAGGCTGTATCAGCTAGCTTTACTAAAACTTTTTCGGAAATATGGGTAGCATACGTCATCCAGCTAAGGCCAAGGCTCATTGTGATTTTTAGTGCATTGCCAGGGATTATAAATGGTTGTTCTTCTATTACAAGACGATAACGCTCAGCGACTTTTTCCATATTATTTGCTTGCAAGTCGGAAAAAACCACCATAAATTCTTCGCCACCATAACGTCCTACGTTATCGTGTCGTCTGGCAACAGATTTCAAACGCTTAGCAACTTCTATTAATATGGCATCTCCTGCTTGATGTCCATATCGATCATTAACTTGTTTAAAATGATCTATATCCATCATGAGCAATGCAATTCCATCCCTATTTTTATGAGCTCGTGCTATTGCTACTTCTAATAACTGTGAAATAGCGCCACGATTAAACAAACCAGTGAGTGCATCTCGCGTGGCTTGAATCGTTAGTGCATCGCGTGATTCACTTAAATTTTTATTTGCGTTGTAAAGCTTTTCATATAGTTTACTTTTTTCGACGACTGAAGATAATTGATCGGCAAGATTACAAAAAATAGCTTGATGTATATGAGCATAGGTATTTTTTTCATTGCTGGAAAAGAAGAGAAATCCAATAGGGTTCCCCATCGAAATAAGAGGGCAAGTTAAGCTAGATCTTATCCCTTCGGCTAACGCTAACCGAGTAGAAACTGAATTAGGTTTGTCTAGAAAGTATTGCTCTAGATCATTAATAATTCTTGGTTGTTTACTGGCTACAATTTCTTGTAAACTACTTCCTTGCATAGGTCGCGAAAACCCATTTTTAAGAAATCTTTTTTTAGAGTCACTTTTTAGCCAATGGGCCCTTAATACATCGCCGTTTTGTTCTAGTAATGCAAACCCAATGCGATTGTAAGGTATGACATCATGAAATGAAGTGTAAATATATTCTAATATATCAGTTAGGAACAACCCTTCATTTAGTTTTTGGGTGAACTCCAGTATTTTAATTTGATTACGCAGTTTTTCATCTATTGACTGAGATAAATTAATAATTGATTTACCGAGCAAGGCTATCTCGTCATCCCCTTGAATATTGCTAGATAAGGTAAATTCGCCGCGTTGCATTGAGGAAACTAATTCTTGAAGTTGATTGATTCTAGTGTCCAGCATGTCCTGATCCTGTTATTGCTTTTCTTTAAACTATAGCAGGTTTGTAGCTAATAAAATTTGATCCAATCGAGTGTTTAATCACTTTATGTATTGCTGTGTTTTGCCTGGGATTAGCAGATGATAAATAGAAGCAACTATGGAAACTAATTCTTGAAGTTGATTAATTCTAGTGTCCAGCATATCCTGATTCTGTTATTACTTTTCATTAAACTATAGCAGGTTTGTAGCTAATAAAATTTGATCCAATCGAGAGTTTAATCACTTTATGTATTACTGTGTTTTGCCCGGGATTAGCAGGTGATAAATAGAAGCAACTATGGAAAATACTACTTTTGGTGTGGGTTTAACAAAATAAGTAGTTCAAGTTTGTATTTATACAAACAAAAAATGCGCTTGGATGCCGAGGTGGTACCGTTTAATTTTCGTTAATTAGAACAATTATTCGCCTCAAATGACCACTGAATTTGACTCAAATAACCTAAACCTCGTAGTTCTCGGACAGCCTCCTAGCAGCTTGTTGGACTTAACACTAATCTACTTTTTCTCGCTATGATCGGCCAAGCCCGACATACTGCTAGGTCATTCTAATAGTGAGTGGTAGGCATAATATCGCATAGCTATTTATAACATCAAGAGGTTGCAATGGCTTCTAGCTGTGTAGCGCTAGTTATTGTTTTTAAGTTTTCGCCATAAAGTACTGCGGCTAATACCCAGTTTCCTCGCAGTTTGTGCCTTGTTATTATTGCAGCTGAGTAACACCGCTTGCAGCTGTTGCCGCTCGATTTGTTGAGTATTTTTGTGCAACGAAGAAGCTAATTCATGAGCCTTCTCGCTCATACCTAAGCTGGTAACTAATTCTTCTTCAATATCTGCTATGGGCATTTCTGCATTGAACATGATAGACAGTCTTTCAATTAGGTTTTCAAGTTCGCGTACGTTTCCAGGCCAAGAGTAATCAAGCAGCATAGTCAATGATTTATCAAGTAGAGGAGCGTATACCGTTGCGGGAACTTGCTTCAATTTAAAAAAGTGTTGTGCAAATAGTGGGATATCCTCAAGGCGTTCACTGAGTGTGGGCACACTTAAATTCAATACATTAAGCCGATAGAATAAATCTTCTTTAAAGTGATTATGCGAAACCATCAATTTTAAATCACGGTTGGTTGCAGCGATGATACGGCTATCAATCGGCAATACAGTATCTGAGCCTAAACGCATTACCTCTTTTTCCTGCAGTACTCTGAGTAATCTCCCTTGTAAACTGAAGGGGAGTTCGCCTATTTCATCTAAAAAAATGGTTCCTTTGTTAGATAGTTCAAATAATCCGGCTTTGCCATTTTTGTTGGCTCCCGTGAAGGCGCCTTCATCGTAGCCAAATAGCGTGCTCTCAAGTAGAGGTTCTGGAATAGAAGCGCAGTTCACCGCTACAAAAGGGCGACTCGCCCGCTTGCTAGCCAAGTGAATTCCTTGTGCGATGAGTTCTTTGCCAGTACCTGTAGCGCCTTGAATTAAAATAGTGGCATCAGTTTTGGCAAAGTGACCGGCTTTGTCAATTAGCTTTTTTAACTCAATATTATTACCGACGATGCTCTCTAAGGTGTTCTTTGCTACTAAGTTTTTCAATTGTGTATCAAGTCGTAAGCTTTGCTCCGCTTTGCGCACTGTTTTAACATCCTGAAATGAAGCCACAGCGCCAATTAATTTTCCCTGATTGAAAACTCCCATGCGATTACTCAGTATTTGCGTTTTGCCAATCGTTAATAGTTGATTGTATTGCGGCTTTTTGCTGCGTATAACCTGCTCTAAACCTGAATTAGGAATAACGTTAAAGATAGGTTGGTTTATGCTGTCTTTTGCATCTAGCCCTAAAATGGCTTCGGCGGCAGGATTCAACTCTTCTACTTTCATATCTGCATCGATATAGATAATGCCATCTTGCACGGCATGTAAAATAGCTTCAAGTTTTTCACGTTTTTCACGCTCAGCTCGTAAAGAAAAGGCCAGCTGTTGTGCTGACTCCAGTGCTTGATGAATCGCATCTTGTGAGTAGATGAAAACACTTTGCGCTTGCAGAGAATCTGCAATATCGCAAACATGGCTTGCGCCTATAATGATGCTATCTGGCTGTTGTATAACGCGTAACACAGTATCGATAGCTTGTGCAACACTATTGAAAGTGTGTTGCTCCACTTTTAAATTAAACAAACTAGCGTATCTATCTAACTGATCAATAGGTTGGTTGTAGCTGATGAATACGGCAGATTTTGCAAGGCGTTGGGCTTGCCAAAGTGCCTGCATGACATCAAAGCCGGATATCTGTATTTCCACCAATGGAGTGTTTAATTGCATGGCTTCTAGCATCGCTGCATTACCCCCGCCTGCGACTATTACTTCAATATCGCGGCGCTGGTCGAGCTCGTGCATTTTCGATTTATTTTGTTCTGCTATGCACTCGTATAATTCAAACTCTACTTGCCACTGCGCTTTGCTGCGTTCGTTATTTAATAGCTTGCTGAGCCTCGCTTGAGAGATGAACGCTATTTTGCTAGCCATAAAGTTACCTCGGTGGTTGTTTGAGGTTGATGTTTGGGTGTTTCACATAGCGTAACATGCGGTGAGACGAATGTTTCATTATTGAAACACAATTTATAGTGTGCATCGATTATTTTCAATCTATTTCTTTTGAATCATAAAGTTACATAGTTGGCCTGTATACTGCTATATGTAATAAATGGATAATAAATAATGAAAAGATAGCCAATAAGATATTGTGCACAAGAATAGTTTTGGATTATTAATTCTCTTCCATCGCTATTACTTGTCGAAAAAGAAGAGAGAGTAATGATCAAAAAACCAACGCTTGAAAAAACCACGGCTAAGCCATTAGAAGGTCTTACAGTATTAGAGCTTGGCCATTTTATAGCCGCTCCACATTGCACTCGATTAATGGCAGATTTAGGCGCTACTGTCATCAAAGTTGAATCGCCAAATAGTGGCGACCCGGTTAGAAGCTGGGGAATGGCAATCGATGGTAATACGCTTTGGTGGTCGGTACATGGCCGTGGAAAGCAATGCATTACCCTGAATTTAAAAACTGAGCAGGGCATAGAAATCGCCAAGCAGTTGATTGAAGAAGTCGATATCGTGGTAGAAAACTTCCGGCCAGGACAGCTTGCTAAATGGGGTTTGGGCTATGCGCAAATGCAGCAGCTTAACCCGGGTATTATCTTAGTGCATATATCAGGTTATGGTCAAAGCGGCCCTTATAAAGATCGCGTATCGTTCGGATCAATCGGTGAAGCTTTTGGCGGTATACGACATTTAACTGGCTACCCAAAGGAAGTTAGTGATTTACCACCTGTGCGGACAGGGGTAAGCCTTGGCGATAGCCTCGCTGGAATGTTTGGAGTGATTGGTGCATTGAGCGCTGTTTATGAACGTGATGTAGCAGGGACAGGAGTGGGCCGTGAAGTCGATGTAGCGCTTTATGAGTCAGTATTTAGTTTAATGGAAGGTGCGCTGCCAGAATATGGCGAGTTTAACGCAATTAGAAACCCCACAGGTTCTGCAATTCCCACCGCGGCTCCTTCTAACACTTATAAGTGTAGGGATGGTATGTGGTTAGCTATTGGTGCAAATGGCGATAAAATATTTAAACGGCTGTGTCAGATAATTGGTAAACCTGAATTAGGTGAGAGTGATTTGTATGACTCAAACCCTAAAAGAGTTGCCAATGCTCCGCTACTGGATAATTTAATCGAAAATTGGACATTGCAGCAAGATTCTCAAGCAGCAGAGAGTTTGTTACTGGAAAATGATATACCCGCAGGGCGCTTATTGAATATTCAAGATTGCGCGACAGACCCTCATTATTTGGCACGCGATATGGTGATGAAAGTTGCTGATCCACGTTTTGGTGAAGTGACGCACCCTGGTATTGTGCCAAAATTTTCTGGACAAGGGCCTGATATCAGCTGGCCTGGTCCTGAGATAGGAGCGCACAACAACCAGATTTATCAGGATTTATTAGGCATTGATGCTGCACAAATCGCTCAGTATAAGGTTGAGGGCGTTATATGAGCAATGCCGTTAATATTATAGAAGTTGCGCCGCGAGATGGTTTTCAATCGGTTGTGCCGATTATTTCGGTTGCTGAAAAAGTGGCCATTATAGAAGCATTGCGAGATGCAGGGCTCAAGCATATCGAAGTCGGTGCCTTTGTACACCCTAAAGCCATCGCACAGATGGCAGATATTGAGCAAGTACTAGCTGCGCTGAGTTTAACCAACCAGCCTGGCGCTTTTGAATCTATTGTACTAGTACCCAATACACGTGGTGCAATGCGCGCTGCACAACAGCCATGCCAGCGTTTAAATTTCGTTGTTTCAGTTAGTGAAGCACATAACTTAAAAAACGTGCGTAAAACATTGAGTGAATCATTGCTTGAACTACAGCAAGTTCAACAAGTGGTTAATGACAACTCACACCTAAAACTGAGAGTGAGCTTAGCCACCAGTTTTGACTGCCCGTTTGATGGCACTGTTAATGAAGGTTTATGCCTGCAAGTGTTGCAACAAGTGATAGAGCAATGCCCAACTGCACAAATAGCGCTGTGCGATACAACGGGTAAAGCGCACCCCTTTGCTGTTGAAAGCTTATTTGATAAGGCGCTTAAAATTATGCCTGATACAACAGAGGTTATTTTTCACTGCCATGATACTTATGGTTTAGGTATTGCTAACGTGGCGGCAGCTTATCGCGCGGGTGTCAGAAGTTTTGATAGTGCTGTAGCAGGATTCGGCGGTTGCCCTTTTGCACCAGGTGCGAGTGGTAACGTTGCCACAGAAGATCTGGTGTACTTTTTCGAAAGTGCCGGAATAGATACAGGGATAGATATGAGCAAATTAAACAAAGCTATTTATCTGGCAGAGCATATCGAAGGTGCCCAGTTAGGAGGAGCGATTCGTCTGTTAAACAGAGAGTCTTAATTAACCATTATCAACATATAAACCACCCATATAAAAATCATTAATATAATGATCAACACAATAAAAATCTAAGAGGATTTTCAATGAAAGCATTAAAAACAGGTTTAGCGATCGCACTACTTGGAGCAGCAGTTTCTCTACCAGCATTCGCTGAAACAACATTACGCATCTCGCTACAATTGCCGTTAAAGCACCATTTAGGGCAGAACTTATTACAATTTAAAGAACAAGTTGAAAGCGCAAGCAAAGGGGATTTGAAAGTAGAAATCTATCCTTCGGCGCAGCTTTATAAAGATAAGCAAGTACCGAGCGCTGTTGCATCAGGTGCGATCGAAATGGGGGTTGCATCACTGGCTAGATTTGTCGGTACTGTGCCTGCTGTCGACCTGTTTTACGTACCTTTTATGTTGCCATCTCAAGAAATGGTTAAGAAAGCTACCGCCCCTGGCAGCACAGTCCGCCAGCCGTTAGATGATGCGATATTAAAAACCGGCGCTAGAGTGCTTTGGTGGCAGGCATATGGTGGTGTTGCGCTATTATCGAAAGGGGATCCAATTGTTAATCCTGAAGATATGAAAGGCAAAAAAGTGCGCGTTTTCGGTAAAACGTTAGGTGAATTTACTAAGTCGGTTGGCGGGGCACCTGTTGTTATGTCAGGTTCTGAGCAGTTTTTAGCTTATCAGCGTGGAACTGTTGATGCAGGTATGACCGGTGTATCTGCCGTTATGCCGCGTAAGCTCTACCAAGTGATGGATAACCTTACAGTAACTAAACATGCTGACATAGAGTTTGTGGTAGTTATTAACGATAAGTTTTGGACAGGTTTAAGTGACACTCAACGTACTATTATCACTAAAGCAAGTCGTAGTGTTGAAGCCGATCTACGTGAGAAGATGATCAAAATTGAAGCAGATGCATTGGCAGAATCGAAAAAGCATATGAAAGTGTTTGAGCTTAATGATCAGCAAATCCAAGCTTGGAAAACAGCCACTAGTTCAGTGGTTGACGGCTATGTGAAAAGCTCTGGCGAATTGGGCCAGCAGCTAATTGAAGCCGTTAAAAAGCTTTAATAAGCGATAATCAAGTGCATTTATTATCTTTAAACGTGCTAATTGCGCTTTGATAATTAAGTAGCACAGTCGTTTAATCCCAGTAGGGCTAGGCATGATATATGCCTGCGGTGCTGGGATTTGTTTTTTCAAACGATAAATATATACCGTAAATTGAAGAGTTACAATACCATGATGAAGTGTTGGGTAGACCGATTAAGCCACATTAGTGCGCTGTTTGGTGCTTATCTTTTTTTTAGCATAGGGCTAATTATCGCCTATGAAGTAAGTGCGAGATACGTGTTCAATATGCCAACTATTTGGGTTGAAGAAGTTTCCAGATTATTACAATTGTGGGGATGCTATTTATCAATGGCTTGGGTGTTAAAGAAACGCAAGATTATACGAATTACTATCTTGCTAGAACGCTTATCAGGGGTATGGGCTAAGCTCGCAGAACTGATATCAATCACTATTATTGCACTGTTTAGTTTAGTGACTATTTATTATGCCAGCTCAATTACCTATGATTCACTGCAATTAAATAGGCATACATCAAGTATGCTTGGATCGCCATCTTGGTTGTTTGACGTGTCGATAGTTGTGGGCTTTATTTTGTTGTTTTTACAATGTTTAGTAGAGTTTGTTACCGTCATAAAGCAACAGAATGTTGAGTTTAATAGGGAGCACGATATATGATCATTGTGACTGTGCTTCTAGTCATGTTGAGTTTGATGCTCATTGGTGTACCTATCGCTTTTACCTTGGGTGGTATGGGTTTATCAATGTTGATGCTGGCAGATTTTTCGCCATTAATTGCCTCACAAGCGTTAGTGAGCAGTATCGACAGTTTTATTTTACTTTCAGTGCCGCTGTTTTTGTTGATGTCTAATGTTTTATTAAAAGGTGGTGTGGGTACCGATTTGTTTAATGCTGTGCAGAGCTGGGTCGGGCACCTTCCCGGAGGCTTAGGTATAGCAACTATTCTATCTTGTGCGTTTTTTGCAGCAATATCAGGTTCTTCAGTCGCCACCGCTGCCACAATTGGCACTGTGGCGATTCCTGAAATGATTAAACGCGGTTATCCCAGGCATTTTGTGTTCGGGCTGCTGGCTGCTGGTGGAACGTTAGGAATATTGATTCCTCCTTCTATTCCGATGATTGTGTACGGTGTGATTACGGAAGAGTCTATCGTCGATTTATTTATGGCAGGAATAGGTCCCGGCATCTTTTTGGTATTACTATTTACGGCTTATTCAGTGTATTTTGCGCTGCGCAATCAGTCTAAAGATTCAGCAGGTATACAAGGCTCTCCCGCTAAGTCTACATCGGCGCAACGATTGGCGACAACGCTACGTGCCAGCCCGGTATTTATTTTAGCGGCGATAGTGTTAGGCGGTATTTATGGCGGTGTGTTCACGCCAACAGAGAGTGCCGGAGTAGGCTTGATTGTCTCATTATTGATTGTTGCAATACGAAAGTCCCTTAGCCTAGCCAATTTACATAAAGCGATTGTCGAATCACTGCAAACCACAGTGGTGATTTTTATGATTATTGGCGGGGCTAAAATATTTTCAAAAGCCATAACGTTATACCGTATTCCACAAGATATAACGACACTGATTACTAGTAACATCGATCAAGTCGGTTTGTTTATTTTAGTAGTGTGCTTGGTATTACTGGTATTAGGGTTCTTTTTAGAATCGATCTCTATGTTATTGATCATGGTACCGGTTCTATTACCTTCGCTAGGTGTGTTAGGTATAGATCCGATTTGGTTTGGTATCATTTTTGTAATCATGATTGAGTGCGCGCTGATTACACCTCCTGTCGGTTTGAATCTATTTGTCATTCAGGCGGTAGGCAAAGCAGATATTACCGAGGTAATAGCGGGAGTTTATCCGTTCATTCTGTTGATGTTTGGTGCCGTGATTTGCATTTTCTTTATTCCAGATATCGCTTTGTACATACCTTTTAAAATGTAGTGCTGACTAATCAGGTTATGCCCAGGGCTAATACTAGAGGTAGTACAGCAACACACAGCAGTGATAATAATCGCTGTTGTGTGTGACTTGAAAAACCAATCAGTGAAATAATGAGTATTGCAGGTAATGGGAATTCGATAGTCTAACTACTATGTTCAATAACACGGCGTTAAAAATTAACTAAGATGCTGGTTATAGCAATAAAGCCTAGCAAGCAGGGGGTCATTGATCCCGCTGTTTCGCCGATTTTTAGCTTGCCTTGTTATCGCTCGCTACGCGATGCAGAAGTTTCATTCTATCTTTAAAAAGCAGAAACTAAATTTCAAATTATTGAGATAGTAATACATCTCTACATGTATTGCGGATAGATTATATTGTTTACTTTTTATAGATAAGTTAACGTACTGCGCAGAATATCTGAGGAAGTTTAAGTGGCGATTACAAAAGGTTGGCAAGGTTTTATTAGCGCACAGCAAAAGTACGATTACTTTCAAAAATTGACACAAGAAATTGCAGCTCAGCGCGAGCAAGGGATTGAAATATATCCACAAGATAGCAAAATATATTCGGCGTTTAACTTTGTTGATATCGCTGATGTAAAAGTAGTGATCTTGGGTCAGGATCCATATCACGGGCCTAACCAAGCACAAGGGTTGGCGTTTTCAGTTAATCAAGATGTAAAAGTACCACCATCACTGGTCAATATTTATAAAGAATTAGCCGATGATATTGCAGGGTTTAAAATACCTGAACACGGAGACCTCAGTACTTGGGCGAAGCAGGGAGTTTTATTGCTCAATACTGTATTAACAGTGCAACGAGCCAAGGCACATTCACATGCTAAATTGGGTTGGGAAGAGTTTAGCGCTGCGGTGATATCTGTAATAAACGAGCAAAATCCACACTGTGTTTTTTTGCTCTGGGGTGCTCATGCGCAACAAAAAGGCCGAGGGATCGACAGAGAAAAGCACCTGGTTTTAGAATCGGTTCACCCGTCTCCTTTATCTGCGTATCGTGGATTTTTAGGCTGTAAGCATTTCTCGCAAACCAATGACTGGTTAATTAAGCACCATAAAACGCCAATCAACTGGCAGCTGCAAACACTTGGATCTTTAGATTTATTTTGAAATACTGAATAGAGATAGCAGTGGAATAGAGATGATATATGAATAATGAAACTACTGGAAAACTTGCGTTTTTGCACACATCTGCAGTGCACATGGAAACATTTAACAAACTAATCAATAAGTTAAATATAAATATTAAAGTAGTGCACAAAGTAGATGAGTCGTTACTATCTCATGCCATATCAACAGGTGTTGATGCTGATTTAATAGAGAAGGTGCAGCTACAAATTAAGCGGTTGATAGCCGAAGGAGCCAGCGTAGTCGTTTGCACTTGCTCTTCTATCGGAGCAATAGCAGAGCAATTTGAATTAGCAAATGGCGCTACTGTGTTACGTATTGACCGTGCCATGGCTGATAAGGCAGTGCTTATTGGGCAGGATATTTTAATACTCGCGGCTTTACAAAGTACGCTTTCGCCAACGTATGATTTATTACAGACATCGGCAGATAAATTGCACAGACAAGTTAATTTAGAAGTGGTTTGCATTGATCAAGCCTGGTCTTTGTTTGAAGCGGGAGAAATGGAAAAATATCATCAATGTATTGCTGATTATATACAACAATATGCAGCAAACTACGATGTGATCGTATTAGCGCAGGCTTCAATGGCCAGTGCCAGTGTGCTTTGCCATGATATGGTTATCCCTGGGGATATCCCTATTTTGTCAAGCCCCGAATTAGGGCTAATGGCCGCTATTGAAATGTTATAATGTTGTTAATTACTATCGCTGTGTTTAGTACTGAGTTAACTAAAAGCTTGCATATTAAGCTAGTTAGGTAGAGTAATACTGTATTTTGTAGAGATGAGTGTTTTTAATCTTTGCTATTCACTAAGTTTTTATTTCAGTACTAAGTATATAGTTTATAATGAATATCAGGTAAATTGACAGCTAGAGGATTCATTATGGATTATGAAAAAGTACTCAAATTTTGGTTCGAAGAGCTAACTCCGGCGCAGTGGTGGAAGAAAGACCCACAATTAGATTTAATTATTAAAGAGCAGTTTTTTGACCTCTATGAGCAAGCTTGTGCAGGTGAACTTTATCAATGGAGAGAGAGTGGCAAAGGGCGATTAGCTGAAGTTATTATACTAGATCAGTTTTCCAGGAATATGTTTAGAGGATCAGCCCAAGCGTTCGCTACAGATTCAATGGCGCTAGTATTGAGCCAAGAAGCCATTAGAGTAGGGCACGACATGGCATTGAGTGATAATGAAAGAAATTTTTTGTATATGCCTTTCATGCACAGTGAATCTATGGCAATACATAAGCTAGCAAAAGCGTTATTTAAAAGCGTAGCTTCGCAAGGCAGTGTTGAAAGCGCTGAACAACATTACGATATTATTAAGAGGTTTGGCCGATACCCTCACAGAAATCAACTGCTTTGGAGAGAGTCTAGCGAAGAAGAAATGGATTTCTTAGAGCAGCCCGGTTCTCGTTTTTAAGCATTAGTAAGCGTCAGCAGTTTTTGTTAATGAAACAGTCTTCTAGAACAAGTGTGCGCTTACAACAGCTTCATATTTTGAATGAACACCCATTGAAACAGCTTTGAAGGATTTCATCTCAATGTCATCGCTTTGAATTAAACAGAAACAGGCGATGATATTGTTGAATAAAATTATAACGCTAGGCCCTAGCGGAACTTACTCAGAACTGGCTACTAAAAACTATCTATCCCAACATGATTTGTCTTTAGAAATCCTCTATTACAATTCAATAGGTAAATCTCTAAATGCGATTGGTAAAGATGCGAATTTAGGTGTTTTACCCATCGAAAATTTTTCAGAAGGGTTTGTTAATCTCGTTTTAGATCACCTTGTTAATGCGCAATTATATATCTGTGCAGAGTTGTTGTTACCTATCCAATTTTCGCTAGTAAGCTACTGTGACAAAGCTGTTGACATCGACACTGTTTACGTACAGTTCGTGGCAAAAGGCCAGTGTGCGGAGTATTTAGATACCTTATCGGGCGTTAGCTTTGTAAGTACAGATAGTAACACGCAAACGCTGTTAGCAATTGCAGAGCAAAAAAACGCTGCAGCAGTAATTCCAAGCCACTTATTAAAAGATCAAAAATTCAACCATGTGATTGAAAATATCACCGATTATAAAAACAATCAAACGCGTTTTTTGCTGTTTTCAGATCAACCTAATCTTTCTTATAATGGTAATTCTAGTGCTTATAAAACCAGTATATTGGTGCTCTTTCATGATGACTACCCAGGATTTCTAGAAGGTGTATTGAGTAAATTTACTGAGCATAAAATAAACCTAACCTCGATTGTTTCAAGGCCGACGCGCCAAACCTTCGGTCACTATCATTTCTTTATTGATTTAGAAGGCCACCAACAAGATTTGCTAATCGCTGCGGCACTAGAGGAAGTTCAACACGAATATAGAGTGAAAGTATTAGGCTCATATCTCAAATCATAATTATCGATAGCACTTAGATCAGATTAAAGATCAGCAGGGTTAATAAGTGCAGTTAATACGTGATCTTGCCATTTGCCGGCTATTTTTAAATAGGCCGGCGCATAGCCTTCCCGCTCAAAGCCTAACGCACTTAAAACATTCTCACTGCGGTTGTTGGTTGGAATATAATTGGCCATTATCCTATGAAATTTTTGCTTGGCAAACATGTAGTTGATGGATGCTTTAAGTGCTTCTTGCATTAGGCCTTGCCCTTGATGATCAACCGAAATTGCATAACCTAAATGGCATGCTTGCATAGCGCCACGCACCGCATTCGAAAAATTACAAACACCTAATACCTCATCATCTTTTTTATTGAGAATGACAAAGTGAAAAGCAGATTGCTGCTTAAAAGCGAGTAGTGCGCTTTTTATGCGCAATTGAATCTCAAATTCACTGGTATAGTCAGGATCGCGCACAGGCTCCCACGGAGCTAGATGCTCTTTGTTAAGCTGCAAATATCTTCTTAGTAAAGGAAACTCTTGTGGAGTAAGTAAACCGATATTCAAACGTTTGGTTTCTATGATGGTAATCGACATTAACGATTTTCCTTATTCGTTCGATGAATTCTCTTACATTTTAAAAAGAGATAAAAATTTAGATCTAAACGCCATTTGATTTTTATTGCTATATTTTCGCGTATTTATTGTGATTAGCAAACCTGTCATTGGTAGAGCAGAAGCATGCTAACAGCGCAATGAAGTATACGCAAAAGGAGAGCGTCAAAGGATAGAAATTTTCTACAAAGAACGAGTGTTGACAGCCAAAACTAAACTTGTATATTGGGATTTTGCAAACATAAATAAATATTGACGAAGGAAAGTAGCAACGATTTCTGCTCTTTAGTTATGCAGATATAGCTGATTCCCTGGTAGCAAATATCTTATAACCCTAGATGCTTCACAGGTAATCGAGGATATGAGCCAAAGTTGCTGTTACTGTAGATAAAAACACCATTCATTGGGTATAAAAATTTACTGCTTAGCAGTAGTTACAACTTAAGTGTTAAGAATTAAATATAGGTTTGATATAGGGGAAGGCAGAGGAAATGTAAAAACCGCGGCTATTAAAGTTATTAATAACAGCGGCTTTGGTATTGATGGGTAATTAATCAGAACTCAATTTCGGGTACAAAATCAGGTACGATCAGTTTACCAGCGGTTTTAGCCACGATTTCATCAACAGAAACACCCGGCGCTCGCTCTCTTAGAATGAACGCTTGATCTGCTATTTCTAGATAGGCTAAATCAGTAAGTACTTTTTTGATACATCCAGCGCCAGTTAAGGGCAGCGTGCATCTATCTAATAATTTCGATTCACCGTGTTTTGAGGCGTGGGTCATGGTAACAATAATGTTATCAGCTCCGGCGACTAAATCCATGGCACCGCCCATCCCTTTGATTAGCTTATTAGGGATCATCCAAGATGCAATGTTACCGAGAACATCGACTTCAAATGCGCCAAGTACGGTTAAGTCAACATGGCCGCCGCGTATCATGGCGAAAGATTCTGCAGAAGAAAATATTGACGCACCGGTTGCTGCTGTAACGGTTTGCTTGCCGGCATTAATCATATCGGCATCGACTTCGCTATCGGTTGGGAAAGGGCCCATGCCTAATAAGCCGTTTTCAGATTGCAGCATCACTTCAATATCATCGGGAATATAGTTAGCCACTAAAGTAGGGATACCGATGCCTAAGTTGACATAAAACCCATCTTGTAATTCACGGGCAACTCTTATAGCAATTTGTTCGCGCGTCAGTGCCATCGTCTTTTTTGCTCCTTGCTATGCTGTTTAGTATCAACATAACTTAATTCTTTGAATAAATTATTAAGGCTGTTTTTGTTATGTGTTACAGGCAATATTTTTATCATAGTGCCAGAAAATGCCAGCCTTTAATTTTTATGTGTTTTAAGGTTTACATACAAAGCGCGCTTAGTTTTTAACTGTGCGTTGCTCTATGCGTTTTTCAAAATTGCCTTTTATAACACGATTTACATAAATACCAGGGGTGTGGATTTGCGAGGGATCTAATTCACCAGGCTCGACGATTTCTTCAACTTCAACCACGGTAATTTTTCCAGCGGTTGCGGCAAGAGGGTTAAAGTTTTGCGCAGTATGGCGATAAATAACATTACCAAAAGTATCTGCTTTCCAACCTTTTACGATCGCGAAATCACCGGTAATTGCTTCTTCTAAAATGTAAGAACGATCCGCGAACTCGCGAACTTCTTTGCCATCACCTACGGGGGTACCAAAACCTGTTGCTGTATAGAAAGCGGGGATACCCGCGCCGCCTGCGCGCATTTTTTCAGCTAAGGTTCCTTGAGGCGTTAATTCAACTTCAAGCTCTCCTGCTAGCAGTTGCTTTTCAAAAAGAGCATTTTCACCAACATATGAAGATATCATTTTCTTTACTTGTCTATCTTCTAGTAAAATGCCTAAGCCAAAACCATCGACACCGCAGTTGTTTGATACGACTGTTAAATCTTTCGCCCCAGATTTTTTTATTTGAGCGATCAAGTTTTCAGGGATACCGCAGAGGCCAAATCCACCTGCTAAAACAGTCATGCCATCTTCTAGACCAGCCATTGCTTCTTCGTAGCTATTTACTACTTTATTAAAACCAGACATAAAATTCCTCCGTGCTCAGTATGAGATGTTAAGTAGAGTTTGTCTGATGATTAACTATTTATCAAATTTAAAAAATATAAATATTTATTTAATTATTTTATGAATCGAAAAGATCTGCTAGAATTTTAAATAGAAACTTGGGTGAGTGATCGAGAGAGTCTACGAACTATGATTATAAATCTTTAATAATAGTTTAGCGCGATAATCGTTTTAGAGGTCTACTGATGTAGATAGATTACTAACTAATACAACAATATAACAAAGGAAATGCATTTGAACACTCGTTTTACAGTAAAACAGTTGCGTGCTTTTGTCGCTGTTGCAAAAACCCGCAGCTTCACTGAAGCTTGCGAGCAAGTGCATTTATCTCAACCCGCATTGAGTATTGCTATTAAAAACCTGGAAGATGCGCTCGGTGGAAAGCTGTTGGTGAGAACAACCAGGGCTTTGAGATTAACGCCTGAAGGGGATGCTTTTTACAAAACGGCCATGCGCTTATTAACTGATTGGGACGATGCATTCGAAGAAGTTCAGAGTCGTTTTTCACTTTATCGAGGCAAGATAGCTATTTCGTGTATGCCATCTTTTGCAGGTAACCAGTTACCGAGCGTGCTGCTGAAATTTAGAGAAAAACATCCAGATATTAACATAGCGGTGCATGATGTTATTGCTGAAGAAGTTGTGGAAATGGTACGCAGTGGAAGAGTTGAAATCGGCATTAGTTTTGACCCTGGGGATGCTGATGATCTATTATTTCAGCCGTTGTTTGAAGATGAATTTATAGCAGCTATTCCGGGAAATCATCCGTTGGCGGTGAAAAAACAATTAACTTGGGAGCAAATAGTGGACGAAGATTTAATTTCATTACAAAGACCTTCTAGCATGCGTTTGCAAATTGAAAGAGAGCTCCATAAAATTGATTTACGGCTGAATGTTTCTTATGAAGCACATCAACTGTCGACCATCGGCCGTATGGTAGCAACAGGATTAGGAATAGGTTTAGTGCCTACACTGTGTGCTCAGCAAATGCGTGACTTAGGCACAATATGCCTACCATTACTTGACCCAGTTATTTCGCGAAAAGTGGGCATTATCACGCGCAAAAGGTCTGCGCTCTCTGCCGCTGCACAAGGGGTGGTCAATGAATTAATGCTATGTGTTAAAGAGTGAAGTTTTGCGCTATCTTATTTATCAAATAAGCAGGTAGTGATAATTGTGCTACTTCACTGACTTTATCCTTGTGTTATTATCGCTGCGTGCATCATGCACAGACCATTCGTCATAGAATGGCTTCAGAATCCACAGCAAGACCCTTATCAGAATTTTTTAGCCAGTAACAATAGTATTTCATAACTAACGGTTGCTGCTAATAACGCTGACACTCCTGAAACATCATGTGGTGGACTAATGGTATTAATATCAGCAGCAACTATGTTTAACCCCTCACAAGCTCTTATTAGCTGTAATCCTTCTCTGCTGGTGGCACCGCCAAAAGTTGGTGAGCAAACACCAGGTGCAACACATGGGTCAAAAAAATCCATATCAAAACAGAGATAAACAGCTCTATTGCCAATTTGCGCTTTAATTCGCGCAAAAGTTTCGTCAATGCCACGGCTAAGTAATTCTTGCATATCAATTAAATTGTATCCCAGCTCCTTACAATAGCTCACCACATTAGGCACAAAATGACTGCCTCGGCGACCAACATGGAAACTGTTATGAGGGTCAATCAACCGCTCATGCACAGCGTGTGTAAAAGGGGTTGCATTGCTGTATTCGCTCAGTGGATAAGCATCGGTATGTGCGTCAATATGTATGACGACTAAATCAGGATAGGTTTTAGCAAGCGCTCTCATTTGTGGTAACGCAACCGAACCATCTCCACCTAAAGAAATAGGTACAGCAGCACGTTGGATCACTTGATCCATTGCTTGTTCAATCAGTGTGTAGGTTTTATCTATAGAAGCTAAATCAACTTCTACATCACCTATATCTTGCACATTTAAGGTAGTAAGAGGGTTGATATTACTCGCGCCGTCAAAAGGGCTAATAAGCCGTGATTGCTGGCGAATACTGTTCGGCCCAAATCTAGCGCCAATACGTGCAGGATCAGATCCGCAATCAAAGGGTAAACCTAATATGATAGCCTTTGCTTGGCCAGTAGCTTTAGTGACAGGAGTGTTCATGATAGGAACGCTCATAAAGGGAACGTTCATGAAAGTAGCATCAGAGGGTTGTATTGCAGATAATTGATTAGGCTGGTTGAGCGTTTGAGGCATTATGTTTCCTTGATGAGACTGCAAAGCAATAAGGATACCTTAACCTCAGTAAAAAGAGGATGTTTATTGCTGACATGAATCATAATAAAGAGGTGTTGAGGTATGTCTTTAATACTGCGCAGATGTCACAGCGCAGCATTAAAGAGTGTAAGTTATACAACCATATCTACCTGTTGAATATTGCCAGCTTGGCCATCTTCCGTTAAATAGAAACTAGAAGATTTCACTTGTCCATTAAATTGGTTATCTGCGCCTTTCAGGTCAAAAGGGGTATCAGTTGCGCCTAAATAAATAGCACCGATATTCATTGATTGTAAATTCTCCAGATAATCCTCACCTGGCGTTTTAGTCCATAATTTTAGGTCATTAAATATGCTATCTGCTTCATCAATATAGTTATTGCCATCCTCATCATAAGCTTTTAAATCAGCAAAGCCATTACCAGATAATGCGCCAAATAACTCAGAGCCATCATTTATAGTGCCATCGCTATTTTTGTCTAATGCCAGCATTGCCCCTTTGTTAAAAAAACTAATCATCTCCTCGTTCCCATCAGCATCTATATCAAATGCATATTTTTGGTCGGATAAATCGGCAGATTCACCTGGATAATTGATAATTAAAGGGTCTTTAAACAACACTGATTGGGTAAATTCGGTAGTAGAGGTATAGCTATAGTCACGTTGCATAGACATATCTAAAGAAAACGATATATTTTTGCCGTCCATTGTTTTAATTGTTCCACTGGAATTGAATGACATGCTTTCATGTTCTTCAACCGTTTCAGAGGTATTTAATGACATTTGGATGCTGATACCACCGGGGTTAAACACGCTTGAGGCGTCATCTTGCGGGTAATTTTCGTCAGTAGAAAGGACATCAGTAATCTCAGTATTAGGGTAATTGAGCGCTTTACCTTCTTGTAGTGATAGGGCTTGGAGCAGTTGTTGAAACATTTTTATACTAGTACGAAGCTCTTGTTCATTCGCTTCATTCGTTTCTTGAGCGGTTCTAAATCGAAAGCCTCCTGTCGTCATCACTAGAATAGAATTTTTGCCTTCCTCGTCAGACGCTGCGGTTTGCGTATCATTACTCAATTGCTCAATAAGTTGTGCAAAACGGGTCGCTGCCGAATTTGTTGCACTATCATCACTATTAGAAGCCGTTAATTGAGAGCCAATATTAATGCTTGAAGTTGAGGAAAAGGTCCTCGATTCACTTTTTTCATGTGATGTAGTGGTATTAACTTCACTAGATTGAATGATCATATGTCATCTCCATTATTGAAAAATAAAAAATCCTTACAAAAATTGTACTATTTATTTTAAATATAAAAAGTTACCGCTAAAAAAATTAATAAATGGTTTTTAGGCCCTTTAAAGCACAATAAAGATGTGGGTTTTATTAATAATTTAATTAAAACTGTTTAATTAAAGGTTAATAGAGGCCACTTTTAATTTTAAAAAAGTATCAATAAATTAAAATCATCTAACATCATGCTTAAGAATTTCAGGCGAATGAAAACCCCTTAAGTTTAATTAGCTAATGGAAAATTGTTTATATTAATAATTACCATAAAAGTTATTTTTTTGATGTTACTGTTTTATAAGTTATTAAAAATAAACAATTTATCTTTTTTTTGAGAGCTTGTTGTTTTTAAATAATCGTGATCAATCTCCTTCGCGCATGCATGTATTAAGTTTAAGGTAAAAATAATAAAAGCAAATACTATGCCATAGTGAAAGTGCCAGCGAATAAAGCGTTAACTGCAGAATTTATAGTTTATAATAAGTGCGAAATTCTAACGTTTGACTCATTAATATATTGCATAGTAGGTAGCTTGTAAAAACAAGCAAGCAGTACTTGAATACTTATAAAGCCTAACAGAT